>CAXBMX010000013.1:0-137748 GCA_963977055.1 uncultured Verrucomicrobiales bacterium
ATATTCTGATGAGGGTTTCTCGCTCATGGGTGCTGCTTTCGCAGTTCACAATGAGATGGGTGGTGGCTTGAGCGAAGAGATTTATCAGGAGTGTATTGAGCTGGAACTCGGCTCAAATTCGATTCCGTTTGAGGCTCAAGTTTCTCTTCCTGTATTCTATCGAGGTGAAAAGCTGGAGAAGACCTACATCCCTGACCTCATCGTCTATTCAGATATCATCGTCGAACTCAAAGCGGTTTCAAAATTGCTTTCCGAACATGAAGCGCAGCTGATGAATTACCTGCGTATCACCCGAAAACCCATCGGCTATCTCGTCAACTTCGGTCCGACGGAGGCTGTCGAATGGAAGCGCTTCATCATTCAGGAATTTCTCAATCAATCCCTGCCAAAAGAACATCAGCGTCAATGAGCGCTCATCAGCGGTTAAAGATCCAACATTCAAAATTCAATCCCCCAATCATGAATCATAAAATTTGCTCACGACCTATCTCGACGGCTACGTCACGCCGTGAATTCATCTACGGACTTGGCGCATCGCTTGGCGGAGTCGCCATGACCGATATGTTGGCGACTGACTCTTATGCTGCCGGGCTCAAAGCGGGACCCCTGGCGGTGAAGAAGCCGATGCACACGCCGAAGGCGAAGAATGTGATCATGCTTTTCATGGAAGGGGGACCGAGTCAGGTCGATACCTTTGACCCGAAGCCAAAGCTCAACGCGCTTCACAAGGAGGAATCCAAGCGGACCGCTGGACTGGGAAATGGATTTCGATTTTACGTCGGCAGTCCTTTCGGATCACGCAAGGTGGGCAATGCCGGGCTCGATATGTCTGATCAGTGGGTCCACATGGCAGATCCCGAAGTGGCTGACGAGCTGTGTAACTATCGCGGTTGTCAGGCGGAATCGCTGAACCATCCCGAAGCGCTATTCCACATGAATACCGGAAGCCGTCTCGGTGCCGATCCGGCTCTGGGTTCCTGGGTAAACTACGGCTTGGGATCGGTGAACCAGAACCTCCCCGGCTATGTCGTCATGACCGAGTTGGCTCTCCCTCAGGGAGGGTCCACCAACTGGAACAATGGCTTTCTCCCTGCTCATTATCAGGGGACTCGACTTCGGCCCCAGGGATCGCCGATTCTCGACCTGGATTCGCAGTCGTTCAAAACGCGTGAACATCAGCGCCGCGCGCTTGATGAGCTTGCCTTCCTCAATCAGAAACATGCTGGCGAGCACCCGCAGCACGATGCGCTGACAGCACGGATGGAAAATTACGAACTGGCCTACCGTATGCAGATGGAGGTGCCGGGGGTAGTCGATATCGAGAGCGAACCGCAACACATCAAAGACATGTATGGTCTCGACCATAAAGACACGGAGGGCTTCGGCCGTCAGTGCCTCATGGCTCGACGACTCGTCGAGAAGGGGACACGCTTTGTCCAAATTTTCACCGGAGGCTGGGACAGTCACGACTACCTTGAGCGCGGTCACTCGTCCCGGATTGGGGCGGTCGACAAGGGCATGGCCGCTTTGATCAAAGACCTCAAGCGTCGCGGCATGCTCGATGACACGCTTGTGATCTGGTGCGGCGAGTTTGGCCGGACCCCGGACAACACGCGACGTGGTGGTGTTTATTCACTCGGCCGCGGTCACAATGTCGATGCCATGACGATGCTTTTTGCGGGCGGCGGGGTGAAGAAGGGTTCCATTGTCGGAGCGACTGACGAGATTGGCGCCGAAGCGGTTGATTGCGTTCACCCAATCCGCGATGTGCACTGCACTATTTTGCACCTGTTAGGGCTCGATGATAACAAGCTGACCTACTATCACGCGGGGCGATACAAACAGCTCTCGCAGTTTGGCGGGCAGGTGATTCCCGAGTTGATTGGCTAGCGATCGAATTTTCTCAAGGTATTTTGCTGAGGGTCTTCCATAGATACCCTGTCTTGGTGAGAATCCAATGTCCGGCCCCAATCAATCGACCCGGGTTCAGTCGCTTTTCGTCTAGCCCGCTGACAAGGAAGTGGATGCGCGGCTTTCACTCTATCAGAATTACAAGTTCCGGCTCTCGGTGGCCTGGATCATTCTCCACCTCGATGAAGCGAATGCGAAGTCATGGGGGAATACGCCCCTTTCTAAACGAATTACTGCCTGTATAAATGAAGTTATTCTTTGTGGAGCATCGAACTGCCAGTCAAGATGATCGACATTTCTTTCCGATAACATGAGAAACCTAATCCATTTCACTCGTATCCTGACCCTGATTTTCAGCCTGGGGGCTGCGACTGCTCAGATTGGCGCTTCCGAAATTCTCTGGAGCCAGTATTGCCAGCATCTCGGTAAAATGAAGCTGTTGGTTCACCTGGACTCGGACCCCACCGCTCCCGTTGCTGGCGAACCGGAAACGGTGACACTTTGGCTGCGAGAAAGTGCTGATGAGGAATGGGCCTCGACCCAGTCTCAGCCTGTCGACCACCTCACCGCCACGGCCTTATTTGAGATCGGCTCCTGGCCCCGGCACCAAACAAGGCTCTTCAAGGTCACTTGTGCTGATTCGATCTGGGAAGGCATCTTCCGTGCGGAACCGAAGGAGGGCTCAATTTTGAAGTTGGCCGGTCTGTCGTGCCACAAAGACATCGCTTGGCCGTGGAAAGAAGCGATCGCTGAGTTGATCGCCCACGATCCGGATCTGGTCTTTTTCTCTGGCGATCAGATTTACGAGAACGATTACGGCAGCCCCATGTTCCAGCCGCAGACTCGGGCGGAAGTCCCGAAGGGAATGAAGAACTACCTCGATAAATACCGCAAATTTGGTGAGGCATTTCGCGAATTGATGAGGGATCGCCCCACCGTCATGATCACTGACGATCACGATGTTTTTGCCAATGACCTTTGGGGCAGAGGCGGGGTAAGGATGAACGGTGATCGCACGACTGGCGGCTACCCGACGCATCTTGATTGGGTCAATGCGGCCGAGTTCACCCAGGTGGGCAACCTGCCCGATCCCGTGGACCCAGGCCCTCACGGTGACGGGGTGTTAGCCTATTACACTGCCTTGGAATACGGAGGGGTGCACTTCGCCATCCTTGAAGACCGGAAGTTCAAGAGCGCTCCGTCGGAGGTCATTACGGAACTGATCGCTCCGGAGGGATTTGAGTGGCCCAATCCCCGGGAGACGGATTTTGAAATCGAAGTGGTACTGGATCCAGATTACGACTGCACCCTGCTCGATCGCCCGGATCTGCAGTTACTGGGACAGGAGCAAGAAGCCTTTCTCAAAAACTGGTCGGTCGAACTGAAGCAATCCGGCAGTCTCGGTGCGGTGTTGTCCTCCAGTCCCTGGGTGCATGTGGCGATGTATTCAGCGACCTCCGCTGATACCGATTCCAATGCCTGGCCACAGTCTGGAAGAAATCGCGCCTTGAAGGCGATCGGCGATGCGCCGGTCGTGATGCTCCATGGCGACGTTCATCTAGGAACGCTGGGGCGTCATGGCGTGGAGGCGTTCGACGACGGTCCTGTGACCTATTCGTTGCCGTCATTTTCCTCCAGAGCCAGCCGAAAATGGGAACCGCTCGAAGCAGGGGAAAACCGTGACCCCGGCGCCCCCGAAAACACCGGCGATTTTCATGATCGATTTGGAAACAAGGTTACGATGTATGGAGCCGGTAACGGGTTGAATGGCTATGCGATCATTCTGTTCGATACTAAAAACCGAGAGATCGAACTGCAATTTCACCCCATGAACGAGGAGCGGAAACCGATTAAGGCGGAGGTGTCGGGCTGGCCGCATACGGTGAAATTCGAAGAATAGAGGGTTCGCTGATAAATATCCGATTCGTCGGTGCCACCCGTATCAGGAGGGGGTTGTCGGATATGAGGGATCCCTTGTCAGATTTTAGCAAACCGATACGGAATGCGGGATCTGGAGGCAGCGGAGGGTGTGGGGCACGTTTGTTGCCAAAATCGACCATTGAACGTCCTTCCTTTTTAGAAGACTAATTGCATGATGAACCGCCCGATGAAATCCGTAGGCCGCCGCCGCTTCCTCCAGGGAGCGGGCGGATCGTTGTTGGCATTGCCGTTGCTCGAGGTCAACGCGGCCGATTCCGATGCCACGCCGCCGAAGCGGCTCACGGCTACCGGTATTTTCTTTGGGCTGATGCCGCAATACTTTCATCCCGAAAAGGTGGGGCGGGATTACGAGGCGACCCGCCTGCTTGAGCCGCTGGCATCGCATCGCGAGGACTTTACGGTATTCTCCGGACTCGATCACAATCTCGGGGGTGGGCACAACAGCACGAAGTATCTCCTCTCCGGTATTCCAGTGACTCAGTCCAAGGGCTACGCGGAGGCGAATATATCGGTTGATCAGAAGGCGGCTCAGTTTGTCGGAGCGGAGACGCGTTATCCCTCCCTCGTGTTGGGCTGTGAGAATGGCGCGGAAAATACGATTTCGTGGACGCGACACGGAAACGCAGTACAAACGATCAATGAAGCCGAACACCTCTACCGCATGCTCTTTCGCAAAGAGAATGCCCAGTCGCGCGCCCAAATTGAGCAGGAGCTTCGGGATAAACAGTCGATCCTGGATCTGGTTCGGGAGCAGTCGAAGTCCTTTGAAAGGGGGTTGGGCAAGTCTGACAAAGAGAAGCTCGATCAATATTATACGTCCGTCAGGGAATTGGAGGGGCGGATCGAACAGAGTGAGCAATGGCTCAGTCGCGAAAAGCCGCCGACGGACTTTCAGCTTCCCCTGGGTGTGGATGAACTTCCGTTGAAAGATAAAACACCGTTCTTCTATGACTTGATGGTTCTGGCGTTGCAGACCGACTCTACCCGAGTCATCACTCTGGGATTCACGGAGCTCGGGAAAGAGGGTGGTGGATTGGAGGGAGTGAGCACTGGTTACCACTCCCTTTCTCATCATGGGCAGGTGCAGGAAGTGATGGACGAACTGGCCATCGTGGAGACATTCCACACGGCCCAGTTCTCACGATTCCTCGATAAGCTGAAGGAGGTGAAAGAGCCGAATGGCCAGAGCCTGCTCGACAACACCATGGCGCTGTTCGGTAGCGGAATGAGTAATGCCAACTCTCACAGTTTGCGCGACTTGCCGGTTCTGATGGCCGGAGGCGGATTCAAACATGGCGAGCACAAACACTATGCGAGGGACGGGAAATCCTCTCTATCGCTGTGCAATCTCTATCTCTCCCTGCTGCAACACTTCGGGCTCGAGATTGATCAATTTAACAATTCTTCAGGAACCCTGACCGGGATGGAGTTGGCATGATGAATAGGCTTTCACCTCTGAAGTCAGTGGCGCTGTTGGCAGGGCTGGTCATGATGACCGTGAATGCTCTGGCCGAGAAGAATCTCGTTGTGCTCGACAAGGGCGTTCACCAATTCATCAAGACCTATTGCGTTAAGTGCCACGGTCCGGAGGAGGACAAAGGGGACTACGTGCTGGATGAGTTCTTCATGCTTCAGGGTGACCAGTGGATGGTTGATGTGGGGGATATCGAAAATATCTACGTGCTACAGGATGTGCTCGATCAGCTCAACCTCGGCGAAATGCCGCCGGATAAGAAAGACGTGAAGCAGCCGAAGAGCGAGGAGGCCAAAGCGACGACGCAGTGGCTCACTGAGACACTCATCGCTCTTGAAGAAGGAGATCGGTCCAACTACACCGTCCTGCGCCGCCTCAACCGAACCGAGTATCGAAATACTTTGGGCGATCTGCTGGGGATGGATGGGCTGACGAAAGACCTCACGGCCAACTTTCCAGCGGATGATGTCTACCACGGATTCACCAACATCGGGGAGGCGCTTAATTTGAGCGATGCTCATCTAGACGCCTACCTGGAAGCCGCGGATGAATATCTGCGGATGGCGTTTCACTTCGGAGAAACACCGAATCCGCGAACGTTTGAAATTCTCCCTCAAGAGTGGGGCTATCCGGAAAGCTCTAGCGTGACGCCGTGGATGTACCGGATCGCGACGCCGGATCAGTATCTGGACATCGGCGCCGGATTTAAGCAATTGAGTGACAAGTTTGACCTGGGAACCTACCCGCGCCTTCTGGCCAATCGGGGTGGGATCGGAGAAGCAGGCTACTATCGTATTTCCATCACCGCCGAGGCGATTCGTCGCCTTACCCATCCCTACGATCCAGAAATGATTCCGACGAATCTGAAGCCGCCGATGCAGTTGGGTCTCTATATTTCGGATGGGAGAAAAGGGCTTGCGCCTGCCGGCGTAAAATCGCGGAAACGCATCGGTTTGTGGGATCTCAAGGATCACGAGACCAAGGATTTCGAAGTGACTGTCTGGCTCGACGAAGGAGCCATTCCGGTGATCAACTGGGACAATGGACCGGGGCCGTCCGACTACTGGATGCGAGACATTCTGGCTAAGCATCACACGGATATTGAGTTCCGTGGTAAGCAGGGTTCTCACGCCTGGCACATCATCGGTAAGGACGCGGTTCCGGGCCGAATGGTTTCGGATGTGTGGCAGGGGCCGATGGTCCGGGTGCACGACTTTGCTTATACTGGGCCAACCCGGAAAACCTATCACTCCTCTGCGCAGAGGGAGTTTGCTGGCGGAGTATTCGACATTGAAGAACTGGATCTCGAACTGGCGGTGAAACGTTTCACTCGGAAGGCCTTTCGTCGGCCGGTGGGGCCAAGGGACTACGAGCCGTTCATCCAGTTGGCTGAGCGGGCTCAAAAGGAACCCGGCCGCAGTCGAGAGGAGGCGTTCTACCTGGCCCTCAAGGCTGTTCTGGTGTCGCCTGATTTTCTCTACCTAAAAGAAAAGGGTGACGAGAACAGGAAGCTGACTTCCTGGGAGCTGGCTAATCGCCTATCGTATTTTCTCTGGAGTTCGATGCCGGATCCTCAGTTGTTCGACCTCGCCCAAAAAGATGAGCTAGTGAAGCCAGACGTGCTCCGCAAGCAGGTGTTTCGCATGCTGGAGGATCCACGGAGTGAGGCGTTGGTGGAAGGTTTCTCGACGAGCTGGCTGCGCCTCGACAAGTTGGGAGCGATGCCGGCTGATGCGCTTAAGTTTCAGGAATACTACCTCTACGGCCTCGAGGAAGCCATGAAAACGGAGACGCTTCAGTTTGTTAAGAACGCCATCAAATCAAATGCGCCGCTAACGGACTTTCTTGATTCAGATTACACCTTTGTGAACCAGGACTTGGCACGTCACTACGGTATCGATGATGTCGATGGCATCCACTTTCGTCATGTCTCGCTGGCTGAAGGAAGTCCTCGTGGAGGTTTGTTAGGACAGGCGAGCATACTCACCTTGAGCGCTAACGGGATTGATACGTCGCCAGTAGTTCGGGGAATCTGGGTGCTGGAAAATATACTGGGGACGCCGCCGCCACCACCTCCGCCTGACGTGGAGCCGCTGGATCCAGATGTAAGGGGAGCGACTACGATCAGGGAGCGTCTCGCGAAGCACAGTGAGATCGAATCCTGCGCTGACTGCCACGCCAAGATCGATCCCTTTGGTTTTCCGCTGGAGTTCTATGATCCAGTCGGTGGCTACCGCGAGACATACTTCCGCAGTCGGCGCTGGAGTCGTCCTGAGCAGAAGACGATTTACCATCCCGGTCGCCCTGTCGACGGGGTCGCTGCTTTGAGGTCCGGAGAAGAATTCACCAACCCGGCTGAGTTGAAGCAGGTTCTGCTGGATCGCAAGGAGACCTTCGCGAGGGGGTTGACTGAGAAGTTGATGACGTATGCCTCAGGTCGCCCCATGACCTATCGGGATCATTCCGAACTCGAAGCGATTGCCGAAAGAGCGCTTCAACCGGAGCGCGGGTTCCGCAATCTGATCATGAATGTCGCGACGAGCGAAGCGTTCACGAGTCGGTGAAAGATGGATTCGATTTCCTTAGATGTGAGTCTTGGGTCAGCGGTTACGGGGACCGCGACCCTCCCGTTTGACCTCGGCGGTGGAGGTCATGATTCTGCTGGGGGCGGCTTTCCGGTGACCGTAGTTGACCGGCAATTCGGACGAGATGATAGGCCCTAAAGTTCCATCACAAAAATATTGCGGAAGTAGATGCTCATCTCACGCCCCGGATGAACCTGAAGGCCAATAGTGCCGGGTTCCTTACTGATCGTATCTGAATCGTAGTCGATGATTTTTTCACCGTTGAGCCAGGTGGTGTATGAGGAGCCGACCAGTTTGATTTTCAGTTTGTTCCAGCCGTCTTTTTTGAGAAACTTCTCTGCGTCGACCTGAACCGGATAACCTTTTCCTGGAATGAAGGCTTGAGCCGTCATGTCTTTTTTCAGGCTGCCTGATACGCCGATCTGGATCTGTTCTTTGGTGTCCCGGAGAAAGACACCGGAGTCGATATTGCCTCCACCCAGCTTGAATTCGAGTTCGACGATGAAGTTTTTGTAGTCGTTCTTCTCGGTCAGCAGAACGTCGCCTTTTCCGCCATCATTGGTGCCTTTGATGACGCCATCTTCGACTAGGAATTTGTCTTCTTGGCTCATGGTCCAACCAGTCAGATCTTTGCCGTTGAAAAGAGACTGGGAGTCCTGCTTTTCGGCTTTCTGACAGGAGGTAAGGGCGACTGTGCAGATCAGTAGAAGAATCGGAGATTTCATAATGTGGAATAAGTATGGAGAAAAGGCTAGCTCATCAGCGCTTCAAGCTGGCGGCCGTATTCAACGTAGCTGCGATAACACTGATCCCAGTCAATCTCCTCGCCTTCCTTAACGTGGAAGACCGTGGCGACATGAGGTTCGATAGCAATCCAGCCGTCGTAGCCGCGGCTGTAGGCATCGGTTAGGATGTCTTTAACGCGAGCCAGGCCTTCGCCGGGCATGTTGTAGACCGGTTCGGTCCCGTCGCCGACCGGGTTCTGACAGTCCTTGATGTGAATGTGCACGACGTGCTCGCGAACTTTTTCCCAGAATTCGAAGGGATCCTGCCAGGGGAAGCTGCCGCCGGCCTGTGGATTCGATCGGTCGCGCTGAAAGACTGGATTGCCAGTATCAAAGACCAACTTGAGCCCGGGAATTTCTTCGATGAGTCGTAGCGTGTGTTCTGCGGAAAAGCCGCCCCAGTTCATGCAGTTCTCATGAATGGCGGTGAGACCAGCATCGTCGAAGCGTTTCACGATTTCGCGAAGACGGCGAAATCGCTCTTCTTCCTGCTGATCCTCGCCCCAGGGATTCTGGGCGTAGGACATCACTCGAACGAGTGGTGTTTTGAGTCGCTGCATTTTTGGAATAGCGCGCTCGACTTCACCCAGAGTGATGTCGAAGTCAGAGGCTATCGTTTTGCCCCAGTTGGCGATGAGTGATCCAAATTCTGGGATATGAATCCCGGCTTCATCAAGGCGGTCGGCGACTCGATTGAATTCGTCATCGGGCAGTTCGTGAATATTGAGATCGCCAACCATGCGGGCAGAAATGGCGGACCATCCCAATTCCCGGGTGGCTTTGATCTGCAGGTTGAGATCGCGGGAGGCTTCGTCGGCGAATCCGGTGAGTTTCATAAAATAGATAAAGAGTTAGAGCGGGTTTGCTATCCTCCAAAAAACTGGCGGAGGTTGGCCCTGCTTTCGCGAGCAATGGACTCCGGGCTGGGGTCGTATTTAAAAACTTCGACAGATACCCAACCTTGGTAATCTGTTTCGCGGAGCGCTTCGACGATCGGGCCGTATTCGACGTCACCCATCCCTGGTCCATAGAGATTGGGATCATTGGCATGAAAGTGGGCGGTCCAGTCCTTTGACGCCCGGATAATGTCACCGATAGGAGTGGGTTCATCGCTCATCGCCTTCACATCGAGGTGCAAGCGGCAGGCGGGGTGATCGACGGCTTGGCAGAGGCGAATCGTCTCTTCGGCGGTATTGAGGAAGTTGGTTTCGGCTCGTCCCAGAGGCTCCATTGCGATGGTCAGACCGAGATCGCCACAATATTCAGCAGCAGGGCGAAGCACTTCGGCGGCACGGGCGAATGCTTCGTCGTAGTCCCAGCCGTCTTCGAGGCTCCGTTGCTGGGGGCTACCCCAAACCATGACTTTGCCTCCGAGGGCATGGCACAAGTCTGCCAGACGGCGGGCATAGTCGATTGTGGCCTGTTGGACCGATGCGTCCGGGGCGGTGAGATGAAAGCCTTCGGTTTTGGCGAGTAGCCAGTGGAGGCCGACCACTTCGAGTCCGGCATCTCTGACTTGATCGCCAAGTCCTTTGGCGTCGCTGTCACTGATCGTCGAGATGTCGTCAGCGAGAGTGAACGGGGCGATCTCAAGGCCGGTGTAGCCAATTTCGGCACTTAGTTTGGCGGCGTCAGCCAAAGAGGCGCCGGCGAAGGTTTCGTTGCAGATCGCGTATTTCATGAACTCTGAAGTTCATTAAACTACGGAGAAAGTGATCTCGCGCACAATGGATAAATTCTGCAAAAGATCGCGTACTTGCGCAGGGGAGTGCGGAGAATTGGGCTTAATTGCGGAGAACCCTGAAATTGTGTGTTTCAATCTGAAACATTAGTTTTCTGGAGACAAGGTTCATTGATGCCACTTAGGGCACTCACCCATTTATCATCCCAAAACATCTCATGAGAATAATCGTTTTATCATTCCTCGCCGTCTTTGCGTCGGTTTTTACTCAAGCCAAAGACCTCAAAGGCAGTCGTCCGAACATTATCATGGTCATGACCGATGATCAGGGCATGGGTGATCTCAGTTGCCTCGGCAACGAAGTGCTACGTACGCCGAACCTCGACAAGTTCTACGAGGTGTCGACGCGCTTCACCGAGTTTCATGTCAGTCCGACCTGCGCACCGACCCGATCCGCGATCATGAGCGGCCGTCACGAGTTCCGCAACGGAGTGACCCACACGATCAAGGAGCGCGAGTTGATGGCGTTGTCATCGACGACGATGCCGCAGATTCTCAATGCGTCAGGCTACGAAACTGGCATCTTCGGCAAATGGCACCTGGGGGATCCGGATGAGTATCAGCCCTACAATCGCGGGTTCAGTGAAACGTTCATTCACGGAGCCGGCGGCATTGGCCAGGCCTACGAAGGCAGCTGTGCTGACTTCCCTCCGAACCGCGAGGCCGAAGGTAAGTACTTCGACAACGTGATCCTTCACAATGATACCATCGTGAAGACCAAAGGTTTCTGTACTGACGTCTTTTTCGAGGCGGCTCTTGGATTCATCAAGAAGAACCATGAGTCGGGCACTCCGTTCTTTGCCTACATCACTCCCAATGCTCCGCATGGTCCCATGCTGGCTCCGGAGAAAAACAAGAAGCGATTTCTGGACGACGGCTGGGATGAAAGCACCGCAGGCCGCTACGGCATGATCGAAAACATCGATGAGAACTTCGGTTTGCTCATGGAAAAGCTCGATGAGTGGGAAGCCTGGGACAACACGCTCGTCATTTTCATGACGGACAATGGTCAGGCTGGAAGCAGGGGAGAGAAGGATGGTAAATCGGTCAAAATGCACACCGCTGGCTTTAAATCAGGAAAAGGTTCTTCCTACGAAGGTGGCTCTCACGTGCCGGCTTTCTGGCGTTGGAAAGGCGTATTAGGTGAGGGAACGGATATCAATGGTCTTGCCGCGCACATCGACCTGTTCAACACCTTCGCGGATCTCGCCGGTGCTGAGATTCCTGCCGGAATTCAAAAAATCGACGGCAAAACTTTATTGCCTCTGCTGGAGAATCCCGAAGCTGAATGGGCTGACCGTCACCTCTTCTTTCACAAGGGGCGTTGGGAAAAAGGCGAAGATCCAAACCTTTCCCAATACAAGGGCTGCGCGGTTCGCAACACGCGCTGGCGCTTCGTGGACAACAAGGAGCTCTATGACATTTCCGCTGATCCCTATGAGGCCACCGATGTGGCCGATCAGCATCCTGAGGTCGTCGCTGAGTTGCGTAAGGTCTACGATCAGTGGTGGGTAGAATCTATTCCGCTGATGGTGAATGAGGATAACGCCTACTACAAGGAGCACCCACAGGCGGTTCGTTACGAGAGGCAGCTCAAGAAGAAGGGCATTCCTGAGTGGGTGGAGCCGAAACTTTAATCCTCCCGTCGGATCCCAAACCTGCGACCTCAGAAGAGTAACGAGCCTGATGAAAGATTCTATCTGCACCTCCCTGATAGCGATTACAGCCTTCGCTATCGTTCATCCTCTTCACGCCGAAGACTGGCCTCAGCCAGCCGGCCCCAATTTTAACTGGCAGGTTGATGGCAAGCCCCCGACCCAATGGAGCGCCACCCGCGGCGAACATATTCGTTGGAGCACGCCCATGCCGGAGGCCGGGATGAGCAGCGTTACAATCTGGGATGATCGTGTCTTTGTTACGACTCATGTGCCGATCAAAAAGCTGGAAGAGAAAGAGTGGGGCACAGACATCATTGGATTCTGCCTCGACGCCAACACCGGGGAAATTCTCTGGCAGGTCGAGTTGCCGGGGAGTGCTGGCATTTCGCTCGCGGGTGGGTTTTCCGACGGCACGGTTTTTGCTCCGATCACTGATGGAGAGCATGTTTGGTTTTTTAATCGTTGTGGAGCGATTGGGTGCTACGACTATACTGGCACGGAAGTTTGGGTGCGGGAGTGGACGCCGCGCTTCAAGCACAATAACCGCCAGGCCGAGCCATCTCTGGTTGGGGATACGATTCTCTATGTCGAAGTTGCCAACAAAGAGGCTGGAGCCAAGATGCAGAAATGGGCGGGTCCTGGAGAGAAAGCAAAAGGGGAAATCAAAATTCCTGAAGGGGTCAAACCCGAGGAAGTCTGGACCTATATCCACGGGATAGACAAACGAACTGGTAAGGTTCTGTGGCGAGAAAACGTTGGTACCGTTGTCCACAACACCCCGGTAGTTGGCAAAACTGCCGATGGAGATTTTGCCATATCGCACGCCAGGGGTGGTCCACATGGTCCGCTAGAAACCCCCGCCGGACAAAGCCTTACAAGCCTAGTGCCGGGAGAGGAAGGAAAGACTCTCTGGAACAGGGGACTGGCTGGGTATGATCCGTCGTTCGCCACTCATTGGAACGAGAAGTATGCCTTCGGATTTCAGGGGATGAACCATCTGGTGATGGATGCGGTGACCGGCAAAATCCTGCGTGAACAGCCCGTTAATCAAGGGGCAACGTTGTGGAAATATGATCCTGAGAAAAGGGATTGGATCAAGGAAGTCGATGTGGCGCTGAGCGCCGGAAAACGTCATCCCAATACCAACCAGGCTAATCTCGTCATCGGGGATTGGCATTGGTTTCTGGTACACAACTTCCCTTATATTGGCCGAGTCAACGTCGAGACCGGGGTGGTGGAATACCTTGAACTTCCTGCTCAGCTCATGCCCGACAAAGAAACCAAGGAGGACGATGCTTTGCTCTGGGGAGAAGGAAATCCGGGAAACAAGCCCCTCAACGCTGGCGGATTCGCTGTCGGCAACAAAGGTCACAATGGAACCGGTTGGGGGCACATTTCCGCTGCCAGCCCGACTCGGGTGGGGAAGTATCTTTTCCTTCCCTTGGTGACCGGGACCGTCCATGTGATCAAGGTGGAGACCGAAACGCTTTCGCCAGGAGCTATTGTTTCAACCAATGATCTCGGACCGGGAGGGGAAACATGGTCTTTGGCATCGTTGACCTACGCAAATGGACGCCTTTATGCTCATACGATGAAGGAAGTCATCTGCATCGAGTGATCGGTTCGATTCGAGCCCTGTTCACCCTCCCTCGAACTTGGCTCCCATATGCTTGGGCGTCGGAGGCGTATTCCTGTGAGTTGGTTTCAGATTGCCGGAGAATTTTTTGGGTCGATTTTTGTTAACTTCTTTTTGGGATTGGGCATTTAATTGAGATAGCCCAACTCATGACTCGACGCCTCAATCTCTCAATTCGGTACGTTGCCGTTTTGGCCATCGTCTTCTGCAGCCTCGTGGGTGCATTCTCAGACGCGCAGGAAAAGGCAATTCCGACGGCTCCCAATGTCCTCTTCATCGCAATCGATGACCTTAATCATTGGGGGATCGGTGGCCGGCCCGGCGTGCACACTCCCAATATTGATCGGCTTGCTGAGCGCGGGGTTCTTTTTGCCAATGCCCACTGCGCTGCTCCGGCCTGCAACCCGTCCCGGGTCAGTGTCCTCACCGGCGTTCGCCCCTCGACCAGTGGGGTCTACCTGAACGGTCAGGATTGGCGTATCAGTGAAAACCTCAAAGAGGTCGCCACACTGCCCCAGCATTTTAGGGAGCATGGTTACACCACTTTGGGTGGTGGCAAAATCTATCACAGCGCGTCCCTCAGTGAGAAAGGGTACACCGGCCTATTGGATCCGAAACCCTGAGACACCTATTTCCCGTCTAAGGAGCGCCAGATGCCCCAGGAAATCAAACCGGATCCATTCCCCGCTAACGGCACTCTTGAGTTCTACAAAGGTCATTTCGACTGGGCTGCGTTGGATATCGAGGACGACGAAATGGCGGATGCCAAAGTGGTGAGCTGGGCGGAAACGCAATTGTTAAAAGAGCACCAGAAGCCGCTTTTTCTCGCAGTCGGAATCTACCGGCCACACATCCCGTGGTATGTGCCCGAATCCTGGTTTGATCTTTATCCGTTGGATGAAGTGGAGCTGCCTGAAATACAAGAAGGCGATCTTGATGATGTGCCGGAAGCAGGGCGGGCCATGGCTCGCCGAACTTGGCAGCAATGGATCGTGGACGAAGGGAAATGGCGCGACGCTGTGCGGGCGTATCTCGCGTCGATCAGTTTTGCCGATGCCATGGTGGGTCGATTGCTGGATGCCCTTGATGACGGACCGATGGCGAAGAATACTGTGGTCGTTCTCTGGTCAGATCATGGGTACCACCTTGGACATAAAGAGCACTGGGAGAAATTTGCTCTTTGGGAACAGACGACTCATGTTCCTCTGATTGTTGCTGCGCCGGGCATGCCATCCGGAGGTGCGTGTTCGCGTCCGGTTAGTCTGCTCGATATCTATCCGACACTCTCTGAATTGTGTAGCACGGAGGCACCCACGTTTCTGGAAGGCGAAAGTCTCGTTCCCTGGCTCAATGATCCAGCGGCTTCTTCGGATAGGGCGATCATCACAACTCAAGGTTTTGAGAATCATGCGGTCCGTTCAGAACGATGGCGCTACATTCGCTATGCTGATGGATCGGAAGAGCTCTACGATCACTCCAAGGACCCTAACGAATTTACCAATCTGGCGAAGCATCCAGAGTATCGTCCTGTGATCGAGGAACATGCTACCTGGCTGCCGAGTGAAAATGCGCAGCCGGATCCCGCATCTGGTGACTGGAGAAAAGATAAGAAGGCGAACGAGTAATGCCAGCCTGGATTGAGTGGGCTGCCTACTTTTGCTGCCCCGCTTGCCACACTTTGAAGTCGCGGATACCACCGGAGAACTCTGCGCTCGGATCATGCCCCGGATTGGGCAATGCAAGCTGCGCACCAACCTCAGTGAGGTAGTTGTCCAGATTCTTGAGCAGTGCTCGTGCTTTCTCCGGATGAATCGCGGCGAGGTCATGCTTCTCCATCGGGTCGTTGTTGAGGTCAAACACTTCGACCTTTTCATCATCGGCGTAGCGAACGACCTTCCATCCGTCGACGATGGCGGAACTGTAGGGCGTCGTTTCATCGTAGTGTGGATAGTGCCAGTAGAAGGGGCGGGCCGCCACCGTTCCGGTGCCGGTCAACAGTGGCAGGATGTCGACTCCGTCGAGATGTTCCTCTGTTTTTAATGGGGCATTGATGTAGGAAAGAATCATCGGATAGAGATCCATCCCGATGGTGGGGGTATCGCAAACTCCTGTCTTAATCTGAGGGCCGGCGACGATCAATGGCACGCGTGTGCCTCCCTCGTAGGCCGTCCCTTTGTTGCCGCGGTAGTTCGGGACGAACTCATCGCCCTGGCTGCCGTTGTCGCCGGTGAAGATGATGAGCGTGTTGTCGAGTTGGCCGATCTCTTCCAGCTTGGCGACGACCCGGCCCACGCTTTCATCAAGGCTCTGGATCATGGCGGCTTTACCCGGATCCTTCATGTAATAGTCGACGTCGGGATTATCAGCCAACTTCCGCTGATATTTTTTGACGTAGTCAGGTTTGCCCGTGATGGGTCCGTGTACGGTGTAGTAGGAAAGGTAGAGAAAGAACGGCTCGTCTTTTTTGCGCTCCATGAAGTCGACTGCGCAGCTAGTGAGTGCGTCAGTGAGGCATTCCTCTTCGCTGCCTTTGTCTTTGAGCCCGGCAAATTTGTGATATTTGGGATAGAAGAAGTTCCCTCCCTGGTTGGCGGAGGCATCGCCGCCATAGTTTTCATCGAAGCCGTGTTTCTCCGGCATGTGCTGGGGATACAAGGCGTCAATCTCAGCAATGAGATCAGGATCGTTCTTTTCCTTGTCCTGTGGTCGGGGGCGAGGGATGAGGTGCCATTTGCCGAAGAATCCGGTGGCGTATCCTTGCTCTTTCATGGCTTCGGGCAGGAGGATCCTCTCGTGATCCATGTGGGTCTGCCAGTCTGGGGTCACGGTTTTGCGGTTGATCTGGACCTGGCCAGGGATCCAGTCGGTCAGGTGCAAGCGTGCCGGCGAACGACCCGTCAGCAGGGCTGCCCGACTCGGTGAGCACAGGGTGGCTCCTGAATAGGCCTGAGTGAAACGCATTCCCTTCGAGGCGAGCGCATCAATGTTAGGCGTTTCGTGAAATTGGCTCGCGTAGCAACAGATTTCGCCTGAACCGAGGTCATCGACGAGAAAGAAAACGACGTTGGGTTGGCGGTTGTCTGCCGCTTGGTTGATTGATGCAATCAGACTAAGCGACAAGCTGAAGGCAGCGGCGATGGCAATGCGATAGTTCTTCTTCATGGTCGGCCAAACAGCTTGGTTGATCTCAAGGTCAGCGTCTTGGTTTTAATGGCCCCATTTTATGGAGAATCGGCCATATTTCGCGAAGTATTGGCGTTTTAAAAAACTCATCGGGAAGACATCTCAAGTTCTTGACAGAGTCCAGAACTTGTGTCAGTCTAAAAAATGACTGGTCCAGCAGAGCTTCTCCGTGAACATGGGATCCCGATCACGGCCCAGCGTCTGGCCGTGCTGCGCGCAGTATCAAACAAATCTCACAGTAGGGCGGACGTTATTGCCGAGGAAGTCCGCGCCAACATTGGTACCATTTCGCGACAGGCGGTTTATGACGCCCTCGGGATGCTTTCCGGGAAAGGCCTCATCCGTCGCATTCAACCTGCCGGGTCTCCGGCCCTCTACGAGGATCGGGTCGGTGACAACCACCACCACGTGATCTGTCGCTCCTGCGGGAAAACGGCTGATGTTGACTGCGCTGTTGGCGAAACGCCCTGCTTAACCGCCGCCGACGACTCAGGATTCCAGATAGACGAAGCGGAAGTAATCTATTGGGGCACTTGTCCCGATTGTATCGGGGCGGCGTAACGAACCATAGAAATTAACGAGCCCCCCCTACACTAACATAATGATAAGAAAGCAATTTACGCAAAATGGAGCTGCTCTAAAACACAAGCGGCGATTCATCAGAAAAACAACCTCAGCCTGGCTTGTTGCCTTGGCCCTTTATAGTTGGACAGGGGCTGAGAGTGTTGTTGCACAAGCTCAATCTAAACCTAAAAAAAATATGGATGATATTAGTCAATGCCCAGTGATGGGTGCCCAAGCCCCCTCCGCAAGACACACTGCTGCCAGTGCCATGTCCAATCGAGATTGGTGGCCGAATCAGTTGAATCTGCAGATTCTTCATCAGAACTCCGCCAAGAGTAATCCGATGAATCCAGGTTTCGATTACGCTGAAGAGTTTAAGAAACTCGACTTGGATGCTTTGAAAAAAGATCTAACCGATCTGATGACGGACTCACAAGACTGGTGGCCTGCCGACTACGGGCACTACGGTCCATTTTTCATCCGGATGGCGTGGCACAGCGCAGGTACCTACCGGGTTACAGACGGTCGCGGAGGCGCATCGGATGGCACTCAACGGTTCGCACCACTCAACAGTTGGCCTGACAACGTTAACCTGGATAAGGCGCGCCGATTGCTTTGGCCGATCAAGCAGAAGTATGGTCAAAAGATCTCATGGGCTGACCTGATGATTCTTACCGGAAACGTCGCGCTCGAGTCGATGGGCTTTGAGACGGTTGGCTTTGCTGGAGGTCGCGCAGATGTCTGGGAGCCTCAGGAGGATATCTACTGGGGGCCGGAGAGCACCTGGCTTGGAGACAAGCGATACGAGGGAGACCGGGAACTTGAGAAGCCTCTCGGTGCCGTTCAAATGGGATTGATCTACGTCAATCCAGAGGGTCCAAATGGCAATCCAGATCCGCTCGCAGCAGCCACGGACATCCGCGAAACATTCGCTCGCATGGCGATGAATGACGAGGAGACCGTTGCGCTTATCGCAGGTGGACACACCTTCGGAAAGGCTCACGGTGCTGCTAGTCCCGAAGGGACCGTTGGGGCTGACCCCGAAGGGGCGCCGCTCGAGGAACAAGGATTTGGTTGGAAGAGTTCCCATGGAACCGGCAACGCTGGCGACACCATCAGCAGTGGTCTCGAAGGTGCCTGGACCAGCGCCCCGGCAAGGTGGTCGCACATGTATCTCTCCAATCTTTATGCCTACGATTGGGAATTGACCAAGAGCCCTGCTGGCGCTCAACAATGGATTCCTAAGGACGGAGGAGGAAAAGGAACGGTGCCGGACGCTCATGATCCTGCGAAGGGTCACGCTCCGATCATGTTCACGACAGATATAGCGCTCAAAGTGGATCCAAGTTATGGGGAGATTTCAAAACGGTTCTTCGAGAATCCGAATGAATTTCAGGCAGCCTTCGCCAAGGCGTGGTACAAGCTGACCCACCGCGACATGGGTCCTCTTTCCCGCTACCTCAGTTCGGATATTCCCGAGCCGCAGTTATGGCAGGATCCAGTTCCAGTTGCCGATTATCCATTGATAGGGGAGGAGGAAATCGCTGCTTTGAAGGGTGAAATCCTCCGTTCAGAATTGTCCATATCCCAACTGGTTTCGACCGCGTGGGCATCGGCATCGACCTTCCGCGGGAGCGATAATCGTGGGGGTGCCAATGGTGCCCGCATTCGCCTCGCACCGCAGAAGGACTGGGAAGTCAATAACCCTGACCAACTCGCAAAGGTCCTGCCGGTATTTGAGAAAATTCAGGAGGATTTTAACGGGGCTCAGACCAACGGTAAAAAGGTCTCGCTCGCTGATCTGATTGTGCTGGGTGGTTGTGCTGCGATCGAGGACGCAGCGAAGAAGGCTGGTCACAAGGTGGAGGTTCCGTTCACGCCTGGACGGACTGATGCGTCGCAGGAGATGACCGAAGTTGATTCCGTCGCCTTCCTCGAGCCGAAGGCAGACGGCTTTCGCAACTTCCTCGGACACGAACTCGATCGGCCTGCGCCGGAGACGCTGGTCGACCGTGCCCAACTGCTGACCCTATCAGCGCCAGAAATGACCGTCCTCGTTGGTGGCTTGAGAGTTTTGGATACCAACGTTGGGTTCCCCGATCTTGGTGTTTTCACCGAACAGCCTGAAGCTTTAACCAATGACTTCTTCGTGAACCTTCTGGACATGGATATTGAGTGGTCTGTATCCCCCATGTGCGAGCACTTCTACGAAGGGAAAGACCGCGAGACAGGTAAGACCAAATGGACTGCCTCTTCCGTTGATCTCGTATTCGGTTCGAACTCGCAACTCCGGGCTATCTCGGAAGCCTATGCCTCGGATGATGCCGAGCAGAAGTTTGTCAGCGACTTCGTAGCTGTTTGGAACAAGGTGATGAATCTGGATCGCTTCGACTTAGCGCTCTGATATTAGCGGAGTGCCGTTCGATCTTTAAGGCTCTCAGAGTCAGAAGATTAAGGCTCTCAGAGTCAGAAGATGCCCGGAGATTTCTCCGGGCATTTTTTGTCCGAGAGCGATGTCGAACGGTATCGCAGCTGATTGATATCCCGGAGGATCGGAACCGGTCAGCGTCTTTTGCCGGGAGTCCAGTTGTGGATCAGTTCACCGTCTGGATTGAGAGTAAGTGTAGATTTTTAATGCTCGTTTCTCCGGGGCCGTCTGCGATATCACTTTACGATCGTTGGCCTATCGAGGCATTTGGGGGCTGAGAAACAGCCCTGCCGTCTGAACTTCCTTGAATGGAGAAGCTCGCGGAAAGGTTACCCTTTCTTCTTTTTCTTCGCGCTGGGGAGGTGATGCGTCTGAGGGATATCCACCACTTCGTACTGGGTTCTGAGATTTTTCAGTTCCTCCTTTAGTTCTGCAATTTGAGCGGAGTATTCGGGGTTGCTGTACTCACTGGTCATCTCCGAAGGATCCGTCTCGAGGTCGAAGAATTCCCATTCCTCACCATTGGGGACGTCGATCCCGTAATAGCGGATCAATTTGAAACGTTTCCCGGCAACACCTTCGTGTCGACGAACGCTGTGAACTGCGGGGTATTCGTAGTAATGATAGTAAAGGTTCTCCCGCCAGTCTTCGGGGGTTTCTCCCTTCAACAAAGGCACGAGACTTTCTCCCTGCATGTCTTTCGGGGCATCCACTCCGGCGATGTCGAGAAAGGTCTCGGCGAAGTCGATGTTTTGAACCATGTCACCGTTTCGCATCCCGGGTTTAACGACTCCAGGCCATTTGGCGAGGAGAGGGGTGCGGAAGGATTCTTCATAGATGAAACGCTTGTCGAACCACCCGTGTTCGCCGAGGTAAAATCCTTGATCCGCGGAATACATCACGACGGTGTTTTTATCCAATCCCTGCTCAGTGAGGTAGTCGAGTATCTTGCCGATGTTCTCATCCACCCCGGCTATGCAGGCAAGGTAGTCGCGCATGTACATTTGATATTTCCATCGGACCAGATCTTTTCCGGTCATTGGATTGGCTTCGAGGTATTCTTTGCGAGGCGATTGATTGGCCTTGAGGTCACCTTCCATTCTCATCGTGATATCGATGGACATGTCCTGCTCGTTGGCGGCCGTGCCGCGTCCCACGTAGTTGTCGAATAAAGAATCAGGCTCGGGAAAAGTCATGGTGCTGAACTTTTCCTTCCACTTGGTGATTGGCTGCCAGTTGCGGTGGGGAGCCTTGTAATGGACCATCAGCATGAAAGGCTCATCCTGTTTGCAATCCGTCTCCAACCAGTTGAGTGCTCGCTCCGTGATGACTTCGGTAGAGTGCTCGCCCTTGTAGACGGTGGTGCCTTCCTCGGTCACAAAGGACGGGTCCCAATACTTGCCCTGGCCGGGCAGCACTTCCCAATAGTCGAATCCCTGCATGTTTCCCGCGAGGTGGATTTTGCCAATCATGGCGGTCTGGTAGCCGTTCTTCTGCAGGATTTTTTGAAACTGTTGCTGATCGTGATCGAAGGCTCCGCGGTTGTCGATCTTGCCGTTGAGGTGGCTGTGCTTCCCAGTCAGCAGCGTGGCGCGGCTCGGTGCACAAATCGAATTGCCGACATAAGCTCTATCAAAGACCATTCCCTCCTTGGCGAGACGATCGATATTCGGGGTGAGATTGATTTCCTCAAGTCGTCCACCATATGCGCCAATGGCTTGGTAGGCGTGATCGTCGGAGAACAACCAAACGATGTTGGGTCGTTGCTGATCTGCCCATGAACTTGTGGCGAAGAGCAGCAGGATAAGGGTGTAGAGGAGTCGGTTCATATTGGATTCGGGAATTGAAAAAGGTGAGATCGCGAGTTTTGAAAGCTTGAGGTCTTTCCTCTTGGGCGTCAAATGCATCAGCTTCCTCTATTGCGCCTTAGTTGGCTGTCGCAAGATATCGTATTCGGGGCGAAAAGTGACCATGGCCTCTGTCATCTATTTCCGAATTTTTCTGTCCACAATTCTAACGCTCTCAGTGTCTCTTCACGCCGATGACCGCCCCAACATCGTACTCATCGTCGGCGACGATATTGGCTTCTCTGATATCGGCTGCTTCGGTGCTGAGATTGATACGCCGAATCTCGACAAGCTGGCTGCCAATGGGATGCGTTTTTCGCAGGGCTACAACATGGCCAAGTGCAATCCGACGCGTTCGGCCATGCTCACAGGCACCATGTTGGGCGGCCCCGAGTGCCAGTCGATGGGGGCTTTGTTAGGAGGAGCGGGCTACACCACATTGTATGCTGGGAAAGAGCATTTCGATTCCTGGGTGCCATTGGAGCGGCTCACGGCAATGAACAGTTTCGACAAGTCGTTTTGTCACTACGGCGGATGCGGCAACTTTTTTTCCTACGATCCTGTGGAAATTCATCTCGACGACAAGCTGCTCACTCAGGCTGAAATCGAGACTTCTACCACAAAGCCCTACTACAAAACGAACGCCTACACTGATGCGGCACTGCGTTTTCTCGACCAAACGAAAGACGACGGGAAACCGTTCTTTCTCTATCTGCCCTATGAGTCGGCTCACTATCCACTTCATGCCTTGAAGGAAGATTATGAGAAGTTTGAAGAGCGCTACCAGGTGGGTTGGGATGTGATTCGTGATCAGCGCTTTGCGAAACAGAAGGCGATGGGATTGATCGCAGAAGATACCAAGTTGTCGCCTTTTGAGGGCGAAACTAAGACTCCCTATCAACCATGGGAAGAGTTGACTGATGAGGACAAACAGCGGCGCATTGAGGAAGCGGCGGGATTCGCTGCAATGGTGCACGCGCTTGATCGCAGCATCGGGCGTATCGTCGATAAGATCGAGTCACGGGGTGAGTTGGACAACACCTTGATCGTCTTTCTTTCGGACAACGGCGGTTGTGGCATTCCCGGCAAAACAAAGAACTGGCTTCATCCCACCGATCCGGAATCGTGGCGGAGTCCTCATGCCGTTTGGGGTGAAGTGAGTGGTACGCCATTCCGAAAATTCAAACAGGCCGGGAACGAAGGCGGGGCCCGCACCCACTTGATGGCCCATTGGCCGGCAAAGATCGCGCCGAATACCATTTGTAAGGAGGTCGCTCATCTCGTCGATTTTATGCCTACCTTTTTGGAAGTGGCCGGAGCAAAGTATCCGAGGAAGCAGGACGGAAAACCGACCCCTAAGTTAGATGGGCTCAGCTTGGTGCCTCTGTTTGAAGGCAAGACTCGGCCCGACCATGAATTGTTGATCACCGGGTGGACCGAGAACAAGCGCGCCATTCGCAAGGGGGATTGGAAGTTAGTCAAAGAAGGTAAAAGCTGGATGCTCTTCAACATGGTCGATGACCCCACGGAGTTGAATGATCTCGCCACGCAGATGCCTGAGAAAGTGGAAAGCCTTCACCGAGCGTATGCCGATTGGAGGGCGGCGCGTCCGTATCTTCCTGAGAAGCAAAAGACCCAGCCGCCGTATGTGGGAAGTGACGGGGTGTGACGCTTTGTTACAAAAATGCGGCTGGCCGAGCCAAAGCAGGGTGCGAAAACCGTGATGAAGCCAACTGCGATCTTCGCTGCCCCTTGTTTATTCATTTTAGTATTCACCTCAATGAAATCGAAAATCCCCCTTATTCTCTTCGCTCTTTGCGTCTCGTTCAGTTTTTCCCTCGGGGCGGCTGAAAAACCAAACATGATTTTCATCATTGCTGATGACTGTACCTTCCGGGATATTGGTTGTTACGGTGGTCAGGCGAAGACACCGAATATCGATAAGCTAGCCATTGAAGGGATGCTTTTTGAGCGGTGCTTCCAGGCTGCGCCAATGTGTTCACCGACGCGTCACAATATCTACACCGGTATCTATCCTGTGAAGAGCGGAGCCTACCCGAATCACACCAATGCTTATCCTGAAGTGAAGAGTATTGTGCATCAATTGGAGCCACTTGGTTACCGGGTGGCCCAGACGGGCAAAACCCACATCGGCCCTGAGTCCGTTTTTCCTTTTGAGAGACTTGGTGCCAGCAAGGCACTCGACATTGAAGGTATCGACAAGTTGATGGCAGAAACCGCAGGTGGCGGAAAACCTTTTTGCCTTTTCGCGTGCTCCAATGAACCTCACAGTCCCTGGAACAAAGGTGATGCCTCAGTTTATCCTCCTGAGGAAGTGAAACTGCCGCCCTATTTGGTCGACACTCCCGAATTGCGCGACGCCTTCAGTCGTTACCTAGCTGAGATCACCTATTACGACGATCAGGTCGGGCAAGTTCTCGCGTCGCTTGAGAAAAGCGGTCTCGCTGACAACACGCTCGTCATGGTCGTGTCCGAGCAGGGCAATTCTTTTCCTTTCGCGAAGTGGACTTGTTACGACCATGGGCTGCAGTCGGCCATGATCGTGCGCTGGCCGGGACAGGTCGAAGCGGGATCAGTGGCCAAAGCCATGGTCGAATACGTCGATGTTACACCTACCTTCATCGATGTTGCGGGTGGTGAGCCGATCGCACCAGTGGATGGAAAAAGCTTTCTTGGGGTTCTCAAAGGCGAGACCGATCATCACAAGGATCACGTCTATGGGATCATGACGACGCGGGGCATCATCAATGGTTCCGAAGCCTATGGGATTCGTTCGGTTCGAGGCGATCAGTACAAGCTCATTGTGAATTTGAATCACGAGACCCAGTTCACTAACGCCTGCACTAAATCGGTAGAGTTCAAATCGATGGTCGCAAAAGCCGAGGCGGGAAACAAGAAAGCCAAGCGTCTGGTCGACGCTTATCACTTTCGCCCGGCCCTTGAACTCTACGATATGAAAGCCGATCCACTTGAACGGAAGAATATCGCGGAGAATCCGGAATACGCCTCTGTCATTGAAGGGCTACAGGCGAAGCTCGATGCCTGGATGACCGACCAGGGCGACGAAGGACTCGAAACAGAACTTCGTGCTCTCGAACGTCAGGGGAGAAATTTGAAGGGTGATGCTTCGAAACCTAAAGGTAAGAAGAAGGGAAAGGGCAAAAAGAAGCAGGGCGAACCCACCAATTAAGGTGGCCTCCCGCTAGTGATTGTGGCCTTCGTGATCGCCACTTCCCCAGTGATATTGGATCTGGAGCCATGCGATGTGCTCAGTGCCAATTGTATCGTTGATCAGGTGGTCGTATTGGACTCTAGCCTGTAACCGGTCTTGAGGTCCGAGATTTGTAGTCAGGGCAGCCGAGAACCGATGGGTATCGGTAAGTTCGAGGGCTGCGAGGCTGGATACCCAATCATGCCGAAGTGAACCGTTGATATCTTCAGTCAACTGGCAGGAGAGAATCGTCGCGATCCCCATGTCATCAAAAGTGTGCTGGTCGCCGTCTTCGTCGACTGCATCGATTTCGCGGTAAAAGAACTCGCTTCGTAGCTGGATAGTTCCCGGGCAAAACTCATCGTGACTATGATTGTGATCACTCCACATTTTCTGGAATCCCGCACCGATCAACAAGGTGTCTTCGCCGAAGCCATTCTCTCCGAAAGCGACTGAGGAAGAGATAATGAGGTTTTCATCAGATGGCAGAGTAAAACGGTAGTCGAGAGATGCGACCCAGTTATTGAACTCGGCGTTGTGAGATTCGAAATGATGGCCCTCTTCTTCTTCTTCGTGTTCTTCTTCTCCGTGACCGTGCTCTCCGTGAGAACGAATCCCGCCAAATCCGACGGTGAAGAGACCTTGATTGGGAGTCTTGATCAGTATTTCACCACCCTGTGTCGTGAGGTGTCCGTCGTTCATGAGACGGGCGTTGAGTAGGTTCTGATTCACAAAATCCCATCCGTGAACGTGCTTGGTTGATTCGAAACCAAGCGCATTGAGAAACTGGCCACCTCCGATAGCAAGAGAGTCGTTCACGTGGAAGTGAAGAAATGCTTCCTCCAGTTCTGCCTCCCAGTCTCCTCCGACGACTTGAAATCCGGTTCCTGCGATAAGCCCGGTCACGATATCACCAAAATCAAAGGCCCAATCCAGATCGATGGCTTGGAATCCGACATCATTTTGCGGGTCATGTTCCGAAAAAGCACCATCCGCTGGATTACCTCCAGATTCGGAAACTCCGCCGGTTCCAATAATGTACAGGTCGGGTAAGGAGAACCCAACCGGATCGATTCCTTCGCCGGTGAGGAGCGCATTGGCCCAGTCAGTGGAATGCTCCTCGGTATGGGAAGGAGCCTCGGTGTGGGAAGGAGTTTCGGTATGGGAAGGAGTTTCGGTATGGGAAGGAGTTTCGGTATGGGAGTGCTCCTCTGTGTGGGAAGGAGCCTCGGTATGGGAATGCCCTTCGGTATGGGAATGCTCCTCTTCTCCTCTCGATGAGGAAGTCGCAAGGACAATTAACGCTGCGAAGGATAGTGTTTTTGGGGATAGCAGAGATTTCATTTGGTAGGTTTTAAATGCAATATTCTTGCAATAAAGCATCGCGATTTACATATTGCAAGTAAATTGCATCAGTAGGGGTAAGGAATGTTAGAAATACCATAATATAAATTATAATTAGATTCAATGAAAAACTTAGCAAAATTTGTATGACGCATTTCTTACAAGGGATTGATTGATTCATGGGAGGAAATCGTTCCTTCTATTTCCAGATATGAATAGAATCCTCAGTCTCCTTCTCGCCGCTGCCGTTATGGCTGCGATCGGCTCCTCCTTCGCCAAGGCTTCGGAGGACAGGCCAAACATCATCTGGATTTTTGCTGAAGATACCTCGCCCTGGATGGGGTGCTACGGGCACGAAGTCAACAAGCTCGCGTCTCCGAATATCGATTCTATCGCGGCCGAGGGTGTATTGTTCACCCGGGCCTTTGTCCCGGCTCCCGTGTGTTCGGCCTGTCGTTCTTCCATGATGGGTGGAGCGAGCCAGATTCGTTTTGGCGCTCATGAGCATCGCTCGTCACGGGCCCCGGATGCTCAGCTTTACTTGCCTGAGGGAATGAAGCTGCTTCCGCAAATCATGAAAGAGGCAGGATATGCGACCTATAATCACGGTAAGTCCGATTACAACTTTGTGTGGGATGAAAAGGCGACCTACTCCGACCTCAAGATGAAAGGGCAGGCGGACAGTTGGGATGTTCTGGAGCAGAACCAGCCGTTCTTTGTCCAGTTCCAAACCAAGGGCGGAAAGATCAATACCGCTAAGATCGCGGCAGATCGCAAAACGGACCCTTCGACAGTGACCGTTCCGGCGGATTACCCACAGAACGATATCTATCGAGAAGTCGTCGCGCAGCATTGCGATGCGGTTCGGACGGATGACGACCACATTGGGGAAATCTTGAAAGGGCTCAAAGCCTCGGGGCTCTCCGACAATACCATCGTGGTCTACTTCTCCGATCACGGAGCCAATAACCTGGTCCGTCACAAGCAGATGCCGACCGAAGGAGGGCTTCATGTGCCTTTCATGATGATGGGGCCTGAGAAGTGGGTGCCGAAGCATGAAGTGCGAGACGACTTGATCAGCACCTTGGATCTTTCAGCAACCACATTGGCCTGGGCAGGAATTGATCAGCCGGATTGGTATGAAGGTCAGGATTTGTTCGCGAGTGACTTTCAGTCGCGTGATTGGGTGGCCTCCGGTAAGGATAGACTCGACCACACCATCGATCAGGTTCGTACCGTCAGAACTGATCAGTTTCGCTACACTCGGAATTTCAAACTCGACCGCGTGCTGCTGCAGCCGCAGTACCGTGACAGCAAGAATTACACTCAGAATCTGAAGGAATTATATGCCTCAGGTGAACTTTCCGAAGACCTCACTCGCATCTACTTCGGCGAGCGGCTTGCCGAGGAGTTTTACGATGTGATGAAGGATCCGGCCCAGGTCCACAATCTGATCAATGACAAGAAATACGCTGGCGAAATCAAACGTCACCGACAGTTGCTGGATGATTGGCTCGCCAAGGGCGACACAGGCGAGGGCGAAGAGTCTCCTGAAGCGATGCGCGCCAATGGTGATGACTGGCAGGGTGGTCGCGGAGTGAATCCCGAATACGAAATCAATCGTCCCGACAACGACGGTGATGGCCTGTCCGACAAATGGGAGTCTCTCAACGGGCGTGATCCCGAGGATGGGCGCCTCGCTTATGAATTCGATTGTGGCGGTTGGCAGACCGAAGGTTGGGAGTCAAAAGGCATCGCCGACAATATCGCCGGATTTCAGGGATACCTGGATTTCACCTTAGGTAAGAAGAATAACCAACTGGTAAGAAATGGTCTCAAGGCCAAGGTGACTGACGCGGACAAGACTCTTGTGATCAAATTACGTACCGAAGGGGATGTGACCGTTCAGGCGTCTGCGAATCGCAGATCACTGGCGGATGCCGAAACTGTAATCTCTGGGGACGCTTTTGCGGAGGTTCGGATCTCGTTGAAGGGTAATGAAGCCTGGCGTGGAACGATCAAGACTCTGGTCGTGGAGATTGATGGTAAGAAGGGCACGGCAGTGGAAGTCGATGCGATTCTAGTAGAGCGAAATTGAGAGCTTGTTAATGCAGGCTCTGGTCTCCTTTTTGCCCCACTTCCTCTGTTTTAGGATTCTGCGCGTGGCGTCAGGACAGCTCCCAGCAATTAATCGCACACGACGATCAGGGGCGCTTCGGGAGAGCGATTTCCTGTCGTCACTTTGTGCCTAAGGCGTTCATTAACAGGGGGATGAGACAGCCTGAAGATAGTTGACATGTTGCACGATATTCGGGGCAGGGGCAGGGAGGTCGCGACCAGATATAGGTTTGGATAGTGGCAGGTATAGAAATGGTATAGAAATGGTATAGAAATGGTATAGAAATGGTATAGAAATGGTATAGAAACTGTGGTAAAGTCTATGGTGATAGCGCTCTATTTAACTGTATGGCGGCGCTTTCATAATTTGAATATTGGAACTGTTCCGATGGTTACGTTAGTATTGATTGTATGCGTGATAGGGTTTATTTATGGCCTATACTTGAAAGAGCGTGATGGCGCAGGGATGGCTCTAATTATTGTGGCGGCCATCGTCGGCTTGGGCGCACTAATTGTTATAATTTACAGTGATACAGAGTCTGAGACTAACTATTCCCCTGCCGGAGTAGACCGCATTCCGGTTGGCAGTATCAATGACCCTCAAATGGGTCGTTGAATCGAAGTGATATAGTCCTGACTGACGCGGCATTTTGGTGTGCAATTCACGGATGGGTGCCACATCAGTTTGCGTATTTGTCGAGGTCTTCGCGGTGATGGTAGAGGAGATCGAAGCATCTGCTATGTTCGGCGAACCGGCGGACGATTTCGTAGTCGGAAATTCGGATTTCGATTTCAGGATTTTGGACTTGGGCGTTGTTTGATCTATCACAAAAAAGGCCCGCTGAAAAAGCGGGCCTTTGGCTTCCAAGGAATGTCTCCTTGGATTGTCGGAAGTGAAACGCTACTC
Organism: uncultured Verrucomicrobiales bacterium; assembly: GCA_963977055.1. Lineage (GTDB taxonomy): Bacteria > Verrucomicrobiota > Verrucomicrobiia > Verrucomicrobiales > DEV007 > Arctic95D-9. The sequence continues at coordinate 29,355 of CAXBMX010000013.1, forward strand.
AGCGTGCGGGTGCTCTTTGAGGATGTCTGCAGGGGTATACATCATCTTGACGTCCTTGATCTCCTCCCGAACTTTCGCCACATCTTCGGCCGTGATAACACTAGCCTTGTTGCCGAAGGAATTTCGCACATAGGTTAGGGTCGCGGCGAGTTCCTTGTCGTCGAGGATGTGCTCAAACGGGGTCATTGGAATGACTCCAGGGAACTGCTTTCCGTTGACCTCGATCGGACCAAAGAGACCTTTCATCGAGATCTTGATGAGGCGCTCGGGATCTCCGGTTGCCCACTTGGTGCCACGGAGGGGAGGGAACCCTGCCGCAGGGAGACCGTTGCCATTGGCCTGGTGGCAAGTGCCACAGTGCGCTTCGCGCTGATAGATCTCAGCCCCAAGGATGTAGGCCGCCTTTTCTTTCTTGTCCTTCATATGCTTCGGAGCCTGGATCCGCAGGGTCTCGCTGGAAGCAAGGATCTCTCCGGTCAGAGCTGCTTTGGCTGTTTTGTAGGAATCCTTTACATAGTCATCGACGCCCTTGGCTTCAGCGGCAGCGAGAATGGCCAGGCCGTTCTCGTTGGAGTCGCGAGAACCGGCAGTGACGGCTTCGAGGCGGACACGTCCGTGGTCATCGCCGCCAGCAGCGAGCAGGAGCTCTTGGCGGCCGGCCAGTTCAGGAATGTAACGCAGGACGCGAACGGCAGCGGACCGGACGCGATGATCGTCTGACTTAAGCAACTCTTTGAGAAGCGTGGGATCAACTTGATCGGCACCCCAGGTCACCCAGAGGGCTTCGAGCTTGAGACGGTCGTCGTCTTGGTTGGCGGCCCAGGCAACGGCGGCAGGAACGACTTCTGCAGCGTCGCGTCCACGAAGTTCACGCTTGGTGCGGTAGCGAGAGCGATACTCGTGCAGCTTCAAGTTCTCGAGCAACTGATCGACAGAGGCGCCGTCAATCTTGGCTGGCTCTACGAGCGGGCGAGACGGATAGGTGACGCGGTAAACGCGGCCGTGCTCGTGGTCGCGTAGTGGATCACGAGCGCTGTGCTGCATGTGACCAATGAGGGCGTTGTGCCAGTCGACGACGTAGAGGGAACCATCAGGGGCGAACTCGAGATCGACAGGACGGAAATTGAGGTCTTCGGAGACGAAGAGATCCTGACGGAACTCAGTTTTGTATCCAGTGCCGTCTTCGACGATCTGGTGCTGCTTGGCACCGAGGAAGCCAATCGCGTTGTTGAGCAACAGGTCACCCTGAACGTTGTCTGGGAAGTGACTGCTGGAAACAAACTCAAGGCCGGAAGTTGGACGCACCTGTTCTGACTCAATCAGGTCCGGTGCCTGCATGTTAACTCCGTATATGGGCCTCACGGATCCTGGCAGCATCCAGGAGAACTTGGTTCCCGAGGTGTGGAGGAAGAAGTCCTGACCGTAGTCATCAAAAGCGATGCCCCAAGGGTTGGGGATCGAATACTGGGCGTGACGAGTGACGTTCTTGCGCTGCGGGCTGTAACGATAGAAACCGCCATTCGTTCCACGCGTGGTGCCGTAGGCGCTCTCGACATTCGTGTGAAGGAAAACACCTTCACCCATCATGAACGCACCTGATGGATCGGCTACAAATGCGGAAATCGCGTGGTGGGTGTCGTGATCGTCGAAGCCGCTCAGGACAACATCTTTGGTGTCGTATTTGTCGTCACCATTGAGGTCCTTGAGCAAGACGATGCTGCCGCTCTGCGAGACATAAACGCCGTCGTGAGAAATTTCGAATCCAATAGGAATGTGGAGATCGCCAGCGAAGACGGTTTGTTTGTCAGCTTTGCCGTCGTTGTCGGTGTCTTCGAGGATGAGCAGCTTGTCTTCAGGTAGGGCGTCACCGATGCGGTAGTGAGGGTAGCTGGCCATGGTGGAAACCCAGAGGCGTCCTTTGTTGTCAAAGGCAAGCTGGACCGGGTTAGCGAGATCGGGAAAATCTTCCTCGGAAGCGAAGAGTTCGATCTTGTAGCCCTCAGCGGTTTTGATTTTGGTCTCAACGACTTTACCGGGTCGGTAGTCGACGGTGCCGTTCTTGACGCTAACAACGTAGTTGGTTTCGACAGGAGGAAGTTCGTAGGTCTGGGCGTCTGCCGCGACGACATCGAAGTTGTCACCTTTGAGTGTAGCCCAGATGGACTGATCCCGAATCACGGTGTACTCGCGAGTCTTTTTGATTTCGTGAGGGTAGTTGTCAGGTCCAAAAGGATTGAAACGTCGTCCGTAGACGTGAACGCCGTTGGGGACCTTGAAGTCGTTGAGCCAGGCCCAGTTCTTTTCCATGACCGCAGCGCGAATGCCGGAGCGGCTGTTCTCGTCCACTTTACCGGGGCCGAAAAGATTGTCGGCCAGAATAGGCGCAAGCTTCTGATAGCCGAGGTCGCTGAGAAGAGCTCCATCGGTGGTGTATTCTTCGCCGTCCTTATAAAGCTCCAGAGAAGGTCCGAAGGCATCAACAAAAAGCATGCCGTTTGCGGCAGCGATTTCGCTGGAGGCATCGGTGTAGAGCTCGAGGTTCTTATTCTCTTCGACACCATCAGGAACGTTGTATTTCCCGGTCAGATCCTGGTAGGCGGTAGGGGATACAAGCGCCACTTGAGGAGCGGACTCGCCATTGTATTTTTGAGCGAGGGTGTGCTTGAGGAAAGCGTCGAGCTCCAGCTTGTAGCGCTCCACATCTTCGGGGCCGCCGAAGGAAGAATTGAAGCCAAAGAAAGCAATGACGGTGTCTGCTTTAAGCTCGGTGAGCCACTGATCAGGTGTTTCGAAATGCCCTTGGGGCTTGGAGTTGGTCTGAAGCTCTTTGGGGAGTAATTCCTTGGCACCGGCGAATGCATACTGATCGGTGTAGCCACGGCTGGGGTGAGGGCGGAAAGCGGGCGTGTTTCCTTCGTCGCCCATGTTACGAATGGTGAGGTCCTTGTCAGGAAAACGCATGAAGAGCTCGGTCTCCAGGTGACCGAAATGGATCATGCGGCTGGCCATCCCGGCGCCAATCAGCACGATGTGATCGCCTTCTTCGACGGTGAGCTTGGAGCCAGCTTCTGGCGAAGGCTTGGGCGCAGCTTTGTCTTTGGCCGGGGTCTTAGCTTTAGGCTCGGGCTTCTGTTTGCGCACGCTGAAAGGGGCTTCTTTGAAAGCAGGGTCTCCCGGAATGAAATTAGCTGGCTTCAGGTTGGTCCGGTAAACCGACATGCTGAATGCAGAAGGAAGGTAACCTTCCTCAACGGTGACATCGGCCATTTCAGGAACGTCGAGCCCGAGGCCCCAATACACGCCGTTCACAATGAGGCGACGGAGATTTTCGTCGAGCAGGTCAATGGCGGCACCCATCGTGGTGGTGAGGACTTTGTTGGTCGTTCCGCCTTCGTTAGTGAACTCGCGACTCCAGGCAGCGGGCTGCATCGGATCGTTCTTCTCTGCCACTTCAGCGGAGTCGGATTCGAGAGTTTCGGTGACCGCGCCACGCAGTAGAATGGTGGATGGCTCCAGCGGGTTGGCGCCGTAGACATCGGAGGTGACAAAAATAGTGCCGACTCCATTCAGGACAGGGTGATTTGCATTGGCTTCCTCAACATGAGTTCGGCATCCTTGAACCTTGTGTCTTCCGTGGTGGCTCACCCAGGCCTCTCCGAGAACCTGACGACCGAATCCTTTTTCCCACCCGGTTTCCGGCTTGGCGCCGTTGGAATATTTGGCCCACTTGCTGTCAGCAGGAATGTTGAAGGCATGGGTGGAAGTGCGGGTTGCGACGATTGGCACACCCCGATTGAGAGCAGCTTCGAATCGTTCCATGGAAACATCGTCCCAGTGGCGGTAGCGTAGGCCGAGAACGAGAGCGTCAGCCGAATCGAGTGCCTCCGAATGGCCGAGACTGTCTCCGGCATCCGGATTGACGATGCCGTCTTCATTGAGAGAGAAAAGAACGGTGCACTTGAAACCCTGCCTTGCGAGGATCTGAGCCAGCATGGGCATGGCCTCCTCGGAGCGGTATTCTTCGTCTCCGGATAGGAGAACAATGTGTTTGCCTTGGCCGGTTCCGCCGCTGCCTTCGAAAAGAAGGTGGTCAGGGCCGCCGGTGTTGGCAGGTGTTTCGGCCGAAGTTTCGGCAGTGTCGGTGGAGGCCTTCTCACAAGCGCTAAACACGAGAGCCGTCAGGACCCATACGGTTAACATTGAGAGGCTGTTTCGTAGGTTCATCATAATCAGATACTTAGATAAAAAAGACGTCGAGTTTCCGACGCCTGGACTGTTCCCATAGGAACAAGGGGGTCGCAATTTAATCAAAACGCGGCATTACGCGTCAAAAAAATTGAAAGATATGGAATAAATTGGCTATCAGGCCGGCTACTTGCCCTTCTTTTTGGGAGCGGGCGCCTTGTATTGGAAAGTGGTCTCCTCGCCGTCGTTGGTCTGAGTCTTGCCATCAGTGGAGCGACCGCGATCCACATAGTCGGCCATCAGGTCGGTGAGTTCTTTGACCAACTCGGGATGGTCGGCGACGAGATTTTTCGTTTCGGAGCGATCCTCGGCCAGATTGTAGAGTTGATTCTCGGGGAGGTCGCTCAAGTCAGCCTTGCCGGGTCGAGGGTCACTCCAGCCTCCGGAACCGGGGCAGAAGGACAGCTTCCAATCACCGCGACGAATGGCGAAAGAGCCATTGATGGAGTGGTGAACGACTGCCTCTCGCAAAGGGCCTTTGTCACTTCCAACCAAGGCTGGAAGAATACTGACGCTGTCCTCTGCTGCGTTCTCAGGGATTTCGGCGTCAACAATATCCGCACAGGTCGCGAAAAGATCGGTGGTGCAGATGAGTTGATTACTTTTGCTGCCAGCTTCAATCTTGGCGGGCCATTGCGCGATGAAAGCAACGCGGTGACCACCTTCGAAGATGTCTGCTTTGTGGCCGCGGAAATCGAGGTGAGTGTGGTGACCGTGCTCGGCCATGACAGGGAGTTCGCCCCGGGGAGAACAGCCATTGTCGGCCGTGAAGATAATGAGGGTGTTTTCGGTCAGGCCGGCGTCTTCGATCGCCTTCGTGACACGACCCACGGTGCTGTCGACCTGCATGCAAAAGTCTGCGTAGTGATTGATGCCACTTTTATCGATCCACTCTTCAGTTGGAGCAATAGGGGTGTGGGGTGCCGGAAGCGGCATGTAGAGAAAGTGCGGCTGGTCTTTGCCCCATTTTGAGATGGTTTTCACCGCTTCATCAGTCAGATCAGGTAACACGTCTTGAGGGGTGAGCCCTTTTTCAGTGAGTCCCTTTCGTCCGAAGGCGCTGGATACCTCGGTGGGAACGACGGTTACTTTGTCATTCCGAATGTAAACGTAGGGAGGCATGTCGAGCGAAGCGCTGATGCCGAAGAAAGTGTCGAAGCCAACGGTAGTGGGGCCGTTGGCGATGGGTTGAGTGAAGTCGATTTGGTCCTCGGCAGGGTCGCCTCGTGAATCGAGTTTCAAATCACTGCCATTCAGGTCTTTAATGGCCCAGTCCATTCCGAGGTGCCATTTGCCGACCGCGGCAGTGGTGTAGCCATGCTTCTTGAGTAGTTTTGGCACAGTCAGGCGATTGGTATCAATCAGATGATTACTATATCCAAAGAGCACACTGCTCTTGAGACGCGATCGCCAATTATAGCGACCTGTTAGGATGCCGTAGCGAGTCGGGGTGCAAACTGACGAACTCGTGTGGGCATCAGTGAAGTGCTTGCCGCCTTGGACGAGCGCATCGAGATGAGGTGTTTTGATTTTGCCTTCAGGATTGAGGGCCTGGACATCTCCATAGCCCATGTCGTCTGCGAGAATGTAGACGATATTGGGGAGTTGTTCCTCAGCTTGAATTCGAGCAGTTGAGGCAAAGCAGGTGAGGAGGGCAATTGCTAGCACGGCAGCGGGAATACTGGCCGGAAAATTGGAATGTGTGGTTTGGTGATACATTTTCGTTTGGGGTTTAAAAGAAAGCGCAACCGCTGCAGCCAGTAGGTTCATCCCATAAGAATGTGATTTTGCCAACTGATTCACGGTCCGTCATTACGCGTTAGAGAGATACGAAAGACTGATGTCGTTTTGAGCTTTCATCGATATTGAAGGCATTTTAGTAGGGGGAGTTCAGGTTTTCACCTTGCTCTTGTTACATTGCAGCGAACATTTGGGGAATGGGGGTAAAGGTCGAAAATCAGTCGTGGGAGCAATTGCTCCAGACGATGCGAACCTATCTGAAAGGTTGCGATCAGAGGTCCTCTGAGATTAGCGATATTGTCGTTGAAGGTGACTTATTGAACCTCGCTAAGCGGCACCGTGTCTCAGGTTTGGTAGGTGCTGCACTTGGCTCTGGGGTGTCTTCCGAGCTTGATCAGGCTACAGTTAATTACCAGATGAGATCGCTCAAGCTTGCGGCGCATTTGCTGGATTTGACCAAAGCTTTTGACGCTTCCGAGTTTCGGCTGATTGCTCTGAAAGGAGTGACTTTGTCAAAGCAACTCTACCCCTCACTCGGATTGAGGTATGTTGGTGACATTGATATTTGGATTGCTGAATCGGATGTCGAAAAGGCTCATGCCCTGATGCAAGAGATGGGATATCGGGACGATTGCTACAATCCGCTGTCTCCATACTATCGAAAGCATTACCGTCGACTGCGGCATCACATTACCTATACGAATCCAGAAAAGAGGTCTTCGGTTGAACTGCACTGGTCTCTGATGAGCCACGAGGCAGGGTGCCCGCTGGAATTTGAAACTGCCTTTGACCGAGGGCGTGATGTGTCGTTGGGGAGTCAGTCGGTCAGGGTCCTGAGTCGTGACGATGAATGGTTGTATTTGCACGCTCATGCGGCCCGTCATCTTTGGCAACGATTGCAGTGGCTGATGGATTTGGCCATCATTCAACAGCGACATACGACCGAGGAGGCTGAACAGTTGCTCATTAGAGCAAGCGAACTAGGCGTTCAAAATTCGGTCGCCTGTGGGATGCGTCTCGTTCACGATGCTTTGGGAGTAGCCGCTCCAGAATCGGTGCTCTCGGAAAGCGCGGCTGATTCCAAATGGAGGCAACTATTCGCCATGGGGACAAATTACTTGAACGAAAACGGCCAATCCCAGGAGTTTGTTCCGACTTCAAGGGACATGTGGAAGGCGCAGTGGGCGATGAATCGCAGCGCCTCTTCGCGATGGCACTATGTTGAAATGATCTTTCTGAATCCCGATGATTGGGGGCGGATCAAACTGCCGGACCGATGCATCTGGCTATACTTCCCAGTTCGAATTTGGTTCTGGATCCGAAGAATGTTTTCTGATCACAGATCAGTCTGAAAGGCTTAGCTGTATGAGGAATAGCCCGCGTTCGAATAGGAATAGTAATAGTTACCTTGTCCTAGAATTCTTTTCGCCGGCATGAAATTCGAAACAACACCCATTGGATAGGTTTGATTCTTATCCAGTTGCGCAAGTGCTCGCTTGATGGCCTTTTTCGGTGTTTTCCACATCCGGAAGACAAAGCAAATGGCATCAACCTGCTTGGCGATAATCAACGAATCACTTACTGCGAGAACGGGAGCTGAATCTATGATGATTCGGTCGTATCTCTTCTTTAGAATTTCGAACAGTTGTTCGATGAGCTTTTCATCAGGCAAGACATTGTGGTTTTTGATATTGCCGGCCGTCATGATGTCGAAAGTGTCCTCTTCACTTCGTTGGATCGCATCCTGTATGGAGCTTTTCCCGGAAAGGCATTCGAACACGCCGGGGTGGTCGGTTGGGAGATCCAAATAGGAAGCCAATTTAGGGCGGCGTAAATCCAAATCAACCAGGATGACCTTTTCGGTAGGATTCGATTTGGCATCTGTCGCAGCGAGATTGGCAGAGATAGTGCTTTTTCCTTCGCCCGGTATTGAACTGGTAACGAGTATCGTTTTCGCGTCAGGATTGGAGAGACTAACACTAGCATGAAGAGTCCGAAACGCTTCCGCTTGGGGCGAATGCGCTTCATTCTTGCTGCGATTTTTAAGTACAGTTGAGGAAGGGACGGCAGCAAGCACAGGGATACCTGAGATTTTTTCAAGGTCTTCGACGCGTCGAATAGTAGTGTCCAGGAAGCCATGTATAGTGGCTAGTAGCAATCCCAGGCAAAGCCCCTGCAGCCCGTATCGGATAGCGGCCGCCATTTTTGTCATTCGTATGGATCGCAAGTTTGAAGAAGGATGTTGAATGATCGCGAATTCTTTCTGATCAAACTCCATTTCGACATCTCCCATTTTCACTTTCGAAAGGAGGATTTCGTAGAGCCTGCTATCGGACGAGAAATCCCGGCTGATCATATTGTGCCGTGCCTCAGTGGTCGATATCTGAAAAGATAAGAGCTCCTCCACGGTGAGGTTGGCTGATTCCTGGCCCCTCGAAGACCAAAATTGGCGTTCGTATTCGACCGATTTTGTTATTCGGCTTAGCTCTTTCGAAAAGGCAGTGCTGAGAAGCTCAAGATGGGTTTTTTCTTGGACCAGAGGAGGCCAGTTCTCAAGATAGACCTTCTGCATTTCAATGATCCTTGCTTCTGTTTCGCGAAGATTTGTGCAAATACTGAGTGCCTGATTGTAGATAGCAAGAGACTGTTCGGCGTCGGATAATCGGGTGCGAATTTCGGCGATTTCTTTGTTGAGAAGTATGATATTTGCACTTGAAGCTCCGGTGCGGCTGGAGGTGTTGGATTCCCTCAACATTTCAAGTAGGCCAGCAACTATTTCCTTGGCAATGATGGGGTCGGTATGGGTACTGGAAATCGTTAATATTCCTGTTCCCAGTGATGATCTTGTCCGCCCTTGTCCCAGTACCATTGTGTTGCTCTGAAATTGAAAGCCAAGATTACGTTTCGCGGCTTCGTAGTCAGCCCCGGAACTGGGATTGGGAAGGAGATCAGCAAAAACGGGCCGTCCAGCAACTTCGTAAAAGAGCCCTTCTTGGGATAATTTCGATTTCAGAGTGGCGGCAGCAGCATCGGGATGAATGTACATCCGGCGCTCATTAGAATTCAATTCGCCTACTGCAGACGCGGCACCTCGCGCCTCGATGACCGCACTCGAGCGATAGGTATCAGCCGTCGTGCTGACTTTGTATAAACCGTAGGCCACTGTAGCGATGAGGCAGAACAGAATGATCCAAAATCTCTCGACGAAGAAATAGAAATAGTCAGCGAAATCCCGATTACCAGGGAGCTGCTGTTCTTGTTCTTGTTCGTGTTCTTCACTCATTGAAACTCGCTGGAATCAACATGATTTGAGGTCGAATTCAACAACTTCTCTGTGGCATAGACAGGTATTCGTAATTCAGGGCTGGGAGCCTATGCTAGAACGTCGTCTCGTTATGGATGTTATCATAAAAGGGGCTTTCTTGACAGGAAGGTTCAGACCTCCAGCTCTGGTAAATCCAGCCAGCGCCGCTCATCGGAGCTCTGCAAGCCCAGCTCTGCCAACTGAACGCCCTTGGCGCCCTCGAGTAGATCCCAGCGGAAGGGCTCGTCGAGCACAACGTGGCGGAGGAAGAGCTCCCACTGGACTTTGAAGGCGTTTTCGTAGGTTTCCTGTTCTGGGACTTTTTGCCAGCCATCGAAAAAATCGATCGGTTGCGGAATGTCAGGGTTCCAGGTGGGCCGTGGGGTGTTTCCGTAGTGTTGAGTCCAGACGTCGCGAAGGCCGACGACGGCGCTGCCTTTGGAGCCGTCTACCTGCATGGTGAGCAGGTCATCGCGGCGGACGCGGACGTTCCACGATGAGTTGAAATGACAGACGACACCGTTCTCGAGTTCGAAGGTGGAATAGGCCGAGTCGTCGGCGGTGCAGGAATATGGATTGCCGTCTTCGTCGATCCGCTCGGGGATGTGAGTGGAGGCGAGGCAGGAGACGCTCTTGACCTTTCCGAAGAGGTTATCAATCACGTAGCGCCAGTGGCAAAGCATGTCGACGACCATGCCGCCGCCGTCTTCTTTGCGGTAGTTCCAGGACGGGCGTTGGGGTGGGACGGTGTGTCCTTCGAATACCCAATAACCGAACTCGCCGCGGACAGAGAGGATCTCGCCGAAGAAATCGTTTTCGACAAGACGCTGAAATTTCATCATGCCGGGCAGCCAGAGCTTGTCCTGGACCACACCGTTTTTGACCCCGGCATCGCGGCAGACTCTGTAGAGCTCGTAGGCGTCTTCGGTTTTGATGGCAGTGGGCTTTTCGCAGTAGACATGCTTACCGGCGGCGGCCGCTTGCTTGACGGCATCGAATCGGCGCAGGGTCGTTTGGGAATCGAAGTAGATTGCGTAAGCGGGATCATTCATCACGCTGTCCAGATCGGTGGTGTATTTCTCAACGCTGGTGGTGGCGATGAGATGTTTCAGCTTGGTCTCGCTGCGCCCCACTAGAATGGGATCGGGCATGATGACCTCTTCGGGTCCGATCTTAACCCCGCCCTGTTTGATGATCGCGTCGATGGATCGGAGGAGGTGCTGGTTGGTGCCCATGCGTCCGGTGACGCCGTTCATGATGATGCCGATAGTGTGTGTTTTCATGGGAATAAAAGTGATGAAGAGATTGTGTTAGACGTGTTCGCGATACGTCGTGATAATTTTATCGAGGTAGTCATCTTGATCAGTGGCCCAATGGCGTTCGGAGAAAATTTCGACTTCGATGGGGCCGTTGAATCCGGTCGCTTCGACGAGTCGGCGAATGCTGTGGTTGTCGATGCAGCCTTCGCCCATGAGGCCGCGGTCGTTGAGGAAGTCATTGGTGGGTGTGACCCAGTCGCAGACGTGAAAACCAATGATGCGTTTGCCGGCGCGTTGGATTTCCTGTTCCAGCTGCGGGTCCCACCAAATGTGGTAGACGTCGGCGGCGATGCCGACCCATTCGTCTCCAAGTTGATCGATCATGTCGTTGCACTGGCCGATCGTGTTGATCGCGCTGCGGCAGTCGGCATACATGGGGTGAAGTGGCTCGATGGCAAGCTTCACTCCGATGGAGGTGGCGTGGTCGATCAGGGCGCCGATGCCATCGGTGATGTGCTGGCGGTTTTCGGCGAGGCTGATCTCAGGGTGGGCACCACAGACGAGGACGACTTGAGGGGCGCCGATGGCGGCGGCCTCGTCGAGGGCGCGGATGTTGTCCGCATGCGATTCGCGGTGACCGGCTGGTGTTAGGTAAGGGAAGAACCCGCCCCGTACGAGGGAGACGGCCTTGAGTCCGTTGTCATCAAGGATGGATTTCGACTCGGCGAGTGGGCGTCCTTCGAGCCATTGACGCCAGACGCCGACGCCAGAGACACCCGCGGTCGCATATTTGGCACAGGCCGTGGGGAGATCCCACGGCTTGGTGGTCATGGTGTGGATAGCGAGTCGATCGAGATTGTCCATCATGGGAAAGAGTCACGCGAGAGTGTAACCTTCGATACCGAGGCGTTCCGCGATTCGCAGTGGGCGGATGAGAGCTTCCTTCATTCGGAAGTGTTCGTCGCCGGGGCGAATGTCAGGGCAGTCGGGGTGCACTTCGCTGCTGGCGATGTGTCCGAGCAGTTGCAGCACCACCGCAGTGCTGTGTTTGTAGGCGGCGGCGCTTCCTTTGTCATCGAGACGGAAGACAGCATCTTCAAGTGATTGAAACGCTTCGAAGAGCTTGTAGACGCGAGGGTCGTAATTCTCTGAGAGCCATAGCTTGCGGGCCTGACAGATGAGAGGGCAGGCCGAAACGCCCGCGCCGATGAGTAGAGGCAGCCCCATCTTGATCGCCGAAGCGATGCCAAAATCATCCCCGCTGTGAGGCGCGAAGTCGAGACCGAGGTCACGGTTCATGGCTGCCCAGTAGAGGAAGTGCGGTTCGTCGAGGGTGGAGATTTTGCCTCCGATGAATTTTTTGTGTTGGGCCAACTCGTGAAGCAACCAGGGATCGTAGGGTGTCGCCCAGGGCACGAAGGCCGGTTCGAGCGCGTGGACAAGCGCGGGCACGGTGATGTGTTCCGCGATCTCAAAATACGCGTCGCGTCGTCGCTCAGGATCGAGCGCGTTGAGCTGCTGCGAGGTCATGAGCATGACTTCAACATTGGAAAAGCTCTGCGCGATGTCGAGGTGAGGGTGATACCACTCCGCTTTGAACTGATCACCCTCCGCACCGACGGCGGTGGTGCCGCAGATGATCTTAGGATCAGGAAAGGAAGCGCGGAAACGTTCGATCACTTCGCGGTAAAGCTCCGGGCTGAGGTTGAAGATGTAGCCAGTGTCTGCGTTGAGGACAAATGCCATTTCGACTCCTGCCGTTTCGCCGCATTTAATCATCCAGCGAATGCTGCGCTCAAAGCTTTCCCAGTCGGGCTGTCCATTTTGGAAAGGAAGCAGGGTGGCAACGCAAAGGCGGGCTGGCGTTTTGTGATCGGCCAGTGACTCTTCAGTGGCTTGGGCCCAGATGGTTTCGGACCAGGGGGTATTGGGTTTCAGGTCGGCCGGATCGCTGATCATGGAACACTAATGGACGGATTCGGCAAACACCGTTAGAATGAAATCGACAGGATAGCATTTTATCGATCTAAAAATTTGAAAGATGGCACGTGAGTTTCAGGATCTGTTGATCGAGAAGTTGGATATCCAGCTGCCCGGCATTGTCGTTCGGCGTCTGGCTTTGCATCAACACATGGATCAAGTGGAAAAGGTCCGGCCTCATTCGCATTCCTTTCAGCAGTTGTTGCTCTACCTCCGGGGGCGAGGCGTTCAGCGGGTTGAGGAGGAACGCATTCCGATTCGGCGGGGCAGCCTTATCAGCTTGCGGGTGGGGCAGCAGCACGAGTTTCTGAAAGAGCGCGACGTCAGCCCCGTGTGTCTGGCGATTGATTTGAAGTCGGCCGATTTCGCGAGCCTTTCGACTTCGACTCAGTTGAGCGGTGACGCGACCAATCAGATCGAGCAGGGGCTTTATCGGCTGGGGAGACTGCATGCACGCGATATGGACACGCCTTTGGCGGTGGCGGCAGAGGTATTGGGTATTCTGTCGTTGCTGCAGTCACACAGTCGCGATTGTAGCCAAGCGACCGCTGCGCAGATTCATCCCGTTTCCGATCAGATTCGAATGTTGATTGGCTCTGGCGATCTGGCCGAACTGACGCCGGCAGGTCTGGCGACGCGGCAAGGGAAGAGTATCGATCACATCAACCGCCAGTTGAAGCGCGAGTCCGGTGTGACGATTGGTCAGTTGCTCGCCTCGGCTCGACTAGAGAAAGCCTGCGATCGGTTGAGGGACCCCAAGGCCGTCATCGGAGATGTGGCCGAGGCGGTTGGCTACCTCGATCAGAATTATTTTGCCCGCTGGTTTCGCCAGCAGACGGGGCAGTCGCCGACTCAATGGCGGTCGTGATCGCGTGGAGGATCCGCGGTAGCCGATTACTAGCAACCAATAGCGCAACCCGTGCGAGGCCCACCTTTAATTTTAATAATCGCCCCAAATCAAGCTTCTTGAACCGGGCCTTACACTTAATGGCAGGTGCCGATTCTGATATCTATCGAGACGTTCCAACCAAAGGTCCACCCATACGCCATCAGCTGTTACTGCCAACTCTGGGAACGCCTCCTGGATTCTTTCATCCGACGCCCCGACAAATAAGCAGTTAAGAAACGCGACTCGATCTAGGTATGTCTGTTCCATCATGCCAACTAGGACAGGCTGTTGCAACACCGTTGCCGCAAGATCTACCCCGAAAGCGACGCAACCACAGGTCTGGCACGAGGTGAGCCAATCTGACAAACACCCAATCCCCTGATATTCGAGGAAGGAGATTACCTGCTCCCTTTTCAGGCGATTCCAATCAGTGAACTCGTTGTCGTCCATTCTATTTTCCGAACAAAATTTTTCTACAACTCTAGTTTTCGCGCCGACAACTCAAAAAATCCCCAACATTCCTGACAAAGCAAGAATAGTAACCCAAGGTGATAAAATGGGCTTTATTGAGATTACTCCAGATGAGGAACAAATCTCCCAACTTCTTTACGATTAGACTCTAACGAACAAAAAACGACTCAGGTTAATTCAGGCAAAAACCGCCCTTTCGCATTATTAATCCTTGATGTGGGAACGGGTGATACGTCCGTTGTCGGCATAGACGTGTAGCTCATCCCAGCCGTAGGCAAACCAAGGGATGCGGGTGTAGGTGAGTAACTGATTACCGGAGGCTTGAAGTGGCGTTACTTTGTCAGGAATTCCGAATCGGTTGGTGAATTCCTCGATTCCCGTTCCGATGAAGTTTTCCTGCTGGATGGATTGGTGCATCTTGGCCACCTGAGCGTCGGCGAAAGGGACGAAGGGTAAGTAGCTGATTGGATTAGCCAGGAGGGAGAGGATGAGCCCGGCGCCGAAAACCGCGGAGAGGACGGCGTGCTTTCGAGATCGCTGTCGATAGGCTTGAAGCGAAAGCAGGATGAAGGTTCCGAGGAAAGCGAGACTTAGGACGGGCAATCCAAACATCGCGACGTAGTAGGCGGGGGAGGCAAGTTCGAACATAATTGGACTGGGGTTGAACGAGAGAAAAATACGCAATATTGGGCAAATCACTAACCATTTCGCCATCGGCGAACTACCCCTCTTTTAATCTCTTGATCCGCTCTTCGGGAGCGGGATGGGAAGCCAGGTATTCGCCGAGGATCTCGGGATCTGTTCCCAGTCGCTCGATTTTTTTCAAAAAGGAAATCGCTCCGTTTTGGTCGTAGCCCGCTGCACGAACGAGCCCCAAACCATCCAGATCAGCCTCGAACTCGAAATCTTTCGAGTGGGCGCTCCGCAGCATGGGCAGGCCCTGCTGTCGGACCCAGCCGGAGAGAACGCCGGCGCGTCCCGCAGCAAACGACGCGGCCCGAAGCGCCGATTGCTGAATCATTCGATCCCAGGTGTGACGACGTATGACGTGAGCGGTTTCGTGAGCGATGAGGAAAGCCACTTCATCCACACTACCTTCACAGAGGTCGATCAGGGATCGACTCATGAAGAGGTAACCTCCGGGTAGGCCGATAGTGCTGGGGTGATTACCCGCCATCAATTCGCAGTGATACGCAAATCCCGGTTGGTCGACGACTTCTTCCAAGCGGCGGCAGATTCCTCTGAGCCAGTTCAGTAGATCCGGTTGGTCGAGGATTTCAGTGGCGAGGCGGATTTCCGCAGCGAGTGTCTCTCCGAGGTCTTTCTCCGCTTCCAGTGCTTCGCCTTCGGTCCCGGTGAGTCCTTCCCAAATCCATTTGCTTTTGCGATAGGCCGGCACCGCCGCGCGTCCCAGCTTGCGTCCCAAATCCTCGAAGAAACTACTCATGTGATGGTTTGATTGGGGCTCCAGTGCAGGGGCCTTTCCGGAGAGTGGAGGAAAGAGGGCGGAGATGCAATCACGGGGTTCTGTGCTGGCGGGTGTTGTTGCAAATGACGTGAAGCAAAAACATGAGATATGTCGCCTGATCCGAATGGCACGGTTTTACACGAAGGCTGCCCTTAGTGAACGCGGGCATTAGTCATTATGATATGCGCTTTTTCGGGTTCATGAATGGCTTCCGGGGCTTGGCTCAGGATCGTGCCATGAAGCTGGAGAGTGACATGCTCTCCGGTATTCTCAACGACGGCGGTGAAGGCTGCAACATGGCGGTACACGGTGAAGAGATTGTTGAGGTTCAGTTAGAGGAAGTTGCCAGCGTGAAGAAGCTGGTTGCTGAGAATCACCTGACGGTGCGGTCGGCACGATTGATGGGGACTTGTTTTGGAGATTGATTTTTGGGCGAAATAAAATTTTCGCGTAGGTAGGGCATGGCCTCCGTCTACAGACCCTGTCTTCACCAAGCGGCGGTGATGGTGAAAAGTGGCTTGGGGGCTACCTCAGTGCCAATCGTTTCACCTCATCTGCCCCAATCGCCTCTTTAAAAACCATCAGTTCGGCGATGCGGCCATTGAGCCCTCGAACGCTTTGCGTCTTGGTTCCAATGGGTTGATCCCAATTACCGATTGAAGCTTCGCCAAAGGTGAATTGGCCCGACCCCTTCAGGCCCATGGTGACAAAAAGTTTTCCGTCGACGTAGTGCGACAATTTCCCGTTAGACTGATCGATGACGGTGGTGAGGTGAAACCATTGGCCGATGCGGTTCAGGTCCATGAATCCCTTGTAGGTGTAGTTCTGTTTTCCGGAGGGGTGGTTAACGCCAACGGTGAGGGTGCCGTCATTTTTGAACTGCCAATGGATCTCTCCCAAATCGTATCCGTCGGTGAGCATGAGTGAGCTGTGAGTCCGGTCAAGGCCATCGATCCGGACCCAGGCGGCGAGGGTCACGTTGTCGTAGTTGCCGGGGAGGTTCACCCTGACACGGTCCCCAGGGCGCTTGAATTCGAGCGATTGCTTGCCTGTCCACGGGCCGTCCTTGCGGCGCGCTCCGACGATGGCGCCGTCAAAGTCTGTGCCCGTTGGAGCGCGGTTGGAGAGGACGCGTCGATGGTTCTGATCCGGTTCAAAATCGTAGTAGGCAATGAGGCGCTCATCCTTTCTCGCGGCGGCGTTGACGGCTTTCCAAGCGACCAACTTTTCGGTTTCTTCGTTCCTGGCCAATTTTCTGATGTTGGTAAGGTCGTCGAAACGAGCGCTTTCTGCGGGGATGGATTCCCAGTCGGTGGCATTTTTAATTTTTATTCCCAAACCAGCGGTGAGCAGCTTCATAGATCCGGGTGAGCGCTCCGCGTCGTAGGCTTCCACTTCGCCGTCGAAGACGTGCACTTCGGTTTGGCCGGTGGGGCCAACTTCCATGGCGAACTCGGTGCCGAGATCGACGATCTCAGATTCGGCTGTGACGACGGTGAACCCTCTTGCCACGGCCGGGACGTTGGCGCGGATTTTGCCGAAGTGACAGATGACGCGCTGCGCATCGACGAGTTCGAGTTTGGCCGGGCCGGCTACGGTCAAGCGGGCGCCCTTGTAGAATTCGAGGGCGACGTAGCCGTCGAGTTCGAGGATTCCGGGGCCGACGGAGTCGCCCTCGGATCGGTTGGATTCATTGAGCTCGAGGTCACCGACAAGGCTTTCAATGACGGCGACGCCGGGGGTGAGTTCCTGGTTCACTGCGTTCCGATTGCCGGCAATCCAGAGCAGGGCAAAAGCGAGGCAGGCCGCCAGCGAGGTCACCGCCACAGTCCAGGGTACTCCGGTGGAGTGCCGCCCAGTGGAGGGTGGATTCGTACGCGCATCGGTCATTTGAACAACTTTGCTGACAAAGTCGTCACCGTCAGTTTCAGCATTCAATGCCGCATCGACGGCCGCCGTGAAAGAAGCGGCATCATGGTTTTCGTTTTCATACTGCGCGAGGCGGCTATCCATCAGCAGCTGGGTGCGAAGTTCCCGGGAGTAATCGGGATTTGATTTCACCAACGAGGTGAATTCGACCAGCTCTTCGGCAGAGAGGTCCTCATCGAGCAGGCGGCCGAGCAAATCCCGGAAGTGATCGTCTTGGGTGGATTCAGGCATTGGTCACTCGGGTTTCGATACAGGATTTGAGCTGACGGCGAATCCGCATCAGGGCGAGGCGCACGGCGGTGGCGGTCATTTGAAATTGGTCGGCGAGGAAAGAGGCTTTCCACTCATCGTGGTAACGTCCCGCGATGAGACCCCGGCTTTTTTCGGGTAGTTGTTCGAGGCAGTCGCGCAGGGCGCAGAGGTCTTCGTCTTCAAAGCGGGCTTCGGATTGGTCGGCCTCGGCTTCTGCAAGAAGGTGCTCAGTGAGATCTTGGTGCATGATCCGGGTGCGTCGTGCGTTCTTGCGCAGCTCGTTGCGGGTCAGGTTGCGGGCGATACCGCGAAGCCATTTGCCGAAGTCCTCGCCCTCATCAAAACGGTCGAGTTCGCGGTAAGCGACCATGAAAGTCTCCTGAGCCAGATCGTCGACGGAGTCGGCCTGCACGCCGATGACGCGCAGGAAGCTGCGGAGGGAGGCCTGGTGCTCCCGGACGAAAGCCGCGAAGGCTTCCCGTTTCTGTTCTCGTTTGAAGGTCATGGTGATCCTATGCTGATACTTTGTCGTGTTGCGATGAGTTGTTTCGAAATATTCTTCTTTTTCAGAATGATCTGAGAGGCGATTTCGTGGTGGAAAGCCTGTAGCTGGGGTCTGTGACCCCGGTCGGATGTTGTTTGATTCCCGAATGCTCCATTCCGGCCTCAAAGAGGCCAGCTACAGAAAGGTGCTCGAGCCAGTTGATTCATTCTAGCATGGGATTTCCGCGATTGCGGAGGCAGATGTTCTGTTATTTTGAAACAGATTTTGACCTCGTAACAAAGTGACGTGAATCCCATTATCTTTGTCCCCATTTCGCGGGCCCTACTAAAATGAAATCTTTGTTAAAATCCCTGTTTGTTGTCTTGCTCGCTGTGCTGGTTCTGCCGGTCGCTGCGGATGATGAGAAACCTCACGTCGTGCTCGTTTGTGGCACGACGCATTATTCGCCCGAATTGAGCATGCCGCTAGTGGCAGAGGAGCTGGAGCGTTTTGGCTTCAAAACCACGGTGGTAGTGGGAGAAGGAGATCCGGAGAAGAAGACGGAAAACGTGCTTCCCGGCATCGAAGCGCTGGCCGATGCGGATCTCGTGATCTTCTTCATGCGATTCCTCAAGCTGCCCGATGAAGAGTTTAAGCCGATTGAAGATTACCTAAAGTCGGGTAAGCCCGTTATCGGTCTGCGCACGGCGAATCACTCTTTTAAGTACCCGGCTGATCATCCTCGTGCGGAATGGAACGATGGCTTTGGTCGTCGCGTTTTAGGTACTCCATACGTTGTTCATCAGTCGGGACTGACGGATGTGTCCGTGCTGTCATCGGCCGGCAAGCACCCCATCATGGCGAACGTGACGAAGACGAACTGGGTTTCTCCGGGTACGCTGTATTTGACTCGTCTCGAACCGGGAGTTGAGCCTCTCGTGATCGGAAAAGGTGAGGGCAAAGACCGTCTGCTCAACAAAGCCTTTGGATCGATAATGGTGAACGAGTCCGAGGCCGACATCATTGCCTGGGCCTGGGAAAACGAATGGGGTGGCAAAGTCTTCAGCACCACCTTCGGACACCCCGGCGACTTCGCTGAGGAATCATTCAATCGCATGCTGATCAACAGCGTGCACTGGGGACTCGACATGGAAGTGCCACCTGCCGACGCCACGATCTCCACTTGGGAAATTGAACGCGCAGACAAGAAACACTGATATGAAACGGATTCTTTTTTCACTTTTTCTGGCAGCCGGAATGCCAGTCGCTTCGGCTCTGGCAGAGGCGCCGATTCAACCGGGTGATCATGTTGCCATCGTCGGCAACACTTTTGCTGACCAGATTCGGATTCACGGTTACTTGGAGACATTGTTACTCCAGCGTACGGCTCAGAATCCCGTGTCGATTCGCAACTTGGGATGGGCCGGGGACATGCTGAGCTTGCGCGATCGTCCGACCAACTTTCCAACGGAAGAATCCACTCTAACTGATCATCAAACCGACGTGATCATTGGTTGCTTCGGTCTTGGCGAAAGCTTTGAAGGCGAAGAGGGGATTGAGGGTTTTAAGCAGGATTTGGTCGATTTCGTCACCACGCATCGTGGTCAGAAATACAATGGTAAGAAGCCGGTTCGCTTGGTTCTGATCTCTCCGATTGCTCACGAGGATATTGGACGGCTTACTGAGATGGCGGAGAAGCGGAATGGTCAACTGGAGGCATACACCGATGCGATGGCGGCAGTGGCGGTCGAGCAGGGAGTGCCTTTTGTTGATCTCTTCACGCCCATGAAATACATCATGGAAGAGCCGGAGGCTCCCCAGCTCACCACCAATGGCATTCATTTGAATTCCTACGGCTATTGGGCGGCCGCTCGCTTCATGTTCGACAAGCTCGTTGTCGGCGAAGGTGAGACCGTGCGCGAACAGCCTTGGCGCGTGACGATTGATGCTAAAAAGGGCAGCGGCTCAGCGGAAGGTCTTTCTTTAGAGAAAGTCGAATCCTCCGATAAAGGGATCAGCTTTGTAGCGACCGAAAAATTTGGCCCCACTTTGGCGCCGCCTACCAGTGAAGCGCTGCCGCCTCAGTTGGCAGAGTATCGTGATACGCTGATGGTTGAGAAATTGGCTCCCGGAAACTATGAGTTGATCATCGACGGTGAAAAGGTGGTATCGGCTTCAGCTTCGGAATGGTCTCAAGGAGTGCCGATTGATTCCTCTCCGGCTCACGCTGAA
Organism: uncultured Verrucomicrobiales bacterium; assembly: GCA_963977055.1. Classification (GTDB taxonomy): domain Bacteria; phylum Verrucomicrobiota; class Verrucomicrobiia; order Verrucomicrobiales; family DEV007; genus Arctic95D-9. The sequence continues at coordinate 49,608 of CAXBMX010000013.1, forward strand.
GCAGAAGCGCTTCGCAAGGCAGTCCTCGATAAGAACAATCAGTTTACCTACAGCTGGAAAGCCTACAATCAGGTTCACATCGTGGGCGAGCGCCGCAGTTCTCCCGCCGGCCAGGCTCTGCCCGGAGAAGTCATCGAATTCAACCAACTTGCCGACAAGCGAGACGCGGAACTCCGCGAGGGAATCGCCCTCAAAACGCGCCAGTGGCGCCTCACCCGAGTCGGTCAATAAGCCTCGAACCTAAATCTCAATTTTCCGGAGTTATGAAATCCACTTATTCTCTTATCACTTCTGCCCTTGTCATGACCCTGGTCGTCGCCGGGCTTTCTCTGACGGTCGATGCGCAAGCGGTCGACGCAGTAGGCATCAAGATTAAGAACCTTGAGGGCGCTGATCTCGGTCTCATGGGAAATCACGATCCGGCTTCCGAGTTGGAGAACTTCGAGTTGCTCGAAGGCTATCAGGTAAATCTCTTCGCGTCCGATCCCATGCTGGCGAATCCGGTTCACATGCACTGGGATTCGCGAGGCCGTCTTTGGGTCGCTTGTTCCTGGGCCTACCCTCAGCTCAAGCCGGGCGATGTGGCCAATGACAAGATCATCATTCTGGAAGACACGGATGGCGATGGAGCCGCCGATAAGTCGACCGTGTTTGCTGACGGACTCTATCTGCCGACTGGGATCGAGTTTGGCAATGGTGGCGTCTACGTCGGCCAGTCTCCGGATATCTTTTTTCTCAAGGACACGGACGGCGATGATGTTGCTGATGTGAAAGAGTTGGCGCTGACCGGTTTCGGAATCGAGGACAATCACCACTCCATCAGTGCGTGGCGCCGCGGTCCAGGTGGGTGGATCTACTTTCAGGAAGGGATCTTCCTGCACGCCCAGGTGGAAACCCAGCATGGTGTTCTCAGAAACTATAACGGCGGGGTGTATCAGTTCAATCCGCGTACGCAGGAGTTGCGTATGTTTTGCCGCGGTACCGGCGGAAACCCCTGGGGTCACGTCTTTGATAAGTGGGGCCAGTCCTTCATGGTGAACAATCCGAAGATCATGTATCTCTCTCCCGCGACAGGGAACAGCGGCGAGTCGGTGCCGGTGAAGCCTCTTATCGCGACGGAGAAGCAGTGTGGTGGAGATCTCGCAACAGGTACTCACATCGGAGACGACATTCGGGGTAATCTGATGAGTGGTCGTTTCAAGGGGCGCAAGGTGATACGCTATGAGCTCATCGAAGATGGAGCGGGTTTCAGTGCCAATGTGCTCGAGCCGCTTATGAGTTCGAAGCACCCTAACTTTCGACCGGTTGATGTAAAAATGGGTCCTGACGGTGCTGTCTACGTGGCAGATTGGTACAATTCTATCATTAACCATGCACAGCATGATTTTCGCGATCCACGCCGTGATCACGATCACGGACGCATCTGGCGTATCACGCATAAGGAGCGTCCTTTGTTGAAGCCGACTGTGGTGGAAGGAGCGCCTCTGGAAGAAGTGGTGTCTCATCTCAGTAGTTCTGAAGAGTTTGTTCGCCATCAGGTGAAGAAGGAATTGGAGAATCGCGATTGGGACGAAGCACTCGTCGCTCTTGAGAGCTGGGTGGACGGCTTGGACTCCAGTGATGTGGATTACGATCTGAATTTGGTCGAGGCGATGTGGGCCTGTCAGAACATTGAGCGCGCCAGTGAAAAAATTCTCACCAAGGTCCTTGCGGCCAAGACTGGTCAGGCCCGCTCCGCCGGGGCCCGCATCCTGCGATACTGGCATCAGGATCTATCTGATCCTGCCGCCATGATCGCACAAGCAGCGGGAGATGAATTTCCTCGGACGCGGATGGAAGCAGTTCTGTCGGCAGGGTATGTACCCAGTGCTGAAGCCTACGCAGCAGCGCTGCATGTGCTGGATCATCCAGGTGATGCGGCGCTGAATCAGGCCTTGCCACAGACGAAGAAGGCATTGGAGCCATACTGGCGACCTGCGATGGAGGCTGGCACTTTGGTTTTCGGCAAAGAGTCTCACCAACAGTATGCCGAGGCTTCTGCCGGGATCGGATTCGGTGATCGTCTCGTGGAGTTCATCGAAAATCCTTCACCTGATGCCGGGGCGATTGAGGGGATTAAGAGCCAGATGCAGGTGGTGGGCACTGAGCGTGAAGTTCGCCGGATGGTGGATGCGCTGATTGGCAAGAAAGGGGAGATCTCGTCTGACAAGAAGATCGCTCTGCTGGAAGCGCTTATCTTGGCGGCACCAAAATTGAGCCAGCCATCCACTCGTAGGCCGGTGAGTCATGTGCGAGAGCTGCTAGACAGTGAGGACGATACAGTGGCGACACTGGCAGCGGAAACACTCGGGGTTTGGATGGCCAGTAGCCGGGGAAGCGACTTGACCGGCTTGTTGAAAGACGAATCGCGCTCTTCTGTGGTGCGTCAGGCGGCGGCTCTTGCTCTGGCGGGATTTACTGAGACCGAATTTCTTGAGACGCTGAATGGTCTGGCTCGTGACAGCGACACCGAGACCCGGTATCTGGCATTGGCTGGGCTGGCTTCGACAGACTTGGACCTCGGGATTGAAGTGGCTTCGGCCATACTTCTGGAAGATCCCGGTGATGCGGATCCGGTTCCTGCGATTCAGGCTCTGTTGAAGCAGAGGAACGGTGGCTCTCTGTTGATGGCAGCTCTGGAAGGGGCCGCAATCAACCCTGAAGTGATGACCAAGGTGAGCGAATTTCACCGCGCCAGTGGCCAGCTGCCAGGAGCACTCGCGAAGTTGTTCCAGCCGACCACCACCACCGGGTCGCTCAGTGCCGACCTGATGAAGGAGGATATTGTGAAACTCACCGCAGATACCGATAAACTGGGCGATGCCCATCGTGGAGAAATGATCTATCGACGTCCCGCGCTGGCCTGCACCGGTTGTCATGCGGTTGGTTCTGCAGGATCGACCATCGGGCCCAATCTCGTTGCCGTCGGTGCCGCCGCGACGACCAACTATATGATCGAATCGATTCTCAATCCCAATGCGGCGATTGCCGAGCACTATGAGAATAGGCTATTCACTTTGGTTGGTGGTTCCGTCCAGATGGGTGTGATCACTTTCAAGAGCGAGAAGGAAGTCATTGTGATCGACTCGGCTCAAGGCGGCAAAGAAATCACGATTCCGGCAGAAAATATTCTGAAGGAACAGGCAATGCCTTCGCTGATGCCAGCGGGTCTGGCGGATCAATTGAAGAGTCGATCCGAATTTCTCGATCTGGCCAAGTTTCTGTCGGTGTTAGGCAAGTCGGGTGACTTCTCCTATGACGAGAGTCCTGTGATTCGCAAGTGGCGAGTCATGGCCGCGCCGAAAGGAAAATCACTTCCCGCCGACGATGCGGCCTGGATGCCGGCCTACAGTATGGTTGATGGTGTCTTACCGAGCGAAGATCTTGAGTTGGGACGGCGCGTCTTGGTCCGAGGATGGGTCGAGGTGCAGGTGCCGGGTCAAGTTGAGCTGATGCTGAACGATGCCAAAGGGCTGCGCCTCTTTGTTGACGGCAAGCAGGTCAAAGATATCGCCGCAGCGATTGATCTCAAAAAAGGTCGCCACGAGGTGACGTTTTCGATTGATCGCAAAGCCCGTCCCGAGGGCTTGCGCGTTCAGCTGAAGGCGGCCGACGAGCAGGTTCGGTTCATGCCTGAGGGCGGGATTTGAGCCTAGGATTTCCAACAGGGTTAGGTCTCGGACCTGACCCTGTTTGGACTAAAAATTGACTAATAAGTGGACTGATTGTGGACTAATTCGCACCATTTGTTTTAATTTTGGTGAAACGCATTAGGGCAAAGAAACAAGGTCCCGTAAGCGGACCTATCCGGTGCTTCACCGGTGCGACGTAACCATTGAAGACTCCTTTCATTTCATGCCTATCCAATGATCTGGTTCACGACGTGGTGAGCAGTCAGATCTTCCGTTCCCGGTGATTTCGTTCTATACCATCCTGATGATGAAGTTAATATTGAGAGTTACTATCCTGGTGTGCTTTGTGACCCTGTCGATAAAAGGGGGGGCTGTTGATCGGCCCCGGTCCTTCGCTGAGGCTCCGGAGGGCAGGCCAAACGTCATCCTCGTGATGACGGACGATCAGGGATACGGTGATTTGTCCTGTCACGGAAACCCTGACGTTGAGACGCCCAATCTCGATAGGCTGTATTCCGAAAGTGTTCGGTTCACCGACTTTCACGTGGATCCAACCTGCGCTCCGACACGGGCGGCTTTGATCACAGGGCGGTATTCATTGAGCACGGCGGTGTGGCATACCATCGCGGGGCGTTCCTTTTTGCATCCGGAGGAAGTGACCTTGGCGGATGTTCTTAAAGATAGCGGCTACTCAACGGGAATGTTCGGCAAGTGGCACCTTGGGGACAACTACCCCTGTCGTCCGCATGATCGAGGCTTCGATACGGCGCTTTATCATGGCGGCGGCGGCGTGGGGCAGACTCCTGACCTATGGGGCAATGATTACTTCGATGACCGCTACTTTCTCAATGGGGTGCCGAAGCAGACCAAAGGCTATTGCACTGATGTCTGGTTCGATGAAGCGATGGGCTACATGAAGTCAGAACGCGACGAACCGTTCTTTTGCTATCTGCTTCCCAATGCTCCCCATGGCCCTTTCTACGTCGATGAGAAATATTCGCAGCCATTTGTGGAAAAGGGGTTCTCTCAAAATCGGGCCAATTTTTACGGCATGTTAGTCAACTTTGATGAGAATATGGGCCGCCTCGAGCAGTTTCTCGAAGAGCAAGGTCTGCGTGAAAATACGATTGTCATTTTCATGACTGACAACGGCACGGCCGGTCCGTGGTATCCGAAGGAGGGAGAGGATTTCTCCGCCGGGCTTCGTGGCATCAAAGGGTCGATATACGAGGGCGGACATCGCGTGCCATTCTTTGTGCGCTGGCCAGAGGGTGGCATCGGAGGCGGTCGGGATGTGGCTCACGCGGCTGCTCATATTGATGTGCTTCCGACTCTCGCCGAATTATGTGGAACGGAGCGCAAGGCTGGCCCCAAGCTCCACGGCAGAAGCCTGGTTCCATTGTTGAAAGATGCCGGAGCCGACTGGGAAGAACGCACCTTGGTGGTGAACAACCAACGCATTGCCGAGCCGCAGAAGTATAAGGACTTCGTTGTGATCGACGGAACATGGCGACTGGTGGGGAAAGAAGAGCTCTACGATCTCAGCTCCGATCGCGGTCAGGAGAACAATGTGATTGGAGTTCATCCGGAGAAAGCGCAGGAACTGCTCGCCACCTACGAAGCTTGGTGGGATCAGTCTGCCACTCGCAACGGCACCTTTGTGCCGATCACGGTGGGCGCGGATGAGGAAAATCCGGCATTCCTGAGCGCTCACGATTGGCACGCCGAAAAGATTCCGTGGCATCAGGAGGTGGTGGTTGAAGCGCCCCTGTTCAATGGTCCGTGGGAGATCAATGTGGCAGAGGCGGGCATGTATCGCATCACCTTGATGGAGCGGCCGGAAGAGGCGGCCTATGCCATTGCCGCGACGAAGGCGATTCTACAGGTGGGTGGCCAAACACTCGAGACGGAGATTCCATCAGGATCGAACTCAATCGGATTCGAGTTGGAACTCGAAGCGGGAGCCGGCCAGTTGGTGACGACTTTTGTCAGCGAAAACGGCGATGAGCGCGGTGCCTATTATGTGAGCGTGTTTCGAGTGGAGGAGTGAGTCATTTTGGGGTGGCCTTGAATAGGCCACCCAAATTAAGCAATTTTTGTGGGCAATTCCCCGGCCTCTTGCAGTATCCCTGCATGAAACTTCCATACTGGTCTTTTGCCTTTGCTCTAGCCGTGAGCGTGGCCGTTCCGCTTCAGGCTGAAGAGGAGGCTCCTAATGCCGTCGACCATGCGGGTATTATCCAGACTCTCGATGACGAAGATTTTGCCGGGGGTGAGACCATCTACAAGACGCTTTGCACCAATTGTCATGGGGCTGACGGCATCACGCCGCCCTTGCCGACGGCACGTGCTTTTGGTACGGGTGAACTGAAATTCGGCAGCGATCCGTATGCCATGTTCCTCACGCTTACCAACGGGAACGGCCTGATGGGGCCACAAACCTGGATGACTGATCGTGAGCGCTATCAGGTCATTCACTACATTCGTGAGACCTTTATGCGGCCGATACGGGATGACTTTCAGGAGATCAATGACGGCTATCTCGAGGGCCTTCCTACCGTCAATATGGTGGTTGATGAAATGGACACCATCCAGCGCGATTTTGGCCCCGCGCTGGCTTCGCAATTGCGACGTGAGATCTCGAGTGCGCTCACGGTAAAGTTGAGTCCTGAGCTTACGATCTCCTACGACCTCCACTCCATGGATCAAGCGGGTCTCTGGTCGAATGGATTTCTCAATTTGATTAGCACCCAGCACTATCGCGAGAGGGGTGGCGGAGTAGCGGAGCCAGCCGGTGATCCCATTCCCGAACTGGAGGCCTGGCGATGGGGGCACGATGGCACGCTTGATTATCCTACCGATGATTTGCTTGCCCGTGGACCAATGCCGACGAAATGGATGGATTACCGCGGTCACTATCTTCACAACAATAGCGTTGTCATCTCGTACGCGATCGATGGTCGTGAGATTCTCGAAGCGCCTTCCTCCCCGAAGGGTTTCCGAGTCGTCGAGCAGACGCTTGAAATTGGTCCGGGTAAGGAACTTGTGCTCAGCGTGGGTCAGCTCGCGAGTGCTGAGGATCAATATTCCGGCAGGCTTTCTGCAGACGCCAAGGAACTGGCCTTCAGCGACGAAGGTGAAATTCATGTTCTGGGCAGGGCTCGTTCGGATGAGCCTGATAGCATTGGCCGCTTTTTTGCTGCCACGGCGTGGGGCGATACGGATGGCTTGCAATGGTCGAGGGATGATCAGCAGCGCCTCATCCTCCGCCTTCCTGCGGATAGCGAAAAACGCGTAATCCAGATCGTTCGTTTCGCCGGAGGCGGTGAGGGCCGACTGCTCTCTTTTGCCAACTTTCTTCGCTCCCGAAAACTGAGCAAGGAAGCCCCCTTTAAGCCTGCCTCCCGCCTTGCGGGTGGCGAGGTGCGTTGGCCGGAAATTCTAAAGACGAGTGGTCAGTTAGGATCGAACTCGGAAGCCTACACCCTCGATTCGATTAGCCTTCCGCCCGACGACGAAGGCAATCCTTACTTCACTTGGTTCCGAACCTCAGCTCTCGCCTTTTTCCCCGACGGGCGCATGGCGGTTTCCACTCACGGTGGAGATATTTGGATTGTGTCAGGAGTGGATAAAAGTTTGGAAGACCTTAGTTGGAAGCGCTTCGCTGCCGGTCTTTACGAACCCTTTGGACTGCAAGTGGTTGACGACAAAGTTTACGTTACTTGCAAGGATAGACTGACTCGCCTGCATGATGTCAACGGCGATGGTGAAGCAGACTTTTACGAGTCATTTCATGCGGATGATGATGTGTCGGTTAACTTTCATGCTTTTAACTTCGATCTACAGCGGGATTCGGAAGGAAACTTTTTCTACGCAAAGTCAGGCCAGTACACCGATTACAAGCTTCCGGGATCGATTATTAAAGTCTCTCCCGATGGCAAGAAGAGTGAGGTCTATTGCACTGGTCTCCGGACACCCAATGGCATGGGCATGCTCCCCGACGGTCGCCCAACGGTGAGCGATAATCAGGGGACTTGGATGCCCGCTTCGAAAGTCAGTGTTTGTGAACCGGGAGGTTTTTACGGCTATGTGCAGACGGCGGCGACCAAAGATTGGGCCCCGGACGGTGGGAAGATCGATCACACCAAGGTGGTTGCTCCGGATACCTTTGATCAGCCTGCCATCTGGATGCCGCAGGACTTCGACAATTCGTCGGGCGGACAGCTTTGGGTCGAAGACGAGCGTTGGGGCCCGCTTTCGGGGCGATTGCTCCACACCAGCTTTGGCAAAGGCTGGCTCTACTACATGATGATGCAGGAGGTGGATGGCGTCAGTCAGGCAGCCATTGTGAAGTTCAAGCTCGACGCCGACACGGGCATTCACCGGGCCCGAGTGAATCCTGCTGATGGACAGGTTTATGCCATCGGTTTGAACGGATGGAATGGCGGCGGTCGTCAGGGGCTAACCCAGGGAGGGATATCTCGCTTCCGCTACACCGGTGCCGAAACCAAGATGCTCACCGGTGTCGAAGTCACACCCGAGGGGATTCGCCTTGAGTTTAATTTCACGCTCTCCCCCGAGACGGCAACCGAGGTGGGGAGTTACGACCTTAAGCAATGGAACTACGCCTGGACTGGTAGTTATGGTTCGGACCAGTATTCTCTTGAAGATGAGTGGAAAATTGGAGCTGACGAAGTCAAAATTAGTAAGGTCGTTGCCGGAGAAGACGGCCGCTCTGTTTTACTGGAAATCCCCGGAATTCGTCCGGTCAATCAAGTTGAAATCAACCTCAACCTGACGGGTTCAGATGGCGGTAATTTTGAAGATCAGGCCTACCTCACCATCAATGCGGTTCCGGGTGGGAAACACCACGATATGAAGGAGCTCACTGCTGCGAGTGCTGAGGTGAGAGTGGCTTTGCAGAGTCAGGCCATCAAAAAGAAAGCGGAGCAGACGGCCGCTCGGAGGAAAGAGGCGGAAGCGAAGAAAGCCGCTGCGAATGCAGCGAAGGCGAATAAGCAAAAAGCCAAAAATCCTTAGCGGGTCCTGCGGGTCTTGCGGATCCTGTTGGGAAATTTAAGGGTGATTGATCAGCTGATAGATCCTTCTAACCGCTTCGGTGAGTTCATTGCTCGAAGCATAAACGGCCGCCTTCTGATTCATGAAAGTGCATCCGTCAGGATTCAGCTCTAGTGCAGCGCCAAATATGTCAGTCGCGGGCCTGCCCCATTCTTGAAAGAGGCAGGCGGTGGCCGCAAAGTCCCAAACTGATCCACCCCCTTTGGCTGTTTTGGGGAATTTAAAATACACCGCGGGAGCATTTTCGGTCACGGTGCAGGCGTTGAGAACGGATCCATATTGATCGAATATTTTCAGACCGTCGAATCCCAGTTCTTTCGCCAGGTCTTCCATTGCTTCGGCTACTTTGTTGTAGCCGGGCATCTGTTTCATGCTGCGATCCTGCGCCCAGGTGAGGGTAGGCGACTCTTGATCCGATGATGTAGAAATGGCAGACTCGATTCGAGTCCCGTTCCGAAACGCACCGCCGGCCTGGTGTGCGTGGTAGGTGGTTTCAGTGATGGGGTCGTGAACTACACCAATGAGAGGAGTGCCTTCTCGCGAAACGAGTGCGATGGAAACCGAATAGCCCGGAACGCCTTCGGTAAAGGGTAGGGTGCCGTCGATGGGGTCGATGCACCAGAAGGCATCTTTCTCGTGGCGACTGGAGTCGTCTTCGCTCTCTTCGGTGAGCAGGCCGAGTTGGTATTGCTCGATCGAGCCGGCGAGAGCATCGAGGATAAGATCCTGGCTTTCGTGGTCCACTTCGGTCACCACCTGGGAGGCGAGAGTGTCACCACCGTCTTTGGTTTGAACGCCACTGTGATTGCCAACTCGCGATTGGATGTGGGCCCCGGCCTGCTTGGCGATCGTGATGGCGAGTTCGGAGAGCAACTCCAGATCAGTATTGGTGAGTTTCATGTCAGGTAGTCTGGAGTTTTTCCACGACCTCGCGGGCGAGGCGTTCGCTGTAGGAGTTGATTTTCCAATGACCGGGGCACCAGCCTTTGAGAAAGCGGTGAAAATCTGTCCAAGCCAGTGGGAAGAGTTTGCGCCACTCGGCTTCGACCGCGTCAGCGTTCACTTCGGAGGTGCGACGTATCAGAGCTTTGCGAAGCGCGCCAAAGTAGGTGTCGAGTAGTTCTGTTTCGCGGGCCTCGCAGCTCGCTTCGTCGAGGCAACTGCCGATGAAGTAGGCGACGTCTTTCATTCCGCAGCCGCCGCCGGCATACTGAAAATCAAGCGCAGCGACTTGATCGCCGTCGGCTGAGAAACAGAAGTTGGCTAGTTTGGCGTCGCCGTGGACAAAGGTTTGATAGGTGGCTGAGCTCAGTCGGAGATCGATGTTTGAAGCAGCTGATTTGAGGGCTTGGTCGTCGAGCGCTTCAAGCTCCTCGGGACGTGTTTCCAGATGCCAGTAGGTACCGGTGCCCCAGAGGCCCTCGGGCGCTTTCCCGAGAAAGGTGGCGTGGAATTCGGCGAGCCAGGTTAGGCAGATTTCGATCTGTTTCCAGTCAACGTGGGTGAGTCGGGAGGGGTAGCCGGAGGCGTCGAGGTCTTCGAGTACGACGAGCACTTCATCTTCGTCACGGCAAAAAGACAGAAACTTGGGGATACGACAGAGTTCATCACATTGATTGCTCCATGTGCGATACCACTCGGTTTCGACCTGATAGGAGTAGACCTTGCGGTCGTGGGAGATATTGGAATTCCAGCCCCGAGGGTGGCGAGTTTTCAGGGGCATGGTGACATGCTTAACCACGACGGTTTCGCGCTCGCTGTTCTCGAGTCCGATCCGAAGGATCTTGCCGTAGCCGCTCCACAGTTCCTGGATGACTTCCATAACTTCCAGTTTTGAAGCGCCAGTGGCATTCAAGATGGCTGATTCGAATTTCGCCCCTAGCGAGTGAGTCATGAGAGTGGGTGGCCGAGCCAGGGGCACTGTGGATCAGGATGATGGAGTCATCGACGAAAATGTTGATGTGAATTGAAACAGGTTTTGAAAATGGGCCGCAATAATCTCAAGTGTTTCACCAAAACTGAGCCGTAAAGCCGTCATTGAGAGTAGACAGTAGGCGAGTGATCTATGAGGCTCGCCTTCTCACCTTTTATATGAACCTTATCAAATCTCCCGTGATCCGTTTCTGTTGCCTTTTTTTTGTGGTGGCTTTTAATCCCAATTTTCTGGCCGCTGCAGATAGGCCCGCGTCCTTCGCTGAAGCTTCGGAAGGCAGGCCAAATGTCATCGTGATCTACACGGATGATCAGGGATTTGGCGATGCCAGTTGTTTGAATCCGGATGCGAAGTTTCAGACGCCGAACCTCGATCGTCTTGCTAATGAGGGGATTGCTTTCACCAATGGGCATAGTCCCGATACGGTATGCACACCATCGCGTTACGGCCTTCTCACAGGGCGTTATTGCTGGCGCACGGAGAAGAAGACGGGAGTGATGGGCGCTGAGGGAGAATGTCTCATTACCGATGATCGCATGACTCTGGCATCTCTGCTCCGGGACAATGGTTATGATACGGCCATGGTCGGCAAGTGGCACTTGGGGATGGACTTCCCCGGCGAAAGTCACAAGAACCGCGACTGGACCAAGCCGGTTCAGAACATGCCTCTGGACAAGGGGTTTGAGTATTTTTACGGCATTCCTGCTTCACTGAATTACGGCGTGTTGGCTTGGTTCGAGGGGCGTCATGCCAAAGTGCCTCCCACGGTGTTCACGGCAAAGAAGCCGAATCAGCGGCACTCGGATTACCGCATCATGCCGCCATATCAAGCTTCTCCAGAAGAAACGAAAGAGGTCGTTGGGACCAACGGCATGGAAGTGGCTCCGGACTTCACTGATGACATGTGCCTGGAGCGATTCACGGAGAAAGCGATCGAGTGGATGGAAGGAAAAACGGAAAGCGCGAAAAATGGTGAGCCATTTTTCCTCTACCTGCCGTTTACTTCGCCTCACTACCCAGTTTGTCCGCAGGAGCAATTCTGGGGTCAGGGTGATGCGGGCGGCTACGGCGAGTTCGTGATCGAGACGGATTACCGTGTCGGTCAGATTCTCGATTTCCTGGAAGAGTCAGGCCTCGATCAGAACACCATGATTGTCTTTTCGAGTGACAACGGGCCGGAGAAAACCTGGGTGGGTCGCATTGAGGAATTTGATCACGACAGCAGCAGTATCTATCAGGGCGGCAAGCGTGATATTTACGAGGGCGGCCACCGAGTGCCTTTCTTTGTTCGTTGGCCGGGAGGAATTGATGCGCCGGGAAGAAAGAACGATTCGTTAGTCGGTCAGACCGATGTGTTGGCGACTTTGGCTGATGTGATTGGTGTTGAGCTTCCGGACAATGCCGGTGAGGACAGCCAGAGTTTTGCAGGAATTTTGCGTGACGCAAAAATGGGCCACGAGCGCCTGCCTCTGATCAACCACGGCTATTATGGACGTTTTGCTGTGACCGAGGGAACTTGGAAGCTGATCATGGCTCACGGAAAGTTGAAGCCCGAGCTTTACGATCTCTCCATGGATCCGGAGGAGGCCCACAACGTGATTGAACAGAATCCTGAAATCGCGCAATCCCTTGAGAAAAAGATCACTGACATCGTGATCAATGGTCGCACCACTCCGGGGGTTAAGCAGTCGAATGATACCGGGCATTGGAAAGATCTGACCTGGATCGAAGAGGGATCCTACGAAGTGAAGTAGAGAGCGATCTGAGTAGGGCCGATGGACCGAGAGAAAAACGATGGTCATTTCGGCTCGAAACCGATATACGGTTGCGCCTCAGACTTTCTATGAAATTCCGGACACTCTCCCTTTTTGGCCTGCTTGGTTCCCTGATTTTATCAGCTGCAGCGGCCGACCAGCCTAACATCTTGTTCATCTACACCGATGACCAGTCCACTCGAACCGTAAGCTGTTACGAGGAATCGTATCCCTGGGTCAATACGCCGAACATCGATGCTCTGGCCTCGGCCGGGGTTCGCTTCGAGCACGCCTACATTGGTGCTTGGTGTATGCCATCTCGGGCGACTTTGTTGACTGGCCTGCAACAGCACGGAATCGAATCGATGCGGATGGAGGGCGTCTATCCCGGTAGCGAATACGATCCTGAAAAATGCCGCTTCTGGCCGAGCGTGTTTCGCGAGAATGGCTACACCACGGCTCACATCGGGAAATGGCACACGGGCACTGATGGTGGTTACGGTCGGGACTGGGACTTTCAAATGATCTGGAATCGCCCGCGTTTCATCGAGAATTCGCCGAACTATTACTATGACCAACTCATTGTGAAGAATGGCGGAAAGCCAAAACTAACCAAAGGCTATTCAACGGATAACTACACCGATTGGGCGGTTGATTATATCCATGGGGGCGGACGTGAGTTGGATAAGCCCTGGTATCTCTGGCTCTGTTACGGAGCAGTGCACGGTCCCTTTACGCCGGCGGATCGCCATCTCGATGACTATCAGGATGCGGTGGTGCCGGCCCCGGCCGATGTCTACCCACCGCGTCCGGACAAACCCAAATATATCCGCGAAATGGAGTTCTGGGAGCCAGGCAAAGACGGACAACCGGTTGAGCGGCAGGTTCGGGAAGATAGTCCGGTGGGCATGCAAGACATGCCTGGCCGCTCGCTACGTGATTGGGTCCAGCAATATCAGCAAGGGGTGTTGGCCATTGATGAAGGGGTTGGGCGCCTGCTATTGGCATTGAAAGAGTCAGGGCAGGATGAGAATACGATGATTGTGTTCACTTCCGATCAGGGGTTTGCCTGGGGGCAGAAAGGTTTCAAATCAAAGGTGGCTCCCTATCGGGCTACGGTCGAAGCACCACTTATCATTCGGATGCCGGGTGCGGTGTCGGAAGAAAGTGCCGGCCGTGTCATCGAAGAGCCGGTCGCCGGTGTCGACATCGTGCCGACCTTCTTTGAACAGGCGGGCATTGCCTTGCCTTGGGAAATGCATGGCTATGATTTGAGTCCGCTCTTGGGATCCGAGGATAAGGCATGGGAGCACCCCACTCTTTTGGTTCATACGGCCAAAGATTATGGATCGGCGGCGGACGTGGTGCCAGCGGCGGACGATCCCAGGCTCTATCATGGTCCAGGGATTCCCTGGTATGTGATGTTGTGTGAGGGGGACTTCAAATACATCCGAAATCTCGTCGAGGGTGAGACGGAGGAGCTTTACGATATGGATACTGATCCGGAGGAACTCATCAATCTGGCGCAGCTCTCCGCTCATCAAGACCTATTGAAAAAGTTTCGGGTTCAGGCCGTCGACGAACTACGCCGCACCAAGGCGGGCATGGTCGACAATTTGCCAGCTGTCGGGACACCGGTGAAGTAATCAAATTCTCAAGAGCGGTCCGGCTGCTAGTGACTAATCACTAACAAGCAATCACCAAAAACTCCCCCATGCCCGTCCAGGAAGCCATCTCACAACTTTGCAGTCCCATGGGACTGTTCCTTGTGGTGTTGGGAACGACCCTGGGTGTTTTTGTGGGTGCGATCCCGGGACTGACCGGGACCATGTTGATCGCGCTGACGCTGCCCTTGACCTACGGGCAGGACACCGGGTACGCGATGACTTTGCTCATCAGTATTTACGTCGGTGCGATCAGCGGAGGTATGATCACTTCCACGCTCTTGCGCATGCCGGGAACGCCGGCGTCGATCGTGACGACACTGGACGGCTATCCGTTGGCGAAGAGCGGTAGGCCGGATAGGGCATTGTTGCTGGGGGTGATGGCTTCCTTCTTCGGTGGGATGATATCATGGGTATTTCTAGTTCTGCTAGCGAAACCGGTTGCTGAGTTGTCGACAAAGTTCGGACCTTTTGAATACTTTTCTCTCGTGATGATGGCGCTAGTGCTGATTGCGAGTATTGGAGGTAAGTCATTGTCTCGTTCGCTTCTTGCCGGAGCATTGGGCATCCTCGCTTCGATGCCGGGTATCTCACCAGCAACGGGTCAGCCCCGGCTGACTTTGGGATTTACCTCACTGAACGATGGATTTGAATTGGTGCCGGTTCTTGTCGGCATGTTTGCCGTGAATCAGATCTTAAAGGAGACGATGGCTTCTGGCCAAATTCCGAAAGCAATCGAGATGAGCCGGAAGAAAATGTTTCCGAGTTGGGGGGACATCAAGACGCACGGCGCTAACATGCTGCGATCTTCGATCATCGGGACCTGGATTGGTATTCTTCCCGGGATAGGGGCTAACATTGGATCGGTCACGGCATACGCAGTGGCCCGTAGCACGTCGAAAGAGCCTGAGAAATTTGGGACAGGTCACGAGCCCGGGATCGTGGCAGCGGAGGCTTCCAATAATGCCACGATTGGCGGTGCATTGATTCCCCTGATTGCGATGGGTATTCCCGGCAGTGTGGTTGAAGCGGTGTTACTGGGGGCGTTAGTGCTTCACGGATTGCAGCCTGGTCCTCGTCTTTTCACTGACAGCCCGGTAGTGGTTTACACCATCATGGGCGCGATGTTCCTCGCGAATATTGTCATGGTGATTGTGATGCTGGGGTCGATGCGGTTTCTGGCTCGGTTGGCCTCCATTCCTCGCGCCTATTTGTTGCCCGTCATTCTGATCTTTTGTGTGATTGGATCCTTTGCTTTGTCGAACCGACTCTTTGATGTCTGGGTGATGCTCGGGTTTGGTATTCTGGGATATTTGTTAGAAAAGGTGAAGATACCGTTGGCTCCATTTGTGATCGGATTTGTACTCTGGCCGATTGCGGAGCAAAACTTGAGCGCCGGACTCATGTCAACTAATGGCGACTGGCTACCCATCGTGACACGGCCCATTTCGGCAACGTTCATTCTCGTTGCGACAGTGCTGCTTCTTGCGCCTGTGATTCGAGGTCGTTTTCAGCCTAAGGAGGCAGATTCATGAAGAAGTTGATTCATGTCGTGGTGATTGGTCTAATTCTGGCGCTGATTGGATGGAAGGTGGCGGCAGGTTTGTCGTGGCTCAATTCGGATGGCGAGTACCCGGAGAAGCCGATCGCGATAGTGGTGCCCTACGATGCCGGCGGCGGTGTGGATAGTTTTGTCAGGCCAGTCGGAAAAGTGATTGCCGATGAGGGGTGGCTTGATGAACCACTCGTGGTCTTAAATCAACCCGGCGGTAGCGGAACGATTGGAAGCCGTTTTGTTAAGGATGGGCGGCCGGACGGCTATCGGATTTTGTGCCACCATGAATCAATCATCACGGCAGAGCTTTCGGGTGCGGCCAACTTCGGGCCGGAAGATTTTGAAGTGATTGCTCAGACCGGCGACATCGTTCTCCTCGTGATTGTACGGGAGGATGCGCCCTTTGGATCGATTGTGGATTTGCTGGATGCGGCGAAGCAGTCGCCCGAGCAAATTCGTTTTGGGGCAAACATTGGCTCACCAGCCCACTTCACGGCCATGAGTTTGGAGGCAGCTGTGCCGGGAGCAAAGTTCAACTTAGTTTCGTCTGGAGGAGGGCAGACGCGCTACATCAGTATCATCGGAGGGCACCTCGAGGCGGGGATATTCTCACTGGCCGAATATTTGAAATACCGTTCTCCTGAGGGGACGCCGCCGGATAAAAACGTTCGGGTGCTGGCAGTTTTATCAGAGGAGCCTCATCCCATTTTGCCGGGGGTGAAGACCTGTGTTGAGGACGGGATCGATGTGACCTCTAGCAATGCCTATTACTGGTGGGCGCCGAAAGGAACGCCTCAGGCGATTATCGATACGATTGCTGGTACATTGGAGAAAGCGATGAAGCATCCTGAGGTGCGCGAGCGTCTCGCCGAGCAGTCGATTGCGCCGACATTTACTCAGGGGGAGGTGGTGCGCGAACGACTCGCCAGACGGCTGGCGATATTGGAACCGCTTAAAGTCGAAGCGGCGAGTGAACTGCCGGACTTTCCTGTCTACCTCGGAATAGTGGCGCTGGGATTGCTGATCCTGGTCGTGGTTTCCGGTTTTAGAAAAGGAGATGCGATTGAGAAAGGTGAAGCCGCTAATTTCCGGACCGGTGCGTTCTGTTTGTTGACGCTACTCAGCTACGTCCTGCTACTTGAGTTCACTGAGTTGCCATTTTCACTGACCTCGATGGTGATGGTGTTCGTCATGGGTGGGCTGATTTGTGGCTGGGAGAAAAAGAAGCTGCCAGTATTGGTGGAGATTGCTCTGCTCTCAGGGCTCGGGTCCGAGTTTATCTTCGGGAGTGTGTTTGGGGTCACTTTGCCCTGAACGGCGCTCATCAGGCAGTCGAAAGCCTGAATTTTGATTGTCGAAAAAGGCAGCGGCGTTGTATTTATGCGGCATGTCTGAAGCCTCTTGTTTGCGTTTGCTCTCCAAGGTTACCAGTTCACTGATCGCGATCGGGTTTCTGTCGCTGGTGAATGCGGAGGAGACTGCGCCAGACGCTTTGCCGAAGATGGCCCCGTGGCAAGGTTGTGCTCTGGAAGGAACGGGGCAGGATCCCTTGCCTTATGAGTCGGTTCCTTTTCATGGCGCCCTCTCATGGAAGCAGTCGCTCGCCATCGTGCCGGTTCCGGGCTTGGCGGGAGAGCATTATGTGGTGCCGGAGCGAGAGGGCGCCATCTGGTATTTGAATGCGGAAACCGGCGAGAAGGAGCTGATGATCCAGTTGGGAATTCCGGAAGGGTTGCCCTACGAAGTAAGGGGCGCGCGCACTGCCCTGGGAGCGCGCTTTCATCCCAACTTTCCGGAGACGCCTGAGTTTTACGTTCGCTCGGCGGTGAATACGGAGGGCTCCGGATACAACTGGTTGTCTCGGTTCACGGTGGATCCGGCGAAACCAATGGAGCTCGATCCGGAAAAAGAGGAGCGGCTACTTGAGTGGGAAGCGATCGGGCACCGCGGAGGCGATCTCGCATTTGGGCCGGACGGCTACCTCTATATCTCGAGCGGAGATGGATCCACTCCCGGCGATCCCAACAATGTCGGCCAGACAACGGACAATTTGTTAGGATCCATTCTTCGGATCGATGTCAGTCAAAGGAGCGAGGGATTGCCTTATCGAATTCCGGATGACAATCCCTGGGTGGGGGTTGTCGGAATTCGACCGGAGGTGTGGGCCTATGGTCTACGCAATCCCTGGCGGATGAGTTTTCGACCGGGAACTTCTGAGCTCTGGGTAGGCGACAATGGTGATGAAGATTGGGAAATGGTGCATCGCGTTCGCGGTGGTGAAAATTTTGGCTGGAGCACCTTCGAAGGCAGCCATCCATTTCGTCCGAGTACGCCCTTGGCTGGTCCAAATCCGACGCTCACTTTGCCGATCGTGGAGCATTCGCATCAGGAACTTCGGTCTATCATTGGAGGCTTCTGGTATCAGGGTAGTCAATTTCCGGAGTTGAAAGGGCACTATCTTTACGGCTGCCACTTGACCCAGAAGATCTGGGCATTTTCGATGAATGGCGATGAGGTCATGGGACTTCGCCGTATTGCCGATCTGGGAGGACAGGTGGTGTCCTTCACCGAAACGCCGGATCATGAACTGATCGTGCTGGCATTGCACAAAGGACTGTTCAAATTGCGGCGGGCGCCAGCTCGCGAGTTGAAACCGATTCCTGAGATGCTGAGTGAGACGGGGTTGTTTCAGTCGATTTCTGAGCATGAGGTAGCAGCGGGATTTTTGCCTTACGAAATCAATTTGCCAGTCTACTGGGATGGAGCCGAAGCGGAGCGATTTGCGGCGATTCCGCTGACTGAAACGAAGATTCTGATACAGGCGGTTCCTCCAGCGGTGAAGGGTAAGAATGAGGAAGTCGGTGCTCGCACTATGGCAGGCGTCGATCGCTGGAAGTTGCCGACGGGATCGGTCTTGATTCAGACCTTGTCACTGAGCGGGAAACGGGTCGAGACACAGGTGTCGTTGAAGGACGGAGGTGAGTGGCGATTCCTGACCTATCGATGGAATGAAGATCAGAGTGATGCGGAACTGGTGCCGGAGGAAGGCGCTGAGGTCGAGTTGGCTCTCGATGGTAATCAGAAGCAGATCTGGCGTTTTCCGGGGCGAGCCGAGTGTGCGGCCTGTCATACCCAGCGGGGAATGTATGCATTGGGCCTGACATTCGGACAGCTGAATCGTGACTTCGACTACGGTGAACTGGGTGGCGGCAACATGAACCAGCTGGAAGCGATGAGAGAATTGATGTGGTTTCCAAACAAGGGGCGGGTTCCCGATCCTGCGACCTTGGAGGTGTTGCCCGCACCAGCAGACGAATCAGTGAGCCTGGAAGATCGGGCTCGCGCCTACCTTCATGTGAACTGTGCTCACTGCCACCGCGAGACTGGTCTTGGTGGGCGCGCGGCGTTTCAGCTCCTGAACTGGCTTCCCAATGATCGAACCGATGTGATTGATGGGAGGCCTCTGGTTGGGTTACCCGGGATTCCTTTGGCCGAAGCACGGCTCGTCGCACCGGGAGATCCAGATCGTTCAGAGATCTATCGCCGTATCGCCACCAGCGAACCGGGCAAGATGCCCTTGTTGGGCAATCACCATACCGTTGACAAAGACGGCGCTGAGCTGGTTCGGCGCTGGATTGAATCGCTTTCGCCGGCTCCCAAAAACTGATTTCTCTCCGTAACTCTATGAAACTTATCCTCCTCACTTTGGTGTCCTTTGTGGCCGCGAGTTCCTTCGCTGCCGAGAAGCCTAACATTGTCTTTCTTCTTGCTGACGACATGGGATACGGCGATCTCGCCTGCTACGGCAATCCAGTTATCACCTCTCCAAATTTGGATCAGCTTGCGGCCGATGGAGTGCAGTTGCTCGATTGCTATGCGGCGAGTCCAAATTGTTCGCCATCCCGGACCGCCATCATGACCGGTCGTAGTCCCTACCGGGTGGGGATGTATGATTTTGCCCGCTTTGCTTCGCTTCATATTCCGGCGGAAGAGCAGACCTTGCCCGAGGTGATTGGATCAGCCGGCTACCAGACCATGTTTGCAGGAAAGTGGCATTGCAGTGGTGATGCCAAATTAGTGGGAGGCACCCATCCCAATCCCGGAGACCATGGGTTTGATCACTGGCTTGCTCATCCGAAAAACTTTGGTCAGAACCCGGCCGGGTTTTATCGGAATGGGGAAGCCCTGCCACCCCTGGAAGGCTGGATGTCCGAGATCGTGGTGGACGAAGCGATGGAATTCATCAAAGAGCGGGCCACTGAAAAACCATTCATGTCGGTGCTCTGGTTCAGTGAGCCCCACACCCCGGTGGAGGCTGCGCGTGAATTCATTGAGCCATATGAAACGCCGGAGGCGATTGAGGCCGCCACGGCGATCAAGAAGGGAGGCCCTCAGGTGAAGTGGGGATCGAAGGAAGGGCAGGGGCCGACGTATTATGGTTGTGTCAGCATGTTGGATCATCACATCGGCCGTCTCATGGATTTTCTCGACGAGCAAGGGCTGCGGGAGAATACCATCGTGGTCTTCACGGCAGACAATGGGCCTGAGCATCGTCCGGGGAGTAGTTTTGGTTCTCCTGGCGACTTACGAGGAGCCAAAGGGCACATGCATGAGGGTGGTTATAAGGTGCCTGGCATCATTCGCTGGCCTGGAAAAATCGAGGCGGGCACAACGAGCCATGAACCGGTCAATGGCACCGACTATCTGCCGTCGCTGGCTGCGTTGGCTGGCGCGGAGTTTACGCCGACGAAAACACTCGATGGGGTGAATGTTTTCCCTGCGCTGATCGACGGCAAAGAGACTCATCGTCCGATCCCGATGATGTGGTGGCTCTACCATGCCCGGGGCGGCAAAGAAGTCAGTATGCGGGTGGGGGACTACAAGGTGCTCGCGAATATGCTGCCGCAGAAGGATATCAGCATATCAGATTCGGCCCCTCCGGCCGGGATGAGCCTGATGGACTTCATCAAGGATGCGGACCTGGGAAATTTCACGATCTACAATCTGAAAGACGACCCGAATGAGACAACGGAGTTGTCGAAGTCTCAGCCCGAAAAGCTGGAGGAGCTTAAGAAGCAAATGATTCAACTGCACGATGATATTCGTGCGGAAGGTCCGGTGTATGAGTTGTCGCGGGTAAAGAAAAAGTAGCGGAACCGCTCATGCGCGCTGATTGGCGCTGATGATTTTGGACTACGGAAGACACGGGACCCTTTTGATTTGCATTCCGTGGTTTGATTCTGTCAGGGGCCTGCTGAGATGCCCAAAAAAGAAAATTGAAATACGATCGTAAAAGCGTACGCTTTCGTTATGAAAACAGTGAGCGCCACTTCTGCACGATCGGATCTCTATCGACTGATCGATTCAACGGTTTCGGATCATGAACCGGTACAGATAACCGGAAAGCGTGGGAACGCGGTGTTAGTGGCGGAGACGGATTGGAGGGCGATTCAAGAGACCATTCACCTACTTAATATTCCCGGTATGAGGGAATCCATTCGCGAGGGTCTTGAGCGATCAATTGAGGAATGCGACGAGGAGATCGACCTGTGAGCTATCGACTCGTCTATACCCACCAGGCAAAGAAGGATGCCAAAAAGCTGAAGGGGACTCCGCTGGCGAATAAAGCGAAGGCGTTGCTGGATGTCATCAAGAAGGATCCGTTTGCCGATCCACCACCCTATGAAGCGTTGGTGGGGGATTTGAAGGGAGCTTTCTCACGACGCATTAATATTCAGCACCGACTCGTTTATCAGGTGATTGAGGAGGAGAGAGTGGTTAAGGTCATTCGGCTGTGGACGCATTATGAGTGAACGCGTGAGAGGATTGCGGCGTGGCCGCCACTGCTCGCCCTAGCGCTATAGTAGCTTCAGATTTTCGTGTTCCAATCTGAACCAGATTGTCAATGTTTGACTGTTGTCCTCTCACGCCGCCTTCAAATGCGATTCTCAAGCGCCTTGAATTTATGCTTAGACTACGTGAGCTGTAATCAACAGGGCTCATCATTTTGCCTCGTACAGTTCGTATAGGGATTTTTGTCGCACATCGATGAGGGAGCGGCGGTTCATCGCGACTGAAGAGCAAGAAAGATTCTTCGCTGTTTTGACAGAGACTGTGTCGTCCCGTGAAGAAGTCATTTCGAGTGGTTCAGTTTTGTGGAGAGCGCAAGGTGGATGTAATTGGGAAGACATCCTTGATGAGGCCGGAGATCCTATTGCTGAGGAGCCATGGTGTTACAAACCAGATCGAATGAAACCGGTTGAAGGCAGCGCTACCGATGGGCGAGCCAATCCTCGAGGTATTCTCTAGCTTTACCTTGCTACCCATCAAGACACGGCAAGGGCTGAAGTTCGCCCGTGGATCGGCTCGCATGTATCGTTAGGAAAGTTTGAGACAGCGCGTGATATCCGAACCGTAAATTGTACCACGGATGCCACGGGGATCTATTTCTCCATGACTGAACCGCCTCCCGAAAAGCGGGAGGAAATCGTGTGGAGGGATATCGACAGGGCATTCTCAACGCCGTTGACCATGACGGACAATTCAAGTGAATACATACCAACACAAATACTTGCCGAACTATTCAAAAGCGCTGGATATGATGGTATCGGCTACCGTAGCTCTCTGGGGCCGGGTCATAACATAGCTCTTTTTGACTTCGACTCAGCGAAGCTGATCTCTGGTCATGTATACTCAGTAAAGAATGTTACGTTTCAATTTGAAGAGGCTAACCATTCTTACTCGGTGCCAGACGACTCGAAGTAAAGGTCAGGGGATGGTCATGAGCAAAGAGTGCTTTCCCTACACCTCAGTATTGAAGTAGATCTTCACGAACTCCATCCGTTTGTCCTCGTCGTAGCCCCGCTCCATGAAGCGCTCGGCTTCGTGGACGAAGCCGGACGAGAACTGCATCGTGACGCCAACATCGAGCTTCATCTTGCTCTTGAGTTTGTTGCCGGCTTTCTGGGCTTCCTTCTTGGAAACGGAGAATTTATCCTTGAGCGGCTGGCCCTGCTCTTCTTCGTAGCTTTCTTTGTAGGCCTTGAACTGCTCAACGCGCTCGGGTTCGCCGAGGGCAGTGGATTCAAATTCGTTGAGATCGAACTCGTCGGTTTCGTTGAGGTAGTTAATCGCTTTGCTGGCGACTTCCATGCGGTCTTCCTGGGGCGCGCCCTCTCCCATTCCTTCTTCAGCAAAGGCAACGCAGAGTTCGGCGTAGCGTTTGGTCAGGTAGTCGTCGTTGGTGACGGGCTTGGCTCCGACGAAGTCGCGGATCCAGAACTGGGTGCTGCCACCGCCTTTGTCAAAGAGGTAGATCGAGTAGCCATCAGCTTTGCCGTGATTGATGATGAGGCAGCCCTTGTCGATTTTGTCCGGGTAGATGCCTTGTTCGGTGGTGAGAACCAAGTCTCCGTCCCGTTCTGAGATTTGAAGGAAAGGGACTTTGCTCTCCGACTTGATGATACTGATGGCTTGAACCGCTTCCCCGGATATGACGATGTTATCGATCAAAGCCACACAGAGATCGCCCGACTTGATGTTGGGGTGATTCGACTTGGCGTGCAGGTGGCGCGCGATATTGGCTCCGCCTTCGAGCAGGTTTTCGTTATTTTCAAAGATCGCGGTGGCGTATTCGAAAAGCTCATTCTTTTCCACATCAGTGTGATGGGAAAGCTGATGCAGTTCGAGAGCTCGAAACGATTTGAGAAAACAATGGGTCAGTAGCTCAGCCTCTTCGTCTTTGAAACGGCAGAGTGACTGCGAGGTTCGCAAAGGCTCATTGCGAACCGGGTTCCCCACTTTCGCCAGAGACATGGCGAAAAGTTTGGATTTGTTGAAATTGATGGGGAGAGACATGAAATTGAGGCTATCAGCTGAAAGGCTAATTGCTAAAGAGCTAAACTCAGTTCGCGACAATGTTTACGAGGCGACCGGGAACGACGATGACTTTTCTGATGGTGTTGCCTTCGATGAAAGACTGCGCTTTTTCGCTTTCGAGGGCGAGCTTTTCGACTTCGTCTTTGTTTGCTTCGGTCGGCACACTGATCTTGTCGCGAACCTTGCCGTTGACTTGGATGACGATTTCGATCTCGTCTTCGTGGAGGTATTCTTCGACGAATTCGGGCCAGGCGCGATTGGCGAGCTCATCGCTGCTGACGGAGTCAAAAGCTTCGGCCAATTTGGCGTTGAGCTCTTCGCTCAAGTGTGGAGCAAAAGGATTGAGCACTTGTAGTAGGGTGACGACTGATGAGACGGGCACTTGGTCGAGCTTGGTGAGCTCGTTGGTGCAAACCATCATTTGAGAGATGGCGGTGTTGAAGCTCAACGACTCGATGTCTTCTTCTACTTTTTTGATGGTGGCGTGAACCGCTTTGTTGGCCTTTTTGTCAGGCTCGTCTTCGGTGAGTTTTTCACTGATGACCCATTCGCCTTCCTGATTGGTCTCCATGGCGAGACGCCAGACGCGGGCGAGGAAACGGAAGACGCCTTCGACGCCTTTCATGGACCAGGGCTTCACCTGCTCGAGTGGGCCCATGAACATTTCGTAGAGGCGGAGCGAGTCGGCACCGTAGAGTTCGACAACTTCGTCGGGGTTGACGACATTGCCGCGGGACTTCGACATTTTCTGTCCGTCTTCGCCCATGATGAGACCCTGGTTCACAAGTTTGTGAAAGGGCTCAGGAGTGGAGACATAACCGAGGTCAAAGAGGACCTTGTGCCAGAAGCGGGCGTAGAGCAGATGCAACACCGCATGCTCGGTGCCTCCGATGTAGAGATCGACGCCGCCGGGATTGCCGTTTTTGCCCATCCAGTAGGACTCGGCTTCCTCGCTGATGAAACGATCGGTGTTGCCGGTGTCACAGTAGCGGAGGTAGTACCAGCAGCTTCCGGCCCACTGGGGCATGGTGTTGGTTTCGCGAAGGGCTCCGTCTTCGAGTTCGACCCAGTCGGTCGCTTTTGAAAGGGTCGGCTCGGGATTGCCGGTCGGCTTGTAGTCTTCCAGCATGGGCGCGAGCAAGGGAAGCTCGTCTTCGCCAATGGCGTAGTGATTGCCATCTTTCCAGGCGACCGGGAAAGGCTCACCCCAGTAGCGCTGACGGGAGAAGAGCCAGTCGCGGAGTTTGTAATTGATGGTTTCCTTGCCGAGATCGCGTTCCTGAAGCCAGGCGCAGATTTTGTCTTTTGCTTCCGAAGTGGATAGTCCGCTGAGGAAGCCGGAGTTGATCGCAGTGCCGTTGCCAGTGAAGCATTTGTCTTCGTTGCCTTCAGGCGCTTCGACGACTTGGATGATTTCGATGCCGAATTTCTCGGCGAATTCGTTGTCGCGAGCATCGTGCGCAGGCACCGCCATGATAGCGCCAGTGCCGTAGCTCATCATGACGTAGTCAGCGATCCAGACGGGAATCTTCTCCTGATTGACCGGGTTGATCGCGAAACCACCGGTGAAGACGCCGGATTTGTCCTTGGCCAACTCGGTCCGCTCGAGGTCGGATTTGGCGGCGCAGGTTTTCTGATAATTGGCGATTTCGTCTTTTTGTCCGGCAGAAGAAATGCGATCAACGAGAGGGTGCTCGGGAGCGAGAACCATGTAGGTAGCGCCGAAAAGGGTGTCCGGTCGCGTGGTGAACACGGTCACTTTTTCGCCATCGATGGTGAAGGCTACTTCGGCTCCGTCGGAACGGCCGATCCAGTTTTTCTGCAACATCTTGATGCCGTCGGGCCAGTCGAGATCATCGAGTTCGTCAATGAGGCGCTGAGCGTAGGAGGTGATGCGCAACATCCACTGTCGGAGTGGGCGACGCTCGACGGTGTGGCCTTTGGATCGCCACTCTTCTACTTCTTCGTTGGCGAGCACGGTGCCGAGGTCGGGTGACCAGTTCACTGGTGTCTCAGCGACAAAGGCGAGGCGACGGTTGTCGATGTCTTCACGGCTGAATCCTTGTTCCTCAAGTTCGGAGATGGGTTGAGCTTTCTGGGTCTCTTCGTTGTAATAGGAATTGTAGAGCTTGAGAAAAATCCACTGCGTCCAGCGAACATAGTCGGGTGCGGTGGTGTTGATCTCGCGATCCCAATCGTAGGCGAAGCCGAGGCGCTTGAGTTGACCGCGGAAATTGTTGATGTTGTTCTCTGTGTTCACTGCGGGGTGTTCGCCCGTCTTGATCGCATGCTGCTCGGCGGGGAGACCGAAGGCGTCCCATCCCATGGGATGAAGAACATTGAAGCCATTCATCCGCTTGTAGCGGGTGATAATATCGGTGGCGGTATAACCCTCGGGGTGGCCGACATGGAGGCCGGAACCGCTCGGGTAAGGGAACATGTCGAGCACGTAGTACTTCGGCTTGTCTGCATCGAAGCCTTCGTCGCCAGGATTGGGGACGGAAAAGGTCTTGTTGTCTTCCCAGCGCTTTTGCCACTGAGATTCAAACTCGTCGAAGGGAAATTGCTTACGTCGCTGCGCCATAATCTGAAGAAATAGGGTGGCGTGGAGTGTAATTCGGATGCGGCAGGGTGCAAGCGGGGGCTACGGGGCAGATTCGACCCTTCTCTGCCCAGGCTTCGCAGGGCAGACAGGGTTGAGTGGGTGATCGAACCCTGTTGAGTCCATTTAGGTGGATATTGGACACGTCCATTGCTGGCTTCTTTCAGCTTCCCTTGTCGCTAGCGTCGAGGCAGAATGGCTCGATTGTCTAGTGATGAGAAGGAAATCGTATCTATCGACTCTGCTGTTTGCTCTTTTGCCGTTCTTTCTTGTGGCGGAAGAGAAGCCAAATATCCTGTGGATCGTAGCGGATGATTTGAGCCCTGACTTGGGGTGCTATGGCGACAAGGATGCGAAGACACCGAACATTGATCGCCTCGCCAGCGAGAGCGTGATTTTTCGGAATGCCTATGCGACGGCGCCGGTATGCTCGGCGTCCCGGACCGCATTCATCACGGGGATGTATCAAACCACTACGGGTGGGCATCATCATGACACGCGTTTGAAGGAGCCGTTGGCATCGCCGTTCAGACCGGTCACGGAATATTTCCGAGAGGCAGGTTATTGGGTGAGCAATCTGTCCGCCCAGAATTGGAGCAAATGGGGCAAGACACACTACAACTTCATTTTCGAAGCGGGTGAGATGTACGATGATCCTGATTGGACCGGTCGGGCTGAGGGCCAGCCGTTTTTTGCGCAGGTTCAGATCAAGGAACCTCACCGTACCTTTGTGATTTCGGGCCGCTCGGGTGAAGGGCTGACGATTCCCCCGTTTTATCCGGAGCATCCGGTGATCCGGGCGGACTGGGCCAACTATCACGCGACGATTGAAGTGCTGGATGAAAAAGTCGGGCTGGTGCTGGATCGGCTTGAAGCGGAAGGGGAGCTGGAGAACACCATCATCTTCTTTTTTGGTGATCATGGACGTCCTCATGTGAGGGGAAAACAGTGGCTCTACGAAGAGGGCTTGCGGGTTCCTCTGATGGTTCGGTGGCCTGGAGTGGTGGAGCCGGGGAGCGAGGATGAGCGTTTGGTCAGCTTGATTGATCTGGTTCCAACGATGCTGGCAGCTTCGGGGATGGAGGTGCCTGAGCATTTGCAGGGACAGGATTTGTTTTCGAAAAATTGGAAAGATAGGGACGCTATTTTTGCGGCGCGTGACCGTTGTGGCGATGCGTGGGACCGCATTCGAAGCGTCCGGACGGAGGACTTTAAGCTGATCCGAAATTTCTATCCGGAACGCTCTTTCTCTCAACATAGCGGTTACAAAAAGGCGGGCTATCCTGCGCTGACGGTGATGGCGGTGATGCACGAACAGGGACGATTGACAGGGCGCCAGGAAGAATGGTTTGCCGATACGAGGCCGGAATATGAGCTCTACGACCTAAAAAAAGACCCCAATGAATTAAACAATCTTGCTGACGATCCGGAGTATGCGGCCAAGCTTCAGGAGTTGAATGGTCGGATCGAACAGTGGATGGAAGAAACGGCTGATCGTGGTGGTGAACCCGAGGGCAATGAAGCACTGGCGAAAACGATCAAGGAAGAGAAGTGGGCTTCCTACGAAAAGAAGATGAAGAGTCGCGGCCTCAGCGGGTCCTCTTCCGATCGTGAATTTCTCAATTGGTGGAAGAAGGAGTTGGGGGTGGATCCTGGTGGGAAAACGCCAAAATCGCCCTGATCTCGAGTATTTCTCTCAGACCTTGGTAGGCGAGAGAGGCGTTTCGTTTTGTCTTGGTGGTAAATCGTAAGATCATTGATCCGGTAAATGAAATGTGGTTCCCTCGGTTCGTGCGATGTTTTTCTATAATACTGCCTGTGGTCATTGGTCTGACTACTTGGATGACCTGTCCTAGTTCTGCTCAGGAACTAGATTTGCGCATCCCTGACATCGACGGGACTTTGGGTGGGACAGGATCGTCGAGCGGAAAACAGGCAGGACCATCGGTGGAAGTTCGCCCCGTGTTCCAACCGGGGTTAACTTATCGATTTACTAATCGAACTGAAATCCAGATGCAGTTTCCGGCGCGAGGAAGTCGAGAGGCGGTGATTGAGCAGCAAGCCAGATTTGACGCAGGAGTGCGGAAAGATGGAAAAGGCGGTATCGCCCTGAAAGGGGTTACGGAAAGACTGAAGGTGGATCTGAAGTCATGGCAGGAGTCCATCAATTATGACTCATTGCAGGCAGAGGACCGAAAATCCCGTCTCGGGCAGCACTTAAATCAGTCGTTGACCCAGTGGATTGATATCAAGATCAATAGGGAAAACCGACTGGTGTCGGCCGAGGTCGGCGGTCGGGAGGCGACGACGTCACCCCTGAAGGGTTTCCCCCGGATTGGAACAGATGAATTGCGTCAGATCGTCGTGATCGCTTTACAGGGCATGCCGGAGAAGAAGGTCAGGCCCGGGGAGCGTTGGTCTATTCAAGGTGGGCATCGATTAGAGCAGGGCGGAGAAATGACTTTCGACATCATTTGCCGATACCGGGGTGAAGTAGAGTTTGAGCAGAACCGATTTCTTCAAATTGATTTAACGGGCCATGTTTCTGGAGGCGTGGCGATACCTGTGGAAGGTGAAGATCAGCCGCCTGGCCCTCGGATGGACTTTCACATCCCATCGCTCACCGGACGCATTCTCTTTGATCCGCTGGAGAGAATGATTCGGCTGAGTGAGCAAACGGTGAACATGGTGGTCGAGTTGCCCGCGGCTCCGGGTGAGGAGCCAATGCGGGTTCCAGTGAAGCAACGCTCAGTGCTGAATCTCCTCCATATCGTGCCAACGCCATGAGGCGTGCTCAACCGGCATGTTCGAGAAGAAAGAGGATCATTTCTTCGTAGAGATCGTCGCCTCCTTCCGCCAGAATATTGTAGTGATAGCCGGAGTGAATTTCTCTCCAAACGATTGAGCCAGATCCTGCGGAGTCCGCCATTCGTTGGGAATGAGCGATCGGGATGACTTCATCGAGAGTGCCGTGAGCCAGAAACAGGGGGGTGGAAGATTTGGAAACATGCCGAATTGGTTCGATCGCATGAGGATCAAATCCAGCTCGCAGGCCTCCTAGCTTCATGGTCGCAAGAATGACGGAGGAGGGGATCCGGGAATGAATTTTCTTCCGGCCCGAAGAAATGATGATTTCGGGCAGTTGTGCAAAAGGGGAGACGGCGATGGCTGCCTGGATTCGCGGTTCGCTGGTGAGAGACTGAAGCACGACGGCTGCACCGAGCGAATTTCCGAAGGCGCCGACGGGTCCAAGATCTGATCCTTCGGAACGGAATTGGTTTTGATAGAAATCTAGGACAGAGCTTAGGTCATTCACTTCGCGGCTGCCAAAAGTGCAATATCGGCCTTCGCTTTTACCGTGCGCGCGGGCGTCGTATACGATGCAGCGATAGTCGGCGGCCACGAATCGTTGTGCGATTGATAGCATGTCTTCTTTTCGGCCTCCGTGTCCATGGAGAAGAATGACGGTGCCTCGCGGATTGTTTTGTGGGCTGACGCCATGCCTGTGGAGCCGCGCCAGCATGCGGCGTGTGCGCGCTGCGATGCCAGGGTTGGTTGCCCGTGTTGCCAGAAGTGTCTGGAGGGCAAACCCGTCGATTGTCTCAACGGTATGGGAAACGATCTGAAGTCCATGTTCAGCTGGGGCCGCCAGCAGTTCATGGTGGCGGGACTCGAGGTCGCGCCGTTCGGGAGTGATGAACCAAGTTGATCCCATATAGATCAGGGCAACCGAAACGAGAGCGACGATCACGAGGGAGATGGCTACGATGGTAAGCATGAACCGAAACATTTTTTGAGGAGACAGAAAATTCATGAGACCCATTACGAATCTCCCGGGGTGAATCTTTCAACTCTCCGTTCAGCGATTCATGAGCTCATAGGCTGTCACGCTGAGGGCATAAATAGCTGCCGTCTCGCTTCGCAGAATAATGGGGCCGAGCGAAATGGGGGAAAATCCTCCGGAAAGTGCCTGTGAAACCTCAGCGGGAGTGAAATCGCCTTCTGGTCCGATTAAGAGAGTGGCTTCACGGGGGCGCTCTGTGTTCTCTTCGTCCCATTCTGTCAGGGTCGCTTTTAGAGTTCTGGCAGAGTCGCTGATGGCGGCGATGAGCCGGAATTTGTCCGAAGTGCCGCGGGTGAACTGCTCAACGGTTTGGGGCAGGCTGACTTCTGGGACCCAGTTTTGCCCGCTCTGCTTGCAGGCTTCGATAGCGACACGTTGCCACTTCTGCTGCTTTTTGGTGAAATCGTCTCCGCTCAGTTGGACCACGGTTCGCTCGGAAAGAAGGGGGACGATTTTTGCGGCACCAAGCTCAGTCGCTTTCTGGATGATAAGATCCATATTTTTGCCTTTGGGAATTGCTTGTCCCAGAGTTAGTGAAGCCGGAGGACGGGGAGTTTGGTTAACGAGGATTGGCTTTAGCTCGACGGATCCCTTTGTTGCCTTGATGATTTCCGCTTCGACCTCGGTGCCTTTTCCATTGAATACGATGACTCGGTCGCCTTCCTGGCAGCGCATGACATCTGAACAATGGTGGGCTTCATCTTCGGAGAGGCGAAGTTGCTCGAGATTCCAATCGGTGGAGTGAATGTAGAAACGATGCGTTGCCATGATGTGAAAAAGGCTCAGTCTTTACGGTAGTTTGAGCGCTTCACTAAACGATTCGTTCCACGCTTGTCCACTTTCGATTGCAGTTCATCATTTTCAGTATCATGGCCCGTCCTATTCCTTCATCCGATCTGTCTCCCGTTGACCGTCTTCGTGAGATCATGCACTTGCTGCGTTCACCAGGGGGATGTCCCTGGGATGCGGAACAGACTCATGAAAGTTTGGTGAAACATCTCATCGAAGAGGCATATGAAGTGGCCGAGGCGATTCAAGGGGGGGATCGCGATGAGATAGTCGACGAGCTGGGGGATCTTCTATTGCAGCCAATTTTCCATGCAGAGATCGCTTCGGAATCTGGAAGTTTCAGTTTCGATGATGTGGCCAGCGCCATTTGCGAAAAGTTGATTCGCCGACATCCTCATGTCTTCGGAGATGCGGTCGCTGATTCCTCAGATGAAGTCCTCAGCCAGTGGGAGAAAATCAAGAGCGGGGAGAAAGGCGGAAAAGGAGCTGACCCTGTCGAGCCCGGGACTCCTTATTTAATAAAGAAGGCAAATGGTGGATTGCCGGCTCTTTTGGCAGCTCAGAAGATTCAGACCAAGGTGGCCGGGGTTGGTTTTGATTGGCCTTCGATGGAGCCGGTCATTGCGAAGGTCAGAGAAGAACTCGATGAAGTGGTCGAAGCCATGGCAGAAGGCCAAGAGGCTGAGATCGAGGAAGAAATTGGCGATTTGCTTTTTGCGGTCGTGAATCTGGCCAGAAAATCAGGCGCTGAGGCCGAAGTGCTCATGCATCAGGCAAATCGAAAATTCGTCAGGCGATTTCAAGCAGTTGAGGATTCTCTTCGAGAGAAAGGGATGGAATTAAAAGAAGCTACCCTCGAAGAAATGGATGCAGAGTGGGATGAAGCTAAAGCGGCTAGTCTTCAATGAAGGAAAATATTGAGTGAACCTCTCACCAAATGTGGGATATTTCTACGTGACAAGCCCGACAAGCGGGCGAAAGCTAACTTCCCCCTCCGATCTATGCGGATGACTCTTGGATTTCCGAATAGCCTTATTCTTCTTCTTTGCGGCACGGCCATCGGCTTGTGCAGTTGTAAGACTACGTCTAGTCCGGTAGCGATTACAAAAGTGAATCCTTACTTTCTGGAATCGTCCAGCCACATTGAGACAGTTGATCGGATGGTGGAATTTGAGCGGAGACGATACCTGTATGGCACGGTTACTTCGGCAGAGCGGCACGACATAATGGGGCAATATTATTCGATTTTCTGGGAAACTACTTCAAAGAATCCGGCAACTGTCAGGCTTGAATATCGACAGGGAGGCTCGGGATCCACTGTGCTGATGAAAGAGGTGTATGAGGCGAATCCAAAGCGCAAGAACGTCACCAAGTTCGAGGTTATCGGTGATGAGTTTTGGGATGGCGGTAAGGTTTCTCAATGGAAAGCTTCAGTGATTGAGAACGGCGAGGTTGTTGCCGATTATCAATCGTTTCTCTGGAAGTAGTGTTCATTCTAAAATTGGCAACTGACATAGAGAGAGAATTACGAGGGGTGAGTGCTGAAAATTCCATAATGGTTGGTTGCCTTGGAAGTGTTGCTTGGGTCCAAATTTCGGGTCCTGCGAGTCATGAAAATGCGGGATGTCTCAAGCAGTTTCTGATGAGTCGTTTTGAGAAAGGCTGCCGCCGAATTGTGATCGATCTTCAGGAGTGCTCAGGAATTGATTCCACATTTATTGGGGTGGTTTATCGAGTGGCCGCTACTTTGTCAGAGTCAGAAGAAGGTGGCACTCTGGAGGTTATCAATCCCGGGGAACGAAATCGGCGGTCGATTTGTAAGCTGGGCCTGGATCATTTAATCAAACTGGATCGGGATGGTGATGAGTGGCAGCGCGAAGAAGAGCTCGTGAAGCAGAATCTGAATCAACCTCTTGCCTGCGCGTCGCTTGATAAGAAAGAGCAGACCCAGTTGGTACTTGATGCGCATGAAGCGTTGATTGCCGCGAATGAGGAGAATCGAAGCCGGTTCTGTGACGTGGTAGAATTTTTACGACAGGATATTGAAGCCCCAAGGGCGGATAATTGAGGTTTCTTCGACTGGATTGAGATGGAGCATTTGGTTTATCCCGTCGTCATTTTGATCCTTGTTGTGTTCGGGGTAGTGATCTGGCTGAAAGAACACCGGGCTGCTCTTCGCTACGCGCTCGAGAAAAGTGAAATCGAAATAGAAGAGCGCCGTATGTTCGGCTTTCTACATGGTCTTGGGGAAAAGCTTCAAGACGATCATTCCTCGAACAATATGCATCGGTTCGTGGTGGATGGAGTCGTCGAGGTGATTAACGCGGACGCTGGTATTCTTTACCTTCTTGATGCAGAGACGAATCAGTTGGTTCCGGTGTGCCAAACCCAGAAATTGGCCCCCGTCATTCCGGTTCCGCTCGAGATTGGGACCATGAGCGATCCGGAGGAAGCTGAAAGCCAATATAGGAGTTTCCTCCGTCTCTCGGCTTTGAAGCCAGGGGAATCATTGATCGGCGAGACCCTCGAGTCTGGGGAGACGCTGTATTTGGAAGATCTTTCGGCGAGGGAGAGCTATGCGGATCGAGGGAGCCCTTACCATGACGGAGTGAGTTT
Organism: uncultured Verrucomicrobiales bacterium; assembly: GCA_963977055.1. GTDB lineage: Bacteria > Verrucomicrobiota > Verrucomicrobiia > Verrucomicrobiales > DEV007 > Arctic95D-9. Next base: position 82,993 of record CAXBMX010000013.1, read on the forward strand.
TATTGCAGCGCCTCTGGTTTATGCTCACAAGAAAGTTGGAGTTCTTGCAATGACTCGGGGAGGGTCCAGGGGATTCGGCGCGAACGATCAAGAAGTGTTCAGCAGTATGGCGGAGCAAAGTTCATTTGCTTTGGGTAGTGCGATTATCCACAACGAAGCATCCGAAAAACGCCGCCTTGAGCAGGAACTCACTCAGGCGAGTGAGATCCAGAGGGTTTTGTTACCCCGCGCGGCACCGGAGCTGATGGACTATGAATTGGCTGCGGAATATAGACCTGCTCGAATCGTCAGTGGTGACTACTACGATTACATTCACGTCGATGAGGACCGTTACGGCATCGCGATCGGAGATGTCAGCGGCAAAGGAATCGCGGCTTCGCTGATCATGGCGATGTGTCGTTCGAATCTAAGGAGTCGTGCCCCAGAGAACTTGTCTCCGGCTTCGGTATTGCATTCGGTCAATCAGTCGATTTTTCCGGACATTAAAGAGGATATGTTCGTAAGCCTGCTCTATTTGATTCTGGAAAGAGGGTCCAACGAGATCACGATGGCGAGAGCGGGACACGAACCGCCAATATTGTTTCGAAAGGCTACTCAGGAGATTGAGCTGATCGAGCCGCCTGGTCTGGCAGCTGGGATTGACGCAGGTCCTGTATTCAAGCGCACCGTAAAGGATCACCGGTTTACGATGGAGTCGGGGGATATTCTTTTTTTATACACGGATGGGCTGATCGAGGCTTTAGACCGGGATGGCGACGAATACGGGATTGATCAATTGAGCAGGGCGGTCAAAAATTACTCATCCAAATCTTCAGAGGAGCTTGTTCAGGCAATTACTACCGAAATTGAGCAATTTTCGGTCGGGATGTCGCAAACCGACGACATCACCTTGATTGCGATTGAGAAACGGTGAATAGTCCCGCCCCCGCCGGGAATATACTAAGAACTGGTGGGCGCCGTTAGTCGGTGAGCTATTTTTTCAGAGTAATGAGCAGTATTGAAGAAGACGTGAATCCTGAATCCACTGAACCGGAAGTCGACCTAGTCGATGATTCGGCAGAGGAGTTTGCTGGTGCAGAAACGATCGACCTACCGGTGGAGGAAGCCGAGGTCGAAAAAGATCTCACGCCCAAAGCTGAGGTGGAGAAATGGAAAGATGTAGCGGCGAGGTCGCAGGCGGAGTTGGACAATTTTCGAAAGCGGATGGCCCGTGAGAAAACGGAGGCGATCCAGTATGCCAATCGCAGTCTGCTGGAGCAGCTTTTCCCAATCATCGATAATTTCGAAATGGGACTGAAAGCCGCTCAAAATGAGGAAGGCGATTCGTCGATGATCCTTCAAGGCATGTCGATGGTCTTCAAACAGTTCAATGATTTTTTGACCGAACAAGGGGTCGAAATCATCGAATCGGATGGGGTTATTTTCGATCCCAATGTCCACGAAGCTCTCAAGCAAGAGCCGAGTGAAGAGGTGAAAGAGGGCGTTATATTGTACACGATGCGCCGTGGCTTTCGCCTGAGGGATCGAGTGCTTCGCGCTGCCAATGTGGTGGTTTCTTCCGGTCCGGCAGTTGATGTCTGAGACTGATCGTCTTTGTGAATTACAGTGATCCAGCGAAATGGAAAAACGCGATTATTACGAAGTGCTAAGTGTCTCCCGAGATGCTGATGGCACCGTCATCAAGAAATCTTATCGAAAACTCGCGATCAAGTATCATCCAGATAAGAATCCGGACGATCACGAGGCGGAGGATAAATTCAAAGAGCTTGGTGAAGCTTATGAAATCCTGATGGATGATCAGAAACGCGCTGCCTACGATCGATATGGCCATCGTGCTTTTGCGCAAGGTACTGGTGCGTCGGCTGGCGGAGCTGGTTTTGGCGGAGCTGATCCCTTTGACATCTTTCGTGAAGTCTTCGGTGGAAGTGGCGGCGGTGGAGGCGGCGGTATTTTTGAGGAATTTTTTGGTGGAGGCGGCGGTGGCCGTGGCCGTTCCGGTCGCGCCGAGCGCCGCAAGAGAGGCTCTGACCTGAGATACGATCTTCAGATCACTCTGGAAGAAGCGGCGAGTGGGGTAGAAAAGGAACTCAAGATCGAAAGGCTTGTCGGTTGCGATACTTGTACTGGAACTGGCGCCTCGGGCGGTAGTTCTGATGTGCGCTCATGTTCGACCTGTGGAGGAATGGGTCAGGTGATTACGAGCCGGGGATTCTTTCAGGTCCAGCAAACTTGTCCGGACTGTAATGGCAGTGGCGAGACCATTTCGAATCCATGCAAGGATTGCGCGGGAGAGGGAAGAAAAGACGGAAGCAGTCATATCAAATTGAAGATTCCTGCTGGAATTATGGAGGGCGGCCGCCTGCGGTCGGTTGGGCACGGTGACGCCGGGAGACAAGAGGGTACATCGGGAGATCTTTATGTGGTCATGCACGTGAAAGACCACGAAGTCTTCGAACGGGATGATTCAGATTTGTTCTGTGAGGTGCCTTTGCCTTTCACTTTGGCTGCTCTCGGTGGTGATCTGGTGGTGCCGACTCTCGATGGAAAAGCTTCGATTCGAATTCCGCCCGGCACCCAAACCAACACCTCTTTTAGAATGAGGGACAAGGGAGTTCCCGACCTTCATACAGGCCGCAAAGGCGATCTGCTGGTGAATGTTCAGATTGAGGTTCCAGTCAAACTTAGCAAGGACCAGGAAACAATACTCAGTAATTTTGCGGGAACAGTGACGGAGAAAAATCATCCTGTCGGTGGCAGTTTCTTCGAGAAAGCGAAGCGATTTTTCACGGGCTGACCATAGTGAGAGATAACCGGCTGTATGGCGTAGCGCGATCTTGCCAGAAAGCGTTCGTTGGTTGACGATTGCCGAATGTATTCGCATTTGCCTTCTTTTTTGCCGATTCGCCTCGTTGCTGCGTTCGTTGTTTTTGGATTAGTCGGTCTCCTTGGGGCGGCCGAATGTGGTTGGGAATGGTGCGCCTGCAAAAGGGATCTGGGACGAGAGCTTCTTGAAAATGGAAGCGGCTCCAATACCGGGCCGAAATATGCTCCGGATCGGGAGATTGACGTGCTTCATCTGAAGCTGGACATCACCCCTGATTTTAAAAGGCGATCAGTTTCTGGTGTATCCACTTTGAGTTTTTCGCCTATTGCAAAACCGGTTAATCAACTGCGGCTGAACGCGATCGATCTGGCGGTTACGGAGGTAGAGTCCTCGGTTGAGATCGAAGACTGGGAAGTGGGAAAGGAAGCGATTACGATCACTTTCAAGAACGCGATTGCCCCGACAGATGAAGGATGGGTTCGAGTGACGTATTCTGCCGAACCGAAGAATGGCTGGTACTATCGGACCGAGGCGATGGGATATCCTGAGGGCGACGACCACTTTTTCACTCAGGGTGAACCAGAGCGGCATCAACATTGGTTTCCAGGATATGACTATCCTAATGAACGGTTCACTTCAGAGGTGATCTGCCATGTTCCGAAAGGAATGGTTGCTCTTTCCAATGGGGCTCTTGTCGGAGAGTCGACGGAAGATGGAGTAAGCACTTTTCACTGGAAGCAAGAAAAGGAGCACGTGAATTACCTTATCTCTGTGGTTGGTGGGTACTTCGAAAAGCTGACCGATCAGTATGGAGATTTGGATTTGGCTTTTTACACACCCCCTTCTGAGTTTGCCGAGGCTCCAAACTCCTTTCGGGATACGACCAGGATTCTTAAATTCTTTGAAAAGGAAACTGGGCACTCATATCCCTGGGCAAAATACGACAATGTCTGTGTGACTGATTTCATTGCCGGGGGGATGGAAAATACGAGCATCACCACCTTGACGACGGGAACGCTATTTTCGGAGGCGTCCGAAAATATTAGGTCTTCACATCGCCTCGATGCTCATGAGGCAGCGCACCAGTGGTTCGGAGATCTGGTGACTTGTAAGGACTGGTCGCACTTGTGGCTCAATGAGGGTTTCGCGACTTACTACACCCATCTTTACGAAGAAGAAAAATCCGGTCGGGACTCTATGAATTATAACCTGTATCGGGATGCAGAGAGAGTGTTGGGAACAAGCGATACCAAACCCATCGTGTGGCGTGGCTACAAAGATCCGATGGAGCAATTTGACTACCGTGCTTACCCCAAAGGCGGTTGGGTGCTCCATATGCTGCGGAGTCAGTTGGGTGCAGATCTATACCGGGACTGCATCCGGGAATACCTTGAGCGGAATCAGTTTAAGACTGTGGTTACGGCGGATCTCGTTTCGGTGTTTGAGGAATTGTCCGGGCAGTCTTGGGATCGTCATTTTGATCAGTGGGTCTTTCATGGAGGAACTCCTAAGTTAAAGGTGAGCTATACCTGGGATCAGAAAAGGAAGCAGGCGAAAGTTGGATTGGAACAAACGCAGAAGGTTGGAGGTGATGTGATGTTGTTTCATTTGGATGTTCCGATTCGATTTGTGGATGAAGCAGGGGGAGTTCACGAGGTGAAGGCGAATCTTCAAAAGACAGCCGAAGATTTTTTCTTCGAACTGCCAGTGAAGCCAAAAATAGTTCGGATCGATCCGGATTACACCATTCTTGCGACGGTTGATTTTAAGCCGGCAAATCCGCTCTTGTACGCGCAGTTGGAAAATCCGGATGATATGATGGGGCGCCTTTTTGCAGCGAAATTACTTGGTGGTCGAAAGGACAAAGCGAGTGCGGAGAAACTCGCGGCGCGCTTGAAGGAGGACCCATTTTATGGAGTTCGTATCGAATCGGCCAAGGCGCTTGCCAAGACCCATACGCCGGAGGCGTTAGATCACCTCATTGCTTTACGGGATCAGGAGGATGCTCGAGTGCGCCAGGAGGTGGTTCGATCGATCGGCAAGTTCTATGATCAAAAGGCAAGGCAATCACTGAGTGAGTCAGTCAAAAATGAGCAGAATCCTGATATTGTGACCGAGGCAGTGGCGGCACTTGGGAAATTCCCGGGAGAAGAGGCAAGGGAATCTATCCTTCATGCATTGGGCCGGGATAGCTATCGCCAAGCGGTGGCGGCATCGGCAGTGAAGGCGATTCGGGCTCAGGCGGATCCGGAATTGTTAACGCCGCTCACTGAGCGCCTCGAAGGAGATCAGGGAGGGTTTCTAACTCGCGATTTTGGGGCGGCTCTCGATGCCATGGCCTACCTGGCAAGAGATGAAGAAGAGGCGGTGCGTTCAGAGGTTCGAAATTTCATCGCGGGATATGTGAACAGCCCTAAAGACAGACTGCGACCGATGGCGATCAGGGCTCTGGGCACTTTGGAGGATCCTCGTGCGATTGCTGTCCTGAAGACTTTTACCGAAGCGGGTGATACGGAATCACCGGAATACAAAGCTGCGGATGGAGCGATTCGCTCTCTTAGTGGAGAGAAGAAACAGGCTGACGAGGTGAAGGATCTTCGAAAAAAGTTCCTCGAACTTCAGAGTAATTTGAGGAAGTTAGAAGGAAAGGTAGAGACGATGGGTAAGCAAGGAGTTGGAAATGCTGAATCGAAAGAGTCGTCGAAAGAGTCGTCGGATGAAGCGGAGGACTAATGCCAGATGTTTGTCGCTAGTTGTTTGTCGCTACTGGGGGAGAGAGGGCGTCGTGGGATGAGTCTCCTAGGCCGCCATCATTTTATCTGCCAGAGCCAGGGTTTCCGGGCCAACGCCACCTAGCATTCGTGCCAACTCTTTGAGCCTGCTTTCCCCGTCGATTCCTTCGAGGCGTGAATTGGTGACTTTGTTTTCCACTTCTTTGGTGACAAGGAAGTGGCGATGGGCCAGGGCGGCTACCTGTGGCATGTGAGTGATTGCAATGACCTGGTGGCGCTCGCCGAGGTAAGCCATTTTTTTGCCGACGGCTCCTGCAATTTCTCCTCCGACGTTGGCATCGATTTCGTCGAAAACCATCAGTGGAATCTGATCCTGGTCTGCCAAGGCACTCTTCACCGCGAGCATGACGCGGGACATCTCGCCGCTTGAGGCGATGATGCGAAGCGGCTTGAGCGGTTCGCCGGGGTTGGGACCAAACAGGAAGTCGATCGCCTCGGTGCCGCGGGGGCCGGGCTCGGCCAGTTCGTCGAACTGGATTTCGAAGATGGATTGATTGAAGCCTAAATCATTGAGGTGCCCTGCGATGTCGGCGGCAAGTTCAGGGGCGACCTTGCGCCGCTTTTTGCTGAGCTTCTTGCCGGCGCGAAGCACCTTGCCTGCAGAAGTGTTCACTTCCTCGGTGAGCCGCTGCAGTTCTTCATCGCGTCCATCGACGGAATCGAGGCGTTCACGAGCTTGGGTCTCATAGGTGATGACGTCTTCGATGCTTTGTCCGTATTTCCGTTTCAATGTTTCGATTTCGTCGATCCGTCTTTCGATAGTGGCCAGTTCGACTGGATCGATTTCGAGATTGGAAGAGTAGTCACGCAGGGTGCTTTCCAGTTCCTCGATTTCGACGCGGGCGGAATCGAATCCGGAGAGGCGTTCGCTCATTGAGGGATCTACTTTTTCCAACTCACGGATGCAGCGTTGAGCGTTGCTGAGGCTGGCAACAGCGGCACAGATGAGGTCGACTGCCTGATTGGCATTTTCAAGAAGACGGCTGGAGTTCTGAGATTGCTGATAGCGGGTTTCAATTTCGGTCGCTTCTTCGGGATTCAGCGATGCTGCCGCAATCTCTTCGACCTGAAACCGCAGCAGGTCGATTTCCTGTTCGCTGACGTTTCGAGTATTCTGAAATATTTCCAATTCGAATACAGCCTGTTGCCAGGAGCGAAAGACCTTTCGGTAGGCTTCCCGTTCCTCACCTGCCTGGGCGTAGGCATCGAGCATGGCAAGCTGGCGATCGCGGGAAAGGAGCGACTGATGTTCGTGAGGTCCGTGTAGATCAACGAGCAGGCTGCCGATCGTTTTGAGAATAGAGAGGGTGCAAGGAGAGCAGTTGATGAACTGCTTGTTGCCGGTGCCAAAAATCCGCTTCACCACCAGGGTATTGCCCTCGCATGGTTCGAGTCCGCTCTCTTCGAGCAGGGTATTGACCTGGTCGAGATTGTTGGTGAGTTCAAAGACGGCTTCAACGCTGCAACTGCTCTCGCCGGTGCGAATGAGATCGTGATTGGCTCGTTCGCCGAGGATGAGTTTGAGGGCTCCCACGATCATGGATTTCCCAGCGCCAGTTTGGCCGGTGATGCCAATAAGTCCGGAGCCAAGCTCCCAAGTAAGGTCATCTACGAGAGCGAGATTCTTGATTTTTAAAACCGAGAGCATTAGAGGAAAGGAGGGTTAGATGTGAACAGTATGCAATAACTGTTCAAAAATGCAATGTTCAAAAAAGCAGAAATCACATTTTTAGGAACGGGCACTTCGATTGGGGTACCGGTGATCGGGTGTGATTGCGAGGTCTGCACCTCGGATGATCCTAAGAATCAGCGGCTTCGGTCTTCGATTTTGGTGAAGACGGGCGAGGTGTCTCTCGTGGTCGATACGGGTCCAGATTTTAGACAGCAATGCCTGAGAGCCGGGGTCCGAGATTTGGACGCAGTGATCTTCACCCATGCGCATAGTGATCATGTGATGGGCTTTGATGATTTGCGGCGCTTCACTGTGCTCGAAGATGAGCAGCTCCAGATTTATGCCAATGGAGGAACCCTGCAACGCCTCGAAGAAGCCTTTCCCTACGTCTTCGATGGAGAGAATCAGTACCGTGGGTATCTGAAAGTGAAGCCTCATCTGATTGAGGGCACCTTTCGGGTAGGGGATCTGGACATCACTCCACTACCGGTGTCGCACGGTAAGGTCGAGACGATTGGTTTTCTGTTTTCGTCAGGAGGAAAGAGGCTCTTTGCCTATATTCCCGATGCCAAGGAGCTGAGCGATGAAGCTCGGGCGCTAATTGAGGGAATCGATTTGCTGATTCTCGATGGCTTGCAGCCGCAGAAGCATTGGACTCACCTTTCCATCGGCGAGGCGATCGAGGAAGCACAGGCCCTGTCGGTCAAGCAAACCTGGCTGACCCACTTTTCCTGCGGGGTGAACTATGCCGCTCTGGAACCGGGCTTGCCGAACGGTATCGCACTGGCTTGGGATGGGCTTAAGATCGATATAGCTGTTTAGGAAGCCCGTGTCCGAATGCTGCGGATTGATGCGAAACCTGGGAAACTGATGTTACGAAGCTCGGGAATCAGGCAGTCCTATTGGCTCAGTTCTAGAAATCCTCCTGTTACTGAAAATTATATTTTCAGTAAAATCCAGCAAAGAAGGCCCAGTTTTTGCTAAGAAAGTGACCTTGGTTCGCGGTTCTGGCACAATCCTTGCGAATTTTTGCTGGAAGATAGCCCCGGTTTGCCGCTTAGTAGGCGCCCCTCGTAACCAAAAATTACATGTCTGTAGAAAACACGTCTCCTTACCTCTCTTTTCCGCCCAAGCAGGGACTCTACGATCCCGCTCTGGAACATGACTCCTGCGGAGTTGGTTTCCTCGTGAACATGAAAGGGGTCCCGTCCCGCAAAATCGTCGAGGGTGCGATCGAAATCTGCGTGAAGCTAGATCACCGTGGTGGTTGCGGTTGCGATTCGAACACGGGCGACGGCGCAGGTATGCTCATGGCGATGCCTCACAAGTTTTTCAAAACAGTGGCTGGAGAACAGGGGATAGAGCTTCCTGAGCCTGGTCACTTTGCTGTGGGAACGGTCTATCTTTCTCCTGAAGAGGGCAGGCGCGCAGAAGAAGAGGCGGTCCTGGAGAAAGCCATTGAAGAAATGGGTCAGACATTACTGGGCTGGCGTGACGTTCCGATCAACAATTCGACCTTGGGCAAAGCTTCCGCGGCTACCGAGCCGAAGATGCGTCAGGTTTTCATCGCCCGCTCTTCGGAGATCAAGGACGAGGCGGCTTTCGAGCGCGCTCTATACTTGATTCGCCGTGTTGCCTCCTACCGGATTCGTTACCAGGCGGACGGCACGCACACCTATTTCTATATTCCCACGCTCTCGAGCCGAGTCATTTGCTTCAAAGGAATGTTGACCACGGATCAGCTGGATCATTATTTCCCGGATCTGCATCACCCGGATATGGAGACGTCGATGGCGCTGGTTCACTCCCGTTTCAGCACTAACACCTTTCCCAGTTGGCCGCGGGCTCAGCCTTTCCGTTACACCTGTCACAATGGGGAAATCAACACCATGCGCGGCAACGAAAACTGGATGCACGCGCGCCAGATGCAATTGGAGAGCGATCTTTTCGGCAAGGACCTGAAGAAGCTTCTGCCTATCATCGTGGGTGATGGTTCTGATTCTCAGCACTTCGATAACTGTCTGGAATTCCTGATGATGGCGGGGCGTTCTCTGCCGCATGTGGTCATGATGATGATCCCTGAGCCTTGGGAAAAGCATCAGTCGATGTCTCAGGCGAAGCGCGATTTTTACGAATACCACGCCTGCATGATGGAGCCGTGGGATGGCCCGGCATCGATCGCGTTTCTCGATGGCACGCAGATCGGCGCTATTCTCGACCGCAATGGCCTGCGTCCGTCACGCTACTATGTGACCAGCGACGATCTCGTGATCATGGCTTCGGAAGTGGGTGTCCTGCCCGACATCGATCCTGCGACGGTGCTTAAGAAAGGCCGGCTCCAGCCAGGGCGGATGTTCCTCGTGGATACGAAGGAAGGTCGCATCGTTGAAGACCATGAACTGAAAGAAAGCATCGCATCGGAAAAACCTTATGGCGATTGGCTGAAGGAGAATCTGGTCGATGAAAACGATCTACCTAAGCCCTCTGGCCCGGTGGCCGGGCTTAAGGAAGAGACCTTGGTGCAACGTCAGAAGGCCTTTGGATACACGTTTGAAGACATTCGCTTTCTGATCAAGCCGAGTACGGAATCAGGCCTTCAACCACTGGGAGCGATGGGCAACGATGCTCCTCTCGCGGTTCTTTCGGACCGCCCGCAGCCGCTCTACAATTACTTCAAGCAGCTGTTTGCTCAGGTGACGAATCCCGCGATCGATCCGATCCGTGAGGAAATAGTCACTGCCAGCACAACGTTCCTGGGTTCCGAGGCGGACCTTGTCAATCCCGGCCCCGAGAACTGCCGGATGATCAAATTGGACAACCCGATTGTTGATAACGAGAAGCTCGCTCAAATCCGAGATTTTGAAGCATCAGGATTCAAATCAGCGACGCTTCCGATCCTGTTCGATCCCGCGACGGATCAGGAGGGGTTGGATTCGAATCACAATTCAGTTGAAGAGCCCCGCTCGATTGAGAGTGGTAAAGGGCTGCACGATGCGCTTGAGCATCTTTTTGAAATGGCCGACGACGCCATCAAGGACGACGTGAATCTCCTCATTCTTTCGGATCGCAAGATCAGAACGAACCGCGCCGGTATTCCCGCGCTGCTTGCGGTTGCAGGACTGCATCATCATCTCATCCGGGAAGGCGTTCGCGGCAAAGTGTCGATTCTCCTCGAATCTGGAGAGCCTCGCGAGGTGCAGCACTTTGCGCTGTTGCTCGGTTACGGCTGCGACGTCATCAATCCTTACCTGGCTCTCGAGTCGGTGGAACACCTGGTCGTGGACGGCGAAGTGGATCTGGACCCGGCAAAAGCTCGGGCCAATTTCATCAAGGCGAACATCAAAGGCGTCATCAAAACGATGGCCAAGATGGGGATCTCGACGGTGGCAAGTTATCGTGGTGCGCAGATTTTCGAATCTGTCGGTCTGGATAATTCGGTCATCGAAAAGTATTTCACGAAAACGCCTTCGCGAGTTGATGGCATCAGCCTCGACACGATTTCGCAGGAGGTTTTCCTCCGGCATCAGGACGCATTTGGCGAACGGCAGGACGAAGCTGATAGTCCACTCGACTCCGGCGGTCTCTATCAGTGGCGAAAAGACGGCGAGAAGCATCTTTTCAGCCCGATGACGATCCACAAGCTGCAACAGGCAACCTGGGCAGGGGATTACAATGTCTTCAAGGAATACTCGAAAACGGTCAACGATCAGACTCGTGACATGTTCACGCTGCGCGGACTGATGGAATTCAAGATGGATTCTTCGAAGTCCATTCCAATTGAGGAAGTCGAGCCGGCTTCTGAAATAGTGAAACGTTTCAAGACCGGAGCGATGTCCTATGGTTCGATCAGCAAAGAGGCTCACGAAACTCTTGCCATTGCGATGAATCGCATCGGCGGCAAATCGAATACCGGTGAAGGTGGCGAAGATGCTGACCGTTTCACCCGCGACGAAAATGGTGACCTCCGCCGTTCGGCGATCAAGCAGGTTGCTTCCGGTCGATTCGGAGTGACCAGCCACTACCTGGTTAATGGCGACGAATTGCAGATCAAGATCGTCCAGGGCGCCAAGCCGGGTGAAGGCGGTGAGCTACCTGGTCACAAGGTGTTGCCTCAGATCGCCAAGACCCGTGGCACCACACCCGGAGTTGGCCTGATCTCGCCTCCTCCGCATCACGATATCTACTCGATCGAGGATTTGCAGCAGCTGATCCACGACCTGAAAAACGCTAATGTTCACGCAAGGGTGAACGTCAAATTGGTCTCCGAAGTTGGGGTTGGCACGATCGCCACTGGCGTGGCCAAGGCCAAGGCGGATGTCATTCTGGTTTCAGGTTACGATGGTGGCACGGGCGCTTCGCCTCGTTCCAGTATTCAGCACGCCGGCGCTCCATGGGAGCTCGGACTGGCGGAAACGAACCAGACGCTTTTGCTCAATGACCTGCGCAGCCGCGTGGTCGTCGAGGTCGATGGTCAGCTGAAAACCGGCCGCGACGTCGCGATCGCCTGTTTGCTCGGCGCCGAGGAATTCGGATTTGCGACGGCACCACTCGTCACTCTCGGATGTCTCATGATGCGGGTTTGCCACAAGAATACCTGTCCGGTTGGCGTGGCCACCCAGGATCCGGTTCTCCGTCAGAAATTCAAAGGCAAGCCTGAAGCCGTGGTGAACTTCATGACCTACATCGCCGAAGAGCTTCGCGAGATCATGGCGGAACTCGGTTTCCGCACCATTCCCGAAATGGTGGGCAAAGTCGAACTCCTCGAGATGCGTAGCGCCATTAATCACTGGAAAGCGAAGGGATTGGATTACTCCAAGATTCTCTACAAGCCGAAAGTCGGTCCTGAAGTGGGCACTTTTTGCTCCATGAAACAGGATCACCGCCTCGAGTTAGCGCTCGACAACACTCACTTGTTGGCACATTGCGAACCGGCGATTGAGCGCGGCGAAAAAGTCACCGGCGAATTTCCTATCATCAACACCGACCGTGTTGTCGGAACCATCGTGGGAGCAGAGATTTCACGCCGACACGGTGGAGAAGGATTACCCGATGAGACGATCCAGCTGAAGTTCAACGGTTCGGCTGGTCAGAGTCTCGGCGCTTTCTGTCCGAAGGGCATGACCCTCACGGTCGAAGGCGATACCAACGACTACTGCGGCAAGGGACTGTCCGGCGGAAAGATCATTGTCTACCCGCCCAAGGTTTCTACCTTTCTGGCTCACGAAAACATCATCACCGGTAACACCGGATTCTACGGCGCCACCGCCGGGGAAGCGTTCATCGCCGGAATGGCGGGCGAGCGATTCTGCGTGCGCAACAGTGGAGTCAAGGCCGTCATCGAAGGCGTGGGCGACCACGGCTGCGAATACATGACAGGCGGCGAAGTGATCTGCATCGGAACCACTGGTCGAAATTTCGGGGCTGGTATGTCAGGCGGCACGGCATACGTGTTGGACAGCGAAGGCGACTTTATCAGCAAGCGGCTCAACTCCGACATGGTGAATGTCTATCAACTCATTGAATGCGATGACGACGAGATTGCTGCGGTTAAAGCGCGTCTCGAACGCCACGTCGAGTTGACCGGAAGTGTTCGCGGAAAAGAGATCCTCGATGATTGGCATGAGCAGGTCGCCAAATTCGTCAAGGTGCTCCCATCCGATTATGAGCGCGTTCTCAACGCTGTTGCCCGTGCTGAAAGCAAGGGCCTCAAAGGTGACGACGCCATCCAGGCAGCCTTCGAAGAAAACGTCGCTGCCGGCCACTAAGTCGCTCTTACTTTCTACCTTTTACTTTCACACCTTTTATATCTGCTACCATGGGCAAGCCAACCGGATTTCTCGAATTCAAACGCCAGCCAATCCCTGACCGTCCACCTCTGGACCGGGTCAAGGACTGGAAGGAAATTCACGACCACCGCGAGGACGACAAGGTCACAACTCAGGCAGCTCGCTGCATGGATTGTGGTGTTCCTTATTGCCACACCGGAATAAATATCGAGGGAATTGCCAGTGGATGTCCCATCAATAACCTGATTCCCGAGTTCAATGATCTCGTCTACCGCGGTCGCTGGAAAGAAGCTCTGGATCGCCTGCGCAAGACCAACAACTTTCCTGAGTTCACCGGTCGCGTCTGCCCGGCTCCATGCGAAGGTTCCTGCGTTCTAGGCGTGATCGACCCAGCGGTCACAATCAAAAACATCGAGTGTTCCATCGTCGATCGCGGATGGGAAGAAGGCTGGTTTCCTGCTCAGCCGCCCCAAGAGCGCACCGGCAAAAAGGTGGCGGTGGTTGGCTCTGGCCCTGCCGGCCTTTCCTGTGCTGATCAACTCAATAAGGCGGGTCACGAAGTGACTGTCTACGAGCGGGCTGACCGCATCGGTGGACTCCTCATGTATGGGATTCCCAACATGAAACTCGACAAGCGTGAGGTCGTTGATCGTCGTGTGAATCTGATGCGCGACGAGGGCGTCAAGTTTGTCACCAATGCGAACATCGGCGTGACTCACGACATCGAAGAGATTCGCAACGAAACCGACGCCGTCGTGCTTTGCTGCGGAGCGACCAAGCCGCGCGATCTTCCTGTCGAAGGGCGTGACCAAAACGGCGTTTACTTCGCAATGGAGTTTCTCAGTGCCAACACCAAGCATCTCCTCGATAACGATTTTGACGACTCTCGTCCTCCGATCGATCCCAAAGGGAAACATGTGGTCGTCATCGGTGGTGGCGACACCGGAACAGATTGCGTGGGCTCGTCCCTCCGTCACGGATGCGCCAGCGTGGTGCAGCTTGAGATCATGGCCAAGCCGCCGACCGAGCGCGCCGCCAATAACCCTTGGCCTGAATGGCCTCGCACCCTGAAAGTCGATTACGGCCAGGAAGAGGCGGCAGAAATTCAGGGCGAAGATCCCCGTGAGTATCTCATCAGCACGAAGCGCATGTTGGGCGATGCTGATGGGAACGTGAACGAAATTGAAATCGTGCGTGTCGAGTGGGTTCAAGACGAAGCTTCCGGTCGATTTAGCCCTCAGGAAGTCGAAGGATCCAGCCGCATCATCAAAGCTGATCTCGTTCTTCTCGCGATGGGTTTTCTCGGGCCTGAGCAGACCATCGTTGAAAAGATTGGTCTCGATACCGATCAGCGATCAAACGTCGCCGCAGAGTTTGAGAAATACACCACCAGCGTAGATGGCGTATTCGCCGCCGGTGACATGCGACGTGGCCAGAGCCTCGTCGTTTGGGCCATCAACGAAGGCCGTGGTGCCGCTCGCGAATGTGATCGCTACCTCATGGGCAAGACCATGTTGGCTTAACCATGCCTTTTTCTTAATCCTTATCTTTTTCTTTTTCTAAATACTGCGCGGCCTTGCTCTTTCCCGAGGTGAGCAGACAGAGAAAAAGAAAAGGATTATGACTACTTTGGTCCCGCCATGGCGGGATTGAGAAAAGAGGAGCGAAGCGAATGCAAATCCGCAGATCGTGCGAGCTTTGGCGAGTAGGATAAAAGGAAAAAGAGATTTCCCTGCCTCCGCTTAAAACCGTGTTATTCGGGACAGGTCACTGACCTGACAGGATGGCATTGTCGGAATGTCATTGAGCCTGCTATCGGGCTCCGCACAATAATGTTGCGATGAAGGGCTATGATAGGGTAATTATCCTCGAACCCTTTCCATGACCTCAGCCGGAACATCACCCTCTTCCCCGAATCAATGGGAACCTCCTTCGCCGGAAGCGTTGCAGGCGATGCTGCCGCAGTATGAGATTTCGGCGATCATTGGGCGCGGCGGTATGGGTGCCGTTTACCGCGGACGCCAGACGAAACTGGATCGGGACGTGGCGATTAAGCTGCTGCCGGAGTCGCTCGGAGAAGATGCCGACGGCATGAATTTTACGGCCCGGTTCGAGCAGGAGGCCAAGGCGATGGCGAAGCTCGATCATCCGGCGATCATCTCGGTCTTCGATTTTGGGGAGACGAGTGAGGGACAACTCTACATCGTGATGGAGTTTGTGGAGGGGATGGATATCCATCAGTATCTTCAGCATCACGGCGGCAAGCTGATCCAGGAGGATGCGCTGGCGATCATTGCGCATGTGTTGGATGCGTTAGATTACGCCCACTCCCAGGGCATCGTGCATCGGGACATTAAGCCTGCCAATATTCTACTCAACAACGCGGGCCGGGTGAAGGTGGCGGACTTTGGTCTGGCCAAAACGCTTTCATCTGGAGAAGGAGAAGAGGCAATGCCGGCTCTGACGATGAGCAATGTGGCGTTGGGCACGCCGGACTTCGTGGCACCGGAAGCGCTCGATTGTGACCAGGTGCCGGATCATCGGGCCGATTTGTATGCGATCGGGGTGATGCTTTACCAGATGCTGACGGGCAAATTGCCCCGCGGGCAGTTCAAGTTACCGAGCCAACTGGTTCCGGATTTGGACCCACGACTCGATGAGATTGTGAACCTGTCATTGCAGGCTGATCCGAATGAACGCTATGCTTCGGCTTCTGCGATTCGATCTGCCCTGGATCCGATTTTCACGACGCCGATCACGAAAGTGGAAGGGGGGGCGGCCGACCCTGAAAGTGCCGGAGTCAGGATCGTGGAAGAGGTCAGTGTGGCAGTGGCGACGCCTGTGATGAAATCGAAAGCACCGCTATGGATTGGCGTGGCGGTTGCGGTGTTGGCAATTGGCGGAGTGGCCGCATTTCTGATGAAGGGTGGATCGGAACCTGAGACGTCGATGACGCTCGTGGAGGAGCCAGTGATTAAGAAAGCCCCGGCCAAGCCTGAGGCTAAACCTGAGCCAAAGCAGGAGGTGCCCGAAGTTTCTAAGCCGAAAAAGGCAAAGCCCGAAGTTGCCATGCCGACTCCGGACGCGAAACCGGATCCAGTTCAGGCGAAGAAGCCGGCATCGGAGGTGGCCGCGAAAGAAACGACTCAAGCAAAACCTGAACCGCTTGAGCCGAAGCCCGAGGCTCCCACTTCTGCGGCGAAGGAGGAATTGCCAAATCAACTGGCGGCGGTCCCGGGATTGGAGAACCGATTGACGGCCTACCTCAATGCTCGCAGGACTCAGGTGAATACCCTGGCTTCGGGTTATCTGCGCGGTCTCGACGGTCGTCTCAACCAGGCGGCTGATGTCGGAGACCTGTTGTTGGTGAAGGCCTTTCGCACCGAAAAGACAACCGTAGCTACGCTCCAGCAATCATTGGCTGAAAAGCCTTCTGATCTGATCGCGGCGGTGGAGGATGTTGCCACGCTGCCCGATTTATCCGCCGATGCACCGGAAGGCTTGCAGACACTTCGTTCGACCTGGATCACGGAAAGGCAGAAGATTCGGGACGATCTCGACGGCAAGCTTCAGCAGTCGCTGCAGTCGTTGCAAACGCAGCTCACCAAAGCGCGGGAATTTGATCATGCCGAGGCGGTGATGGCGTTTAGGACTTCTCTGGAAGTGGCAACACCGGTGGTGCCCATGGCGGCTCTTGCTGCGGTTGAAAACGAGGAAACCATAGAGACAGCCCCGCCCGGCGATGCTAGTACGGGAGATCGCCCCATTCAAGGTCGTCTCAAGGCCTTTGGGAATTTTGCTGATGGGAAACCCATGGATTTGTCCGCCGCGGAAGGGATTACTGACTTTATCGAGGTGTATTGTACCTCCCGATATTTCGTCGCGCTGAGGGCTAACGGTGAAGTGGTCAGCAACAGCCCGACCATCCCGGCGTCGCATCCTGCCAGGATTAAGAAAATTTTCGATGGACTGCAGAATATACCCGATACGAGGTATTTCCGGGGATTGACTGAGCGCGGCGATTTGATCTCTTTGAATGCTCCGGGCGATCTGGTGGCGGATCAGCCGACGCTGGATTCTCCTGTGGTTGACGTGATCGCAGAGTATAAGGGGCATTTAGCCCTGCTGGTGGATGGAACGATTCGATGGTGGGGGAATAAATACAAGGAGCAGGACGGCGGTAAGGCCAAAGCGCCGCCTGAAGAAGCCCGGACTGGAGTCAAGGCAATCGCAGCGAGCAGCAATTTTGGGCCGGGAGCGGTATGGGCAGCCGTTTTGACTGAGCAAGGCAAGGTCATTGCCTGGACTCCTGAGGGCGAATGGGAGTTGCCGGGTGAGTTTAACCGTGGAGTCGCCATGATCAGCAATCAATCGAGTAAACTGATCGCGCTAGACCAGCGTGGTGAGGTCTTCGGAATTGGAACGGGTAATGAAGATCAGATACCGAAAAATCACCGCGACATCGTCGAACTCCGGGCGTCAGGCGGTGGGGAAGCCTTTGTGATTCGCGACGAGGATGGTAAGTGGCAACTCGCCGATCTAGGCACAAATGGGCATCCCTTGATCGAGGAGGGTTTGTCCCATCTATCCAATCAGGGGCCGCGCCAATTTGATGTCGCTGCTTCGGGCGGAGCTAATATCGACGGCGTCGTCTGGATCGAGCCGGTGGAACCCAGTGAGGAACCAATGGTGCCGGAGCCTGAAGTCGCCAGCCCGAAAACCATGGATGCTCCGGCAGCCTCAAGTGATCCGATTCAGGGTCGACTCAAGGCCTTTGGAAATTTTGTGGGGAACAAACCCATGGAATTGTCCGCCGCGGAAGGGATCACTGACTTTATCGAGGTGTATTGTACCTCCCAATATTTCGTCGCGCTGAGGGCCAATGGCGAAGTGGTCAGCAACAGCGGGAGCATCCGAGTGGTGAAACCTGCCAGGATCAAGAGAATTTTCCAGGGGATGCAGTTTGCCAAGAATACAAACGGCTTTATGGGATTGACTGAGCTTGGCGATTTGATCTCTCTGGAGGCCAATAGCAATCTGGCGGATCTGCCGAAGATGGATTCTCCTGTGGTTGACGTGATCGTAAGAAATGGGAAACTTTTAACCCTGCTGGAGGATGGAACGCTTCGATGGTGGGGGCGTGTCTACGAGGCGCAGGGCGGTAAGGCCAAGGCGCCGCCTGAAGAAGCCCGGACTGGAATCAAGGCAATCGCAGCGAGCAGCAATTTTGGGCCGGGAGGGCAATGGTCAGCCGCTTTGACTGAGCAAGGCGAGGTGATTTTATGGGCTAATGAGGGCGCAAGGGAGTTGCCAAATCAGTTCAGGCGTGACGTCGTCATGATCAGCAATGTCGGGGGGAGTCTGAAGGCGCTCAACCAGCGTGGCGAGGTCTTTTCAATAGGAAAGAATAGTCATCGCGACATCGTTGAACTTCGGGCGTCAGGCGGTGGAGACGCCTTCGTGATGCGCGACGAGGATGGAACGTGGCGACTCGACGATACCGACTCAAGGTTTCCCTTGATCGCGGAGGGCTTGTCCCAGTTATCCAATCAGGGGCCGCGCCAGTTTGATGTCGCTGCATTGTCCAAAGATTCTATCGACGGCATCGTCTGGATCGAGCCGGTCGATCCAGGCTCTGCGCCTACTTCCCCACCGGAGGCGTCAACGCCGGAGACATCATCGCCGAAACCGGCCGAGGCGAAAAAACCAGCAACCAGCCCCCCCGCCGTCGGCAGAGTGACTTCAAAGGTGACCAAAGGGTTTCCCTTCGTGAACAGTTTGGAGATGAAATTTGTTCCGGTGCCGATCACCGGCGGCCCGACCGATGGACACAAAGTGCTGTTCAGTGTGTGGGAGACCCGGGTCTCTGATTTTCTGGAGTTTGTCGATGAAACTGAATTAACAGGCTGGCCGAAAGATCAGGAAATTGAGAAAGGGCTGAATGCGCCGGTCGGATATGTGAGTCAGTTGGAGGCGATCGACTTTTGTGAATGGTTGACTCGCAAGGAGCGTGGCGCGGGATTGATCGGACCGAATGAGCGGTATCGTCTCCCAAGCGATCACGAATGGAGTTGCGCGGTTGGGATCGGTCAGCTCGAGGATGCTTTGCGTTCACCTGCAGAGAAAAACCGCGTCGTCGGGGGGTTCCCCTGGGGAGGCACCTGGCCGCCAGGAGAAGGCGATGGGAGCTATAAGGGCATCGGAGAGGCAGAGGGATATACAAATGAAGCTCCGATTCCCGGATATCGTGACGGATTCAAAGACACGGCTCCTGTTGGCTCCTTTCGCGAAAACGAATACGGACTTTTCGACTTGGGTGGCAATCTTTTAGAGTGGTGTACCGAAAAGATTGAAGTGAAAGGGGTGCCATCCATCCCCCTTCGCGGTGGTTCCTTTGAATCGAGCATTTCGCCTCGAATTAAGTCTTCGAGTAGACGGTTTTTTGAGTCGAAGCACAAAGCGTTTTCGGTCGGATTTCGTTGCGTGTTGGTGACGGAGTGATGAGGAATATACCGGCTAATCTGCGTAAGTTGTGAGTGCTGGCTCGGTTCTATAGGCCGGTCATTCATTTCATCCTTTGATCCGTCCTCACCTTCTGCCCCGAATCAATGGGCTTGCCAAGGAGGGCCTGTCACTGTTCTAATGGTCCGTTCGTTATGTCGCAGCCTGAACCGACCACGCCTAGTGTAGGTAATTGGGAACCGCCCAGTGCGGAGGCCTTGCGACAGTTACTGCCTTCTCAATACGAGGTTAGTGCGATCATTGCCCGTGGCGGAATGGGAGCGGTCTACCGGGGGCGCCAGACCAAGTTGGACCGAGATGTGGCGATCAAGTTGTTGCCCAAAATGGTGGCGCAAAATGAGGATGACATCAACTTTATGGCCCGCTTTGAACAGGAAGCGAAAGCGATGGCGAGGCTGGATCACCCGGCGATCGTCACGGTCCACGATTTTGGTGAAACCAGCGAAGGCCAACTCTATTTGGTGTTGGAGTTCGTGGAGGGGATGGATATCCACCAGTACCTCCAGCACCACGGAGGCAAGATCAACCAGTCCGACGCATTGGCGATCATGGCGCATGTTCTGGACGGGTTAGAATACGTTCACGCCCACGGCATTGTGCATTGCGATATCAAGCCGGCGAATATTTTACTGAACCGCGAAGGTCACGTCAAAATCGCTGATTTTGGATTGGCCAAGACTCTCGCCAGTCCTGAAGAATATGCGGCCAAACCATCTTTCATCACACAGCCGATCTTGGCGGGCACGCCTGATTTTGTGGCACCCGAAGTACTGAATGGTGATTCGGATCCCGATCACCGGGCAGATCTGTATGCCGTTGGGGTGATGCTTTATCAAATGCTGACAGGCAAATTGCCGAGGGGACAGTTTGAGCGTCCAAGTGAGTTGATTCCAGAGCTGGATCCGCGTCTCGATGAGATTGTGGATCGATCCATCCAGGCCAATCCGGACGATCGCTTTGATTCGGCAGCGGCAGTTCGTTCGAAGTTGGATTCGATTTTTCTGTCGCCGTCCGCGAAAGAGTAGGGTGGAGTGGGGAAACCGCTGATGGGCGCTCATTGGCGCTGATAGAGGCGACGCGAATGGCTGGGCCTGGAAAAAATCAGCGAATATCAGCGTCCATGAGCGGTTCTATCTTTTTGCACGAATAACCGCTAACTCTCGGATTTCTAATCGTGGCACTCATTTGAGTTTACTTCCTGTAAACAAGAGAAGTTGCCGTGAGCTTGCCAAAAAACTCGAATCACGGTTCACTACTGAGGTCTGTCATGTCCTCCACCGATCCATCAATATCCTCTCAAGGGATGTGGGAACCGCCGAGCGCGGAGGCTTTGCAGGCGATGCTGCCTCAGTATGAAATCTCGGCCATCATCGGACGTGGCGGAATGGGTGCGGTCTATCGCGGGCGGCAGGCGAAGCTGGATCGGGATGTGGCGATCAAGCTGCTGCCGGAGACCTTGGCGGAGGGGGCGGACGAAATGAACTTCGTGGCTCGCTTCGAGCAGGAGGCAAAGGCCATGGCGAAACTGGATCATCCTGCGATCATTTCGGTGCACGACTTCGGTGAAACCAGCGAAGGGCAGCTCTACATCGTGATGGAGTTCGTGGAGGGGATGGACATCCACCAGTATCTTCAATATCACGGCGGCAAATTGATTCAGGAAGATGCCATCGCGATCATTGCTCATGTGTTGGATGCGCTGGACTACGCGCATGCCCACGGGATCGTTCATCGGGACATCAAGCCGGCCAACGTGCTGCTCAACCATGAGGGTCGGGTAAAGATCGCGGATTTTGGGTTGGCCAAGACCTTGTCATCTGGAGAAGATGAAGCCGAATCGGACCAACCCGCATTGACGATGAGTAACGTAGCCGTAGGAACCCCTGACTTCGTGGCGCCGGAGGCGCTGGACAGCGATCAAGTGCCCGATCACCGGGCGGACCTGTATGCGGTGGGGGTGATGCTCTACCAGATGCTGACGGGCAGTTTGCCGCGAGGGCAGTTCAAATTACCGAGTGAGCAGAACCCGGAGTTGGATCCCCGATTGGATGAAATCGTGGACCAGGCGTTGCAGGCGAATCCGGCGGATCGGTATGCGTCCGCGTCGGAAGTGAGGCTGGCTTTGGAGCCGATTTTCACGACCCCGATTACGAAGTTGGAAGGGGAAGAGAAGAAGACGGTAAAGCCTTGGTTGAAGGTTGCGGTGGTGGCTGTGGCAACTGCGGGTGTGATCGGAGGATTGGTCATGGCGGTGACTGGCGGAGGAGGAGATGAAGGACGACCGACCGGCTACGGAGAAGGGGGCGAAGCCGGGTTGGCAGCCGTGGGCGAAGGTGAGGAGGAAGCGGAAGTGCCGGAATTGAGCCAGAGGCACGAGGCGTATGTGAAAGAGTGGAACAAGAAGTTCGGTGCCCTGACGAAGCAATATCTCAGTGCTTTGGAATCCCAATACAACGCGGCGGCGGATGCGGGCAATTTAAATTTGGTGACAGCCTTCGAAGCGGAGAAGGAACAGGCGGAGTCCTTCCAGCAGGCCATGGCGAAGGCGGGTGGAAGGTTGCATGGAGGCGTGTTGGATCCCTTGTCGGTCGATACACCGGAAGGCCTGGTAAAGCTGCGGAACATTTGGAACACCGAGGGCGACAAGATTCAGAAGTCGCTCAATGGCGCGCTGGACATGAGCCTGGCGACCTTGCAGACGGAACTAACGAAGGGTCGTAAACTGGACGCCGCGCGGGCGGTGAAAACCTATCGCGACAAGATAACCGGAGCGATGAACGCGGGCTTGCTGTATCCGGTGCCGTCGCCGGGTGGGGGAGCGAGTGAGCCATCGGCAGTTGCTCCGGCGGTGGTGGCAACGGGCGGAGGATCCGGTTCGGATGTCGCGACCAAGGAGAAGCCGTTTGTGAACAACCTGGGGATGAAGTTTGTGCCCGTGCCGATCACGGGCGGACCGACGGATGGGCAGCGCGTGTTGTTTAGTGTGTGGGAGACACGAGTGGCGGATTATCGGGCGTTTGTGGAGGAGACGGGCAGGGAGTGGGAGGAACTAGGCGTGAAAAACGAGGAGACTCATCCGGCAATCATGGTCTCATGGCTCGATTCAGAGGAGTTTTGTAGGTGGCTCACGACGAAGGAAAGGGAAAAGGGCGCAATTGGCGTCGATGAAGCTTACAGATTGCCCTCCGATCATGAATGGAGTTGTGCTGCTGAAATTGGAAGAATCGAAGATCCAGAGATCTCCCCTTTGGAAAAGGACTTGGCAATTCAATCCTTTATTTGGGGAGATACATGGCCTCCCCCCTTTGGAATTGGAAACCTGTGCGGGGAGGAAAGCGGCGGTCTCCTGAAAGGCGGCACTGGAGTTATTTCAGGCTTTGACGACAAACTTATGGGTGTTTCACCTGTAGGGAGTTTTCGATCTGACAATAACGGGATACACGACTTGGTAGGAAACGTTTGGGAATGGTGTGCTGATTGGAAAGATCCCACATCGAAGGAAAAACGGGTTCTGCGTGGAGCTTCCTGGCGGGAATCCGACAAGCGTTCTTTTTATGCTTCGCGGAGAATGGGGTACGCGGAAGACTATAAGAGCAAAAGTTACGGCTTCCGAGCCGTCCTTGCGCCGACGTCGGTAGGCAGCCGTGAGGGCGCGAAAGCAGCCACACCCGAAACCGCCACCAAAACCACCCCCTTCGTCAACACCCTCGGGATGAAGTTCGTGCCCGTTCCGATCACGGGTGGACCGACGGACGGGAAGCGGGTGTTGTTCAGCATCTGGGAGACGCGGGTGCAGGATTATGAGGCGTTTGTGGAGGCAAACCCAGTGGTGCCGCCATGGAATTACGGTCGTTCCAAGGCCGTTGACGCGCATCCTGCTGCCTGGATGACATGGGAAGAGGCCAAGTCGTTCTGTGAATGGCTCACCGAAACTGAACGCGACCGGGGAACGATCACATCGGAACAGCGATATCGATTGCCGAGTGACCATGAATGGAGCTGTGCTGTAGGAATTGGCGATAGAGAAAATGCGAAAGCCTCTCCGGAATCGAAAGACGGGAAATTGAGAGACCTCTATCCCTGGGGAAGTTCCTGGCCACCTCCGAGTTCATACGGCAACTTCTCTGGATCGGAAAATGCTGAAGGAAAACTAGAAGAATCCAGTTCCTCTATTCCCGGGTGGCGGGACCCTTATAAATCGTTCGCCCCCGTTGGGAGCCACACGCCAAACTCACTCGGATTACATGAGATGGCTGGCAACTGCATGGAATGGGTCGGTAGCCGAATCAAAGAGAATGAAAATTCCAAGCCAGTCATACGTGGAGGAGCGTGGAGGATCAGTAATCCTGAAGAATTACTTTCATCGAAACGAACGGTGCCCTCTGGAAAAGGACGCAATTCTTCTCTCGGCTTCCGCGTCGTCCTCGCTGAAGATTAAGGAGAGAAACCACTTTTATTTACCACTATGTCGAGCTATTATCGACATAGTGGTAAAAATTGAACATCGATCTCTCCTCCCGCACGATCGGCCTTTTGATTATCAACTGGCGATGGATCGGCTGCGGGATTTTCGCGCGCCGCGGGACAAGCTGCGGCAACTCTGCGAGAGGGGGGAGGTGGTACGCATCAAGAAGGGGCTCTACGTGCCGGGGTGGTATGAAGGGGAACCCATACCGGTGGACCCAAAGGTTCTTTCGGGTCTGATTTATGGGCCGTCCTATGTCAGCCTCGAATCGGCGCTGGCCTATCACGGGTTGATTCCGGAGCGGACGGAAGAGATCACCTGCGTCACTTCGAAGCGGGCGAAAGTGTTCGAGACACCGGTGGGGCGCTTTCGTTACCAGCCGGTCAACGAGCGGGCCTTTGCCTGCGGGGTACGACTGGAACAGGCGCGGGGTGGGAACTGGTTGCTGGCGGAACCGGAGAAAGCGCTGTGCGATCAGATCGCCCAGGTGAAATCGCTTTCAGCGGTGAAGGACGTGGCATCTGTCCTGTTTGAAGATTTCAGGATTCATGAGGATGGATTGTGGGAGTTCCGCGGGGAACTGCTCGACAAAATCGCCCGGCGCTATCGACGCCGAAACGTGAGCGCGTTTTATCGCTGGTGGCTCAAACAACGAAAGGGGGCTTTGTCAGGATGAATGCGGCTTTGCAGAGTTTGATGGATCGTTATCGACCGGAGACGGCGGATGCCTGGGCCAATGCCTTGCGCGAGATTGCCCAGGAACTGGCTTTGCTGGGATTGTGGCGGGCCAAGTTTTTCGAACACGCCGCCTTCTATGGTGGCACGGCACTGCGCATCGGGCATGGCTTGCCGCGGTTTTCGGAGGACATGGATTTCTCACTGCTGGAACCTGATTCCGATTTTGATCTGGCTCCCTATCTCGAAGCAGTTCGAGCTGAGTTGGCCGGGTTCGGGTTTTCCTTTGAAGTGGAGCCGAAGGAGAAACAGATCGCGACGGCGATTAATTCGGCTTTTATCAAAGGGAATACTAGATTGAATTTGCTCACGGTGGGAGCACCGGAGGGTTTCTCATCACGTTTTCCCGAATCGCAGAAGCTCAAGATTAAGCTGGAAGTGGATACGGATCCTCCGGGTGGAGCGGACTATCGGGTGGAAACCTTACTGGTACCGATTCCTTATCAGGTGAAGCTGTTTACTCTACCCTGTCTTTTTGCCGGCAAGCTGCACGCGGTGCTATGCCGCAACTGGAAGAATCGAGTCAAGGGCAGGGATTTCTATGACTTTGTCTGGTACCTCGGCCGGGAGGTGCCGGTGCATTTGGGGCACCTGCAGCAACGGATGGAACAGACAGGACATTGGAACGAGGATGACGCGTTGGACCTGGGGGCCTTGAAGACGCTCTTGCGGGAGCGATTCTCACAGATTGATTTAGAACAAGCAAAAGAAGATGTGATGCCGTTTGTGCGTGATGTCGAAGAGCTGACCCTGTGGAGCGAGGGATTTTTTGCGAGTTTGCTGGATCGCCTGGAAGCGGAGTGAGGTCGCTGCATCAGGACGAGTTTGGCGCAAGGCAGAGAAGGGATGACCATTGGCGACGCGGTCGACGGGGACGTCGACCCTCCAGGCTGCAGATGAAAATGGAGGGGCAAGCTCCTGAAACTGTTTCAAAAGTGGAGTGCGAAGCGCTTCGAGCTGGAAGCCAAGGCGATGGCGAAGCTGGATCATCCAGCGATCATTTCGGTGCACGACTTTGGGAAAACGAGTGAGGGGCAACTCTACTTCGTGATGGAGTTGCGCGGTGGGTATCGGGCTTCAGGAAGACGCGAATGCCACTCCGGCAGAAAAGCCCATGAGTATCGAGGATGTGTATCTCTGGGGATCTGAATTTCCTCCGCCATCAGGCGCCGAGAAATTTCTGGGTGAAGAAGCGGAAGGTAGTCCTGTGGGGAAAATACGGGGGATTCTTGAAGGGTATTCTGATGATTTCGTAACTACGGAGCCAGTGGGGAGCTTTGGGGCTGATACAAATGGTCTATACGATTTGAGTGGCAACGTGTGGGAGTTAGCAGCCGATTGGAGGGACGACGCAAAAGAGAAGGTTTCCATGAGGGGCGGTGCCTGGAATCGGAATAAGCCCGTAGATTTCTTGTCATCATACAGGTATAGCTCGGTTCCTGATTCAGCCGGCACGGGGATTATAGGTCTCCGTGTCGTCTTCGCCGAAGACTGAACAGGGTCAAGGCACTGACTCAACAGGGTTGAACTTCCTCAGCTAACCGGTTCCTGCTTTCGCATGGACCTCCATCTTTCCGCCCACCGCAGGAGTGTTGCTAGCAGGCAGGGGAGAAAGGTCAGGGTCACCAGTGCGGTGAAGGCGAGGCCGAAGAGGACAATCACGCCAAGACCTCGGTAGAGTTCAGTTCCGGCACCGGGGAGAAAGACGAGCGGGGCGAGTCCTATCAGGGTGGTCGAGGTAGTCATGAGGACTGGGCGAAGGCGAACCGCGACCGCATCCTTGACGGAGGCAATGGCACCGAGCCCCTTGTCGCGAAAGTTCCGCATGGTGCGGTCGACGATGAGGATGGGATTGTTCACCGCTGTTCCTAACAAAATGAGAAATCCCAGCATAGTGATCATGTCGAAGGGCTGCTGGATCGGATCGAATCCGAAATGGGGGAGGAGGGCACCGACGGTATTGAGAAACCAGAGCCCGAGGATCCCGCCTCCGATCCCGAGGGGGACGGTGACGAGGATGATAAAAGGAAAGCCCCAGTGACGGTAGATGATGACGAGCTGCAGGTAGCAGAGCGCGACCGCAATCCACATGTTCTGGCCGAGCGAGGTTCGCGTCGCATCGAGCTGATCACTGGCCCCGGTGAGGTCGACCGTCACGCCGGGCGGGAGTAATCCCTCGGCGCGCATTGGGCGGATGATCTCATTGCGGACCTGATCCACCGCTGTCTCGAGCGCGGTAGACCGGGGCGGAATGACGTAGAGCGTCACGGTGCGGCGCCCATCGACGCGGCGAATGTCGGCGGCGTCGACGGTCTCCGTGATGTCGGCGATGGATCCGAGCGGAATCACCGTACCCTGCGGGGTGTAGATCGGAAGCGTTTCGATATTGTCGAGGGACTGGGCGTTCCCAGCTTCGCTGTAGAGGAAGATGTCGATCTTGTCGTCGCCAGTGTAAAACTCGTCGACGAAAGCGCCGTCGCTGAGCGCCGCCGCACCGAAGCCGAAATCGCTGGCGTCAAATCCCAGTTCCTCGAGCCGCTCCCACTTCGGATGGATTTCGAGAAGTGGCTGGCCCAGGACGAGTGAGCCGGGATCGGAGTCGATCTGGGCTCCGTCGATGAGGTTCTCAGCCTGGTCGTAGATCTCCGTGGCAGTGGCATAGATCTCGGGCAGTTTTTCACCGCTGATGTCTAGCGCGACCGCCCTGGTTCCACCGTCATTGCTGGAGATAATCGAGCCCCTCGATGAAAAGGCACGCATGCCGGGGTAGGATTCGTAGATCGCGTTGATCTTCTCCATGTATTCATCGATGTGGTCGAAGTCCTTGGTCACAGCGATCGTGAACACTCTCCCTGGCTGAATGATGATGTCGACGCGATCGAGCGCTGGAATGTCGGTTTCCCCGCGATCAAAAGCGTCGGGTTCTTCATCGAGAGCGGGAAGCAGTTGTTCCTCAATCTCCCGGGCGATGCGATCCATTTCATCCAGGGTGTAGCCGGGCGGCGCGATCATCGCCGAGAAAGCCTTGGCCTCTTCTCCTTCGGGCAGATACTCGGCCGGAGGAACCAGCCAGATGAAGATGGAGGCGATGCCTGCGAGTGACAGGGAAAGAAAAAGAGGTCGTCCTACCGGTGAGTCGACGAGCCGGTTGACGAAGCGGAGAAGCAGGGGCGTTTTGCCTGGTTTGTCGGAAGTAGCTTTCGCTTTCTTCAGTTTTCTTTCAGGGAGATTGGCGGAGGCGACCGGCACCACCGCTACGGCCACCAGCATTGAGACGATGATGGAGGCAGAGATGGCGATGCCGATGTCAGAGAAAAGTTGGCCGGCTTCTTCCTGAATGAAGAGAATGGGCAGAAAGACGAGAACGGTGGTCATGGTCCCCGAAAGCACGGCGGACCAGACATTTCGAACTCCGTCACGGGCGGCATCGAAGCGGTTCTTCCCGGCTTGTCGTTCCTGGGCAATGCTTTCGAGGACGACAATAGTGTTGTCGATCGTCATGCCGATGGCGAAGGCGATTCCTGCGAGTGAGATCACATTGATGGTGCGCCCGAGCAGGAGGAGCCCGATGAAGGCGGCGACAATGCAGACCGGCATCCCTAACATACCGATTAGTGTCGAGGACACGGATCGGAGGAAGAGAAACATTACGATGGCTGCCAGGGTGCCGCCGATGAGAATGTTCTGCACGACGTTGGCGACGGAATCTTCGACGTAGGAAACGTCCTCACTGCTGAGCGACATCTCGAGGCCGTTGGGGTGAAGCACGTCCTCGTTAAGTTGCTCGACCAGCGGGAGCATCTTGTCCCTGATCTCGATGACGTTGGAGCCAGTCTGACGAATCACGGCGACCCAGATATTGGGATCTCCATTCGAGTAATTCTTTCGCCGCAGCTCTGCGTGGTCAAGCGTGACGGTGGCAAGGTCACGGAGCTTCACGATGGCATCACCGCGGCGAACAATGATGAGATCGCGGAGGTCTTCGAGGTCCTTGAATCGACCTACCGTGCGGATGAGGTAGCGTCGTTTTCCGCTGTCGATGTCACCGGCTGAAACGTCGGTGTTACGTCGACGGATCGCGTCGCGCACGTTGGCGAGGGAGAGGCTTCGTTCAGCAAGTCGGGCGGGATTCACTTCGATTCGGATTTGTCGTGGAGCCCCTCCCAGGATGCGAACGCGGGAGACGCCCTCGATTCGCTCCATCTGCGGGCGGACTTCGTTGTCGATGAAGTCGCGTTGCATCTCGAGGTCGAGCCCCATGGGATTACCCGGGAGTGGGATGGTGCGGAAATAAAGGAAGGGTGCGTAGGAAAAGGAACTCGTCCGTATGACCGGTTCGTCGACATTCTCCGGATAGGAAGGTACCTGACTGAGTGCGTTGTTGACCTCAATCAGTGCTGCCTGGGTGTCGATGCCGTAGGGAAACTCCAGCTCGACCTCGGCCCGGCCGGTGGTGGCAAGCGATGTCATGCGCTGGAGGTTTGGCAAGGTGCGCAGATAGAGTTCCTGCTCGATCAGAATTTCCTTCTCAACATCCTGAGGGGTGGCACTCGGCCAGGCTGTGTCCACTGAAATAATCCGTGTCTCAAGATCAGGAATCATCTGCACGGGAACGCGCGTCGCGGCGACAATGCCGAGCAGCAGCAGCATTGTCACGACGACTGCAACAAGGGTTCCGCGCTGGAGCAGTTTCTCAATCATCTTCGATCAAAGACCTTCTTGACCGCCCGAGGTCGCCTTTTGCCGCGTTTTGACCTGCTGTCCTTCGGTGAGACCTTCATTGCCTCGCACCACGACCTCTTCACCTCCTGATAGACCTTCAACCACTTCAACGGATTCTCCGAGAGATCCGGCGGTACGAACGGTCACCGATTTCGCTATGGTGGCACCATTTTCGGCCTGAACTGTCCAGACCTTGGCGGAGCCGTCCGGGTATCGCATCACCGCATCGCGCGGAATGGTGACGCCAGCTGACTCCTTGGGTCGAACTTTCAGAACAGCAGTGCCTGACATTCCCGGTGAGGCAAGGCCACCGGGGTCCTTCAGGGTGAGCCGAGTGAGAAAGGTTCGGGAAATCCTATCCTTCACGGGAACCACAACATCGATCTTTGCGGTGAGAGGCGTTTCCGGGAAGGCGTCGAGAATGAGCGAGGCTTCTTCGACCTCGCGGATCGCGGGGAGGAATTCCTGAGAGACCTGCAGGTCAAACCAGAGTGAGTCCGGATCGGTTTCAATCAGTTCTAAAACGGTCGCACCCGTTTCCACCCATTCTCCGGCCTCCGTGGCTTTGCGAGCGATCGTCCCGGAGAAGGGGGCGACGAGACGGTGTCGTTCCAGCTGTTCCAGCTGTTGCGCTTCACGCACGCTGAGTGCCTTCACTTCTGCCGCACGGATCCGAGCTGTGGTTTCGCGTGAGGCGGCTTCTGTCTTGGCGAGTGCGCCCGAGTCGGTTAGCCCTTTTACTTCCTCGCGTTCACGCTCGGCATCTTCGAGTTGGACCTCGGCTGTTTCAATGAGGGCGTGAATGAGGGCAAGCTCGAGTTCGGCGACTTTAGTGTCGAGGGTGAGCAGGAGGTCACCCTTCTCGACACGGTCGCCGGCATCGACCATGACCTCTTCAACAAGGCCTTCGGCCCGGCTCGAGAGTCCGGACCGTCGCTGGGAAACCACCGTGCCGGTGAGCCGCAGCTCGGTCGCGAGTTGGTTCGTGGGAACGGCGACAGTTATTTCTACAAGGGCAGGGGAGTCCTCGTCCGCGGAGAGGTGAGCGGCACTGAACGCCAGGATCAAGACAAATGGGTGAAGGAAAGCTTTCAAACAAGGTGAAGGAACTCCAGAGGCGCCGGAAATTCAAGTGGGAGCTGGGACCGGTGTGTGGCGGCTAATGGGGGATGAGGACACTTTGATAGAGTTGAGGATTCATAACGGAGTTTCCCGACTGACCTAACAGGGTTGAATGCTCCCTGCAACTACGCTTAACTCACGGCATGGAACTGAATCCCGGTGGCCGCCCTGGTGGCGAAGTCAAATTTCTGATCGGTGCGGCATTGACGGTAGCCGGCGTCTGGTTGTTTTTCGATTCGGTCCGTTTCACGACGGGGCACATGGGCATGATCTCGGGGGCGATTTCGCGCGGCCGAGGTGGTGGTTTGATGGAGACAACTTCGATGGGCATTGTGCTGGTGCCTTTGTTCATCGGGGTGATTGCGCTTTTCTTCGATGTTAGAAAGACCTGGGGCTGGGTATTGTCAGGTCTAGGCCTTTTGATTCTCGGGATCGAGGTCGTGAGCCGGTTTCGTCCGATCATGGCGATCAAGGGAACGCATCTGTTCCTGTTGATCATCCTGATCGCGGGTGGTCTTGGGCTGATGTTCCGGGCCTATCTGGATGACAGGAAGCGGAACGAAGGTGATTGAACCGCTGTTGGGCGCTCATTGGCGCTGATTTTTTTGGGTGAAGTGATCTCGTTGAAGCAATCAGCGAACATCAGCGAACATCAGCGAACATCAGCGAACATCAGCGAACATCAGCGTTCATTAGCGGTTTCAAATTTCGGAATTCAGGTGTTTCGTCTGTTTCCAGATGCCCGACTACACCACCATTCTCTCGGCGACGATGCCGGTGTTCCTCGTCATTGCGGCGGGGTTTGTCTTTCACAAACGCGGCTGGCTCTCGGAGGAGGTTGAGGTCGGGGTTATGAAGCTGGGCCTGAATCTGCTTTTTCCCTGCTTCATTCTTTCAATCGTCCCTGGCAACCCGGCCTTGGAAAAGTTCGCTACGACCGGCTGGGCCATCGGGATTGGGTTTTCGGCGGTGGTAGCGGGAATGGGGTTTGCCTGGCTCGGCGGTCACCTGGCCAAATTGCGAAAAGGGGAGGGGCTGCGAACCTTTGTCATCGCGACAGGGATTCAGAACTATGGCTTCCTCGCGCTGCCGATTGTGGTGTCCTTGTTTCCGGATAATCCGGGGCCGGCCGGGCTTATTTTCGTTCACGGTGTGGGGGTGGAGATTGCGATGTGGACGATTGGCCTGGCAGTTCTGAGCGGCAAGGCGGGGTTTCGCTCCATCGTCAACGGGCCGTTCATCGCGGTGGTGGTGGCACTGATTCTCAACTACACGGGGCTTTACCATTGGATTCCGTCTATCCTTCAAACCACGATGGAGATGCTGGGGCGCTGCGCCGTGCCGATGTCAGTCTTCATGATAGGGGCAACGATTGGCCGGTTCTTTAGACACGGGATTTTTACCGATGCAGTGCGCGTGGCGGCATCGAGTGTGGTGGTTAGGCTTGGAGTCACGGCTGCCCTAATTCTGATCGCCGCAAAGTTTCTGCCTCTGACACCCGACCTGAAGCGCCTGCTGGTGGTTCAGGCGGCCATGCCAGCGGCGGTGTTCCCTATCATGCTGTCTCGCCTCTATGGCGGGCAGCCACAGGTCGCGATCCAAGTGGTGCTGGCCACCTCGATGGTGAGCATCATTTCGGTGCCCTTTGTGATTGCCTGGGGATTGGGCTGGGTGAATCCCTGATTACCAACTGTCACGTATTGGAACAGCGGGGCCTACGGATTGACGGCGTTGCAAGAGGGGGGCTCCGAATGAGAGTTTTGAGGAAATACATCCAACCTGTGTCATTGGAACCTTCGTAATTCATGCATCGCCACCCTCTATTAAACTCAAAAGTGATTGTCGCGATCTGCCTGACCGTGGTCTGTCAGACTGATCACCTGTTCGCGAAGGTGACGGATTCGGACCTTGAACAAATCCGTGGCTGCTATCTCAATTGGGTTCTTGATACACCACGGACCGACTACAGCAATCCGCAAATCAACGCCCGTTACGACCGTCTGCAAAGGCACGTCCGGCGCGTCTTTCAGAAATTTGAATCAGAATACGACTTCAGCAAAGAGGCTTCTATTTACGATACGCGAACGGCAGGAGAGGATCTAAAAGAGCTCTCATTTATAGTCACTGAAGCCCTCCCCCATCTCTCGACGGCTTATCACCTCAAAGGGCCTGACAAACAGCCTAATCCGTACTACCACGACAAGGAGCTTCGTCGTCTCATCCTTCTCTCCTTCGATCGCCTTCACCAGCGGGGTTTTCGAGAGGGCATGCTCATGCCGTGGAAAACAAGAGAGGTGGTCGATGAGCCCAGCCCGCCAAATCAAGGCATCGTTGTCGATTTTCACCTGCGCACGGCAGGGTTTGGGCTGGCCGCGTTTCTGATGCGGGAAGAGTTGGCCGAAGCGGGTAAACTCGAACGCACCCTTGAGACTTGTCGCGACGTCATGGAGCACGATGAGAAATTTGGTAGTCTTTACGACCTCAAGCAAAACGCTGACGGGATCCGGATCGCTCTGAATTTCTCTCTCCCCTATGCCCTCGCTGCGGGAGATCTGGAACACCTCGATCTACTGAAGCAACAGATTGATCGATCCATGGCCAAGGAGTCGGATGCCTCTGATACGATCAAGCCCGATGGACTAGGATTCCATCACCGGGCAGTCTATCTCGCCGGCTATGCCCCCTACGGAAT
The DNA here is from genome assembly GCA_963977055.1 of uncultured Verrucomicrobiales bacterium. Taxonomy (GTDB): domain Bacteria; phylum Verrucomicrobiota; class Verrucomicrobiia; order Verrucomicrobiales; family DEV007; genus Arctic95D-9. The sequence goes on from CAXBMX010000013.1 coordinate 116,325, forward strand.
CGCGCAGGCCGCCTTCGGCGCCTGGCTTTTCGATGGGACCGGGGCCGCTTGCAACCCTGACACTATTAACAATATCGCTCACAGCCTCGAAGTGCTTCGCATTGTCTCGCAGAAATACGACATGCACAAAGCTCTCGCCGGTCGGCTCACTCCTACGGATGTCATTCCCAATGTCCTCATGGGTTATGGGTACCTCGCCGACCTAGAGCATCCCGGACGCGCTGAAGCGGAGCGCATCCTGGCCCGTCTTGCTGACGAAGCTTTTATGTCCTCAAGCATGGCCGACCGAGCGTTCTCATCTCAGCGCAACGAAGTTCCGCCCGGACCTGGAGCCATCCAGGGTTTCTACCACATTCTTAAATCAGCGGAACAGCGGGGTGCTGAACCCGACCCAAGCGGAAACTGGGCATTCAATTACGGTCCGCTCAGTGTGCATCGCCGTGATAACTGGATGGTCAGTGTCAAAGGCTACAGCAAATACTTATGGGCCTTTGAGCGATCTCTGGTCGATGCACGCATGGCCGAACGCCTTGAGAATGTGCTTGGCTTTCACGACAGTGCTTGCCACCTGCGTATCCACAATCAGGGCGATCCCGTCAATGTCGTCGACAGCGGTTTCGCAAGAGAAGGCTGGGACTGGTGCCGCATACCCGGAGCCACTATTCGCCAGATTCCCGGCAACGACCTGCTGGAAATGGATCGTCAATCCGAACGCACTCCCATCCAGCGGCCCTTTGCACCCTCATCTTTCGTGGGAGGACTCAGCTTGGACCAGAAGCATGGCCTTTTTGCGGCGCAATATCACGAAGTCAGTCCCGATCGGCGCGAAAGCCGTCTGCGTGCGATGAAGGCGTTTTTCTTTTTTGGTGATCACATCATCGCACTCACCCACAACATTCAGAGCGGCGACGGCGTCTACCCAGTCGCGACAACGCTCTACCAGACAAACCTGCCCGAGCCTGATAGCCCCACCTGGGTTCAGGGCAAAAAAATCTCAAAAGCAAAAACCCGGGCCAAATACGACGATGACGGTCCGCTCACCCTCGTCGATGCGACAGGTAACGGTTACTATATTCCAAGTGCCGAGGAGATCATTGTTCAGCGATCTGAACAGACAAACCTCGACCAGTCCGGCTCAACACCGGCCACAGGCAACTTTGCCTCAGCCTGGTTCGACCATGGAATGGATCCAGAGGGCGCGCATTGCGAATACGTCATTCTTCCGGGCGCCGGCTCTGACAAAACAGAACGGTTCGCCAAAGAAGCCCACAACCACTACTCTGTGCTCCAGCGCAATTCCCTTGGATTCGTCGTTCAGCATCACTCCCTTGGTCTCACTGGCTACGTCCTGCCCCGTCCGGACATTGAAATAGAAAAGGGCCTCATTCAACAAATCAGCGCCCCGTGTTTCGCAATGACTGAATCTCACGGCGACTCTCACCTCCGCATCAGCGTCTGCAATCCCGACCTCGGCTGGGAGGCTGGCAAACAATTCGACTACAAGAAAGAGACTCGAGATCCCAATTCCGTCGAGTTGTTCCAGCCCGTCCCTATGCCTACCACGATTACCCTTCGCGGCCGATGGTCACTGAGTCAGCCTCACAATGAAGTCTCGGTTGGGAAAAGAACGGTAGATAGCACGGAACTCACCATCACCACCTCAGATGCTCGTTCGATCGAATTCACCTTAGAGAATCAGTAAGGCCAAGCTATGAAATCCCTTCTCCGCCTCCTCACCATCTTCCTGTTCGCGACCAGTGCGTCAGCCGCGGACAAACCTAATATCCTTTTCATTGCGATTGATGACCTGAACGACTGGCTCGGATGTTACGGGGGACATCCCCAGGCGATCACGCCGAACATTGATCGTTTGGCTGCCTCGGGGGTTCTCTTCAGCAATGCTCATTGTGCGGCCCCTGTTTGCAAATCGTCTCGGACGGCAGTATTCAGTGGTCGCTATCCTCAGCAAACGGGTGTTTTCGGAAACAAGGATCCTGACATTCTCAAGGATCACCCCGATTCTGTCTTTCTGTCTCAAGCGCTGGCTGACTCTGGCTACGACACCTTAGGGACAGGGAAGCTGTTGCACGGAAGCAGCGCGGGCGTCTTTGATTCCGTCTTTTATCCGGAGCAGCGTTGGAGTCCTTTCACCAAGGAGGAAGCTTCTTACTCGACGGAAGAGTTGCCTAGCAAGGGAACGGTAAATCCTCGCCATGTATTGAAAAATGGTCCCGGGGGGAGGGACTACGTGTTCCCTTTCAACCGGATGCCGAGTGATCGAAATCCCGACAAACTCGATGGCGAATCTTTCGATTGGGCATCCTTTGATCTTCCCGATTCCGCCATGGGTGATGGTCAGATCACTGACTGGGCCATCGACAAACTCAGCGAACCTCGTTCCAAGCCGCTTCTGCTCGGGGTTGGCTTCTACCGGCCGCACATTCCGCTCTTTGCTCCCAAGGTCGACTTTGATGTCTACCCACCTGTCGAGGAGATCCAACTGCCGCAGATCCGGGAGAACGATTTTGATGATATCGGTGAAGCGGGACGGCGATGGGGGACCGAGGCGGTGACGGCGGGTTCCCACGCTTCGGTGCTGGAGCATGATCAGTGGCGAGAGGCAGTTCGCGCCTACCTCGCTTGCGTTACTTTTGTCGATCGGCAAGTGGGCAAACTGATGGCGGCATTGAAAGAATCTCCTCAGGCAGACAACACTTTGATCGTTCTTTGGAGCGATCACGGATGGCATCTTGGCGAGAAGCAGCATTGGGGAAAATGGACCGGATGGAGACAATCGACCCGAGTTCCCCTGATCATCTTGGAGCCTTTGAAGAACACTGAGGCACCAAGAGGGAAAGTCTGCAGCGAGCCGGTCGGACTGATCGACCTTTACCCGACGCTGCTGGATTACAGTGGTAGCCCGGAACGAGATGATCTCGCCGGCGTCTCCCTGCGGCCGCTTTTGGAAAAACCCGGCCAGGAAACGGGGAGGACCATCCTGACCACCTTCGACCGCGGAAATCACACCCTCAGCGGCAATCAGTGGCGCTATATCCGCTATAAGGAAGGGGATGAGGAACTTTATCAAATCCAGGATGACCCCAACGAATGGGATAATCTCTCCGGTCATGAAGAAACACAGGGAATCATGGCAACGATGCGGACAATGCTCGACGCAAAATTGGCAGAGATTGAAGAATGAAGTGAAGTGCCAATTTCTAAAAGAAACGGCCTAAATGGCGAATCCTCGATTTCCCGATTCGAACGCTTGACATTTGCTCGAAAAAAAGTTTCTTACGGCCCGCCTCTCAGGCGGGCCGCGTAAGCGGAACCGTGCGCCGCAAGGTGTTCGAAAGGTGATGGCACGATAGCTCAGGGGTAGAGCAGAGGACTCATAAGCCTAAGGTCGGGAGTTCAAATCTCCCTCGTGCTACCACTTTTTGACTCAGGAATGCAGGTTACGGGGTCTTTGTGGGAGCTGGATAGAAATCCAACTTCCCACAAAAATGCGCTTTTGCAGAGGTCCAGACTAGCAGGAAGCACCTGCCCTGCGCCGCTTGATGCTCCGGAAAGAGGGGCAATTTGCTCTTCCTGATAGCGATTCCCCTCTCTCTGAGCGGGCGAAGGGGCAATCTGGATTTCCCGATTCGTTCATTTTCAGGGGATCCAATACTGCTCCCAACGATACTCGTTGACCCTTACGGAAGGCAAACCGCCCGCGTGGCCACACAGGCCGCAGGGCAGGGCAGTGATCTCTTCGGTGCTTGATCCTGAGGAGGTCCCGCTCAGTTACCACTGAGCACTGACGCGGCGGGAGACTCCTTCCTGTTCCATCCACCGGAGACATTCGTCACAGTCCCGAGCGGAGAGACGGTTGAGATTGCGGTAGATATCCCGTTCCTCGACGGGGCCCTGCTCCAACTTTCGGAGTTATCTGCTCGGAGCAGTGAAGCATTTTCTCAGCGACCAGCGAAAATTCAACCAGGCTGAAAAGCGAGGCAGCGGCAAGGTCGAAATCTCTATATCTGACGAAATTGAAACCGCTACTGATGATTCCGATGCCCGTTTCGACCTTGAGTGGGCAGTGAACCTGATCGGGTTGGCGATCGATCAGTTTGCCAAAGAACACAAAGCTTCAGGAAAGAGCGAAGCTTTCGAAGTCCTCAAGCCATGGCTGAACGGCAACACGACGCCCCTAACACAGGCCGAAGCCGCCACCCAATTGTCCATGACCGAAGGTGCCGTTAAGGTAGTGATCCATCGCCTGCGAAAACGATTCCGCGAACTCGTCACTGAACAGATTCGGGAGACCGTGGAAACCGACGGTGAGGTTTCCGGCGAGTTGAATTATCTCATCGAGGTGCTGCAGGTAGATGGGTAGTGTGCACCTATGGGGGCTGGCCCCATTCAAGAGGGCACCCTCAGAAGTCAGCTTGTCGATGCGAGTCTTTTCGCCGAGACTTTGGACTCGACCTGATCAGAATAATGAAAATCCTGACACTAACACGACTTCTCTTTGCTCTCGCCTCCATCTTCCCTTTCTCGCTCGCAAGTGCCGATGAAGGAAAAGAGCTCCGCATCCTGTCCTACAACATCCATGCCGGCATCGGCACCGACAAGGTTTATGACCTTGAGCGAATCGCCGCGGTCATCAAGAGCACCAATCCGCACATTGTCGCTCTCCAGGAAGTCGACAAGGAGACCAAACGCAGCCGGGGCATCGACATCGCGAAAAAGCTGGGCGAACTCACTGGGATGAAGTCGGTCTTCGGCGCCTCTATTGAAATCGGCGGCGGCGAATACGGCAACGCCATCCTCACCACTCTCGACATCGAGAAAACCGAGACCCTTCCGATTCCGCAGAAAATTGAGGTTGAGCAACGCAGCATTCTTTCCGCTAATCTCGCGTTCAACGGAAAAACGATCCAAGTCCTCGCGACCCATTTCTGCCATCGCGAAACTACCAATCGTGTCGCCGCAGCTGAATTTATCGCCGCCCAGCAGGCCCCCGCTGGCACAGCTTCCTTCGTCATTGGCGACCTCAACGCTCTACCTGAATCCGAACCGCTCAAAATCCTCGCTAAGGCAGGCTGGCAAAACCCGGCGAAATCCCCGGTCTTCACCTTTCCCTCTGCCAAACCCAATCGCCAGATTGACTACGTTCTGGTTCGTCCTGCAAAATCCGAAAACTTCGCGGCGAAGACGATCGAGGTTGTTGACGAAGCGGTCGCCTCCGATCACCGCCCCCTCCTCGTCGTCTTTGAACCTTAACAAATCACCTTGGGTTAGCCTTTTTCCTGATCTCTTTTCTCCATCGCCAATCATCATTCTTCAAGGCCCTTGTCTAAAATTATTGGAGCCTGTCCCTGAGAATTCTTTTTTTACGGTTACTGCGAACCCAAAACCTGGAAGTTAGCGTTTCAATTTGAGTTCAAATGTTTGATCTGTCAGTCGATTGAAAAAAATACCCTTTTTCGCGTCCAAATCGAGGGTGATTCGGATCTTGTTTCCAAAGTTTGCTTCCTTTGTCGAGAGCTCGATCGCTCCGTCTTGCTGTTTTTGCCAATAGTATTCCGTTCCCTGGGCGATCGCTTTGTTCTCGGAAATGAACTCAACTTCGTAAGAGTCAGATGTCCAAGTCGTTCCTACCAAAGATGTGGTCATGGTGTTCTCATCCTTGTTTGGAGCTACTGTTAGCCGGTCCTCCGGGGCGATGTCGCTGGGAAGAGTAACTGGTCCGGAGAGGGACTCGATCTTTGCCTTAATGGCAATAGCACTTTCGAGATTTCCTGATTTCGTTTCACGAGTAAGCGATTGCTCAAGAAATTTTGAAACAGCCGCCCTCTTTTCGGCAATCTTTTCATGGTAAAGTTTGGACTCAGAACTTTCGAAATCTTTCAGCTTGGCGAGAACGTCTAAGACCTCGTCCGGCAGATCCTCAGCTGATACCGAAAGAATGAGGAGCGAGGGCAGTAGCAAAAGAAGGAATTTCATTTTTTGAGGAGGATCTACCATGAGCGGATTCACTTCCTATTTCAGAACCAGGCTGCTCAATGGTTTAGCAATATTACTGTTAGCATTATGCATTTTCAACCCCAACACTCCGTCAACTATTAATCGAAATTCGATTTTTAAGGAGTGATATCGCAGTGCCATTAGGGCCTGTCCCTAATGGCGCTGCATTGAGCCACTTTGAGGTTTCATTTACAACTGTCGTATCACTCATCTGAATCCATGGAAATCCATGTTTCATCCTTTTAAATCCATGCCTAAAAGAGTTTTTGCACGGGGTGCCCCGCACGGATTGAACATGGATTTTACGGGATTGACATGGATTAAGCGCATCGCGCTGGTAGCGAAAGTCGTGAGAGTTTCGTCGATTGCTTGCCCGACTTTGAGTCCTAATGCAGCGCCATTCGGGCCTGTCCCTAAGAATTCTTAGAATTCTCGGCTGAATCAACCGCTGAGCCGTTCAATCTTGGCAAATACTTGACGGCGGTGGAAGTTTTCGGTCAGTATCCTGCCGATGAAACTTTCTCCCCTCCAACTCCGGGCGATGCGGGGTGATGGAGTAACAGGGGTGAAAACGCAAATTCCCAGGAGTAACATTTTTGGGGTGAAATGGTGATGGGAGAATCGGATCAAATACCGCGTTCGGAGTGGGTGCCGCCTTCAGTGGGGGAACTGCAGGCGATGCTGCCGCAGTACGAGGTTTCAGCGATGTGGGGGCGTGGGGCGATGGGTGCGGTGTACCGCGGTAGGCAGGCGAACCTGGACCGGGATGTGGCGATTAAGGTGCTGGCGCGGACGGTGAGCGACGGGGAGGAGGATCCGCATCAGTTTGTGGAGCGTTTCAAGCTGGAGGCGAAGGCGATGGCGAATTTGGATCATCCGGCGATTTTGTCGGTGCACGATTTTGGGGAGACGAGCGACGGGCAACTCTACATCGTGATGGAGTTCGTCGATGGGATGGACATTCTGCACTACTTGCGGGAACACGATGGGAAGCTTCCGGAGGGACATGCGCTGGCGATCGTGGCGCACGTACTGGACGCGTTGCAGTATGCGCACGAGAAGGGGGTGATTCACCGGGACATCAAGCCGGCGAACGTTCTGATTTCGAATGAGGGGCGGGTCAAGATTGCGGACTTTGGATTGGCGAAACGGGTCGCGGAGGAGGGGGATGCGTTGGATGGGCCGTTGACGATGCCGGACACCGCGATGGGGACGCCCGATTTCGTGGCGCCTGAGATGCTCGAGGAGGGGACGGTGGCGGATGGCCGGGTGGATTTGTATGCGGTGGGAGTGATGTTGTACCAATTGCTGACTGGGAAATTGCCGAAGGGGAACTTCGAGATGCCGAGTTTGGCGGTGCCGGGGTTGGATGTGAGATTTGATGGGGTGGTGTCGCGGGCGATGGAGGCGAATCCGGATTCGCGGTACGGAAGTGCGACGGAGTTTCGGGCGGACCTGGATGAGATTTTGTCGGAGCCGATTTCGGTGGCGAGTGATCCGAGCACGGCGGCGATCCCGGTGGGGAAGTTGATTGCGGAGAGGAAGGGGGCGGGGGCGCAAGCGGTGGTCGTGGAGAAGAAGTCGAAGGCGGGGATGATCGCGGTGGCGCTGTCGGTGGGGATGATGTTAGTGGGATTGTTGGTGTGGGCGTTGGATGGGGAGAAGGATTTGACCACAGAACACACACTGCCCCGACCGCAAAGTGGTTCGCAAGAATCGGGAGCGGAGCGGACGGCTAAAGCAGAGCCTGCCGACGCAGGAGGCAGGATAAAGGACACGGAGAAACGAAGAGGGGAGGAAGTGGTCGTCGTCCCAAAGCCTGCGCCAAAACAGGAGCCGAAAGTTGAACCTCCTCCTAAGCCGAAGTCGGTGGTGGTGGCGCCCACGGTTGAACCGAAGCCGGAGCCAATTCCGGAGGAGAATCAGGTGGTTGCAGTTGCGGCGGTACCGGATCCTGTTTCCGAGTTGAAGAAGGAGGAGCTGGTTTTGAAAGAAGATCCAGCGCTGAAGGTTGGGGAGTTGGTGGAGTTACGGGAGCGGTTTGAGGAATTGAAGGGGGAAAAAATAGGGGAGTTGGATGCGAATTATTTGAAGGCGGTTACTCGGGGGATTGGGACGGCGGCGGATGCGGGGGATTTGGATGCGGTGACGGCGTTGCAGGGGGAGAAGAAGCGCGTGGAGGATAAGGAGGCGATGCCGGAGGTGGATGCGGTGGGGGCGGCGGATGCGCTGTTGAAGTTGCGAGGAATTTATCGGCCAGCGCGGGCGAAGGAAGAGGGGACGTTGCGTGGCCAGTACGAGACGGCGTTAAAGCAATTGGAGGGGAAGCTGACGAAGGAGAGGAAGTTTGAGGAGGCGAAGGTGGTGAAGGGATTTCGGGAGTCGCTTGGGAAACCGACTCCCGCCGTCGTCGCGGTTACGGTACCCGCGAAGCCTGCGGTCATCGAGAGCGCGGCGGCGGGGAGTGCGAAGGCGACGAAGGATGCGCCTTTTGAGAATTCGTTGGGGATGCGCTTCGTGCCGGTGCCTATTGTGGGTGGGCCGAGTGAGGGGACGTTAGTGTTGTTCAGTGTGTGGGAGACGCGGGTGCGGGATTATGAGCGGTTTGTGAGGGGGGAGCGAAAGAGGGAGTGGCGGCCGGTAGATTTTGAGCAGGAGGAGGATCACCCGGCGGTGATGATGAGCTGGGATGATGCGGTGGCGTTCTGCGCGTGGTTGACGGAGGAGGAGCGGAAGGGGGGAGAAATTGGTAGTGGTGAGGTTTACCGATTGCCGACGGATTACGAGTGGAGCTGTGCGGTGGGGATCGGGGATAGGGAGGATGCCGGTGCTTCTCCGGAGGAGAAACATACGAAATTCAAAGATGTCTACCCCTGGGGGAAGCAATGGCCTCCGTCAGCAGGTGCCGGAAATTTTATGGGGGAAGAGACCAAGAGGAATCCGATCCCGCATACGGTTTTTCCTCCGATCGAAGGTTACGATGACGGGTTCGCGCGGACGGCTCCGGTAGGGACTTTTGTTGCCAATGAGAAGGGGCTCCACGACATGGCAGGGAATATTTATGAATGGTGCGATGACTGGTTTGATCCTCAAAAGAGATTGGAGAGAGTTCAACGCGGAGGTTGTTTCTCTATTTCGCAAAAGTCGCGGTTGGCGTCTTCCAATAGGAATGTCCGCGAACCGAAAATCGTGCACAATACGGTCGGCTTCCGGGTGGTGCTGGATCCGGGGGTGGCGGCTCCGGGGGTGGCGGCTCCGGGGGTGACGCCGGCGAATCCGGTGGTGGTGAAGAAAGTGCATTCGCCGGCATTGGTGAAGGCGGCGTTGGAGGGGAAGCCGGGGCGGTTGCATGGGTTTGGGAAGATGGGCAATGGGCCGGTCGGTTCGCTTTCGAAGTGGGAGACGATCGATGACCTTGTCGAGGTTCGTGTGATTGGGGCGGAAGGTTGGGTCGCGTTGCGACAAAATGGGGATGCGTACACCCATCGATCGGTGCCTCAAAAAGCCTTCTCGAAAAAGATTAAGAAGTTGGCGAATGGCGCCAACCATGTCGCTCTGGGGCTGTTTGCGATTGATACGCGGGGAACTGCAGAAGTGAGGGCTCTCAAGATGGAGCTTGGGCCTGGGTTTGAACGCCAATTCAAAAATCTCAGTGATTTGTGCACCGGCTGGCCAGCCCAAAATTATAAGCATCTGCTGGGGTTGACCGAGGCGGGGAATCTGGTTTTTTGGGGAGATGCTTACACGCTACCTGGGCGCCAGCCGCCGCCGGAGAGGGCGTTGACTGGAGTGCGTGCGATCGCGGCGTACTACCACACCTACGCTTATGCGGCGCTGAGGGACGGATCGGTGGTTTCCTGGCAGCCGGGAGGAGAAGAGCATGCGGTGCCGGAGTCGGTGAAGGATGTGGTGCAGCTTTCTGCGGGTGCCGGGAATTGCCTGGCGTTGACCGGGTCGGGGGAGGTTCTCTCGTGGGGCAAAACTGGCCAACTTCGCTTGGTGCCCGAGGATTTAGGCAAGTGTATTGCGGTTCGGGCGGGGGATCGTCTGAGCGCTGCTCGAAAGACGGACGGCAGCTGGGTGGCCTGGGGATCCGGTGATACCGGATTGATCGACAAGATTGCGTCGCTCGGGCCGGTGACGGATCTCGCTTTTACGAGCCGAGAGGATGCGAGTTATGTGCTTTGGATCGAGCCGGAGTTGGAATAGCGCGCAGAGCGTGCTGTTGATCGGTTCTCTGATGTTCTCTCAGAGAAACCATCTCGTGTCTACCGTTTCGGGGGGAACTTCGGTCTTCAAGGTCAGTCGGTGTAGGCATAACCCAGGAAAACTTCAAAAATCATTAATCGCCAATCATCATTCTGAAAAGCCCCTGTCTTACTTGCTAAATTCTTTCCTCATTCGCTCACTGATCTTCTTATTCGCAGTGGTCATTTGATTGACGTGTTCTTTGTCGAGGAAAGAAGGGACAGGATAGACCGCCTCTCTGCCCCCCTGATCTTTACTTCTCATTTCAAAAATTATGAGAATTCACGAAATTATCGCCCAATAAGATAGCCTGTCCCGAATGGCGCTGCTTTGGGGAGATTCATCGTCGGGCAAGTAATCGACGAAAGTCTCACGACTTTCGCTACAAGTTGCTGATGGAGCGTAACTTGCCAAAGTTCCGGCGGTTGTGGAGAAAAGGTTCAAAGTGCTTAATGCAGCGCCAATCTAGCCTGTCCCTCCGATTTTCCTCATAAGCCTAAGGTCGGGAGTTCAAATCTCCCTCGTGCTACCACTTTTTGACTCAGGACCGCAGGTCCTCTGGAGTTGTAGGATAAGGGATCACTTTGGTGACAGCCCTAAGTGTTGGAGGACTCTCTCTTCCAGATAGGGGTAGAAAGGGTTCCAGCGTAGGCGCAGCATGTCGATCGCTGAAACTTGGAGGACTCCCTTTTCACCTCTCATTGCGATGTTTCCCAGACTGATACCGGTTCTTTCTTTGGGCTGATCTCCGCCATACACGGGATCGTTCTCGGGAAAAGGCAGGGCGACATGGGCGAGAGAGTAAACGTTGTCGGGCCATCTCAATCCGATGTCGCGATCCACAGAATTGGATTCTCCAATTCCCCATCGTTGTTCGATGACGTCGGTTTCGGATGGGCCTGCATTGACGATGTGGCTGAAAACGAAAGTTCTGGAGGGATTGTTTCGAAGCGCAGGAATCTGTTTAGTGGGATCTTCTTTAAACAGTGGTTCCATTTTGGCTGTCCGATTTAAACCGAATAGGACTAGCTCATGGTCTCCTTCCGGCAATCGATTGAAGAGATCCTTCACTAAGGCAGGGGCGGACACCGTGGCATCAACAACTGACTGGAATGCTAGAACCGGTGGAAACTCCCCAAGTTTTTGCTGCTTTGCCATGCGACTGAGCCGGATTCGGTTTTCGTTGGTGAGCTGATAAGCGAGGTCGCCGGCGTTCACAGCGAAGGAGCCATATTTGAATGGATCGTATTCAGGGAGGACATCATTCCACGCCAGTTTTTTCAATCCCAGGAACCAGCCGATCCTTTTTTGCCAAATCGCCAGGGCCGCAGCGGGGGATACTCCTATTTCAGGTGAGATCAGTACAATTCTCTGCACCTTAGGTAGTTCTGGGTCTTCCAGGGCAGAGAGTGCGTATTGAACAGCCAGAGCACCTCCATTAGAGTAGCCGACCATGTAGATGGGCCTGTCCCCGACCTGTTCGCTGAGATGACGCATGGCGATTTCGACGGCAGCAGCCATGTCCTGCCATTTTGTGTCGACTAGTCCGGACGGGGCTGTGCCATGTCCAGGAACCCGCAGGCCTACGACGTGGGCCCCTTTGGCGTGGAGTTGTTCTCCGATGGCGCGGAGACTGTAGGGGGAATCGGACAATCCATGGATTAGGAGAACTCCAGCCCTTGGCTGAGTGTTTGAGGGCTCGTGTCCCAGTTCGAAGCTGCGATTCCAATTCGACGGCCAGCGGCCGGGGTCAGAAAGACTCCCGCGGTGATAGCGGTTGATAGAATTTTGGTCATCAGGCTCGATTTGGTCATACACTTCCTCGCTCAATTGTTCGAACAGACGGTCTTCGAGGGCCAGGTATTCGGCAAAGCTGCTGACCGAGCTTTTGGTTGTGAATTCTTCATCGAGCTCCGCCGTGTGCCATACCTTGAGATCGGGTTTTTGATTTAAGGTGTGGATTCCTGCTCCTAGGAAAATAAAAAAGGCGCCGGCGAGTCCAATCGCCATCGTCTTTGATACTCCTCGCAAGATCCTGACCACTCTTCGATCCATATCCCCATCATATAATGGAAACAGGAGCGTTTCGCTTGTCAAAAGTAAGCCTAAATTCAGGCGCGGAATCGGCCGGGATTCGTGCAGCAGATTGCTGCTTCGCCGCAAAACTTTCCTAGCAGAGATCCCAATGTGAATTTGAAACCGACCAAAGTCGAGTGAGCCATTATAACCTCTCGAATTATTACATTTCAGAGAAGTGCTATTTCGAATGATGGCGCGCGCTTTAGAAATTCTAAAAAAATACGGTAAAACCGGTTGCGGGGCTGTGATGTCCGTCTATATTTCGCGCCCCCGTCAGCAATCGATGTTCCGCTGATGGGAACGCTGGTCAGAAGCTCCCCGAAAAAGGGTTGAATAAGACCTGCAATTGCATTGAAAACACACTACTGACGGAAACGTTATGCCTACTACCAACCAGCTCGTTCGCAAAGGAAGAAAGGACAAGGTCACTAAGTCCAAGTCTCCTGCTCTGGAAGAATGCCCGCAACGCCGCGGTGTATGTCTCCAGGTTTACACGCGGACACCGAAGAAGCCGAACTCGGCGCTTCGTAAGGTTGCTAAAGTTAGACTGACAAATGGTCAGGAAGTCATCGCCTACATTGGTGGTGAGGGTCACAACCTCCAGGAGCACTCTATTGTCCTGGTCCGCGGTGGCCGAGTGAAAGATTTACCAGGTGTTCGTTACCACATTGTTCGTGGTGCGCTGGATACGCTGGGTGTCGATGGTCGTAAGCAATCCCGTTCTAAATACGGAGCTAAACGACCAAAGGGGTGATGATTTGAGCTTTGCTCAAGTGATCTCTCCGGCGATACGAATGTTTTAGCAACTGACTGAAATAATCCTATGTCCCGAAGAAAACGAGTCTATACCAAGCCTGAAAGGCGTGACGCTCGCTACGATAGCGCACTGGTGGCCAAATTGGTCTCCAAGGTGATGCATCAGGGCAAGCGAGCTCTTGCTGAGCGAATTGTCTATGCGGCAATTGATCGCGCCAATGAGGGCGGAGAATCCGTCGATCCTGTAGAGGTTCTGAACCGGGCAATCGAGAATTCCAAGCCGCGCGTCGAGGTGAAAAGCCGTCGAGTGGGTGGAGCAACCTATCAGGTTCCTCTGGAAGTTACTCTTGATCGCCAAGAGTCCCTCGCTATGCGCTGGATCGTCAATGCTGCTCGCGGCAAGCGTGGAACTCCCATGCATGTGGCTCTCGCAAATGAGATTAAGGATGCCAGCACCAATCAAGGTGTGGTGATCCGCAAGAAGGACGAAACTCACAAGATGGCGCAGGCAAACCGCGCTTTCGCTCACTTCCGCTGGTAATATTCAGTGTCTCTCACCCTCCATACTTGTCTTGCCCTGACTCTCATGAGTGCTGGTCCAAATTCACCTGATCGTGCGTTTCCGCTTGAGCGGACTCGTAATATCGGGATTGCGGCCCACATTGATGCAGGTAAGACAACGCTCACTGAGCGAATCCTGTTCTACACGGGCATGATCCACCGTATTGGTGAGGTTCATGATGGTCAGGCGACGACTGACTGGATGGAGCAAGAAAGGGATCGCGGCATTACGATTACCTCAGCTGCAGTTAGTTGTGACTGGAAGCAGCTTGATGAAGAGGGCGTCTACAAGGCGTACGCTGGTGAAAAGCAGCGCATCAATATCATTGATACTCCCGGGCACGTTGATTTCACCGCCGAGGTGGAACGTTCACTTCGGGTGCTTGATGGTGCGGTAGTAGTATTTTGCGGAGTGGCTGGAGTGCAGCCGCAGTCTGAAACCGTTTGGCGTCAGGCAACGAAGTATAATGTTCCCCGTATTATTTTTGTGAATAAGATGGATCGCGTCGGTGCTGACTTTGCCGCCGTGGTTGCTGATGTTCATGAAAAATTGGGTGCCAATGCGCAGCCGGTATTGATTCCGATCGGTTCCGAAGAAGATCTCAAGGGTCAAATCGACGTGATCAGTAGTAAGGCAGTCCATTACTCGGATGATGACACGCTCGGTTCTGTTTATACAGTGACTGACCTTGATGATGAGCAGCAGGCGATTGCCGATGCGGCTCGCGAATCGCTGCTCGAAGCGCTCGTGGATGCGGATGAAGAGATCGGCCTGAAATATCTCGACGAAGAAGAGATCACGGCGGCTGACATGAAGGCGGCCATTCGTCGTGCAACGATTTCGAATAAGATTGTCCCGGTTGTGGGTGGATCGGCATTCAAGAATAAAGGCGTTCAGTATCTTCTCGATGCGGTGGTGGATTACTTGCCGAGCCCCCTCGAGGTGGAGCCGGCCCAGGGCACTGAGGTTGATGATGAGTCCGTCGTGGTTGAAGCGCCAGCGGACGATGAAGGTAAATTTTGCGCACTGGCTTTCAAGCTTTGGTCGGACAAGTATGTCGGAAAGCTTGTTTTCATCCGGGTATACTCCGGCACTGTTTCAAAAGGAGACCAGGTCTTCAATTCCCGGACTGGTCGCAAAGAGCGGATTGGTCGTCTCATTCAGATTCAGTCGAACGACCACAAGGATATTGAGACCTGTTATGCGGGTGATATTGCTGCGATTGTTGGGCCGAAAAATGTGAGCACTGGTGACACGCTTCACGCCGACAATTTTGATATCATGCTGGAGCCGCCGGCATTCCCTGATCCAGTGATCTCCATGGCGGTTGAGCCAAAGACCACTGCTGATTCTGAGAAGTTGGCTGAAGGATTGAGCCGCCTTGCTGAAGAGGATCCTACTTTTGTGGTATCTTCCGATGAAGAGACTGGTCAGACCATCATTGCTGGAATGGGTGAGCTTCACTTGGAGATTATTCAGTCTCGACTCGAAGTTGAATACAGTGTTCGCACCAATGCTGGAAAGCCGCAGATCGCCTACCGTGAAACGATTACGAGTGGCGCTCGTGGTGAGTATAAGTTAGTCAAGCAGACTGGTGGCAAGGGTCAGTATGGCCACGTCGTGCTGAAGGCTGAGCCAAATGCCCGTGGCAAGGGATTTACTTTCAATAACCGCATCACTGGAGGAGAGATTCCCAAGGAATTCTTCAAAGCTTGTGAGACGGGGATTCGCGAGTCGCTTACCACTGGGGTGATCATGGGATACCCGGTTGTGGATGTGCACGTTGATTTGATTGGTGGATCCAGCCACGATGTGGATTCCAATGAGCAGACTTTCAAGATTTCAGCGATCCTGGCAATGCGTGATGCGTTCCAAAATGCTGGATCAGTTCTTCTTGAGCCGGTAATGCTGGTGAATGTCGATGTGCCGGATGAATATCAGGGTGACCTCATTGGTGACTTAAATCGCCGTCGTGGACGGATTTCTGAAATTGATTCCCGCAATGGTCTGAGTCAGATCCGGTCAGAGGTTCCTCTTTCTGAGATGTTTGGCTACGCGACCGATATGCGAAGCCTTTCCAAGGGGCGTGCAAGCTTTTCGATGGAGCCACTTCAGTTTGAGGAGGTTCCTGCTGCCATAGTAGGAAGAATGATGGAGCAATATGTGTAATGGCAAATTGCCAAGGACAACGTGAAACGGATTTAAACCTTTAATCGGAACTAACTGAAATGCAGGGACAAAGTATTCGAATCAGGCTACGGGCATACGACTCGCGACTTCTTGATAAGTCGACAGTCGATATTGTGGAAACCGCAAAGCGGACAGGTGCACGGGTCTCCGGGCCGATCCCGCTTCCCACGCGCATCGAAAAATTTAGCGTTAACCGTTCACCTCACGTGAACAAAAAGTCGGCTGAGCAATTCGAAATCAGAACGCATAAGCGTCTTCTTGATATCGTTGAGCCCACAGCGCGGACTGTTGATGAATTGAAAAAGTTGAACCTGCCTGCAGGAGTCGACATTACGATTAAAATTTAGTCGGGAGATTAGACCCGGGAACTTCAAGCAAGGACGCGTGCAATGAGCATCGGATTGATTGGTAAAAAAATTGGCATGACTCGCATCTTCAATGAAGATGGAGAGGCTGTCGCGGTCACAGTGATCGACGTCAGTGACAATGTCTTTCTTCAGAAGAAGTCGACTGAGACGGATGGATATTCCGCCGTTCAGGTTGCTTTTGACGAGCAGAAAGAATCACGTCTCAACCAGCCTAAACAAGGTCATGTGAAAGCGCATGGCGGCACCCCTAAGAAGAAGATCCTCGAGTTTCGTCTCGAGAATGATGATCTGCTTCCAGAGGTTGATCACCCGGGTATCGACATCTTTGATGAAGGTCAGTGGGTTGACGTGATTGGCACCTCGAAAGGAAAAGGTTTCCAGGGTGTGATGAAGCGATACAATTTCCAGGGACAGCCTCAGTCGCACGGTCACATGATGCACCGTCGTCCAGGTGGTGTTGGTGCCGGAACGGATCCAGGTCGAATTTGGAAGAATAAGCCGATGCCTGGCCGTCACGGTAATTACCGTAAGACGGTCCAGAATCTTAAGATCGTTCAGAAGCGTGCCGAAGATGGCGTGTTGCTCGTAAGCGGTGCGGTTCCAGGATCCAGAGGCGGATACCTGGTGATTCGTCCTGCCAAGAAAAAAGAAGGTCCTGTTAGGGATCTGAAGGCGAAAGAAGCGCCAGCAAAAGCAGAGGAAACATCAGAAAGCTGAACCGACGCTACGTCTTAACGTAAAAGGAAATCATACCAATGGCTGCAAAGACTTTGAATCTTGAAGGTGCGAAAAGCGCCAATATCGCGGTGATCGAAGACTCCGATCGCGGACGCCAAGCTGTGCACGACGTTGTCGTGGCAATGCAGGCGAATCGTCGTCAGGGATCTGCTAACACCAAGACTCGTGGCGAAGTTGCCTCGACGGGCAAAAAGCCCTTCCGTCAAAAAGGAACTGGCCGTGCTCGACAGGGCGGTAATGCTTCTCCCATCCTTCGTGGTGGTGGTGTTGCATTCGGTCCTCGTCCTCGTGACTATTCGAAGAAGGTGACTAAAGGAACGAAGCGACTCGCTTTTTCCAAGGCGCTTTCCGAGCGTATCGTTGAGGGAGATGTCCTTACGGTTTCCGATTTTGCGATCGCTGACGGAAAGACCAAGTCCTTTATTAAAGAGGTTAAGGGTCTGGCCGGAGACGTGAGGCGCGTCCTGATCGTGGGAAATGATTTCACGGATGAGACGAAGCTTGCTGGTCGCAATTATCAGGCGGCTCAATTGACGAGTGCTCACGAAGTGAACACCGAGCAGTTGTTGCATTACACAAAAATTATCGTTGTCGAAGGCTCGCTTGAAACGCTTGCTGCCAGAACAGCTAACTAAGTAAGGAAGACGCGCACTAACATGAAAGATATTTTTCAAGTGATCGACACGGTCCAACTCAGCGAAAAGGCGACACTGCTTACGGAGACGAACAATGAGTACGTTTTCAAAGTGAACCCCGCCGCTAACAAGTTGGAGATTAAAGAAGCAGTCGAAAAACTGTTCGGTAAGAAAGTAGTGGCTGTCCGCACTGCTAATTACCAAGGCAAAAAGAAGCGCGAGCGTCGCTCTGATTTTGGCCGCACCAAAAATTGGAAAAAAGCTTTCGTCCGACTCGAAGAGGGCGAAGTCATCGAATTTGTATAACCATTAAAGCTTTAGTAGCATGGGTTTAAAATCATTCAGACCAATCACGCCGTCTAACCGGTACAAGCTTCATCCTGATTTCGCTGAAATCACGAAGTCGACTCCGGAGAAGAGTTTGTGTCGTCCGCTCAAGAAGTCGGGCGGACGGAACAATAACGGCCGAATCACTTGTCGCCACAAAGGTGGTGGGCATAAGCGCAGATATCGTCTCATCGATTTCAAGAGGACCCGTCGCGACGATGTCGCCAAGGTCATCTCGATTGAGTATGATCCGAATCGCAGTGCTCGTATCGCCTTGATCGAATACGGTGACAAGCAGCGCTCCTACATCCTTGCTCCAAAAGGGCTTGAGGTAGGTGCTGAAGTTTCCGCCGGCGATAATGCCCCAATCAAGCCAGGTTGCGCGCTTCCTCTTTCCGAGATCCCAACAGGTTCCAGTATCCACAATGTGGAGCTCGTCCCGGGTCGTGGCGGTCAGGTGGCACGAAGTGCTGGCCAATCCTGTATGCTTTCCAACCGCGAAGGAGACTACGCGTTGATTAAGATGCCATCGGGTGAGATTCGCAAAATCCATACCAAGTGCTACGCCACTGTCGGTGTCGTGGGTAACCACGAGCACGAGCAGGTTGTTAGTGCGAAAGCGGGACGTAGCCGTTGGCTTGGAATTCGCCCTACCGTTCGCGGTATGTGTATGAACCCTGTTGATCACCCCAATGGTGGTGGTGAGGGTAAGTCAAAATCAGGTGGTGGTCGCCAGCACCTGAAGAGTCCTTGGGGTCATGTTAAGGGCCAGCGCACCCGTCAGAAGTATAAGGGTAGCGACAATTTCATCATCGAGCGTCGCCAGGATAAAAAGCGTCGCCGTTAATCTTTACAGCTAACTCTTAAGCAAAACTATTATGGGTCGTTCACTTAAAAAAGGACCATTCGTTGATCAGAAGTTGTTGATCAAAATCGACAACATGAGCGAAAGCGGACAGAAACGTCCGATTAAGACATGGTCACGTCGTTCGATGATTACTCCTGATTTCGTTGGTCATACTTTTCTGGTCCACAACGGGAAGGAATTCACTTCTGTTTTCGTGACCGAGAACATGGTCGGACACAAGCTGGGTGAATTTTCACCAACTCGCAAATTTGGTGGTCACCAGGGACACAATCCTAAAGTCAGCCTCTAATTCAAGATTCGGACAGAGATATGAAGCACAATTGGAACAACAGAGCAGTATGCCGCGCCGTCATGGCGACCGGTTTGGCTGCCTTGTGTTCTATGCTGATGCCTCTGCAGTCTGCTGATTCGATTGAAGTCAAAGAGCTGAAGGCAGCGCTTTCCAGGGTGCAGGGTCAGCTTGAGGTTTCTCAGCGTGATCTTGCTCAGTCCGGGGTGCAGCGCAAGGCGTTACTCGGAGGATTGGCGGAAGCGGTTCGTGTCAGTGAGGAGCAAGTGGCGGCGGCGAGGGAAACTCAGCTGAAGTTACAAGCATTTGGTATCGATCTGTTCACACAAGACGAAAAGAGCCTGGAGCAGCGGTTGCTCAAAGCGGTTCGTGATTTAGATATCTATCAACAAGATATAGAGAAGCAGGCAATTGCCCTGCATTCATTGAGCGAGGCATTCCTGAAATTTGTCCAGGCTGCCCCCGAGGTTAATGCGGTGGAGCGTGATGCTGCGATGCTGGCTCTGGAGAAAGCCAGCAGCTCTTTAAGTCATTCAGGGCAGGCTGTTGGCAAGGAGGTTGGCGATATTTCCAATTCCCAAGTTGTGAGCATTGATTCTGAAATCGGACTTGTCGTATTCGATGCCGGTAACCGAGAGGGATTGCGGATCGGAACTCCTATTACGGTGCTTCGCGAAGACCGCCCAATTTATACTGCGATGATTGTCGATGTTAGAGAGGCAATTACCGGAGCCGTTTTACAAGACAGACTGACTGAGTCAGCGGAGGTCGCCGTCGGAGACGGGATCCGACTCCAGCCCAATCAATTCAATTTCTAAGAAGACTAACCATTTATATATCCATGGACGTCACCTCAACTTATAAGTTCGCACGAATCTCGGCCCGTAAAGCCCGGGACGTGGCGCGGGAAATTCAAGGCCTTCCGGTTTCGGATGCGCTTGATATCCTTAATTTCACTCCTCGAAAGGGAGCTGATCTTTTCAGCAAAACGATGAAAGCCGCTCTGGCTGACGCTGAGAACAATTTTGAACTGGCTGTGGACGGTCTCTTTGTTAAGAGCGCTGTCGTTGGAGAGGGCCCGACATTTAAGCGTTTCAAAGCTCGGGCTCGTGGATCTGCTGCTGCTATTCGTAAGCGCACCAGTCACATCACGGTTGTTCTGAGTGATGATGTGGTGGCTGGCGGCAAGGAGGAGAAGCCTGCTTCCAAGAAGGGTAAGAAGGCAGTTCCCAAGAAGGCAGCTCCTAAAAAGGCGGCGGCTAAAAAGGAGTCTGCGAAGGCGGCCCCTGCGAAAAGTGAAACTTCGGGTGGAGGACGTGTTGACGAAAAGCTCGGAATGGTTTATGACTCCGCCCCCGCGGAAGTCGACGATCTTAAAGAGATCAACGGAGTTGGACCTAAGCTTGAAGAGAAGCTCAATTCTATTGGGGTTTATCAGTTCAAGCAGGTTGCTGACTGGACCGAAGCGAATATAGCGGAGTTCGATGAGCTCCTTTCCTTTAAGGGCCGTATTGAGAGGGATGAATGGATTTCTAAGGCAACGTCGTTGCATGAAGAAAAGCACGGAAAGTGATTTTGGATTAAGTAATTGGATTAATTGAGTTATGGGACAGAAAGTACATCCGATCGGATTTCGTCTTGCCGTCAACAAGGACTGGCAATCCAAGTGGTATGCGCCACAAGGTGAGTTTGCAGACCAGCTTCACGCTGATTTGAGAATTCGCCGTTACCTTGATAACCGCCTTCAGAAAGGCGCTGTATCAAAGGTAGTAATTGAGCGTGCCTGGAACAGCGTTCGGGTGACGCTGCATACTTCGCGCCCCGGCCTAATTATTGGTAAGCGTGGAGCCGAGATTGAAACCATGACAGCTGACATCGACAAGATGTGCAGCGGGTCATCAGTGAAAATCGACATTTTTGAGATTCGGCAGCCTGAGCTTGATGCTTCATGGGTTGCGGCTCAGGTTGCTACTCAGCTTGAGCGTCGCGTTTCCTTCCGTCGTGCGATGAAGCGGGCGGTTCAGACTGCCTTTGACTTTGGCGCTGACGGGATTCGTATCCGAGCTGCTGGTCGTCTTGGTGGTGCTGACATTGCGCGTGCCGAGCAGTATCGCGAGGGCAAAGTGCCCCTTCAGACTCTTCGGGTTCCAATCGATTACGGTTTTGCGGAAGCTGAAACCGTCTGGGGAATTATTGGAGTTAAGGTTTGGTTGAACAAAAAAGAGCTGACTCCTGAAGAGGCAGCAAAGGCACCGCGTGGCGGTGGCAGACCTGGTGGACGTCCTGGTGGCAGGCCCGGTGGTGGTCCTGGCGGCAGACCCGGTGGTGGTCCTGGCGGCAGACCCGGTG
>CAXBMX010000014.1:0-131287 GCA_963977055.1 uncultured Verrucomicrobiales bacterium
GGAGCGAATGCTAATCGGCAGGTCGTGCGAGCCTTGGCGAGTAGGACAATAAGAGTGAGAGCCCAGTCACCCCTTCCCCCCACAGTCCTTCGAAGCCGCCGCCTGTCCTTCTTAGCTTCAGCAAAGAGTGCCCCCGCCAAAGCCCGAACGGCCTAGAATCGAGAAAAGAATCGAGAAAAGAATCGAGAAAAGAATCGAGATTTGGCCTTATTTGGCTTAAAACCCAAAAAAAATTGCTACCATTTCTGCCCAAAGTTGTTTATCAACTATGATAGTCTGTGTGGTTTTTGATCAGCATCGAAAAAATTCCACAATTCTGAATCGCCCTCCAACAAGATCTAACGTTTGCATTCACCCTCCTCTTTTCCCATGACGACCCTCCAATCCCGAATAAAATCGCTCGGCTTATTGCTGGTAATAGCGCTGCTGAGCTGCTTGGCAATTCAGACCACCAACGCCCAGGACTCCACTTGGACCGGCGACACCGACGACAATTGGTTGACCAATACGAACTGGACAGGAAACACCGTTCCCGGGCCAGTTGATGGCGATGATGCCATCTTTGACACGACCACTGCAATAGCCGGCAATCATACCGGCAACGTCACCGTTGCAGGTACTGTAGCAATTGGCGATATCAGATTTTCCGGCAGCGGCAACACCTCCTACACCATCGGCGGCGGCAATCTGCTCCTCGGCAAAAGCGGCGACATTTTTTTTAACAACAGCGTCGTTACCGCCAACCAGACCATTAATTCAAACTTGATCTTGGGTGACAGCTCTAGCGCGACTTTCACGCTCGACGACAACGGAAGCTCGGCCACGCTGATTTTAAACGGCGACATCACGACCGGCACCGGCGGCGTCGCCAGCACCACTACTCTTCAAGTCGGCGACGGAGACAACGCTTCCATCGCGAATGTCGTTCTCGCGGGCAACATCACCCGGGGACTCGCCACCCGCTTCACCCTCAATCTCCGTGGCGGCAATGTCACCCTCACCGGTAATATCATCGGCGGCGGCAATGATGGCAGCTCAGATCAGAACACGATGCGAACCGTCCTGCGCGATGACAGCATTCTCACCGTGGAAGGCACCAACGGTCGGCTCGGAGAAGGTAGCCTCGATATCCAATTCGGAACCGTCAACGTAAACAACAGCAACGCCCATATCTTCGATGGCATTATCCTGGGCGACGCGGCCAATGGGAACGGAAACTCGACCATCAACATCAAGGATGGAGAAACGCTCACCCTTTCAAACAATCTTAGCTATCAGGCTGACTCCGTCTTTGCGAACCACGGAACCGTCGCTGGCGGTACCCTCCAATTCAGCCGTGAAAATGACGACGGAGCGGCTGACTCCGGCAGCCGAACCCTTAGCGTACAGCGAAACGGAAATATCACTGATGGCTCCGCTGAATTCACTATCTCGAGCAATATCACCAATGCTGGAACCGACGTCGATCTGTTTATTAGAAGCACCGACCTTGCAACCGAAGGAGCGACCGTTCTTCTCACTGGTAACAATTCCCACGGAGGTATTACCGTCCAACAGGGAACCCTGCGTTTGGGCAGTAATACATCCCTCGATACCGGCGGCGACTTTCTCACCATCGAAGCCCGCAATAGCACTAATTTCGCCGGGAATCAAACGGCCACGGTCGACCTCATGGGCAACAACAACACCGTCAATAACGTCACCATCGGCGACACCACGACCTCAAACGTCGGCGGCACCAACGACTTTGTCGGCATCATCAGCAGCACCGGCGGAGCCGGTTCGCTGGACGATGTCAATGTTCTCAACATTAGAGCTGGAGACACTGTTGGCAAAAAAAACGGCGGGGCCATCATCGGTGCCAACGTCACCCTCAACTATGACAACTCTGGTACCAACAAAGGCATCACGGTCGAAAACGGATCGGCAACCAATGACCTGACCCTCAACGGCACCCTCCGCACCGACGCGGCTGAGACCACCCACGACTTCACCTTCCTCGGTGATGGCACCGTATCCTTCAACGGCTCCCTCGGACGTGGCGGCATTATTGGTGGGCATGACCAGACCATCATCAATACTCAGAAGTTCGTCCTCGAGACGGGCAGCGGCTCGAACATTGGCGGCCAGCAGACTTTCACCGTCGCTCAGCGAAACAGCGCCACTTTCTCAGATTTTGATGTCGAACTCGACATCAACGGCGAGACCCTCGTCTTGAATGACCAACTCACCCTCGGGCGCACGTCTGCCACCGCTGTCGCCACCCAATCGAATGTCAACATCACCGACTCCGCTGGAGGAGGAATAATCCGACTGACTGGTGCCACCGACAATAACATAACCCTCAAATATGAAGATGGGACTGGAGGCGCGTTTCTGAATCTGCAGACCATCGTCACTCCTGATATCTTGTTCAACCGAGATTTGACCAACTGGACTGCAACGATCAATGTCGAGGACGGCGCCGACGCCGTCGACCTTATCCTCAACGGCACTATCACAGCTCGAAGGGCCAGTGACTCGGTGCTTCGAGGCATCAACAAGTCGAGCGCAGGAACCCTGCAAATCAGTTCGACGGGTAACAGCAATCTCTTCACCACTCTGAACATTCAGGGAGGAACTGTCCGAATAGCAGGTGACGGATCCCTCGGGAACAATGACGTTATTCTCGGAAGCAACGCCGTGACGAGCACCCTCGAATACTTCGGATCCGGTGAAAATATCGACAACCAGTTTCGTATCGGAGACGGCACGGTTGACGCAGGAGGCACTCGCGTCGGAGGAGGCATCATCAACAATACGGGCACTGGCACGGTCACTTTTACCTCAGCCACATTCAATCAAGGTGACGCGGACGTCACTGCCACCCGCGACCTCACCCTCACTGGCAATACATCAGACATTGCTATTACCGGCACCATCATTGATAACAGCGCCACGGGAAGTCTCGGCATCACCAAAACCGGCAACATCACCGCCACCCTCGACGGGGACAATACCTACACGGGTAATACCACCGTCAGCGCCGGCCGACTCAACGTAAACGGGGCCCAAACAGGCAACGGTGACTTCACTGTCGCAGCCGACGCCAATCTCGGTGGCGAGGGCAGTACCGCTGGTAACCTCACTTTCGGAGGCAACAACACCCTCTTCATCAATCCTGGCACCGCGGCAGCCTTTACCACCACCGGCAGCCTCACGGTCACCACGGGTAATGTGAGCGTTGATTTCGCCGGATTCGCCGGAGCTGGCAATATCACCGCCCTGACCTTTGGCACCTATGCCAACGCCGCCAGCGTCGCCACAGAATTCATCGCCACCAACGCCGTCTTGAGTGCACGGCCTGGCGGCAGCACTACTGCACAAGTTTCAGGAAACAGCGTCGTATTCGATCTCGGCTTCGCCAGCAGAACCTGGGCCGGCAATGGAACCAACCCAACCTTCTGGGCCAATGGCAATGTCACCGACAACAACTGGGTTGAAGGTGACAATGATTTCTTCAACGGAGATGCCGCCATCTTTTCAGGCGACGTATCAAGCCGAGCAGTCGTGCTGCAGGACAACATCGAAGCCAGTGCAATCACCTTCACTGGCCACACGACCGGTTTCACTGTCTCCAGCAACAGCACTGAAACGCTCAATGTCGGTTCAGGGGGCCTCAATTTCTTCGGAGATAACGCCGCTGCGGATGATCGGATCGACTCAGAGATCATCGGAAGCGGCACCATCACCAAGGGCACCCAAGTGATCAGTGCCGTCGACGTTGGTCGAACGTTTATCTCAGGAAACAATTCGGACTTCACCGGAATAACCGTCATCAATCAAGGTGACCTTGAGATTGAACACGTGAATGCTCTCGGAAATGACGCCAGCAATACGATCCGAATTGCCGATAACGGTGACAATGGACGCTTACACATCGATGCCGTGGGAACCATCGCGAACGACATCATTGTCGACAACGAAGGGACGGGCAAAACTATTACTTTTGATAATGGCGGCAACACCGTTGCCAGGGCTCTCACCATGACAGGCAGCGTCACTCAGGAAGACACCTCTTCAGCTCTTAACTACTCTGTCGAAGGGCAAAGAGAAGAAGGGGATTACGGCGGCACCACCACAGGGAGAGCGGTCCGCGACACCCACGTCCTCACGGTGACCGGAAAAATCAGTAGCTTAAGAGCTGATACCGACGGCGCGATCCAGAAATCCGACGACGGAACGCTCATTCTAGCCAATGCAGCCAATGACTACACGGGCCAGACTTTTGTCTATGATGGCACGCTGAGAGCGGCTTCGATTGGAAACGTGGGTGAAGCCAGCCACTTGGGCGCCTCCAGAGATGTCCACACCCATGACATCCGTCTCGGACAGAATAATAATGACGGAACGCTGGTCTACACCGGTGCCGGAGCAGAGTCCACCGACCGTCAAATCCAGCTCGGAGGACGCCAGCAAAACGGCAACAACAACACCGGTGGTGGACAGATCGTCAACAATGGCGGTGGAGCCCTCGTCTTCACTAATGCCGCATTTAACGTAGCGGAGGTCGCAGTGGCTGCTGATGTCGGCGCCCGTAACCTCACCCTCGCCGGCACCTTTGCCGGAACTAACGAGATTGATGGAGTTATCCAGGACAACACCCCTACCGACGCCTTCGTCGATGAAACCGTATCGATCACCGTCGACACCAATGGCACCTGGCAGCTCGATGGCGCCAATCTTTACACTGGCAACACGACGGTCAACGCAGGAAGCCTCTACGTGAACGGATCCACCGCAGCAGGAAGCGCCGTCACGGTTGGTGGTGGTGGCTTCGCTGCCACTCTCGGTGGCTCAGGCACCATCAATGGCAACGTCACCGTTAACGCCTTGGGTAATCAAAACGCCGGAACGGCCGCCTCTCTAGCAGCCACCCAGACCTTCGGCGGCAATGTCACCCACACAGGGGGCACTTCTTCCATCACTTGGGACCTGATCGACAACATCGCCAATATTGGCGGCGGCACTACGTCGGATAAGTTCGTCGTCGCCGGAGTCGTTGACTTCGCTGCTGCCACGAGCTTCATTCTCGACTTCAATGGTACTGGAATAGAAGGTAGCGTAGATTGGACCGACGGCTTCTGGGCCAACGACCAGGAATGGAATGTCATCACCGCTGCTGGCGGACTGAACGGATCCTTCGCAAACCTGACCTTGGGATCGATTGCCGCGCTTGCCGATTCAACGGGAACACTCTTCAGTGCAGGTCGTCCCGGTGGATCCTTTGCTCTCAACAACACAGTCGGCACCACCGTCACACTCAACTACACCGCCGCCATCCCCGAGCCAGGCACCTACGGCATCTTTGGCCTCGGGCTAGCCCTCTTCGGTTGGACTGCTCGTCGTCGGCGCCGCAAAGCTGCCGCCGAAGCGGTTAGTGATTAGTAGTTAGTTTTTGGTTAAAAAGCCAACACCCCAATTTAGCAAAAGGGCGCTTCCTGTTAATTCAGGGGCGCCCTTTTTTAACCCTCTTGCTCCTGATCTTAATCTTGTTCTTAATCCTTTTCCCGCAGAGCAAGAGCAAGAGCAAGAGCAAGAGCAAGAGCAAGAGCAAGAGCAAGAGCAAGAGTAAGACTGCTATGGTCCCGCAATAGCGGGATTGGCAAAAATGAAAGAGCGGAGCGAATGCTAATCGGCAGGTCGTGCGAGCCTTGGCGAGTAGGACAATTAGAGTAAGATTAAGAACATCCATCCTGGTCGCCACGCGATTCGCACTTTTCACCTTCGCACTTTTCACCTTCGCACTTTTTACCTTCGCCCCTTTCACGCGCTCCAAAGGAGCGCCTCCACCCGCCCTCCCATGTCCCACTCCCAACACATCCTCATCACAGGCGTCACCCGCGGCCTCGGCCGCGCCATGGCAACTGCCTTCGCCAATCGCGGCCATCAAGTCATCGGCTGCGCTCGCAACCCTGACGCCCTCTCCTCTCTCAGCACCGAACTCGGTTCCCCCCACCTCTTCCTCCCTCTCGACGTCAGCAACGATCCTGCTGTCCAGTCCTTCGCCAACACCATCCTCTCCGAGATCGGCCCTCCCGATCTGCTCATCAATTCCGCAGCCACCATCAATCGCAACGCCCCGCTCTGGGAAATCTCGGCAGACGAAATATCAGACATCCTCTCCATCAATATCGCCGGCGTCGCCAACCTGATCCGCCACTTCGTCCCGGCCATGAACGAACGGGGTTCCGGCGTCATCGTCAATTTCTCCAGCGGATGGGGTCGCTCCACCTCTCCCGAAGTTGCCCCTTACTGCGCCACCAAGTGGGCCATCGAAGGCCTCACTCAAGCGATGGCGCAGGAACTCCCCCCTGGCCTCGCCGCCGTCGCCTTTAATCCCGGCATCATCGACACCAGCATGTTACGAAGCTGCTTTGGAGAAGGCGCTGAGCACTATCCATCCCCTGAAGAATGGGCAGAAGCCGCCGTGCCTTTTCTCGAAGCCCTCGGCCCAGACGACAATGGAAGTTCCCTGACCTGCCCGGGACATTAGCCCGCCGTTGTCATTATCTTCTCGCAACCGCCGGCATGTAATCACCCTCAGATGTGCCACCCAATGGAGGGTCGCGGTCCCCCGCGACCGCGAATCCAGGTTCGACATCCGACCACCACCACTCCTCCCCGACTCGCAGGAACTCGACTACGCCCATTCCAACTCCCCGGTCGAGCGGGAGACGGGGCCGACCTCTCGGCGACCCTCCCCATCATCCGTTTATTCCATCCTGCCTTCTCTACTTGGGCCCTTTTGCCCAGAAGAGCACAACACATCCGTGCACTTCCACATTGAAGGTCTTAAACCGCGACGAAAGCGCTTCCATCATCGCACCCAACGAATCGTGTTTGTTCGAAAAAATTCCCTTTCGATTATACGTCCTCATCGTGAATTTGGCTGCCAGCGAACGCTCCACTTCAGCCCCCAATATGGTAGAGCCAAAAATGATGCCCCCTTCGGCCAGATTGGGAATCAGATTTTCAAAGACAGCAGCCCCTTTTTCTTCAAGCCGCCCCGGTAGACAGTGCAGCAGATAGTTCAAAGCGATCGAATCATATTTTTCCCCATAGAGATCGATCGGCTCCAGCACATTCTCCTCATAGATCTCCGGCCGGTACTGCTCCAGTCGGTCCGCCGTGTATTTGAGGCATTCAGGATTGATGTCGAGCAAGGCCACTTTAGGCTCCCCTTCGGGAAGAGTCTTTTCGAGAAAATATCCGGTACCAACTCCGACTTCGAGATGGTTGTCTGAGATATGACCACGATAGTGCGACTCGATGAAATCAGTGGGGCAGCACCAAATCAAACGGTTCGAAAAGTTCAGCACCCACCAATCATAGAATCCCAAACTTCGTTTCGTGTAGACGGCATGGCCCCGTTTGACGTCCCATTGTTCAGCTTCCATAGATATTAACCAATCAATAGGGTATACTCTCGTAGTCAACCCTCTAACTCGTCGCCGAAGCAGCGCATTCCTGTTTCGAATGAGACTCGTCCCCATGGACCCACTGGAACAACGCATGAAACAATGGCATATCCTCGAAGAGGATTTGCTGGAACGTTTTGTGCTCGGATCAGGCAGCGGCGGACAGAAAATCAACAAAACGGCGTCATGCGTTTACCTGAAACATTTGCCCAGCGGAGTTGAAGTCAGCTGCCAGGATTCCCGCTCACGCGAAAGAAATCGCGAAATCGCAAGACTTCGACTCTGCGATGCCTTCGAACGCCGCTCCCTGCTCGATAGCCAGGAAGCCGCCAGAAAACGGGCGGTCCGCCGCTACCGGAGCCGTCGCCCGTCCGCTTCCTCACGCGCCAAGCAACGCCGCAACAAGCAGTTCCGGTCGGAAAAGAAGCAAAACCGCCGCCGTGTCGGTGATTAGTGGATCACTCTTACCCCAGCCGTTTTGATCGCGCTACCCGATGGAGGGTCGAGCTTCCGGGGCTCGCAGCCCGCTCGACCGCCGCTTCAATGGCAACCGCCCGGTCGAGAAGGAGCTCGACCCTCCACTTTACCCATTCTGTCTCAGGCCCTCCCACTCCGCTCCCATTCCCCTCGAAAATCTCACTTGGCGAGGCGCGCGAAGGGTCGATAGTGTCGCCGAACCTGCTAGTTCCTTTTGATTTATGGCCGCCCTCAAGAACCGCCCTGCCACCGTTGTTATCTCAAACCTCTCACCATTGGTGGAGGGAGGACGATTCCCTACCAAACGTGTCGTCGACGAAACGCTTTCTCTCGAAGCTGACATCTTCAAGGACGGACACGATGTCATCGTCGCCGTTGTCGCCCAGAGAGAAGAAGGCGCCAAAAACTGGAGCGAGAGCCTTCTCACCCAATTTGAAAATGACCGATGGGGAACCGACCTGTGTTTTCCCAAAACAGGGCGTTACGAGATCTTAATCACTGCATGGGCTGACGATTTTCAGACCTGGCTTCATGATTTCGAGCGACGGCTCACCGGTGATCAGGATGACTACTCCACCGAAATTGAAGAAGGTAGAGTCATTTTAAACAGCACTGCAATCCGGGCGGTAACAGCAAAATGCTCTGAGGATGCAGAAGCGATCGAAGACCTCACGACGAAGTTGATGACCACCGAGCCAGCCAAGGTTCCTGATTTACTCGACTCCGAAGAAGTCATCAAGATGATGGCGAGATGGCCAAATCGTGAGTTCGCGACATCCACCGTCGATCCCCTCAGGTTGGTGGTTGAGACCAAGCTCTCCGCCTTTTCGGCCTGGTACGAGTTCTTTCCCCGTTCTGCTGAGGGAATTGCGGGAAGACATTCGACCTTTCGCGATTGCATGCCACGCGTGCTCGATGCCAAAGCGATGGGTTTCGATGTGATCTATTTCCCTCCGATTCACCCCATCGGGGTCAGTCATCGAAAAGGAAAAAACAACAGTGTCAGCGCCGAACTGGGGGACGTTGGTTCTCCCTGGGCGATCGGCGCCATCGAAGGAGGACATCGCACTGTCGAACCAGCTCTGGGAACCCTTGGGGATTTTGTCAGCCTCGTCGAAGAAGCTCGCAAAGAAGGCATGGAAATCGCGATCGACTTTGCCGTCAATTGCTCTCCGGATCATCCTTACGTCGCCGATCATCCAGAATGGTTTTTCCGACGCCCTGACGGAACAATCAAGTACGCCGAGAATCCTCCTAAGAAATATCAGGATATCTACCCGCTGAATTTTCACTGTGACGACTGGAAAGATCTGTGGACGGAACTTCGCGACGTCGTCCTCTTTTGGGTTAAAAAAGGAGTTCGCATCTTTCGGGTCGATAACCCTCACACGAAACCCGTCACGTTTTGGGAATGGCTCATCGCCGAGATCCACAGCGTCAATCCTGACATTATCTTCCTGAGCGAAGCCTTCACCAAACCGAAGATGATGCAGACTCTGGCCAAAATCGGATTCACTCAGAGCTACTCCTATTTCACTTGGCGTGAAAATCGCGAAGAAATCACCGAATACGTCACTGAACTGACGAAGGGGCAGATGAGGGAATATTACCGAGCCAATTTCTGGCCTAACACTCCGGATATTCTCCCCCATCATCTCCAGAACGCCGGACCTTCTGCCTTCAAAATCAGGGCAGCCCTCGCCGCATTGCTTTCCTCCAGTTGGGGCATCTACTCCGGCTACGAACTTTGTGAAAACGCGCCGCTCCCGGGACGCGAAGAGTATCTCGACAGCGAAAAATACCAGCTCAAGACCCGGGATTGGAACAAGGCCGGCAATATCAAGGCATTCATCACCCGACTCAATCGGGCTCGCCAAGATAACCCAGCGCTGCAGAGCTACGCTAATATCGATTTCATACCGGCGGACAACGATCAAATCCTCGCCTTTTACAAATGGTCGGATGACAGACAAAATATCATTATCGTAGTCATCAACCTCAATCCCAGGAGTCGGCAGGAGTCCAACATTCACCTGCCTCTGGCGGAACTCGGCCTTCAACCGAATTCCGAATTTGCGGTGGAAGATGTGATTTACGAAGAAGTCTACCAATGGCGCGATTCCACCAACTTCGTGTCCCTTGACCCAAGGACGAAGCCAGTCCACGTATTAAGGTTGAGAAAATAAGCATTTTTGGTCACGAACCAAAAATATTTCTTCGAATCGCTCAGGCACCCCGTCCCCCCCATTATGCGTCAACGCTTCATCACGTTCGCCGTTTTCGGAATCATTCTAGTCATCCTTGGTGAATGGAATCTTCGCACCCGAAAAATCGCGCCCATCGTCTCACTGGATCAGCTCTGGCTGGAATTCTGCATTGGCAATGCAGGCGACAAGATCGCAGATCCTGCCATCAGTGTGGTCCGGATCAACGATGAATATGAGCCACTGAATATCGGAACGGAAGAATCTGACGATGATGGCAATCTCTCAAGACTGGATTTTGCGACAATCCTGGGATTTGTCGGAAAGATGGATCCCAAGTCAGTCGCATTTCTTCCCATCCCGACTTTCGACGAAACTCATATCCTCAACCAGACTGATATCGTTCCGCTCAAAGACGCGGCGATGCAGCTGCCCCGATTCTCAGTCGCTACAAACGTTACCGAGGAAACGACGGACGCGGCCCAAGCCAAGCCACTCACTTATCAGGCCATCAAGGTGGAAGGAGATCCAAAAGATATTCTCTCCTTTTCCCGGACACTTAGGTTCCCTGATCCGCAGCTGACCTCGAATGCGGACCCAGTATTCAAGGCGATCGAATCGCAACGAGATCTCGTCGATAACGAGGTGATTCGAATACCTCTCGTCGCCCGCCATGGGGAAAAGGTTGTTCCTTCGATCGTGCTCTCTTCGATAGCCAAACACAATGGAATCGGAAACGACGAAATCACATTGGATCTCACCACTCGCCAAGCAAAGATCCGGCTGGGAGACTCCAGAATTGTCCCAATTGAACCTGACGGCACCTTTATCATTCCACCTCATGCAGGACTGAGCAGGAACATGACCAGCTTGAAGAGGAATGAGGCAGGAGAAATGGAAAAAGTTCACCACTTCACTACCCTAACAGTTGACGAACTTGCCTACACCGGAGAAAAGGACGACGAAGTGGCCAAACGCATCCTTGCCAGCTTTCAGGGAAAATTCAAAAGCCTCAGTGAGAACATCGTCGTGATCGGATTCGACCGTAACAATGATCGTCGTTACACCACTGCCACCGGTGAAGTGCTTTCTGAAACGATGCTGCTGGCACGAGCCATGGCAACCATTCAGAGCGGCCGGTTTATCAACCAATGGCCCGCGACTGGTCGCTGGCTGGCAATCCTACTCATCGCTGCTATTGCCGCTTTTCTGTTTACCCTGCCAAAACGGAAATTCATTCCCTTCTGTTTCGTTGCCGCCCTCATCTTTTTCGCCCTGAATGTGATCATCTTCCGAAGCACCCTGAGCTGGGCGCCGCCATTCTCTGCCTTCGCCCTCTTTGGCCTCATCTTTCTGATCGGATTGCTTTTGTCAGGAAACAAAAAGCAGCAAGAGTGACCCTGTAGCCGGTAGGCCGGCCCCCGGTCTCTCTGAGGCCGGAGAACGGATTGGGCGGACCGAAGATCACACGACCGGGGTCACAGACCCCGGCTACAGGACTCCTACACAAGAGAGTCATCCTCAAAATCGCCATCAAAGGCGTCTTCGGAAACCAGCTGCTGCACCGCAGCGACTAGCCCCGGAATATCGTGAGATTTTGCTTCAGCGTCCGGCTCATAGTTGCTTTCTTCCAATGCCTTTGACGTAATCGGCCCGATGCTGGCGATGAGCGTTTCATCCGGAATGCTCAACCCCATGTCGAGAAATCCTTCCACCGTCGAAGCACTGGTAAAGGTAATAATATCGGCCCCTTCTTCCTGGAACCGCTTCACCGCACCAGTGGGATCTTCCGTCTCTGAAACAGTCTGATACGCGATCGCCTCATCCAAAATGACGCCCTGTTCGTCGAGCGCCTTGGACAGTACGTCACGCGTCTCTTTTGCACGCACCCAGAGCATGGTCGTATTCTCAATCGAACCGGCTTCCTCCTTGAAGGCGGCAAGCAAGCCTTCCGCCACATGCTCTTTAGGCATCAGGTCCGTCGCCATGCGGTACTCCTTGAGCTTAGCCGCCGTTCCCGGACCTACCGCGGCAATGCGGGCTCCACCGATAGCACGGGCGTCTTCTCGGATCAGATCAAAGGCGCGGAAGAAATATTCCACCGCATTCGGACTCGTAAAAATTACCCATTCGTAGGTATGCACTTCGGCGACACAGCGAGCAAACTGGCGGGCATCATCCCCCTCTGATTGACTGACCCGAATCGTCGGCATCTCCAGAACATCAGCGCCCAACTTTCGCAATTCTCCAGACAATTTACCGGCCTGCTTCTGAGTACGGGTCACGACGACGCGCTTTCCAAAAAGAGGGCGTCTCTCAAACCAGTTGAGCTTTTCCCGACATTCCACGACACCACCAATAATGCAGACCGCCGGTGCTTTGAACTCAGCCTCTTCCACGATCCCTGCAATGGTCGACACCGTCCCGGTCACAGTCTTATGTTGTCCCGTTGTCGCCTGTCTCACTAGCGCCACTGGCATATCAGGATCTCCGCCCTCCTCGATAATCATCTCCATGATGTATGGCAGGCGCGCCACTCCCATCAGCATGATCTTAGTTCCAGGCGCCTTGACGATCTGCCGATAATCGATCGAAGACTCTTCTTTGTTCGGTGATTCATGCCCAGTGAAAATACTCACTTGAGAGCAATATTTACGATGGGTCAGGGGAATACCCGCGTAGGCCGGACCCGCAATAGCAGAACTGATTCCAGGAACAAATTCAAACTCATGCCCGGCATCGTAGAGCACGGCACCCTCTTCTCCACCTCGTCCAAAAATCAGAGGGTCTCCGCCCTTCAATCGGGTCACCACTTTCCCCTCACCAGTCTTTTGAACCAGCAATTCGTTAATCTCAGCCTGACGCAGCGCATGGCACTTGGCAGTCTTTCCTGCAAAAATTAATTCTGCCTCCGGTTTGGCCCACGAAAGAAATTCGTCGTTTGCCAAATTATCGTAAATGATCACGTCCGCCAATTCGATGCACTCCTTACCGCGCAAAGTGATCAATCCCGGATCGCCGGGGCCAGCCCCAACGAGATAACAAATTCCTTTATTTTCGCTCATTTAAATATCACTTACCTGGACTCACCCTTTCAACGCCATGAGCTGATCCGCCAATGCAGCGGGCTCATCCGACGGACCTTTTACCTCACCGATAAAAGGCTCCTGATCGGGGCTATCCTCATCAAACACTCGCACTGACATAGCCAAGGTCGCACCATCCTCTTCAAACCAGGTATGGGCACCCACTGGTGTCTGGCATCCGGCCTTCAAGCGCTCCAGAAAAGCCCGCTCGGCCGTGACTCGACAGAATGTGGGTTCGTGATTAATCGTCGCCATAGCAGCTCGAGCAGCCTCGTTGTCGCTCCGAATTTCGATTCCCACCGCGCCCTGTCCTGCGGCGGGTAGAAACTCATCGACTGGAAGTTCAATCGCAAAAACCTGGGTTCCTTCAAAATTAAAAGACGCCTGCCCTGGTGTGTAGATTCCAAGTCTTTCGATCCCAGCACGGGCCAACATAATGCCGTCCCATTCACCATTCTCAGTCAATTTCCGAATCCGCGTCGGCACATTACCCCGAATATCGACCACCTTCACTCCCGGACAAATCCACCGAAGCTGTTGAGCTCGTCGCACCGAACTTGTCGCAATCGTTTTACCTTCCAACTGGGCGAGGTCACCTCCGTCAGCCGAAACCAAGCCTTCATCCATCGTGAGCAACACATCGGCGATGTCGGCCCTGGGAAGAGTCGCGCAAATTTCAAATCCATCACCCAACTCAGTCGGCACATCCTTGAGGCTGTGCACCGCAAAATCGATCTCTCCCCGAAGCAATGCTTCTTCCAATTCCTTCGTAAAGATCCCTTTATCGAGCACCGCATTTTCGCCCTGACTGAACTCACTCAGCTTCAAGTCAGGACGCTTGTCGCCGATGGTTTTCACCACCTCGATCTTC
This sequence comes from uncultured Verrucomicrobiales bacterium, assembly GCA_963977055.1. GTDB lineage: Bacteria > Verrucomicrobiota > Verrucomicrobiia > Verrucomicrobiales > DEV007 > Arctic95D-9. The sequence goes on from CAXBMX010000014.1 coordinate 14,099, forward strand.
ACCGCTATGCCCTGCTCTTTCAGGGCGGCCTCCGTCATCCGGGCCTGCGTCAAGGCGAGGTCGCTCCCCCGCGTTCCAAGTATCAGCGCTTTGCTCATGGATTCCTCTACTGCTTCATTGCCTCGCGATCCAGCACTCTCTGCGATGGCGTTTTTCTTCTGATGGGATTCAGGCACCTTGGCCATGGCTTCGATGCCCTTTTCATCAAGAAATTCACGAATCACGCCACGACAGATTTCAATCTGCTGCTGCCGCTGAGCCACCCCGGCATCCGCAATACGCTGAAGCTGATCGATATTGTACAAGTAAACATTTTCGAGTTCGTTGACCTCATTCTCGATATCCCGCGGCACCGCGATATCAATCAGGAAGAGCGAGTGCCCACGTCGTTTTGTGATGGCCCGCTCAACATCAACCTTCTTGACGACGGTATGCGGTGCCCCTGTCGAAGAAACCACGATATCAACTTTATCGAGATGATCCGCCCAATCGTCGAACTTAACCGCCACGCCCTCTAACTCTGCTGCCAACTCCTCCGCTTTGTCGTAGCTGCGGTTTGAAACAATGATGCTCTTGGCACCACGTGATTTCAAACTCTGCGCCGTCGTTCGGCTCATTTCGCCTGCGCCGATGACCATGACGCGGCAACCGTCGAGTTGACCAAAAATCTTCTCTGCCAAATCCACTGCAGCCGAACCGACCGAAGTCGACCCCTGCTGAATCCGAGTGCTCGAACGCACCAATTTTCCAACAGAGAACGATTGCTGGAACAACTTATTCATCCGTCGCGACGTCGCCCCATTCGTCTGAGCAGTGGAATAGGCCTTCTTGATCTGGCCAAAGATTTCCGTCTCACCCAGAACCATCGAATCGAGGCCACTCGCCACCTCAAAAAGATGATGCGCCGCCTCATCAGCTTCGTGACGATAGAACTCGACGTCACCAGCTTCAATTTCGAAATGATCAATCAGGTAGGCGATCAGTTGATCGAGCGCCTTGCCGGGTTCTTCGGCCGCGCCATAAATTTCGACACGGTTGCAGGTCGACAACACCACTGCCTCAGCCACCCAATCGATCTCACGAATCTCGTCGAGATGACGAGGAATAGCGCTCTCTGCAAACGCCAAACGCTCCCGGATTTCCACCGGGGCAGTTTTGTGATTGACGCCAAGACAGAATATAGACACCGCGGAAAAACAAGTTTCGGATTAGAATTACAAAACCGACAGAGCGATTAGCGCGAAAGTGAAGGCTGCAATCGAGAGCTTTGAAAGCAGCCTGGGACGCAACCCTTTTGCCAAGTGAATCCCTAGAATGGCCAGGTAGGCCACCCAGACGGCTCCGGATACGACCCAATGAAGCGCGTCGGGCAAATTTTTCATAAAGAAGGCGGACACAATACCGATGGTCAGCAGCCCGCATCCGATAATGATGAGTCTCAACATGGCATCATAGAGATACTTCATCGGAGGCAAGGAATAGAACAACTGTCCCGGCTCATGGCTCTTGAGCTGCCGATCTAAAACCAAATCCATGACACCGGCGATGCCAGCCAATCCGAATGCGCCGTAGGCCAATAGCGACATCGCCGCATGCATTTCAAGCCAGGGATCCAGTGTTTCCGGTGGTCGAGCCCCTGGGTCGTTTGTCATCAGATTAAAAATAGCAAAGGACTGAAAAAGAAAGACCATCGGCATACTGAAGACTCCCAGCAAAGATAGTCGAAAAGCCCGCCCTAAAACGAGATACATGATGACCACACTCCAACTGATGAAAACCAATACTTCAGACCCGTTAGTGATCGGACAGCGTCCGTGCAATTCACCACGCTCCCGTAGGAACAAGCACTGAAAAATCAACCCAACCACTGCAAGGCCCACGTTGAGTCGACCCGTGCCGTGCTTTCCAGTACGCAAAGCGATCACGGCTATGACGAAGCCGGCTAAAAACACCAAAGTGGCAAGGATAAGGTAAATTTTGTCCATCAATTCCAGTATCAGGAGCTCGCTCCTCAATTCAGGGTCCGAAACGTAGCGTCGCGGCACTGCTTTGCAAGAGCGGGGGTTCGGGGTTCGACCATGGCCAAAAGACGGAAAAAGAAGGAGTTTGAGAGTTGTTTTTGCTCCCACGCACCCCTAATTTCGGCCCATGACTCTGAAAAGTATTCCCGCTTTATGCGCCCTTCTCGCTCTGATGGGCACTTCCTTGCTCCAAGGTGCTGAATCGCAACCCTTTGGCGAAGAATTCGCCATGCTCGAAAAAGCGTCCACCGGTGAATGGTGGAAAGCAGCAACCAATCTACCAGAAGGCAAAACGGGAGGAAAAGGAAAAGCCAAAGTCCCTAAAAGGCTCATCAACCTGAACGTGCCTCGCGAAGAGGTCGTCGCTTTTGCCCTCTACACTCACGATCGTGGAGTGCTCAAGCTTAGCGCGCAGCTCTTCCCCCTCTTCGACGACGAAAAACGCGAAGCCCGCCTCGAATTCAAAAAAGGCGGCCAATGGCAGGAAGCGGCAAAAGCTGATGTCCTCTACCCTGGCTGGAGCGCTCACTTCCGGATTGAAGAATGGGACAACACCAAGGATGTCCCCTACCGGGTTTGCCACGGAGACGAAGCAACCTTTGAGGGGCTGATCCGCAAAGATCCCGTCGACAAGGAAGTCATCGTAGTTGGCAACCTTTCCTGCGATTCAAGTCGTACCAAAGGACCTCGTCCCACCATTCTGAAAAACCTAATCGAGCAGGATCCTGACATTCTCTTTTTTGCAGGGGATCAAACCTATCATCACACTGAACACACCAACGGTTGGATCGAGTTCGGTCTGCGTTTCCGCGAGGTCATGAAAGACCGTCCTACCGTGACCATCCCCGACGATCATGATGTCGGTCAGGCCAACCTCTGGGGCGAAGGAGGCATCGTTGCCACGACTCCTGCTGGTCCTTCCGGCGGCTATTTCTATTCCCCTGACTACGTCAACATGGTTCAGCGCCAGCAGTCATGGCACCTGCCTGACGCCTTTGATCCTACCCCCATCAAGCAAGGAATCACGGTCTATTACACCAGCCTGCGCGTCGGTGGAATCGACTTTGCTATCCTCGAAGATCGCAAGTTCAAAACCGGCCCCGAAGGAACCATCCCAAAAATGGGACCACGCCCTGACCACATCAACGACCCGTCTTATGATCGTTCCGCCGTCGACGTCGATGGTCTCGTGCTCCTAGGTCAGCGTCAGCTCGATTTTCTCGACACATGGTCCCAGGACTGGACCGGAGCCGACATGAAAGTGGTGCTCTCCCAGACCGCCTTCTGTGGTGCCGTTCACATTCACGGAAGTCCGGACAACCGTCTCCTCGCTGATCTCGACAGCAATGCCTGGCCTCAAACTCCGAGAAACAACGCCCTGAAGGCAATCCGTCGAGCCTGGGCGAGCCACCTCTGCGGCGATCAGCATCTCGCGGTCTCCGTGAAACACGGCATCGATGCATTTGATGACGGCCCCTATGCCTTCACCAGCCCGGCTATCGTCAATACCATCTACGGTCGCTGGTGGCATCCGGAAGAGGAAATCGCCGGCCCTAACGCTGTCCCCAACAGCCCCCTTCCCTGGACCGGTAATTACCTCGACGGCTTGGGAAACAAAATCACCATGCTGGCCTATGCCAACCCCGAAGACCGCAACGACGAACACAAACGTGCTGACGGCTATGGGATCGCCCGCTACAACAAAAAGGATCGCACCACCATTTTTGAATGCTGGGACCGCTGGGCTGACGTCACCACCGACGGCGGCCAATTCCCCGGATGGCCCATCACTTTCAAAATGGAAGAAAACGATGGCCGTGAAAAAACGCACTGGCTGCCGGCTTTGAAATTCAAAAAGCCCAATCAGGTGGTTCAGGTAATATCTGAAGCAGATGGCGAAGTGCTCTACACCGTCCGAGCCCAGGGCAAGACATTCCAGCCCGCCGTGTACGCCGCGGGCACTTACACGATTAAAACCGGTGCAGACAAGCCTGACGGAGCAAGCTTTGAGGCAATCGAAGCGAACTCAGACCAGAAAGCGGCCGGCAAACAGGCGGTGAAGTAAAGGCTCCGCAATCAGCGAAACGGTCGAGCAGGAGCTCGACCCTCCATTCTCCCCAGCGATAGGGAGGGTCACGCTCCTATCGGGCCTGCCCTCCGAAGCCTTGGCGAAGGAGGGGGCGACCTTTCGCTGACCGCGAGTTCAGGTCCGACATTGATACACCCACATACTTTTAGTAGCATGCCCTCGTGCCTGACGATCCCGCGCATCCCAATCGCCACTATCCAGCCCAACAAGCATGGAAAAGCCAGGCCAACCGCAGTGTGATTGTTTTCATCACGGTATGCTCGAAGCAACGCCAACCTCTATTCGCCGATCATGCCATTCATCAATTGCTGATTCAGGAATGGAGCAACGCAAACACTTGGGCCGTGGGTCGATATGTAATCCTTCCCGATCATATTCATCTCTTTGCTTCTCCGTGTGGGGACGAAGCTCCTGATGTCCGACGGTGGATTCGATTTTGGAAATCGAAAGTCACTCAAAAGTGGCCTCTTCCCCACGACGGATCCATCTGGCAAACCAACGCATGGGACCGTCAGCTTCGCGCCGCCGATTCCTACGCTCAAAAATGGGAATACGTTCGCAACAATCCAGTTCGCCACGGCTTGGTAGAGAAGGCCAAGGACTGGCCCTATCAGGGAGAGTTAAACCAACTCATGTGGCATGACTGACATTCAGCACTCAAGACGGTCGAGCAGGAGCTCGACCGTCCATTCTCTCGACAAAGTGGAGGGTCGAGCTCCTGCTCGACCGCTGGCATCGCGACACGCAACCGGGAGGATCCCCCTCCACCGTCAGTGGGTGGGTTTCCGAACCGTTACGGTCGAGGCCTGCTTCAGAACCAGATACCTCGGGTAACCATCGAGCGAAAGTTTGATGGTTCCCGCATCTTCGCGCTTGTCTGAGTTTCCCATTTCATCAATCAGCACCGCTCCTTTGGCATCGCTCGAAATCTCGACCGAGCCGGATTCATTGAGCGTAAAGGCAGCAATAATCCTTTCGTCGCCACGCTTGAATTCATAGACAAAAATATCGTCTTCCTCCAACAAAGTTGACTGGTAGGAAGCGCCCTCCAAAGCACCGACCAACGCCGCCAGGGAGCCATAGGCAAAGCGAGGACAAAACTGAAAATCGAGCAATCCAAAATCCTGGGTTGACCGCTCAGGCCCCAAAGTCATTCTTCCGGCAAACATGAGAATACCTTCGTGCCCGTTCGCCCAGCAATAGAGCGCCTTTTGAGGAAGGATCTGCCCCATGCGCCGCTCCTGGTCAACTCGCCAGGCCGCATTACCGGTTTCAGTATTAATGAATCGAGGCGACTCATAGCCCGCCTCCTGATGCAGTTGCTTCATCAGAGAAAACTCACCGATCATCTTTCCTAAGGTTCCGTGCGAATGATAGGCCGGCGCATCGATGAGCGCTTTGAGTTCACTAATATAGAAACGAGTTCTCGCGAGATCCACGAGCGAATAACCACCGTTCACCACTGGCATATCGCTAAAATGCTGATGAACCTCCTTGCGGGAAAATTGGTAGTGATTCACAAATTCCTCTTTCGTCCCTGACCAAAACTCCACCTGATCCGGCTCGTTAAAGACCTGAACAAACCGAGTCTGCTCCCCATAGCGTTTTAACAGGGCACCCAGATAATTTCGCTGGACTTCCTCCTGCCTCGGAAAGCGCCACAAGTTCTCAGTCCGATCGACATAGTCCTCGGCGATTGCCCATTCGGGCGAATTCATCACCTGGAGCGCCAACTGAAACCCTCTCGAAGTGTAGGCATTCACCGCCGCGTCCATCCGATCAAAATCATACTGGTATCCCTCACCCGAACTGCGCCGTCCCATCTCCATCGACTCATCCGTTCGGACAACTTGAAACCCCAGCCTCGCCAGGAGATCGGCTTCCAATTCACGCGCCCGCTCTTCCGTTACCCCGACTGGAAGGGTCGCGCGGCCTCCTGAAGACCAATGGTATCTCCCCGGAAAAGCGCAGATACCCAAAAAGAATTCATCAGTCTTCCAAACCTCACGTGACCGATTCAGATCTTCCGTCACCGAAACACTTCGCACCAAACGCTTGAGGCATTTTCCATTTTGATAACCATCGAGAGTGAGCAAATACGTTCCCCTGTCCTCCGCCAGTAATTCGACTGACTCAGATTTTTCCAAATCAATCGACCATTGCCCGATGGCTCGATTGTGGCAGTTCCAAATCGTAAATACCGCCGCGTCATACAGAGAAGGCTCCACCTCAATTCGCAATCGAAACAGATTTTCATCCCCGGCGATTTGAGTCCATCCAAACGCCTTTTCAGGATTCAAAGTCAAGCCCTCTGACTCATCAATGGCCTCATCAACCCCTTCGTGAAGTTGCGGTCCCTGAGTGTCTGCCAGCGGCTCCGAAAAGGACGACACCCGAATCTCAATATCCCCCGCTGCCGAATAGGCGATCGCGGGAAAAACGATCCCCGAAAACACCACCATCAGTAGGTGCTGGGTCCAGTTTTGATTCATCATGGCCAATAGTTCCCTACCCCAATCGCAAGGGTTGCGAGGTACTCGAAACGAAAAGGGCACAATCGGCAAGTTTCAACAGGTAGGATCACATCCCTCAAAACTAAATATAATTAATATTGACTTTAACTTTATTGAATACAAAATTCATTTTAATGAACTTTAATTAATTTCTCGTGATGCGATGGAAACTGAAAATAACATGCCCGACTGGGTCAAAGGGCTCAGCATTGAAGACCTGAATTTCCTGAGGCGGTTTCTTCTGCAATCAGGGTCCCTGAAAAAAGTCGCGGCGGAATACCATGTTTCCTACCCCACGGTTCGGCTCCGTCTCGACCGACTGATACAGAAAGTCGAGATCATCGAGGAGGCCGCGAGCCTATCTCCCTTTGAACAAACCTTACGAGTTCTCTTGGCCGATCAAGCGATCGACCCAGCGTCCTACCAAACCATTCTCAAAGCACATCAAACCCAGACAGAAGCATGATCACAAATCGACCAATCGTATTTACCCTGCTCGCGACCGCCCTATTCACAGGCTCAGTTGCGGCGGCGCCCCCGGCCACTCTTATCCCGCTCGACGAGGAGAAAATAGGGCCACAAGTTGAACTCCATTTCGAAGAAGATATTCCTATTCTTCGAGTGATTGCTGACGACAATTCCACCAAAGCAATTCATGTGCTGAATGTGGAATCGCCCGAAATCTCAGGGGAGGCCTACGCGGTTCAGGGAGAAGTTCGCTATCAAGACGTCACCGGTGACGGGTATCTGGAAATGTGGAATCATCTCCCCATCGAAGCGGGTGGCGACACCATCGGCGCTAGCTTTTTCAGCCGTACTTTAGGTAAGTCGGGACCCATGCAAAAGCTAAGCGGAAACTCCGACTGGCGCCACTTTCAGCTACCGGCCATTATCAATGACGACTCAGGGAAAAAACCCATTCGACTCACTATCAATGTGGTACTGCCGGATACGGGAACCGTCGAAATTCGCAATCTACAACTCATCCCCAATCTTCCCCTCCCGGATATCTCGACCGGGAAGGCTATCAGTATCACATTTTTGGGGATCGCTTCGCTGGCAATCACTCCTATCGCAGTGCTTACCTTTTTCATTCTGAAAAAGAAAAGGACACGAGCTGAACTGAATCGCATCCGAAGTGTTGACGCCGTTTCTTAACGCAGGGCGCAAAGCGCATCAGGAGCGCAACCAAAAGACCTTTCGTCTCAGCTATTTCGATCGAGCCATATCGACCAAGTCTTTAAGCCGGTCCAGATCCGTCGCCGTGGTTTTCGCAACGAACCCTCTCGCATGAGCAAAATGCACATCGGGTTCATCAGTGATCTGAGTGAAATCCAGCTTCGGGCTATCTTCGTGGCGGGACAATCCATATCCAGCACCACGACGATCCGGATAGATCAGACCATCCACCTTTTTCCCGGTCGAGTCGATGTAACGACCCAACCCGGATGAAGGATCGTCAGTCATCGATTCATTTCTAGCCATGTAGAGAATCGTCACGGCATCGTCACCTTCCCCTACTGTCAAAAACTCGGCATGCCCTGCCACGTAATCGACACGCTCCCGCAACGTTTTGAGAAACATGACGAGGTCTTCACCTATCATTCGCATGAATTCCCAGATCGGGTCCCCTTGCTTCAATTCACTTTTCTGGGCAAACCGCCTCAGCAGCGTGATGTCGATGGGAGAGTTGAGTTTATTTATGACCCCCCGTTCGACTCCAAGCCACTTTGCTGTCGCAAAAGGCCCACGGGTATCAAACCACTCGGCCGGTTCCAGCCATTCGCAAAAGCTCCGGGCATCGTCATAGAGCCCCATGTCTTTCAGCACGAGTGACAGAGCGCAAATGGGTTCGTGATCACGGGGAAACTGATGGTGATCGAAATTTTGTCGTGCGGGCTCGTGTTCACCACCGACATCGACCACTACGATCTCAGGATCATCAAGATCCTCTGCGGTTGGTTCACGACGCCACACCGGCACACTGTGTTTAAATATTAGCAAACAGCATGCGAGAAGATCGTCTTTGTGGGAACTACCCGGATGGGTCAAAATAGCTTTCATTGCGAAATAGGTTCTCCAGCAAGGAGGGCCTCCATCTCGTGCAGTACGACCTCAGGATCAACCCGCAACATGCAGCGATAATCGACCGGGCACTCGCGAAGAAAACAGGGGCTACAATCCACTTGATGCCGAATCACCCGATGCACTTTTCCGATTGGCGCGGTGAAAGCGGGCTCTGTCGATCCAAAAATAGCCACGGTAGGCACTCCTAAAGCTGCGGCCAGATGCATCGTCCCCGTGTCATTGGTGGCGACGAAATGGCAGGTCTGCAACTCATCGACCAGATCAGCAACCGATGTCTTTCCCGCCCGATTCTCCCTTGGCTCAGAAAGTTGATTTGCCAACTCGTCACCAATCCCCTGCTCAGCCGGGCTACCAAAGATTGAAACGTGAAAGGTTGTATCTGAATGGTTTTTTCGAAGCGATTCAATTGCCGATGCGTAGCGCTCGATCGGATAACGTTTGGCATCGCCATACTCCGCACCAGGGCAGACGCCGATGCGCATTTCATCCAATCCTTCAACGATCGGAGTCGGAGCAGGTGGAATCGCCAGAAGGTTATCCAAATCTGAAATGTCTGCACCCATGGCATCAGCAAGGTGCAGATAACGATGAACATGATGCTGCTTGTCTTCGCTCGGCTCAGGTTCCTTTATCGCCAACTTCAGAAGGAAGCTTCGCTGATAACGATTATAACCGACCAAACGCCTCACTCCGCCAATTTTGAATTCGAGCGCCGACCGGAAAGAATTAGGCAAGAGTATGCCCTCATCAAAACGTCCGTGTTCTCGAATCAATTTCCCTACCTGAAGCGGATTCAGCCCCTTTTTGAACGGAATCACTGCGTCGATTTCATCACGCGCGGCCCATAACGGAGCCAGATTCTCCCGACACACCACTGTGATCTCTGTGTCAGGCCGCCGAAGTTTTAGCGCCTTTACCGCCGGCAGCGACATGCAGGCATCCCCCAATGGATTGGGAGATCGAACGATCAAACGAAAAGGCCGATCCAACTTTGAACCGGCCTCGCGATCCGACACCAAACTTTCTTCGGAATCGGTCATTCTTAAATTCTCCGCCTTCTCTAGCGGGGTTGTAAACGAAGGGGACTTATTCCGTGCCGCCTTTGGCACCCTGCTTGGCTTTCTCGCCAGTGGCTTTGGCCTTGCCCTCGGCTTTCGCCTTGGCTTTGCCAGACTTCTCCTTGCCCTTCGCCTTGGAGTCAGCCGCGGGCGCAGCTGGCTTGTCAGTCTCTACAGCAGGAGCAACAGGCGCTGTCTCCACTTGAACTGGGGTATCCAGACCAGGCAGGTTTGAAAACTGAGGAGGAAGGCCAGGAAGCGCTGGCTCGCGATCTTTTACTTCTTCCAGCACATCACTCGCAGCGGAAGAGCGAAACTCTCTCGCCTTAACCATTGCCAGCCCGATCGCGGAAACAAAAAAGAGGATTCCAAGCCAGGTCGTAATCTTCTGCAAAACGTCCGTCGTATGGGCGCCGAGAGCCGAATCTAGGGTGCTACCACCAAACGCGGCACCGAGGCCTTCTTGCTTGGGGCGCTGAATCAGCACGATCATTACCATCAGAATACTGACGGCTACGATGATCACTGTTAACAAAATCGAGAGAATTGCCATGGGGCGGCGAATATGCGACACAGGTATAGGCTTGTAAAGGACGAGAATTCCCCCTTTTCAGCCCCACAACGATGAGTTCACACCTTCCAGACCCTGAGGATATCGAAGGATTGGTGCATTCTATTGTTTTTCATAACGAGGAGAACGGCTACACCATCATGCAGGTGGAGACCGAAAATGCGGGTTCTATCACCATGCTGGGCAGCCTCCCAGCCGTGGTAGAGGGCGAGCAGATCAAAGCCCGTGGCACTTGGAAGAGCGATCGCCGCTTTGGCCGGCAGTTCCAGGCCGAGCACATCCAGGCCGTGTCTCCCAATACATCAGAGGGAATCGTCCGATTTCTTGCCAGCGGTTTGATTGACGGCGTCGGAAAAACCTATTCAAAGCGGATCGTAGACAAATTCGGGACTGATACGTTTCGAATCATCGAGGAGGAATCCAAACGCCTCGAAGAGGTTTCCGGAATCGGGAAAGCACGCCGCCTCCGAATCAAGGACTCCTGGAAACGGCAAAAGTCGGTTCGCGACATCATGATTTTCCTTCATGAGCACAGCCTCTCCACCGCTCGTGCGCTGCGCCTGTATAAAAATTACGGAGAAGAGGCCGTCAACGTTTTGCGGGCCGACCCCTACCGGCTTGCCCGCGAAATCCCTGGAGTAGGATTCAAAACTGCCGATGACATCGCTCGCAAGATGGGCCAGGACAACGGAGCCCCACAGCGCATCGCCGCAGGAATTTCCTATGTGCTTGAGCAGGCCGAACGCCAGGGACACTGCGCCCTCCCCCGCGAGGAACTGATCAAAGAAGCCGTTGCGATTTTAGAAGTAGATACCGCTGCCGTGGAAAATGCCCTGCAACAACTTCTGTTGGAAGGGCATCTAGTCATCGATGGGGAATCAAACGACGCCCTTGTTTATACGACCTCACTTCATCAGGACGAACTGAACGTCGCCGAGATCATCAAATCACTCACCGCACGCGCCACCGAGCTTCCGGAAGTGAAAGCCGAACAGGCCATAGCCTGGTTCGAGCGTCACCACGATCTGAAGCTTGGAGAGGAACAAGCCAAAACCGTTATCGAAGCGACCAAACACCGGCTCTTCGTGATTACCGGTGGGCCAGGAGTCGGCAAAACGACTATCCTGATTGCCATTCTTGAAATTCTCGCCGCAAAAGAGGTGAAGCCAGTTCTTTGTGCCCCGACCGGGCGGGCCGCTCGGCGCCTCAGCGAAAGCACTGGCCGCGATGCCCAAACCATCCACCGGCTGCTTGAGTATCAGCCCGGTGTCGGATTCGCTCGCAATCGAAATAAACCGCTCGTCGGCGATTTTTTTGTGATCGACGAAGCCTCCATGATCGACCTCCACCTCATGGCTTCCCTGCTCGACGCCATCCCGGAGAATGGACACATCCTTCTTGTCGGCGATGTCGATCAGCTTCCTTCAGTCGGCCCGGGCAGCATCCTGCGAGATATCATTGAGAGCGACGTCGCCCCGGTGGCCCGTCTCACCAAAATTTACCGACAGGCCGCTTCAAGCCGCATCGTCGAAGCCGCCCACGACGTAAACCATGGAAAATTGCCGCCTCTCGAAAATCCTGCCGAGGCAGATTTCTTCTACATCGAGCGCGAAGACCCTGCCAGCATTCAGGATACGCTGCGCCATCTCATTCAAAAACGGATTCCCGAAGGATTCTCGCTCAATCCCCGGGACGACATCCAGGTGCTGACACCTATGAACCGCCAGTCCCTAGGCACCAAGGAACTGAACGCAGTTCTCCAAGAGACTCTCAATCCTCCCGCTGAACTCAAATTCGAAATCGAACGCTTCGGAATCGTTTTTAGATCCGGGGACAAAGTCATTCAAATCCGAAATAACTACGAAAAGGAAATCTTCAATGGTGACATCGGTCACATCTCGGAGATCACGACAGAGCCGACGAGCATCTACGTTACCTTTGAGGGAAACCATCGCATCAAATACGAACCCGGAGAACTGGATGAGTTGCAACTGGCCTACGCCATCACCATTCACAAATCTCAAGGCAGCGAGTTTCCCGCCGTAGTCATTCCTCTCGCCTCACAACATTTCATGCTACTACAGCGCAACCTGCTCTACACCGGAATCACCCGCGGACGAAAACTCGTCATTTTGATCGGGGAGAAAAAAGCACTCGAAATGGCGGTGCGAAATGAAAAAAGCACCCGCCGCCACACCGGCTTAAAAAAACGTCTACAAAAAGCCACCGATGACGCCACCATACAGGGTTGAGCCATCCTCCTTACCCTGTTAGAATCCCCCTCATGAATTTCAATCGCCGCCGATTCCTCACCTCCTCCGCCGCTGCCATCTCCTCTGGAAGCTTTCTTTCTTCCTGTAGCAATGGGGAAGTCGATTCCGTCGAAATCATTGACGTCGCGTCGCGCTACCAGATCTCGCTTGCTCAGTGGTCATTGCATCTTGCCCTCAAAGCCGGCGAGCTCGACAACCTGGATTTCCCCAAATACACCAAGGACACCTTTGGAATCGATGCCGTCGAGTTTGTGAACCAGTTCTTCTCCGTCGATGACCCCAAACTGGGAGCCCAGCCAAAAGGACAGGCCTATCTCAAAGACCTCAAACAGCGCTGCGACGACAATGGCGTCACCAGTGTTCTCATCATGTGCGATCGCGTTGGCAAACTGGGCGATCCAGATACCGCCAAACGCAGTGCCGCAATCGAAGGTCACTACGCCTGGCTCGATGCTGCCAAGTTCCTCGGCTGTCACAGCATCCGCGTCAATGCGGCATCCGATCCGAAACTGAATCCCGAAAAACAGGCCGATCTCTGCGTCGATGGCCTCCGCCGTCTCTCTCAACACGCCGCGCCCATGGGCCTGAACGTCATCGTCGAAAATCACGGGGGCCTGTCTTCCAATGGAAGTTGGCTCGCTGGAGTCCTCGGTAGCGTCGGGCTGGACAATTGCGGTGCCCTGCCGGACTACGGGAATTTCTATGTGGCCAAAAATCGCGACCCGGAAAAATATGCGGCAGAAAAAGCGCTCTACGAAGGCAATGCCGCCTACACAGAAGATGAAATAGGGCTTGGCTACGACCGTTACAAAGGCGTCGAAGAACTGATGCCTTTTGCCAAAGGCGTCTCAGCCAAAGCGCACGATTTTGACGAAAAAGGCAACGAAACTCACACCGATTTCGAACGCATGATGCAGATTGTGAGGGACGCAGACTACGCTGGCTACATTGGTATCGAATACGAAGGATCCAATCTAGGTGAAGTCGAGGGAATCAAAGCAACGAAGGCACTACTCGACCGAGTCATCGCCTCGGTCTGAACTCTTTCTACAGGCTGACGCATATTTCACTGGAGTTGCGGGCTAAGCTGAGGCTTCTTGAGTCCACACGCAGCTCATGGCGAGTCACTCCACAACGCTCCGGCAAATATCAGGTTTGCCGGAGCCAGCCCAACTGGCATCCGAACTCCGGCACTTACCGGGGCTCGTATTCTTTGATTCGTCATCTTCCGAAAGCGGAACATCGATCGACAATCACGCTCGCTTTTCCCTGATTACCGCCCGCCCCGAAAAGGTTTTTAAGGGTAATCTTTTCCACGCCAAAGACCGGGCTCTACTCGAAGAGATCTACCGTGAAAATCAATCAGCTTCGGCCACCACCCCGGATCTTGGCTTCCCCTCGGAAGGCCTCTACGGCTACGTCACTTATGAAGGGGAATTTACTTTTGGTCTCTACCGGGAATGCCTGATCTACGATCATCTTACCCAGATCTGGATCGAGCGTGGCTCGCTAGCCAAACAACGTTCCAACCCGGCCACTGCCACAACATCCAATCCTGACATCCAGTTCCGATACGAAGTCACCCCGGATCAGTTTTGCAGAATGGTTGATCGGGCTCAGGAATACATTGCTGCCGGCGACATCTATCAAGTCAATCTGGCTCATCGAATTTTTGCCACAGTCGACTCTGACTTCGATTCTTTTCATCTGCATGCCAGCCTTCGGGATCGATCTCCGGCCCCCTATTCTGCCTACCTTTCGCTAGGAGGGCGCGATATCATTTCGTCCTCGCCGGAACAGTTCTTAAGCCTCAGCGGAAGAACGATTCAAACCCGCCCCATCAAAGGTACTCGCCCTCGTTTTCGTGACCGGGAACTGGACGAAAAGTCCGCCTACGACCTCATCACCTCCTCCAAGGAAATTGCCGAGCTCATCATGATCACTGATCTGGAGCGCAATGACCTTGGTCAGATTTGTGAATACGGATCCGTCGAGGCTACTGAACTGCTCAAACTGGAACGTTTTGCCCAGGTTTTTCATCTCATCTCCACAGTCGAAGGAACGCTTCGTCCTGACATTAGCCCAATCGAAGCACTCCACGCCTGTTTTCCCGGTGGCAGCATCACAGGAGCGCCAAAAAAGCGTGCCCGTGAGATCATCGAAGAACTTGAGTCCTGTCAACGAGGAGTCTATACCGGCACCATCGGCTGCCTCGGATTCAATGGAGAATGTCGATTCAATATTGCGATCCGCACAGCCATCCGCGAGAACGATCAATTGCACTTTCACGTCGGCGCAGGAATCGTAGCCGATTCCATTCCCGAAAAGGAATGGGAAGAAACACTCCACAAAGCCGCCGGAATTTTCCAGGCAGCAAACTAATCAAAACGACCTGCTGGTTGCTCTATTCGCCAGGGTCGCGTTGAGGCGCCATTAACTCAGGTCGATTCTCGCTGGTTCGAATATCGGCAAATTCATTTCTCCACGCCTCAATCGCTGCGTGATTTCCCGACAGGAGAACATCAGGAACTTTCATGCCCTTAAACTCAGCAGGACGCGTGTAATGAGGAGCTTCTATTCGATCCCCGCTTCCTGAAAACGACTCCTCCTGCGCGGAGCGTTCATCACCAAGAACACCAGGCAACAAACGTACCACTGCATCAGTCACCACTGCAGCGGCAATGGCACCATTGGTCAGAACATAATCTCCAATCGAAATTTCATCGTCCACCAGCGCCTCAACCACTCGGTGATCCACTCCTTCATAGTGCCCGCAAAGAATTATCAGGTGAGAAAGCTTTGCGTATCGCTCTGCTTTCGCTTGTCGAAACGGCTGCCCTTGCGGCGTCATGAACAGCACTCTCGAATCAGGCCCCCGAAGCGCTTCGACCACCGCGAAAAAAGGCTCCGGTTTCATCACCATTCCGGGCCCTCCTCCGTAGGGGATATCATCTACCTTCTGATGCTTGTTTTCGCTGTAGTCCCTCAAGTTATGGAAACAGATTTCGACATGCCCCGCATCGACCGCACGCCCCATGATACTGGAACGCAAAGGGGCTTCTGCAATCTCTGGGAAAATAGTAACGATATCGATTTTCATCGGATAGATGTCGCCATCTTAGGCCTATTTCCGGAAACGCGCCAGCGGAGACAGTCCGGTCGCCACCTGCCTGGCGAGCATCAACCTTGTCTCGGTGAAGTCTCCAAATTCCCCAGTGCTCTCTATCCTAACCACCGACCCTTCGAGGGTCACTATATCTGTGATACCGGTCATTTCGCTGTCTGACAAACCTAACAAAGCCTGAACCTCGCCCATGTCTGCGAGGCGATAATCATCAATCGTACCCTGAATCCCGTCGTCACCGTTTCTTACCGCGACAAAATTCATCGCCGAATCCTGTGTTGTTCCAGTGAGGGCGGCAATTGCTTCCCAGGAAGCCGCATTGAAATCCAGCAACCCGTCACTGTGGATCGTGAAATAATCCCTCCACATTGGCTGTGAGCGAGCCAGTTCATCCATTCCCGCTACAAGCAACATTTGCTCCAACGAAGTGAACGGGACATTTGCTGGATATTCAGGGCGTTCCAGTCCTGCGTAATAAGGGTTCTCAGCTCCGTTGGAAAAAGTCTCTCCGTCTTCGTCAATCCAGTCGGCCAAGGAGTCAGCTACCCGACTCCCGGAGGCCGCATCCATTCCCCACAAAATACACAGCTCAACCAACCCATCGCGCCATCTCTCATCCGTCAATTCGTTCACCGGTATTCGCCCCCCTTCACTGGTAATGAAAACCTTAATGCCCTTTTCCGGTCCCAACAATTGCTGCAACGCAATGTCTCCCGGGGCGATATCAGGATGCATCGCCAACGAAAATCCACTCTCCGCCAGCAAGCCCGCACGATAGCGAGCTCTCTCATAATCGTTTTCCTCCCAACCTGGTTGCGAAGCTTGCCAGAGTCCTCCAACAATAATGACCAATGCCATCACGGTCACTAGAACCAGCAACAAAGCCATGCCCCTCTCACCTGTCTTGTCTGTTCGCAAAAGTTTCATTCTCCCCCTCCCTGAGTTCCGCCAGCAGCGCCTCCGCCTGGGGCGGCACCTTTCGCTCCACCTCCACCAGGACCTCCGGGAGCACCTCCACCAGGACCTCGCCCATCTCCGCCTCCAGGACCACGACCGCCACCCGGGGCTCGGCCATCCCCTCCTCCGGGACCACGCCCACCACCGGGACCTCTTCCGTCTCCACCCGGCCTCCCGGCTGCACCATCCGGACGCCCGCGATCATCTGAACCGCCTCCCCGCCCGCTGGCGGCTGAAGACTGCGATGCCGCCGAAGCAGCGGACGACCCCGCAACGACAACAGCTTCCGCTTCTTCGGGATTAACGAGACGATGTGGAACTTCGAAAACGAACCGCTGGGCAGTTGAACTGGAAGAATCAACCAGCGAAAACTCCATCAACGCAGGCATCACATCTTCATCCGTCCATTCTTCGAGCCACTCCTGTTGATCGTCATCCCAAAACCTCCAACTGGCGCCACCGACGCCACTCAACAAGGGCATCCAATAACGTCCACTCTCGTCACTTTGTAATGTGTCCTCAGCGCCCGCCCTGAAAGCCATTCCTCCATTGGCATCATCGTCCGGAACAAAGTCGCTTCGACTCAAGGCCAAATCATACGTCTGCAGCCCGTCGGAAGAAATCTCACCAGGACGCATCGCAATAAAAGCTTCTTCGCAACTCCCTATCATTTCCCCAAAAATAAATCCAGTTGGAGAGTTTTCCAGTTTCAACTCATGGTATCCAGACTCTGAATCTTCGGGGGGAGCCATCGAAAGGTTTCCCTCCGGAGGCAACCCCTCAATCGTTTCCCGCAACAGCGCAACGAACCGATTTACTTCGTCATCACGCCGGTCGAGATATCGCAATTCAGCGGCAGTGTCACCAGCCTGCCATAAAATCGACATGACCGAAGTCGAGATCAAGCCGAGAATGGTCATCGCCACTACGATTTCAAATAGTGAAAAAGCCTCCTCAAATCTAACCTTTGACTCGACTCGCTTCATCTCGACTCGGGTTGGTAAATGATTAATTCGGCACTCTCGACCTGCTCGCCTCCTTCTCCGACGAACGCAGCTTCTGCGGTGAGGAGATAAAGATCGCTGAGCTCTTTCCCTTCTCCATTGTCCACCTGAATCGATTCGACGAAGGTTCGATAAGTGATGTCAGTGACTTCATCGTGGCGCTCTGAGGTCATCGCGGAAACCGGAAGGCGCTTTGTTTCCGCTAACAACGATACAATTCTATGCTGAATCATTCTATCCCTTGCCAGTTCCGTAGAAGTCTCATTGATGCTTTGCAGCACTCCGACCAGGCCTGTCACGGTGAGCGAAAACAATGCCACCGCCAGAACCACATCCAGCAAGGCATACCCGCGAGTGGTGGATCGTAAATTCATTCGACCCAGGACTGCTCCCCTTTGACATCCGCGGTCAGCGGGTTGAATTCGATTTCAAAAAATGACCCATCAGATTCCACTTGGATCTTCATGGGTTCGCACATTCCGGATGGCTGGAAAACCCACCGACGAAAGACCCCACCGCTCATATCAACCCAATCTGTGTCATCCCAAAATTTTAGGCGATAGCCCACATCTGAACTCAATTGATACTCGTCAATAAATCGC
Organism: uncultured Verrucomicrobiales bacterium; assembly: GCA_963977055.1. Classification (GTDB taxonomy): domain Bacteria; phylum Verrucomicrobiota; class Verrucomicrobiia; order Verrucomicrobiales; family DEV007; genus Arctic95D-9. Next base: position 32,399 of record CAXBMX010000014.1, read on the forward strand.
AATCCGTCCTCTACTCGCTCCCTCTCCGGATCTGCTGCCTCGTTCGACAAATCAATCCCCCGAGCCAAAGAGGCTTCGACCATGGCGTCACGCTGCTCTAACTGTTCGAGATCCATCCGGAGTTGTTCGAACTCTTCGCGACCACCGTAGGGCTGAAAGAATCTGGCGGCATTGAAACCTTCGCGATCAAATACGATTTGGTAGGGGCGCTGCTCAGTCATGGCGCGGAGACGAACCTCGCGAGCCATCCGATGTAACTCGTTCACTGGTTCGCGAGCCAAGTGCTCATTCTGAGCGCTATCAATCGCGGGAACCGCAAGACCGGTAAGAATCGACACCACCGCGATAGCGATGACCAATTCAACCAAAGTGAAAGCTTGAGACCTTTCGACTGCCGGACCGAAATCCGAACTACCAGTTCCCAATGTCGTCTTCGCTTTCCACTTCGTCTTCGCCGAATGAGAAAATATCATATTTCTTGGAACTCTTCTGAGCGGGAATTCGATACTGATAATCGTTTCCCCAGGGGTCTTTCATTGGCTCGTCCAGATAGGCGCGCCAGCGCTCTGGTTGAGGATCACCGCTTGGCCGCTCGACCAGTGCCATCAATCCCTGCTCGTCAGAGGGTGGCTTGAAATAATTTCCCCGCTCGTAACTCTTCAGGGCGACTTCGAGTGCCTTTAGATCGCCGTCGACCCTTTGGTATTTGGCATCGTCAATGAATCCAACCACCAAATAAATTCCCGACCCCGACAGCACGGCGATAATGGTGATCACAATAACCAACTCAACGAGTGTAAAACCCGATGATCTCTTTTGAACTTTGCTAGGATTCTGTCTCATAAAACTGTTTTCTAAAGGAGTTAGCGACCACGGATTCCCGCCATCGACCCGAAGATAGTATTAATCATGCAGTAGGCAACCACTCCCACAATCATGGCAACAAACACCAGCATGACGGTCGGAACCAAAGTCGTCAATCGCGAGATACGCACGTCGAGGTCCTCATCATACTTCGCTGCTGCTTTTGAAAAAGCCTTTCCAAGCTCCCCCGTTTGCTCTCCGATCGCGACACGATCCACGAGAGCCTCCGGAAATGCTTCGGTCTTGGCCATGGCCCGCGCCAGGCTAGTGCCTTCACCCACATCCAACACCACTGTATCAAGGTGGTTTCGAACAAAGCGATTGGGCGTGCCCCGTGTGATCAATTTCAGACTGTTCAATAGTGGCACTCCATTGTTCACCAAATTAGAAAGCGTGTGGCAGAATTGCGCATAAAATCGCCCTAAAATCACAGGTCCAAACGCGGGCATCCGCATTTTGTAACTATCCCACCATTCTCGCCCGCCCGCCGTTGCGATGTAGAGCTTCAAACCAACGAATGAACCGACCATCAGGCTAAGAATGAGCCACCACCATTTGGCCATAAAATTGGTGAACATGATCAGTAGCTCAGTAATCAAAGGAAGATCCTGCCCCGTTTTTTCCATCATCTCACTCAGCGAAGGCATCAACACCGTGCTGAATACAAAAAGAAGGATCACACAGGCCATCATCACCGTAAGCGGATAGATCATCGCTCCGACCGTTCGCCGCTGAAGATCGAACAACTGCTTCAGGTTGACCACGAGGCGGCGCAAAATTTCTGGAAGTGAACCACTCGCTTCACCCGCCGCCACTAAGCTACAGTACAATTCATCAAAGGACGGCGATGCCTTCGTTAATGCTTTGGAGAAACTGGCCCCCTCCCGTATCTGATCTCGCAACCGTTCTGATACCGCTTTGATCGCAGCATTGGTTTGTCTTTCCTGCAAAATTTTGAGGGCACGCTCCAATTGCATCCCAGCATCTAACAAGTCAGCCAACTCTTCGGTAAACAAAACCAGCTCCTGCCTTTTCAGCCGTGGCACTCCCTTTTTCTTTCCAGCTCCCGCCAATCCGAAAGATCCGCCGGCCGGTTTGGAATCGCCCCCGGCACTAATCGCGATCGGCGTTAAGGTCTTCGCCTCCAGACTTCGATACACCTCTGACTTATTTCGCACCACGAGACTGCCGGAAACTTGTTTCCCGGCAGGATCGATTGCGGTGTAGCTGAATGACGGCATGACTCGGAGGTAATCTCAGTAATGTATAGAACCTGAAACCCCGTCCATTGTCAGGTGTTTCCCGACTTTTTCTGTGAATCGCTCTTTCAGGATCAAACTTCGATCTCCCATCCTTTGCGATAGTCACGACGAATCATAGAATCGAGTTCAGGATGACCTTTCACCGACATCTTCTTTTGATTCCACATCAATTTCTCACCCGGAGTCCGCTGCGCCAGGCACCCCAGGAGCACGGTTTCGGAAAATGGTCCTGAATGAGCAAAGTCAGACTGACCGCGCTCGACCTTCCCATCAATGGCATCGAGCCATTCCTTGTAGTTATCTTCATCCCGTGCCCGGGGAATCGATTGCTCAGGAAACTCAAATCCATCCAGCAGGTTGCTCGGATTCACTATCCAGTTATTATTTTTGCGATGGAAAAAGAGCTTCCCTTTTTCTCCAATGATGACACTTCCGTATTCCTTGTAGTCAACACCATCAAGAATATCCTCCGACGGATGATTGAACTCACCCGGGATCAGCCTCCAGTTTTCCTGATCGAATGAGGCACCAATCTGGCCATCGTACCAATGCATCTTGACCCCTTTGTCCTTAAAGTCGTAGACGATAGAAGAGTTAATAGGGGCCGAAATGTCAGATCCTCCCACTTCAGTCGCTTGAATAGATGAAGGAGCTCCAAGGTCGAGAGCCCAGTAGGGCATGTCCATGATGTGGCAGGCCATGTCCCCAAGCGCACCCGTTCCAAAATTCCACCAGCCTCTCCAAGCGAAAGGGGCAATGACCGGGCTGTAATCGACCCACTCCGCAGGTCCAACCCACTGCTCCCAATCCAATCCTAGAGGAACCTCCTGTTTCTCAGGTGGTGCAGAGAAACCTTGAGGCCAGATCGGGCGATTGGTCCAGGCATGGATCTCTTTCACCTCGCCCAACAATCCGCCTCGAACCAATTCGATGACTCGACGCATGTGGTCGTTGGCATGGGCCTGATTACCCATTTGTGTTTTGACGCCAGTCTCTTCCGCCACCTGAGTCAGCATACGAGCCTCCCAGATAGAATGAGTCAGCGGCTTCTGGCAATAGACATGCTTGCCGGCACGCATTGCCTGAAGAGAGGCGTGAAAGTGATGATGATCGGGAGTCGACACAGTTACCGCATCGATCTTGTCTCCCATATCCGCGATCATTTCCCGATAGTCCGTATAGAATTTGGCGTCAGGAAATTTCTCGCGAGCCTTGGTGATCGAGCCAAGCCTTGATTTCGCACTCCCGGAGGCATCGGCTTGGCTGAACTTTTCCACATCAATGATATCGACCAAGGCCGCGCATTGCATCCCGGCCCCAATGGCCCCGTTCGTGTCAGCCTCCCCTTTACCGCCCGATCCAATCACTCCGAAGTTGACCCGCGAATTGGCGCCCCAAACATGGGACGGAACAAACTGAAAACCAAAAGCTGATGCTGCAGCCGCTTTGGCAAACTTTCGACGACTGGGATTTGGGGAGGTTTTATCAATGGCATCCATACGAAAGACTTTGCCTGCTCCTTCGGTCTGCGTCGATTACGCATATGAGGCATACCGGGATCCCGCTCAGCCCAGTCCTACCCCCTACCACGAATTGAAATCGGGTCAGGGCTCTAACTGAACAAAATCAAAAAAACCGGTCTCTCCATTTCCTGAAATTCGACACTTTCCGCCGGGTTCTCCGACACAAAGAAACCACTGCGCTTTTTTCGGTCGTTCGACATTTCGATCCACCCCCGGATGACACTGCGCCTGCTCCGACTTATGCTGCATCAGGTAGCTAGAATCCTGAATCCTGGATCTGATCGCCTCGGTCCATTTCTTCTTCAAGCCGTGGTCAAATATCTGCCGAATCTGCTAGACATCCAGATCAGCCATGTGTTTACATTGTAATGTCACTGGCTGAAGAGTAATTTCGTAAAAAAAGAACTCGTCACCGCGGTTGCAACCCGCTAAACATGCCCCCAAACATGAGAAATTCACTAGGAAAACAAAGTCAAAAGCGCTCAATGGGATTTACCCTGCTTGAGCTACTCGTCGTGATTGCGATCATCGGAATCCTTGCCGGACTGATGTTTCCAGCAACCACCGGCGTCATGCGTAAAGCGGAACGGACCAGGGCCTCCAATGCCGCCCACAACTTGAAAGCAGCCATCTCGTCCTACTTCACCGAGTACCGCAAGTATCCAGTCAAGCCAGACCGAGAAGAGACGGAGGAACTACGAACTGACGAAGAGCTCATGGACGTTCTGCTCGGAGCTGATTCCGAAGCAGCAGATGGCGAAGGATCCAACTTAAACCCGCGCCGTATAGCCTTCTACACCGGCAAACAGGGCAAGCGAGGTGAGAATAAAGACGGCGAGAAAGCCTTCAAAAGCGGTATCAGCCTCGAAGATGATGGCGGTGGCGAACTCTGGGATCCGTGGTTCGACTACTATTACGTGCGATTTGACCTCGATTACAATAATCGCGTGGAGAAGCCGGATTGGGACAAGTCTACTGAATCAGAATTCCTGCCTGAATCCATCCTCATCTGGAGCGCCGGAAAGGACAACGATCAGGAAACGGTGGGTGATAACATTCAGACTTGGTAAAAGCTCCTCCCATCCAAAATCTTTAACAAATGGCACGTCCTACGGGACGTGCTTTTTGTTACTCGACCAGAATGGCACGGTTTTAAGCGGAATACCGACTGTGCGCTTTCACCTTGTAGCCGGTGGGCCGGCCCCCGGTCTCTGTGAGGCCGGGAGAGAGTATTAGGACATCACTACGCGTTCAACCAAAGCCCGGGGTCACAGACCCCAGGCGCTGGGCCCCAGCTACAAAGAAGCGGGTCCAGATAGCGACTTTACCACCATCCATTCCGCCGCCATTTTCCTTAGGCCAATGCTACGACACCACCCCTTAAAACCGTGCCATTCTTACTCGACCACAAAGAACGGATTGAGCAGATTCTCTTTGTTGTAGATCAGGGGCTCACCGGTCTCATGATTAAGAACCTGCCTCCCCGACTCCAAAGCGACGGCATGGGCCGCCCCGGTGTCCCACTCCATCGTAGGTCCCAATCGCGGGTAGACATCAGCCTTTCCTTCCGCAATAAGACACAGCTTCAAAGAACTACCGGCGGAGAGAAACTCTACCGTCTTGCCCTCAGATTCAAGGCTTGAGACAAACGCTTCGACTTCCGGAGTCAAATGAGAACGACTGGCGACCACCGTTATCGAAGATTTCGATGTGTAGTGCTCTCCCCCCTCAAGGCGCTCAGGACTCCCTGAGGCTGTAGCCTTCCAAGCTCCCGCCCCTTTCTGCGCCCAGTATAGATGTTCGCCAACCGGCTGGTACACCACTCCCAACACGGGTGCCTGATGATGTATTAGGGCGATATTGACAGTAAATTCGCCATTCCGTTTAACGAACTCTTTCGTTCCGTCGAGCGGATCAACCAACCAAAAATACTCCCAGTCTTTCCTCTCTTCGTAATCGACCGTCTTAGTCTCCTCAGAAATGACCGGAATAGCCGGATAAAGACGGTTCAATGCCTGAACGATTACCTCATTTGCTCTCTGATCTGCCTCCGTCAGTGGAGACTTGTCCTCCTTCATATCAACCGAAAACTCGGTGCCGTAAACAGCAAGGACTTCCGCGCCCGCTTTCACAGCAATATCTTTGATTTCTTCGATCTTAATGGACTCGATCATGTGCGACCAAAGAAGCCTGATTGCAGAATAAATCAACCCTCTAAAACTACTGCAGCCCCCGCAGTTGATCGTCCGTCCAACGAACAGCCTGCTCGGCATCAACATCTTCTGGATTTGACTGGACGTATGATTCCCACTCCGCCTTTGCCAATTCAAGATGCTCTTTAGCCTTGGTGTCATCCCCTGATTTGAGGCACGCAAATCCTGCCAAACCTCGCGCCCGGGCCAAGGCTCTTTGATAGGCAGCAACAGATACGGCAGAATTTGCAATTCGATCCAAAACCGTGATCGCCTCCTGCAAAGGTTTACGGGATTCATCAAAGTCTCCCTCATCGCCCAGTAGCTCTGCAAGGTGTGCCAATCGCAGCGAATAGGAGTAGAGCACGTCTGGCGGTGTATCGAAGCCGCTCTCACGAACGATGGGCTGAAGCACAGAAATCGCCTCTTTTTCAAGAGCAATCGCATTCTCCAACTGACCACCATCCCGCTGATCTCGAGCCAACACACCATACACATCCGCCAAGGTCTTTTGATAAGCTGATTCGAACGGATTATGAACAACAACACGCCCCAATACTTCAACAGCACCCTCCAATTTCTCCTTGTCTTTAGCCAAAAGGCCGGCCCTGGCAAGGCTGTTACCGAGCCCCAATTGATAAGCATCGATCGCAGCATTCAGCTTGACGGAATGAGCATAGAGATCTGCAGATTGCTGATACGCTTCAATTGCCAACTCAATTTCTTCCTGACCTTCTAAAATACGCCCAGCAAGCGAAAACGAATGAGCAAGAGCGCCCACAACCCGATCATTATCAGGATCCTGTTCCTGCAATTTCAACAATTGAGAACCAATCGAACGTGTCCCATCCAGCGCCGCGTCCAATCGACCGATCGAAAATTCACATTCGACCACTGATAGAGAATTTTCGTGAATGCCAATTCCCGCATTCAATACCTCGTCTGGCTTCGCGGCCCTCGCTTCGGTCCAGTATCGAGATGACTCCGTGAAATAATGCCGGGCAATCGCATAATTTCCATTCTTAATCGAAAGAAGCCCAAGAGCCCGCTTTGAAATCGCCAGATTCTTAACGAAGTCAACTTTCGCGGTCCCCGAATCCTCTAACAAAGCCACGTAGCGTCGCTCCGCTTCACCAAAAGAAGCCAAAGCCTTTCCAAACTCTCCCATCTCTTTATATATGCGACCGAGGTAAAACAAGGCATTGGCAGTTGAAACAATGAAATCCGGCGCATCACCATAAACTTCAACCAACCGCTCATAGTGCATTCTAGCCTCGAGCAAAGCATCCGCCCGTTGCTCACGAAACCCAGGCACATCCGTGTCACGGTTCTCGAGGACTAACTTGAAAAACTCGTCCCCATTTTCCTGTGTTTGGCGCAAAATTTGTCTGGCTAGTTTGGCTTCCCCTAGCAATCGGCTGTGCGAATTTTCAATCTGCCCCAGCTCACTGTTCAGCTGCTCGGAATTTATATCTTTTTCCTGCAAAGCCTGAAGATAGACTGAGGCCTGCTTCTCAACATTGACCTGCATCGATGACGCCATGCTATTGAACTCGAAGCCCTTTTTTTTCGCTTCCAGTTTATAAATAATCAAAAAGACACACGAGACTAGCAGGCAAACCAATAAAGCGACCGATGCAATTTTCCACTTTAATGCAGGCCTGCCTCTGAACGCACCCGATATGACATTGAGCGGCCACTTTTTTTCTTCTATTCCAGAATCCCGGACCACATCTTCAGTCTCTTCATCGACCGAACTTGGAGTCGCATCAGCGTCTGAAAGTTCATCGCCAATCAGAGCAGGTGTCGTCGCAGCCTCAACGACATCTGGCTTCCGATCCGAATCTTCAGCGACTGCCCCTCGATCATTCTTTGCGACCGCCAACGGGGCGGTGGCATCATCGGGCGTCACCGCGGAACTAGTTTCAACCGCTGAATCATGACGCCAAACTGAAGAAATGGCTGCTGCGATCTCGACCATCGATCCGGGCCGGTCGCTGGATTCAAACTCAAGGCATGATTCAACAATCGAACGAAGATCTCCAATTTTTTGATCTTCGGCCTCATCAGGCCACTCCACCGGCTTTTCCTTTTCTAACTGATCAAGAAAATGCTCAGACACCGGCGTCAGTGCACCATAGGAAATCGCAGCCGCTTCATTGATCGCTTCGGGATGTTTCAAACACTGCTGCCTGAGGCGGTCGAGCCGCGGCAAGTGGCCTGTAAGAATCTGAAATGCAATCACTCCAAATGCATAGACGTCCCATTTGAATCCCATTTCACCGGAAAAGTCACCGGATCCGAGCTGCTCGGGACTCGTATAAAAAAGTAAATCCCCAGCCTCGAGAAATTGAAGCCCACCAATAAAAGCCTGCCCAAAATCACCTATCAATACCTGATGGGAACCTTCTGAATCACCCGTCAGGAAAATCCCGCTCGATCTCAGCCCACCATGAAATGTGCCCTGAGCATGGGCGTTTGCCAAGCTTTGAGCCAGTTCAGCAACAACATCAAGTGCCTGATCACCAGTAATGAGATGAAGCAACCGCTTCAGAGACGTCAATTGCCAAGCCTGGTCACTAGTGCCGATCCAACCATAAAACGGCATCGTGAATGCTGCCAGCGAGTCTGCCGTCTCAGCCACGTAGTCATACATCGGCACCGAGCCCTCAAAAGCAGAGCCAGCCTCTGAAAACATGCTGAGATGCTGCTCAACAAACCCTGTGTTGGTTGCCTGAGACTTCAGCACCTTGATGACACGACGCTCATTTCCCTGATAGGTGGACACAAAACTCCACCCATAAGGATCTTCACCCAGGAGATCCTCATACTCATATCCTGATATGTCAGGTAATCGCATCGTCGAGACTTAAACGGATTCCAGGGTTAATCCTTATGTGAAATTTGCCCTGACAATCCTTTCCCACTCATCATCAATACCTCCAACGGTCACAGGAGGTTCTCCTGCCCGTTGAAACCAGTATGCCGAGTTACTGAAATCTCCTTCAATTGCATGAAGCAAACCGTGAATCCAGGATCCCATTTTTGACGGGATATCTTGAGCAATATTGTGAGCATCCTCCCAACGCTCCGATTTAGTCAGCCAAAGGGACTCCAACTCCGGCGTCAGGCCATCAGGTATCGTTTCACTTTGCCCTGCTGATTCAAGAAATGCTTCCAATGTCATTCGCTTGATATTTTAGATCTCCTTGATACCTACGGCAAGACAGCATTTCATGCCTTTGAAAAGTGCTCCGAGAGCCCCTCAGCTATGATTCCGGGCACGTTTGGCAAAATCGCCCGGAATTGGAACCGCTGCAATCAGAGAACGGGTGTAGTCACTCTTCGGATTTTCGACCAAATCACGAGTCGAACCGGCTTCCACTACCTTGCCCTCCTTCATCACAATCGTCCGATCACAAATACGTTTCACCACGCTTAGATCATGAGAGATGAAAAGATACGAAAGGCCGAACCGATCGCGCAGATCCATCAGCAGATCGATGACTTGAGCCTGAATCGTCACATCCAGTGCGGACACAGCTTCATCACAGACAACAAATTTAGGCTTCATCGCTACGGCACGAGCCACACAGATGCGCTGACGTTGTCCTCCTGAAAACTCGTGCGGATATCGATTCACCATATCAGGTGACAACCCAACTTCCTCAAGCCAGTGCGCAGCGACATCCTTTCGACTCCCTTCCAACTGACCGTGCTCGACTAGACCTTCGGTCAGAATCTCTTGAATCGTCAGCCTCGGGTTCAAGGACGAATACGGATCTTGAAAAATCATCTGAAGCTCCTTTCTCATAGGCCGCATCGCATGGTAATCCAATCCACGAATATCGGTTCCCTCGAAAACAATTTCACCCGCTCTGGAAGATTCGAGACCAAGGATGGATCGACCCAGGGTGGTTTTTCCGCTACCTGATTCGCCAACCAGACCAAGGCATTCACCGGGAAATATTTCCATCGAAACTCCATCGACCGCCTTCACCCAATCCACAGTCCTGGCAAACACCCCGCGCTTAACAGGAAACCATGTTTTTAAATCACGCACTTCTACAATCGGCTCTTTCCCTTCAGGGACAAAACCGGATTTGATCGGCTCATCGGTGAGACGCGGCACGGCCGATAACAACTCTTTCGTATAGGTTTCCTGAGGATTAGAAAAAAGAGATTCGACATCACCTCGCTCGACTATCTCCCCTTTGTTCATCACGAGGACGCGATCAGCCAACTCCCACACAACTCCCATGTCGTGGGTAATAAAGAGAATGGAGGTATCATCCGCCTTCATCGCCAGAATCAGATCGAAAATCTGCGCTTGAAGAGTCACATCCAGAGCGGTCGTAGGCTCATCCGCAATAATCAGCTTAGGCTTCATGATCAATGCCATCGCAATCATGACCCGCTGCCTCATCCCGCCTGAGAATTGAAAAGGAAAGGATTTTGCCCTTTCTTCAGGGTCTGGAATCCCCACTTTCCCCAGCCACTCGACCGCTCGATCCCACGCTTCTTCACGGGACACATCCGGTTCATGAATCCGAACCACCTCAGCAAGCTGCCGACCTACCGGATGCAGAGGGGAAAGCGCTGTCATTGGCTCTTGAAAAATGACACTGATCTCTTTCCCTCGAATCTCTCTGAGTTCGTCGATCGGAGCCTCCAATAAGTTTCTTTCCCCAAAAAGAATCTCACCACTCTCAATCTGGCCAGGAGGACAAGGAATCAATCGGAGCGAGGACATCGCCGCCACTGTCTTTCCACTACCCGATTCACCGACCAGGCCAACAATCTCTCCCGGCATGACATCAAAGGAAATCCCTTTAACCGCATCGATCCTGCGACCTTCCACTTGAAAGGAAACCGACAGATTTTTTACGCTTAAAAGTGGATCTGACATAACTACTGAAGCTTTGATTCAGTCCGGGGATCAAAGGCCGCGCGAACGCCCTCACCAACAAAAATACCTAACAGACTCACAACAAATAAGGCGATCGCAGGATAAAAAATCAGCCACCAGGCATAGGGTTGAACCTGTCCTTGATCGAGCAGATTGCCCCAACTCGGCGTGCCTGGCGGCAACCCGAATCCAAGGTAATCCAGCGATGTCAGAACGAAAATCGCGCCAACCAGGGAAAACGGAAAGAACGTGATCACCGGGACCAGCCCGTTCGGAAGCACATGACGGAACATGATCTTCCAGCGCCCTATCCCCATGACCCGAGCCGCTTCAACAAAGGGCTGTTTCCTGAGCCGCAGGAACTCAGCCCTCATGTAATACGATATCCCGATCCAGTTAAAGATCCCGTAGACAAACCCTAACAGAACAAAGCCCCTCCCGTATACCGAACTCAAAAAGATCATGATAAACAGAAACGGCATCGACTCCCAAATCTCAGTCAATCGCTGGCCAAACATATCTATTTTGCCTCCGAAATATCCCTGAACCGAACCGAGAAATATACCGATCACAAAAGTAAAAAGGACGAGAACAATCCCAAATATCAATGCTGCGCGGGTCGCATAGAGAATCCTGACACCCACGTCTCGGCCGCTATTGTCGAGTCCCATCCAATGCTCCTCTACTGGTCGAAACGGAAACTCCACTGTCTCGCGCTGAAAGTTCACCGAAATTTTCCCATCTGCCCCGCTCACGCCTAGAACCTCTTGCGGCACCACCATGGCTTCCTTAGCGCGATCGAGAATCGCTTTCTGAGAGGCTTCACTGAGCTTGGGCCAAATTTTGGGAGCCTCACCTATCCAATTCAATTCCGGTGAAAGAACTCCCTCTTCAATCTCACCTGCACCGGCTCCGCGCTCCATCGAAACGCGGACCAACTTCGGCGCACGGCTTCGCGGTTCGTAGGCTGCTAGTGAAAACTCTATCCCGTCCGTATTTTTGATTTCGAACTCGGGACTGGCAAGATTCTCAAAGCGTTTTCCCACTGCCTTCCTCACTGGATCAGGAAGCTCAACTGGTGCGGTGCCTAGTGGAATCCGCTTCAGTTCGAAGTCCGAAGCTTTCCCATAGAAACCCGCGGCCCCCCGACTTCGTTGTATCACCACGGACGAGTCAACCTCGACCACCGCAATCTGAGCTTCCGGAGAAAAACTCAGCGTAAGAGTTGAATCAATCTCGATCTGATCCGCTTCCAGCGATTCCTCCGGACCGAACTTAATTAAGGGCCAAAACATCCAGTTATTTTCATTTTCAGAAAAAAGAGGCCGTTTCTCCAATTGCTTATAACGGGGACGCGTATTGACCCCCGAGCCCGTAAACGCATCCTCAGGATAAAATTTAAGCACCGGAAAATAAAGCTTCCCGTTCGCTTTTGCGATCAAGGGTTTGTCGTTGGCGATGAAGTTGGATAACAAACTGACAACGAAAATTCCGACCAGCACATTCAATGACCACTGGGCTCGTTTAATTTTACCGAAACGACGCAATCGGCGGCGAGTATTTGGATCGAGAATATGAATCAGCCAACCGGACATCAGGACTCCTTTCCAAAACTGATTCTCGGATCCACCAGGACATAACAAAAGTCCGACAAGATCCGTCCGAGCAATCCCAGGATCGCCGTCAGTGCGAGGATCCCCATAAACACCATGTAATCACGCCCTATGATGGCATCGAGCGTGAGCAAACCAATGCCATCAATTGAAAAGACCCGCTCGATCAACATCGAACCGGCAAACATAATCGTGAGGATCCCACTGATTCCTGTCACAATTGGAATCAGTGCATTGCGAAGGGCATGCCCCCAGATCGCACGCTTCATCGATCCCCCTTTTGCCAGAACGGTCCTGACATAATCCTGCGCTACCTGATCCAGTAGGGAATTTTTCATCAAGATGGTCAGCACGGCGAAATTTCCGATCACGTAGCAAAGCACCGGTAAGAACATATGCGTAAACTGATCCTTAAACTTCCCCCACGCCGATAGACTATCCCAATCCTCCGAACGAAATCCTCCGATTGGCAGGATATCAAAAAATGAATCTGAGGTGCCGCAGAACAAAGTTTTCAAAATCATTCCAAAAGCGAACGCCGGAATCGCATACATCACCAACACGACAATAGACGACGCCACATCAAAGCCCGAGCCATTGCGCAGAGCTTTAGCGATTCCCAGCGGCACGCAGATGAGATAGGTCAAGATGAAGCCCGTGATTCCAAAAGTCAGGGAAACAGGAAACCTCTCTCTAATCAACTGCCACACCGTCTTGTTGTTATACTTGTAGGAATAGGCATTCATCCCAAGCCCGTCCGGTCCCAGCCAAGTCCAGTAGCGAACCAGAAACGGTTTATCAAATCCGAATTCCTTTTCGATCGCCTTGCGTTGATCCTCTGAAATACTGACAGCTCCGGTGCCTCCTCCGCCAGCCTCACCGCTACCAAATCCACGGATCGCCGCGATTTGCTGCTCGACAGGCCCTCCTGGAACAAATTGAGTCAGCCCGAACACAAGAAACGTGATTCCCAGGAAGGTGGGAATCACGAGTAAAAGCCTTCGAATAAAGTAGCTAAGACGCTCCATCGATTGATCACTACTGTACTAGACCTACTGCAACGGCGCTGACAAAAGAGCTTCCACCACTCCGGGCTGAAAGACCTGATCAAAATTAACTTCGCGTGGAGACGGTGGAAGTTCCGCATCCGCCTCTCGTGCCGCCTTCAAATCGTCAGCGAGAAACTCATCATTCCACCAATAATCAACCGCGGCCCATTCCTCCGTGTATTTCCCCAATACATGATCAGGCATGCCGAATTTATTCCAATAGAGCAGTCGGGTGTGACTCATGTGCCACAAGAGGACGTAGGGAGTTTCTTCAAAAAGAATCTGATCGATTTCTCGAATAATTTCATGACGTTTTTCCACATCGAAAATCTCTCTAGTTTGCTTGATCAATTCATCGACTTTTTCATTCTTAAAACCCGTGATGTTGTTGCCCGATTTCAGCTCAGCGGTCGACGAATGCCACATCGGTTCCGGATCCTTAAATGGGATGGCCCCCCAGGGAGCTACTGTCATTTCAAAATTATATTCATCCATGTCCCTCGACCATCCGGCCCAGTCTTTCTGGTCAATCCGCATATCGATTCCGACATCATTGAGCGCTTCTTCGAAAATCAGGAGAAACTTCACATAGCTCGGATCGCGCGATAGGAAGGTAATCAGAAATGGCTTCCCGTCCTTTTCCAACTTGCCGGTCTTTCCGTTCACTTCCCAACCAGCTTCTGTGAGCAGAGAGCGCGCTTTCTCCACATCAAATTCAATCGACTGATTCGGGCACGGTTGCTGCTCGCTCCAGAGGTCTTCCCAATAGGATTTTGATAAGGGGTATTGATTGAACATCAAGGTCTCGTTCATTCGCTTACGATTCACCAAATGCGCCAACGCCCTTCTGACCCGCTTGTCATCATAGGGCTTTTTTCTCATATTCATGGCAAACCCCTGAAACCCTACCGGCTGCCGGTTATAGACCGACTGCTTCACAATCCAATTCTTCTTAAATCTGTCTGACTCGGTTTCTTTAATCCATCGACTGGAAGTGTAGACCGCAAAGAGATCAAACTCACCTTTTTTGAAAGCCTCATAAGCGATGTCGCGCTGGGAATAGAAACGGTATTCGATCGTATCAAAATTGAGCTGCCCCTCTGTAGCGGGCGAATCAATATTCCAGTAATCCTCCCGCTTCTCCATCCGCGCAAAATGCTGCTCCTTCACCTCTCCAAGACGATACGGGCCGGACACTACCGGAAATTCAAAATTGACCTTATTAAAATCCTGACCTTCCCACCAATGCTTCGGCATGATGTAGAACATGGAGCACGCCATCAGATTCTTCCAATGCACTTCACTCGCTTCGATCCGAACGGTCGCCTCGTCCAATGCCTCAATCTTAATGAGACGCTTCATCGTTGACTGCCACGGGCCGGTCAGATGCTCCGGATTCTTCAAGGCCTCGAAAGTCCACACCACATCTGCAGAGGTCACTGGTTTGCCATCGCTCCATTTCGCGAGGGGGTCGATATGGAAGGTGAACTGTTTCTTATCCTCAGATATCTCCCATCGATTGGCGAGACCAGGCTCATCAACCAGAGTAACCGGATTAGGGACTAACAATCGTTCGAACATGAGCCGGAAGATCTCCCGGGAAAAGACATTGTTCTGAATCTGGTAATTGAAACTTTTAGGAAATTGCGCAGCATACATCGAGATCTTACCTCCGGGTTCTGCGAACTCCGAAGCAAGCGCCGATGGTTTTTCGCTCCAGTCAGGCCCGGGAAAATCCTGAGCATCCGACGAATTATTCAACGAGTTGATAAAAACGAATGCAGCTAGGAGAAGGGTACGGGCTTTCACAATCATCATAATAGTTTACAAACCGAGCTGTTTTCAGAGGCAGAAGAAGGCCAATCGCAAAATTGCCTCTATTTTCCACATTGCAGCGGGTATTTGATCGGTCATCTAAGCTTCAAAATCAACGACGGAAACTCGTCTGAAATTATCAGACAAAATTGCGTTTCCGGGACGCTTCGAATCGAATTGATGATTCCGAACGACAAACTCAGTTTGCTAGAACTACAGGGTCATCGACTGACTCCCCTTTCCGTTTCAAATCCCCTGATGACAGCCGTCGCGGACGAATGTGGGAACGAATCTCTGAGACGTCATTGCCCCTTCCGCTATGATCGAAATCCGCCGCCTCTTCTGTGGCCCAGGGTCTTGTTGATAGATTGACCTCGATTTCGTTCACCTTTTCAGGCGGAATCGAATCAGCGGAAAAGTTCGAAGCAACAGCGCTTCTCGTGACGAGATCATCTACCCCAAAATCCGTCGGTTGAGTTTGTTCATCCACAAGGTGAGCAGAAAGCCCAGCCATCAACTCCCGGACTGAATCAGATCCAAGATTCGGACTCGTCGTCACATCAGAAAGAACGACAGTTTCCTCCTGAACCCCGTCGTTTTCCGACTCAAGAGGCACCAGTGGTTCCGTTTCTCGACATGGCTTCCCATGATGAGCCGCGGCGACAGGTGGACCGATCTCTATCTTTCTACTCCTTCTTTGAAGCCCCGTCGGTTTCAGCGCCTGGGTGTAGTCCTGTGCCTTAGGAAACTGCAAATGTCCGGCGCCCTGATCAGAAACGGGCTGTTTGGTCCTTCTTACAATTCCTATCGTCCCGATCACCCTCCGGCTCTTATCTACAAACGGTTCCACCGTGATTTCGAAACCCTTATCCATCCACTCTAAAACGGTATGGATCGTAATTCCCGCCATCGTATCGCAGAAATCAAGCTCATGAAGAAACTGAGGAGTCACATGACAATGAGGATCACTCAGGTCGGCCCCTACCAGTTGTTGAGATGAAATGCCCAATTCCTCCCACAATTTTCCGTTACTGTGGGTAATGCGCAATTTTCTATCAGTCCGAAACACTCCGGTCGCTAACCCATCGAATATCGAACCTAAGGGCACCGTATCCGCTTTCGCGGGCTCGACCACAGACTGCGCCAGCGCCTCACGAGCAATCAGATACAGAAACATGCCACCATTGGTGCACCGACTACGAGTCACGCGAGCATCGATCTGCCGATCACCCATCACAGTTAAAAAAGTCGCATTGATCCGGAGCCCTGCTTTGGGTCCCTCCATTAGTCCAGCGAAGGCACTCTCGGCATCTCCACGGTCTTTCGTGGGAATAAAATCTAGCAAACTATGCCCTCTAAAACTTCCAGACTGATAACCAACTCCGCGCAGAAACGCACGGTTGTGGTATTGAATTTCAAGATTCTCATCGCAAATCAGAACCATGTCGCTCGTGAGCTTAATGAGCCGGGAGCCCCAATGTTTCTCAGGAATCTCGCCCATCATCTGAGACATACGCTCCTTCCAAGGCGCTCTTTCAGCATCCGGCGAAGGAGCTTTCAGGCGGCTTTGCTGAACAACTGCAGGGAGGTCATGATTCCACATTTCTTCCATTTTGAATAAAAATTCCATAATTACTATAACTTAGCAAGCTTTTATTGGTAATTCGGACTCTGACCAAGTCTCTTGCCCAGCGCAGCCCGATGGAGTCTTCACAAACCGTTTCAGCATATTGACGAACGGTCAGAGAGACCGATCATTTCTCCATGAACGATAAGTTGATTGAAAAATTAAACTGGCGATACGCAACCAAGGTATTTGACCCAGCGAAAAAGATCTCCAGCGAGGACTGGCAGACGCTGGAACAAGCTTTGATTCTCACCCCCTCTTCCTACGGCCTTCAACCGTGGAAATTTTTCGTCGTTCAGAACCAGGAATTGAAAGACTCCTTGGTAGCCGCATCATACAATCAGAAGCAAGTTGCCGACTGCTCTCATCTACTCGTTTTTACAGTGCGAAAATCGATGACGGTTGAGGATGTGGACAAACTGATCGAAGCCACCGCCGCAGCAAAAGGAGCAAGCCCTGAATCTCTCGACTTCTATCGCAAAATGATGATAGGCGATATCGTTGAAGGCCCTCGATCGGAAAATTCTACCGGATGGGCAAAACTGCAAAGTTACATTGCCCTTGGCAACTTCATGACTTCCGCAGCCCTGCTCGACATCGACTGCTGCCCCATGGAAGGTTTTGTTCCCGCCATGTATGACGAGGCACTCGGACTCTCCGAACAAGGACTCACCACGGCTGTCGTCTGCCCTGCGGGATACCGATCAAGCGAAGACAAATACGCGACCACTCCAAAAGTTCGATACACTCAAGAAGAACTGATCGAGCACATCGTATAAAACTTTGAGCACCAGGAAAAAGTGGACGGCACTCTCGTCGTCCACTTTCGACTATTCTTTATCCCAATCGGCGGCTATCACTTTTTCTTCTTCTCTTCAGTTGCCGCCAACTCCGCTTCTCGAACCGCTTTGAATTGATTCGAGAGCTCGATCGCCTTCGCTTTGTCTGCACCGTCGTAGTCCCAGAATTCCTGGATGACCGCCTCCACCTCAGGAAAATCTTCCCCGGTGTCACCGATCCTTTTTCGCAGCTTGATGAGGCGTGCTTTCAGATCTGTTACGACTTCAGCATAGGCATCGTCGTCATACACGTTTTTGTTCTCAAACGGGTCTTCCTTGAGGTCATACAATTCCCAAGCCGGAGGAGTGCTGTATTCTCCTTCGTAATTGCACGCGTAGTAAAAGATCAGCTTGTGATCTTTCGTGCGAATTCCCACATGGCCAGGATTGTCGTGGTGAGCCATGTGCATCCAATAGCGATAATAGGCTTCCTGTTTCCAATCCGACGGCTCAGATCCGGTTTCGCACACCTCTTTGAAACTCCTCCCCTGCATGTAATCGGGAGTCTTGGCCCCGGCGAAGTCCAGCATCGTCGGCGCGAAGTCGACGTTCTCCACAATCGCATCCGTCCTTGAACCGGGCTTGATTGTCTTAGGATACCGAATCAGGAATGGCATCCGCATGGACTCTTCATACATCCAGCGTTTGTCCTGGTAATCGTGTTCGCCCAGCATGAAACCCTGATCGCCAGAGTAAATGATCACGGTATTGTCCATCTGACCGGACTCCTCGAGATAAGAAAAAAGCTTAGCCAGATTATCGTCGATCCCTTTCACGCATCGCAAAAAATTCTTCAGATACGCGTTGTAAGACATTCGCTTAATCTCCGTTTCGGAATAGTTCGCCGGGTCATAATCGACCGGAAAGTCTTTCGCGAAACGACCAGGCAAATCAATCGCATAGGACCGTCTCGGATTACGATTTCCAATCGAAGTCCCAATATGGGGAATCAATTCGCCTTCATATCCCAGAGTAGCGATCGAACCAAAATCCGGCTGATTTTCAAGCCACAGATTCTCCGGCTCGGGAATATCCACATCGGCGAGATAGTCATTGTATCTATCGGCATGATCGAAGTAGTCGTGTGGCGCTTTGTAATGATGCATCAAAAAGAACGGCTTATCCTCTTCGCGACCTTCTTTGAGCCAGTTCATCGTAATTTCAGTGATGGCATCCGATGAGTGGTAATCGTCAAATTTGACGATGTTGTTAGGCCAGTTCTTTTCGCCCTGGACCCTAAACTCAGGATTGTGATATTTTCCCTGACCCGGAAGAACTGAATAATAATCAAACGCAGCAGGCTCTTTCTTGAGGTGCCATTTTCCGATCATGGCAGTCTGATACCCTGCCTTCTTCATTTCGATCGCCAGATACTGTTGATCAGCGCTGACCGCACCGCTCAGATCATAGGCTCCATTAGTGTGGGGATACTGCCCGGTAATGACACAAGCCCGGCTCGGCGAACAGATTGCGTTGGTGCAAAAAGCATTCTCAAAAAGCATCCCTTCCTTGGCGAGGCGATCAATCGTTGGAGTCGGGTTCAGGGCCGCCAGACGGCTGCCGTAGGCGCCAATGGCATGGGCCGCATGATCATCCGACATGATATAAAGAATGTTGGGTCGCTTGTCTTCGGCTCCAAGAAAGCTCGCGAAAAACAGACAGATGAAAACGAAGGAAGTTTTTCTCATGGCTTCATCCTGCCCCAGTTAAAAGACATCGTCTTGTGACAAGACGACATTCTTTGGTATTTTTCGGACATATGAAGAATCCGAATGACCAGATCGCATGCCTATTTGATAGCCCTCTCTGTCAGGCCATGGCTCAGGTTTTCGATCATCTTCCCGACACCTACTTTTTCATCAAAGACCGGGACAGCCGATTCGTTCATGCCAATCAAGCCCTTCTCGAAAGGCTAGGCCTCAAACATCAATCAAACTTCGCCGGGACCACCGATCATGACCGCTACCCCTCCCACGTCGCCGATCAACTGGTGGCGGGCGATCAGGTCATCATGAAAAGCGGACGCCCTCTCATTAATCACCCTGAAGTCCTTTTTAGCCACTCAGGAAAACTGGAATGGTTCTCGACCTCAAAGTTCCCCGTTCCAGGATCCTCAGGAAAGGCGATCGGCGTCGTCGGCGTCACGCGTAGCTATTCAGATTTTCGATCAGCTCGATCATCGCTTCACGCTGCCGGCAAAGTGATCGACTACGTGAGCAATAACCCGACCGTTCCTCATCGCGTGGCGACACTCGCGCGTCGTTTCGGAATATCGGAACGGCAGTTGCATCGTCAGTTTCTCGATTATGTTAAGCTGAGTCCGCGAGAGTTTATCCTTCGGTCACGAATCCACTCTGCCGCCGCTGATTTGAGGAACACAGACGAACCAATTGCTTCGATCTCCGAGAAATATAATTTCTGCGATCAAAGTGCCTTTACCCGACAATTTCGAAAAATTCTGGGAACTACCCCAGCCCTTTACCGCAATCCTTCCCCTGCCGAGACACGCTTCACATGAACAAAACCGCTATCGTCGATTCACTTCGAGCCCAATTAAAAGCCCAGTATGAAAGAGCCGTTGCCGCGCTCGCCGGTGCTCACGAAGCAGCCACTGGCGACGATGCCAAAGCAGAAGGCAAGTATGATACCCGGGGCCTGGAAGCCTCCTACCTGGCCGCTGGACAGGCCACCCAGGCAGACGAACTAAAACAATCCCTCGTTCTATTTGAATCTTTCGAGTTCCCCGACTTCGATCTCGACGATCCCATTGCTCCCGGTGCACTCGTCGAAGGCGAACTCGATGGCGAAACCGTTTTTTTCCTGCTCGCCCCAGCGGGTGGAGGGCTCACCTGCGAGTCAGCAGAGGGTGAAACGGTCACCATACTCGGACCGGCGGCACCACTGCGCGGTCAGCTGATCGACAGAAGTGCGGGCGATATCCTTGAAAACCCTCCGCTCATGATTCTTGAAATCGTGTGAATCAGAATCGCCGCTCAGTTCAAACCCAAATCGTCAGGCTCATCGGCAACCAATTTGTGCCAGGGACTCAACTCCCGAAGCATCGATTTCCAAAGGTCCTCAACTTTCGAGAGTTCGATAATTTCCCGCTCCGGCTTGTGAGTAATCCAGGCCTTCTGTTCAAGCTCATCTTCGAGCTGCCCTTCCGACCATCCTGAGTACCCCACAAAGGCACGGATATGGAATCCCTCCATTTGATGCATCACTGCCTCAGCGGCAGAGAGATGGGTATTATACTGGAGATGTTCATCCTGCTCGGACCACCCCAGAGCGGAAAAAGTGAGGTGCTCTGTATTTACCGGCCCCCCCATGAAAACGGGAACTTGCGATAAATGCTCCTGTTGGCTGTCAGGTAACACGTCTTCATTCAGCAAATCTCCAACATTGCGGCCGAGAGGGCGGTTGAGGATATACCCCACGGCCCCCGACTCCGAAGTATGCTCAGTCAACAACAGCACACTCTGGAAAAAAGTAGGCTCTTTCAGGCTTGGATCAGCCAGAATGAGGCTCCCTTTTAAGGAATCTTTTACGGAATCTTCTAAAGACATTGTATTCAGCCCATCGCCGAGGCAATCGCCGAGGCTACAAAAATACTCTCAAATAGATTTTCTCCGTTGGCAACTCTGAAGCACAGGTGTTCACTGCAGCCATGCAGAATCTTGCTGAAAATCTCCGAAAGGGTATCGATCTCGACGAAGAGTCCATTCGACGGGCCACTGATCTGATGCTGGACGAATCGATCGATCATGAATCAAAGGCGGACTTTCTCGAGGCGCTTTCGACCAAAGGTGAGTCCGCGGCCGAAATTGCCGGATTCGCCTCAGAATTCCTGACTCGGGCTGTCGAACCGACCTTTGATCGCAACGCCATTGGCAAACCGCTCCTCGATGTCTGCGGCACCGGGGGTGACAAATTGAACCTTTTTAACGTCTCAACCACCAGTGTGTTTGTTCTCGCAGCTGCTGGTGTTGCCGTAGTGAAGCACGGCAATCGCGGCATCACTTCAAAAAGCGGAGGAGCCGATGTGCTGGAGGCTCTCGGAATCAAGATCGATCTTCCCGCGGAACAATTCGGCTCCTGCCTCGAAGAAGTGGGAGCAGGCTTTCTGTTCGCCCCACTCTACCACCCGGCATTCAAGGCCGTCGTGCCTGTTCGCAAACTGCTCGCAGAACGGGGGCAGCGCTCCATCTTCAACCTGCTGGGGCCTCTTTTGAATCCAGCCCGCCCAGACTACCAGCTAATCGGCGTGTTCGATCCAGCTGTCGGATCGGTTTTTGCCGACATTCTCACTCGTCTCGGTCGAAAAACAGCATGGGCGGTGCACGGAAGTGCCGGCGACGCCGGGGGCATGGACGAACTATCAACCCTTGGTGAATCCATGATATGGGCCACCGACGGATCAAACAGGGTTGAGTATAACATTCAACCCTCTTCCCTGGGACTGACCGAGCCAGCCCTGGAAGAGCTTCAAGGCGGCGATGCCGATAAGAACGCCTCCATCCTAATTGGCATCCTCGATGGAACCATAAAGGGCCCCAAACGGGACATCGTGACCCTCAACACTGCCGCAGGCCTGACGATTTGCGGCAAAGCAAAAGACCTTAAAGAGGGGCTCAAAATTGCCAATCAAGCAATTGATGACGGCTCTGCGCTCTCTGTCTTGAAAAAGTGGCAGGCTTTCGCCTGATTTTTCAGCTCATCTTATAATGCTCTGATTATCTAGGCTGCATCTCTCATAACCGATAAATTAACTACTGAATGTCGAAGCGAACCATCATTTGGGTCATCATCGCAATACTGGTCCTCACGGGCTTAGTGCTGGTAAACTTTGGCCGCAACCTCCCACTTTTCCCTTTTTCTGATCCGGTTTTCACCGAACGCATCCCCACCGATCGCCCCAAGCGGCTTGATCGGAAACTGATGGATCGATTTTCCGGGGTAAAAATGCATCAGATCCTCGAAACTCTCACCGCAGAAAAAGCAGCAGCCACGGCCGCCAACCCGACTGCAGCGGCCACCCCTCACCCGAGTACCGAAGAACGATTGCTTGCCAGCCTCCCCGACGAACCGCTTCCCTATTCTCCCGAAGCAGTGGCAAAAGATGAAACGTGGCTGAAATCTTTTATCACAACCTTTCAGCAGGCTCCCAATCAAAACCCGTCAGACAAAGACCTCTGGAAGTTCAACCTCGCTCTCTCCGCCCTTAAGATCGACGCCGAACAACTGCCTGAAAGCCTCCGCCTGGAAACCAAACCCGTTCCAGAGTCAGATACTTTTGCCGTGAGACTGGAATCACGAGACATCGATCTCACCGGGCCATTTTGCTTCGGCGATTTCAATGGAGATGGGAAAATCGAATTCGTTACTGGCGGAGGCATCTCTGCGCACTCCATTGAAACATCCGGCAAACTCAAGCCCACTTCCTGGGAAACCAATCACCCCCCAGGCAATGGACTCTATCCCGCAGACTACGATGCGGACGGAGATCTCGACCTTTTTGTGACCCGGAGTGATGGGCTACCCAACTCGTTGCTTAGAAACAAAGGAAATGGCGAATTCGAAGAAGTAGCCACCGAAACTGGCCTGCTCTCTTTCAATGACACGATCGTCGCAGGATGGTTAGACTATGACAATGACGGCTCACTCGACCTGATAGTGGGAAGTGCCGATCACCCTCTGGAACTTTACCGACAGACCAAGGTTGGCACCTTTCAACCTATCGCATGGGACTTAAAGCTCTGGATCCCTCGTGGAGCGCATCACCTCGAGATTGTCGATTTCAATGGAGATCAACATCCTGATTTTTTTCTGGGCATCGACGGACTGGCAGATCGCCTCTACCAAAATGTGCCAGCTCTAACATGGAGCGAATGGCGCTTCACTGACATCGCTCCTAAAATTGGGCTACCAAAGTCAAAAGCGGCTTCCCCTGCCGTCTTCTTCGATTTCGACAACGACCGCATACCGGATCTGGTTTCAGGGATCGCAGCAACCCCGGGCTCAGCAGATCCTGGTTCCGCTGCCAGCTCAGGGATTCAGTTTTACCACAACGAAGGCAACGGAACCTTTCGCAATCTGACCTCAGATATTGGCTTGAGAGCCATCCCTAAGGTCACAACGCTAGCGGCACTGGATCTGGATAATGATGGCTACCTCGACCTCGCCGTCGGAACGGAAGCCCTCTCACTTAATCGGATTTACTGGAATCAGGGAGGCACAGGCCTTCGTGAAGTTTCCGTTACTTCACGCGGCAGCTTTATTGACGATCCCGCTCAGATGCATGCTTCCGATCTGAATGCGGACGGCCACGCCGACCTGATCTATCGAAACGGAGCAGAAAAATTGCGCTGGCTGCAAAGTTCCGGCCCAATCGAAAACTACCTCCGTGTTGTCCTACCGAATCACGAACCCGGCACTCGTATCTCATTAGTAACCCGTGACCACGACTGGATTCTACATTCCATCGAAAGAACCTTGGAGCAGGAACCGTCAGTCACCATTGGCCTGGGAGACGCCGCAGTGATCGAAACTTTAGAGATCATCCTGCCCGATGGGAAAAAGTTGGGACAAACGCTCACCGGCTTGAAGCCGAATCAGGACATCGTGATCGAACTTTCCGGGAGCGCTGAAATCGGGACTCAACCCACCACAGGCAACGCACCCTAAGCCTTGTCCTCCCTCCAAATTTGAGCGATAAATGTGGGAATATAAGAAAGTCTAGTGAATCTGGTTTTTAGGCTGCCTTTACAATCCAGAAGCCTTGTGAAATGATTCAATTGGCTTCATGTTATCGCAGCTCCGGCTGACCGGGGAGCCAGCTACTATTGTATTCGCATTCATGATCATTCCCGTTCAAAAAGACGCAGACTTCATCAAAGACTTCACCGAAGCAGATAGAGTCACTGGAGCGATCCACGTCTGGTGGCTTGGTCAGAGTGGCTTTCTTATCAAGTGGAACGGGCAAGGCCTGCTCATTGATCCCTATCTCTCCGATTCCCACACCCGGGCCAGCGAGGGAACCGATCATCAGATCAAAAGAATTTCAGAACGTGTGGTTGATCCTCTGGCACTATCCGGGATCGAAGCAGTGATCTGCAGCAGCGCCCAACCGGATCGCCTTGATCGAGAAACCCTTTTGCCTCTTCAAGCGGCAAACCCCAATTTGAAGCTTGTTATACCAGCAGGAATTGCGGATCAGACCCGCGACCTGCTTGGCGCGGCCGGCCCCAATATTGTTCCAGTCAATGCAGGGACGTTTGTGGAGTTCAGTTCGGTCAAGTTTCACGGTATCGACGCCGCCACCCCCAAAATTCGGAGAGATACCCACGGCAACTCAAAGGACTTGGGATTCGTTCTCCTTTTTGGCCCTTTTGCCATCTACTACAGCGGCCAAACAATCTGGCACACCCAGCTCGTCAAAGCCATCAGGCGCTGGCCTATCAATCTCGCCTTCATGCCGATCAACGGCGACGAAAAATCGGCCGATGGTCGAGACAGCCTCAATGGATTCGAAGCGGCGGCGCTCGCTAAGGCAACCAGTTCCAGTATTGTGATCCCCGGGCACTTCGACATGTTTGACCAGAACAACCCGTCCACCGACGAATTCACTGGCTGCTGCGAAAGGCTCAGCCAGCGCTTTCGAGTCTTAAAACTCGGCCAGCGCATGACCATGGGCCCTGTCACTGATCCCAGTTCCGGTAAGGCCAGTTCCAGCGAACCACACCGAGAAAACTCGGGCCTTGGTTACTGAATCGCCACCAAGCCCACCTTTCCTGAATCCCTGGTCATCCACCCACTGACGACACAGGAATAACTCCCATCGCAGGCGAGTTTTCGGAAAATCTCCGTATTTGGGCTAAAAAATAGTTCAATTTATTGTCTTGCGAAGCTACTTGAAGTTTCATAAAAGTTAACAGACTTGATTTCGTAGGATATTTTAGTTGATTTTTTATTGAACGGATCTACGAACCGAGTCACCAAAATATAGAGCTATTGACAGATTCCTGAGAGTTTACACCCGGCAATAACGTTACTAATAGAATTAGAGAATTCCCTGCGGGGAAAAATTCTCATACAAGCCGGCCTCACTGACAATATCCGTATACTGCCAATCAAAACCCAAAGGTGAACAGAATTTGAATATATTCTGCTGTTCGAGCTTGGAAATAAGCCCTATCCCGCACCCTAACTTACTTTAATTCACACAACTGTCATGGCAAATTTGGAAATGGACGGCGGCATCAAGATCTACCTTCGGGAGATCGGAAAAACGCCGTTATTGACCCGTGAAGAGGAGGTCCAGCTAGCTGACCGAATCAAAAACGGCGACCAAGAAGCAAGAGCTCACATGATCAAGGCGAACCTCCGCTTGGTCGTAAAGATCGCTCAGGACTACGCCAACTATGGCCTACCCCTGCTCGACCTTATTTCGGAAGGCAACATCGGCTTGATGAAAGCGGTTGAGCGATTTGACCCAAACAAGGGAGGAAAGCTTTCTACCTACGCCGCATGGTGGATCAAACAGTCAATCAAGCGTGCTCTGGCCAACCAGAGTAAGACGATTCGTCTGCCCGTTCACATGGTAGACAAAATTTCCAAGATGCGCCGTGTCGCCATGGTCCTCAGCGAAGAGCTTGGTCGGGAGCCTACCGACGAAGAACTCGCTGAAGAAATTGGAATCGATCGCGCTAAGCTTTCTCATCTGAAGTCAGCAGCGCTTCGCCCTGCCTCTCTGGACGCACCGATCAGCGACGATGACAATACGGAGTTCGGCGAGATCATCGGCGATGAAAAAGCCCAAACTCCGCTGGAACTTCTCAGCCACAAGAACATGCACATGCAGCTCGACGATCTGCTCGAGGTTCTTGATGAACGAGAGCGAAAGATCATCGATGCACGTTTTGGCCTAGCCGGCCAGAAGCCAAAGACTCTCGAAGAAGTCGGACAAGAGTTTGGCGTGACTCGTGAGCGAATTCGCCAGCTGCAAAATATCGCATTGAAGAAGCTTCGCCGAGCCCTTCAGAAGAAAGAAGATCCAGGTCCCCGCCCACTCCGCAAAGGAGGCGAGCCAGATGACGATGACTTCTTCTCAGACAGGGAAGAAACCGCTCTGGCAATGTGATCCTGGCCTTGACCACTCTATTTTTAAAAAGCCGATTCCTTCACAGGAGGCGGCTTTTTTATTTCAGAAAATAGAGAGAGAGTTGACCTTCAGAGTAGAGAGGAACTATCCGAAAGGATTAGCCGCTAAACTCCTCAACCAGAAGAGAAGCGTTGTGCCCTCCAAAACCGAATGAGTTGGTCAATGCTCGCTGCACCTTTGCCTCACGAGCTACGTGCGGGACGTAATCCAAATCACATTGAGGATCGGGATTATCGAGATTGATCGTAGGAGGAATCACTCCTTCTCTGATTGCTTTAACACAAGCAGCCAACTCAACTCCTCCAGCCGCTCCCAGGAGGTGACCAGTCATCGACTTGGTTGAACTCACGAGGAGGCCGTTTTTAGCATAATCGCCAAAGACACTTTTGATCGCCTTGGTTTCGCATACGTCACCGAGGCCGGTGGAAGTTCCGTGAGCATTGACGTAGGCGACATCCGTAGCATTGATCCCTGCATGTCCCAGGGCCATCTCCATGCATCGGCGCGCTCCATCACCTTCTGGATGAGGTGAAGTCAGGTGGTAGGCGTCAGCAGATATACCATAGCCTGTCAATTCAGCGTAAATATGCGCCCCTCGCTTCTTAGCATGCTCCAATTCTTCAATGATGGCTACACCTGCACCTTCTCCCATCACAAACCCATCCCGGTCCACATCGAAGGGACGAGAGGCCTTCTCAGGGGCGTCATTGCGCATACTGAGGGCCTTCATGTTCCCAAAACCTACCAAGCCCATTGGGCAGATAGTAGATTCGGATCCACCCGCAACAAAAACGTCGGCATCCCCAAACTTAATCATACGCCATGCTTCACCAATATTGTGATTGGAGGTCGCACATGCCGTCACGATGCACATATTTGGGCCACGAAGATCGTATTTCATCGATACCATACCGCTCGAAATATTGGCGATCATCATCGGAATGGTGAAAGGAGAAACCCTCTTCGGCCCCTTATTCATCAGCGTAACATGCTGACCCTCAAGAGTTTCAAGCCCACCAATACCGCTACCTACCATGCAGCCAAATCGATCATGATCCACTGCCCCAAGATCGATCCCAGAATCGTCCATCGCCTGTGTCGATGCAGCCATTGCCAATTGAGCAAAGCGGTCGGCCCGACGGCAATCTTTCGGATTATCGAAAAAGGGCGCCGCGTCAAAATCGCGCACGGCTCCGGCAATCTGACAATCATATTGAGCCAACTCGGGTCTATCGAGATTAGAAACACCGCTCTTTCCGGCAACAAGATTAGACCAGAATGTATCCAAGTCGTTTCCAACAGGTGATACGACTCCCATTCCGGTGATGACAACGCGACGTTCCATGGTTTTACTAGATGAGGTGGGGCCTAAACTCAACGTGCTTCAGAACCATTGCAAGACGATTTCTCATCTCACTGGCCTTGCCCTAGCGCCCGATTTGCATCGAACCAAATAGACCCAATCGCAAATCCCCAAAGCCTAAATCTCGATTACCTTCTCACGCTCATTCATTGCCCCGCACCTTGGACATTCCGCCAAATCTTGTTCCGACAGATCTTCAAATACGTGGTCGCAAATCCCGCATATGACGAAATGCTTACGCCGGCGATTCTCTCTTCCTTTTCTAAATATCTCTGCGGCCACCCAGGCAAAAACCAGGGCACCCATGATGACCACCAAATATACGGCAATCATCCCGTCAAGAGTCACTCGAAACATAATAAATCAGAGAATCTAAAGAGCTCGATACAGTCTTCGATTACGGACCAAAGATCAACCTCGCGCCCAAATATCAAGCCAACCGGTGATCTTACTATCCCCGGGCCTAAACCTTAGTGTGGACTCAATGACCTGAATCAGTTCATTCCGATCACTTTCCTCCAAATTAGAATCGATCTGTATAACGGTAACCAACCCATCAAGTGAAACTTCAATTTCAGCCCGAAACGCCGGGACCTCTTCAGCGCGACCCAAATAGTCATTCAATATTGACCAAGGCGCTACTTCTCTAGCAGACAGGGCAGCATCAAAAGTCATCGCTGACTTAGTCTTTTGATTCAAATACGAAGGATCGGGACGAAGGGTATCGTCTACGACATGCGGCGATAGCGACCACGGATACAGAGGTGGAATTGGCTCCACGTCCGCCCGCTGAAACGAAGGCGTAAAGCGCACTTGATGGTCCTCTAACCGAATCCGAACATCAGACTGGCCTGAAGGGGACACGAGATACACAGTTCGGTCCTGTAGCCGTTGAAACAAAGATCTCACCTCCGGATCTGAAACATCCATTACCGTCAGAGACTCCTGCTCAGGTTCTAGTCGCACCGGAGCCGGATAAACAACCTGAAAAAGATAGAAACCGGCTCCATGAATCGTAACCGAGAAGATTAGAAATGCAGTCACGTAAAGCCAGGTCAGCCTGTCTTTGGCCCAGGAAAAGACGAAGGCGTCAACGGGCTGTTCTTTGGATCCTGCTAAAGCCATTAGTCTTACTGTTACCTGTTTCCGCTCCCCGATGACTCCTGCTGGGTTGCAAAAGATAGCTCAAATTCATGTTTCAGAATCACACGGGAAATCTCCATCACTGTTCCATAATCGACCGCTTCATCGCCCAGTAGAATGATTTGATTAGATCGCTTCAAAGCGGCCTCCAACACGTCCTCCAATTCTTCCAGGCCGATCCTCCTATCATTAAAGTAGAACTCGGAGTTCTCCCCCGGAACTAGAGTGATAATATGGGCGTCCTCTGCCGAAGGAAGAGCTGATCCCGAGCGGGGAAGATTTACCCCAACGCCTGACTTCAAAACCAAGTTTGATCCAAAAAGGAAAAAGATGATCAGCAGCAAAATCACATCCATCAAGGGAGCCGTATAAAGCATCCCTCCGCGATCATTCATTGTCGATTCAAGTTTCAAAACCCGCTCTGCTCTCTTAGCCTTCTGAAGTTCCGGTTATTCAGCTTCTTCAGAGTTGCTCACCTCTTCTGTATCCGGACGGATCGAAATAATATCGGACGGTTGCGACCGCAAATCACAAATCGTATTTACGATTTCGATGCCCGCGCTCTCCATATCGTACATCAGGCTCTTCGCGTAAGCCCGCAAATGAGAGTAAAAAATATAGGCAGGGATCGCCACCATCAATCCGGCAGCCGATGTGATTAGCGCCTCATAGACACCCTGAGAAATCTCAGCAACCGTTGCGAAGCCTCCTACCGCATTAATCTGAACAAAAGTATCCACCAGTCCAAGAACGGAACCTAACAGTCCAATCAGAGGCGCAATGTAGGAAACGGTTAAAAGTACCGCGAGATGCTTCTCCAATTTCGGAACTTCTAGCTGACCACTTTCCTGGACAATTTCCCGTAACTCAGTCCGTGGGGCAGAATAACGTCTGATAGCTGACTGGATCACCCTTGCTGCAGGTCCGGGCGTGACCACACACTCCGAGAGGGCTTCCGAATACGCTTTATTTTTGATGAGATTCCGAAGCCCAAACAACAAATCTCCTACATCGATTCGAGCACGATGGAAATAAAAGAGGCGCTCCAGAAAAATCGCGATCGCGATGATTGAGCAGCCTAACAAGAGCCACATCAGCGGCCCGCCTTTGGTAATCAGATCCATTTAGCTATTTACCTTCAATATTCAGACCTTTCAGGCAATCGGTAACATAGGATAAACTTCGCGGAAAGCCTCAATTTTCCTTTCAACGAAAGACGTTACCTCAATTCCACTCATTCAAAAATAGAGTGGCCCCGATTCCTTTTCATCACTGTCTTCGGCCTCAGTCGAACTTAAGTCCTCCTCTGCTTCAGACTGAGCCTCATCAGAACTACTGTCTATTTCAAAAAGACTCCCAAAAGTCTCGTCTTCATCGTCAGACTTTTCCTCATCCGCGACTTCAAAAATAAATTCCTTTTCTTCGTCACCATCGACTTCAAAAATACTAGCAACGTTTTGATCGATTCTGTCCTCGGCAGAAGCGGGGTCGGCTGCTTCTGGGATCTCATCCTCGTCCGAATCCAGCTCCAGTTCAAAAATCGATTCCACTGGTTCGCCCGGCTCTAGAACAATGGGACTTGCAACCACCGGCTCTAATTCTTCATCCTCCGTATCTGCTTCAAAAGGCGAGCTCTCAATTTCGGGCTCCGATTCCTCTGTTTCGATGACGATCTCAGACTCATCTGTGTCTATCGGCTCAAGCACTTCGACGGGATCAGGAGCCACAACTTCTTCCTCCGCAACCTTATCTCTACCGATAAAAAACTCTTCATCTTCATCTTCGTCCGAGCCCGCCCGGACTTTATCGACCTCAGCAGCAATCATATCGAGATCGAACGTGTCCTTTTCTTTCGTTACCTCTTCGATATCTTCTATCGAAAAGCTCTCTGATTTTGGATTACCTAACCCACGGGAAACTGATTCAGCTATTTCATCCGAGTCATCCAATGTCGGAGCAACCTCAGGGGCCTTCAAAGCGCGCGCAGCAGCTCGCTCCATCGCAATTTCTCTTAATGACCTGGGAACATCTCTATCTTCAATCGCCGATTCTTCCCCAGAAGAAAGCGTCTCCAGAAGCTCAGCCAATCTTCCCCGAACCTGATTGGATTTCTCGCGGACAACCCCAATTGGTATTGTCGACCCCGTAACACCTACCAAGGCAAAACGTCCCACGATCTCACGCAAATACACGGTGCGATCGCTTCCTTGATGCAAACTTTCAATTTCACCAGTTTCACCCAATTCCCTCACGAGCGCCTTCATCGCACCACTGGCTCCGGCAACTAGTGCGGAAATCACTTCAACGGTTACATCTGCCTCAGAAGAAATACCAGTCACGAGGGCACCGCTCTGGTCAACAATTAAGGCCGTCTCGAGGCAAGCATCTTCGGCAAACTCTCTGAGAAGTTCATCTGCCCGCTCAGCAGTCTCCTGACTGATCTCCAGCGGAACCGCAGGGGAAAAGTCGGCTCCTTCTGGACTATTGTTATCATCTATCTCCATGATCTACTGACTATCTCCTCGCCTTGTGGTCCTTTCAAGCCTCTAAACCGTTTAGTATGAAGGCTCCAAAACAGATATCGCCCTTCGGCGAGCCACCACTCGAGACTCTTTCCTATCGGCAAAAGAGGTGTGAAAATCTTTCATCACCTGCTGAGTTAACCAATCGAGCGTTGCAAAAACCTGATATCCCGACGTGGCACAGGAAAGAAATGAGGGGGCCCTCACTCCAAGCAACTCATCCAATTTTTCAGGGGGAGTCGCTCCCACAGCATCTCTCTTATTATATTGGACCACAAATGGCAATCGATCCGGATTACTTCTCAACTCAATCAATGCTGACCGGCAGTCCACAAAGGCCCTCTGATTTGCTTGAACGCGTCCTGGCATGGAATCCGCCACAAATACAATACCGTCAGCACCTGCCATGACGGATTTCCGAGTGTCCCGCATGACGTCTTGACCAGGAACCGTGTAGAGCTGAAAACGTGTCTGATACCCGGCGATTTCATGAGAGTGAACGGGCAGAAAATCAAAAGAAATCGTCCTGTTCTGTTCCGTTGCAACTGAGACCATATCGCCTCTCAAACTCGGATCTAACCGCCGATGTATATACTGAAGATTGGTTGTTTTCCCACCTTCGGGAGGGCCGCAATAGACAACCTTAAACTGGATCTCCCGGCGATCGTGGTTAACCAATGCCATATCAATTCAGTCGCTCAACTTGTGCATATTTCGCGAAATAACGATCAATTTTTCGCGCACACCTGCTTCGAAACTTCCCTCATCATGGCGAACAATCAGACAGCAATCCCCTTCCATGAAAAGGCTCACAATTCCTCGGTCTGTTTGGAGAGTGAAAGTTTTTGCGTCAGGCAGACCAGTCAACTTCGCTAAATTCTTTACCGTGTTTACCATTTCTTCGGCCTCATCGCCGAGCCGGTTTTCTTCACTTTTCGATGCCTGAACCAAGTGGCTCGGAGTAGCCAGAGCGCACCCCTGCATTCCAGGCAACTCCACGATTTTTCGAGCCAACCTCGAAAGTGTGAATGACTCACTACTGGAAAAGATCGCTCTCATTTCCAAATCAGCATAGTCTTCGCCATCTCCTTGGATCGGTGCCGAAGGCGTTTCAATTCTAGCAGGCTCAGACACCGGCATAGGCGCCACCGAGTGACCCGCAACCTGAACCGAAACATTTGCTGCCATGTCCCTCACCGTGGCAGCCTGATTGACCACCCCCTTGTCGACTTGACTTTCCTCCTCTAACACCATCTCCGTTTCCTTTTCTGTTTCCTTTTCTGGAGCAAACCCCTCTCCCGAAAACGCAATATTCTCCGCAGGTTCAGCGATTTCCGCTGGCACATCCGGCGATCCAAATCCGCTGATTTCCGCTGGCACATCCGGTGATTCAAATCCGCTAAAACTCGAGCTTATTGGATCAGATGCATTTGCTGGCTGCTGGTAATCCGCAGCAAAACCATTCGCAATCTCCTGACTCGCCGCGAGAAAAGCTTCCGATTCATTCCCCGCTTTGTTCAAAGGCGAATCAAACCCCATAGCAGATGCGGGTGCCGCCTCAGTTTTTGGATCATCTTTTTCCTGAATCCCACCATCAATACTTTCAGGACCACCGTCATTAATCATATCGCCAAATCCCGAAACCGAGGGTTCATTGACTGCTTCTGACGTTTCTGCATCAAAACCAGCTTGAAACATCTTCCCCCACTCTGTTGACATAGATTCCCCCTGGTTCATCGATTCCGCCCCAGGAAATGGAATCTCCATATCGTCCTGAGCTTTGTCGGAAAAGTGAGTAGAAAAACCTCCGCCTCCTTCAAAAGCATTCACTCCGTCCGGAGTTTCTGAGAGAGGCGACTCTTCATTCTCAGGTAAATCGATATTGAAATTTTGAGAGTCACTTGGTTGAACTGGAGTTCCGAATCCGGCCGAAATCGACTCTGTTTCATCGGTAAGAGGTTCACCAATCCCGCCGAAAAAGCCACCACTCACAGCTGCTTCCCCATCATTGGCTGCCCCTGAAACTTCAGATTCAACTGTAGCAGGCTTGAATCCAGTTGCTTCGGCCATCGCAGGCACCTCTGCTTCCGCCATCACCGCACCATCCGCTTCACCGCCCCCAGACAACGGCTCAGGCGACCAAAAAGGATTGTTAGCATCCTCACTTCCGTCAGTCTGCTCAGAGCTTACCGCGTGTGACGCAATCCCTTTGGACAACGATCCACTTCCAAATGCGGCACCTTGCAATTTCACCTCAGCTTCCGATTCATTACTTTCCGGCTCAGCACTAAACTCTCCCAATTTTGCTGGAAGCGTGATCACTGAATCATTGAGAGGAGTGATCTCGGCAGCGAATAATTCAGGACAAATTTGGTAAACCTCCGAGAGCCTGACATCATTACTCCCGTTTTCGGGCATAACGATATCCAACTCGTCCTGCATCGGAATTCCGCTCCTCGCAGCGATAGCAGGTGGGATAAACGGTAGCAATTCACTAACCAAGAAGGCCTGAATACGCATGGAATTCGGTTCCACAGCCTGTTCCTTTGATGGTTGCGAGCCTCTTACCCCGTCACCTTCTGATGCCGTGAAAACTTGCTGGGGCCCGCTCGAAAGGCCATCGTTGAGAGAATCCGGCGTGGATTCTCCTTCCTCCTCAGAAAACAGGTTTCTAAATGTGAAGGACATGGCGGGGAACGAAAAAGTTGAGCAAGACAGGATCAAATCCCTCTCTAGAATCGCCTTCTTTTTGAAAAGACTTCCTAGTTATGGAGATTTTAGTAAACCCAGATTAGATTGTTCGTATTGATTTATCAAGAAATTTTTACTATTAAGAGAAACTAATTAAAATTCAGCTCTCAAGATTCTTTTGATTTCCCGGGCCTCGACTGCGGCCTTTCAGAGGACAATGCACAGAAATCCAACTAGCGCCCCATTGTTAATGGCATGAGCGACCATGGGAGCAATGAGTGAATCTCTCCACTCCCGAAGTAGCGAAAAACCCACACCAATGGACGCCAAAGCGGGAATTGCCAGCCAGCCTTGCGGATGCAGTGAGGCAAAGATCACTCCCGTCAATATTGACGAAACCAAAAATCCAAACCGGCCTCTCAAGTGACGGTGCAAAGCACCACGGAAAAAAAACTCTTCAACGAGGGGGGCAAACCCTGCCGCCAGAGCTAAGCAAAGCAATCTCTCCTTCAGGCCTCCCGAATAGATCCATCCCACTATGGGATGCGCTTCCGCTTCGACGGGACCGTCATAACCGACATCCCCTATCATGTCCCCGCCGGCCACTAGTCCAACAATCAAGGACAAAAGCCAGGTCAGACTAATCCCCACAGAAGCAATCGCCATCACCCCAAGATAACCAACGGCCCCTGCCCCGACCTCTCTAATGATTCCTTGTCCCCGATGACAACCGATGGATAGAAGAAATGACCTCCTGCTGACCCCGCGAATTCGCGGCCAAATCAGAGGCGCTACCACAGCACCGACATAGCCCACCAACGCAAAGATTGGATGAATCTTCAAAGCGGCAATTTCGCTCAATGCCATGATTCCGAGATAAAGCGCAAAGCATTCTAACAAAATCCCCCGGGGCATTAAAGTCGGCGAAAATTTAAGCATTTTCCCCGACTGTCTCTGAGCTCGGACCAACCATATCAGCAGAATCCCACCTGCAATAATTCCTGCCAGAGCGCAGACAAACACCGCAGAAAGCCCCACCATCACACCCACGGCCTTTGCTCGGATTTCGCCGGCATATGGAGATTCGTTTCCGTCCAAATCGGGGGCCAAGTCGGCAAACCAGCCCAGATGCTCGCGCAAGTCATCTCGCTCCATTTCGGTAAGCCCTGTCGTTCTTGCCTTTTCCACCAGACCAAGCCAATCGGCAGCCCCATCTTCACCACCCCAGCTCAACTGCGTCTCATCTCCTTCCGCATCCAGAAAACGCTCCAATAACGCCAAAGCGGCCTGACCTCGGCTGCCTCCAACTTGTTTTTTTAGTTCCTCCAAAGTCGCTTCAGAGGACTTAGGATCGAAAGATGCCGAGGCCACCAGGACCTGACTCTGGATCTGCAGAATCGCCAGATCGCTACTAACTCCCGGAACTTCTTCTTTGAGATTTGAATCCGACTCCGCGACTGCGCCCGCCTCATCCGGAATCCAATTGACGGACCAGGCGATAAAAATCACCGAGCCTACAATCGATGGCCAGGCCCACCAGCCAGCCCTTTTATCCAAAGATTCCCGCCCCCCACTGCTGAATTCGTTTTCTTCCGTGAGTTGCGACATGAAGAAGGACAGTAACAAGGTTGATTACGCTATCCAACCATGTTCCGCGCAAAACCTCCTATTTCGCTGCCACGTCGTAACAGACGATGAGTTCTTGATCGCGCAGAAAAAGTTTCCCTCCAATCACCAGTGGATGAGTCCAGACTTTGCCCTTGGGATTCCGATTTGGACTCTGTGGGTCCAGCTTAAAACGCCCCGTCATTTCAAAGCCATCAGGAGTCACCGTCGCCAGAGTGAGAGTTCCATCGTCTTCATTCAGGGCATACATTTTACCATCAGCGACATGCACAGATCCCTTGGTGGTGAATTGACCTTTTTCATTCCATACCAACTCACCGGTTGCCCAGTCCTGACAAATCAATCCTGCTCCATCAGAAAAGCCGTAGAGATATTCACCAACTTTCACAACTCCACCATGGTGGTTCTTCATCGTCTTATCGACCCAGACATCCGTTGGATTGTCACTGGAATCGATCTCCACTAACTTACACCCCACTCCGTAACCAGACGTGATATAGATTTGATTCCCGCTCACAATCGGTGTCGGTATGACCGCAGTCTTGCCCGGCCAGGGAGAACTCCAGATAACAGCGCCGTCATCAGCCGACACTCCGACCAACTCCTCAGCAAACAAGCGAATGTATTGACGCTTACCGTTGATCTCAGCCACTTGAATTGTCGCATACTCGGCTTTCCCAGGTTTCAAATCGTCAGCTTTCCAGACCGTAGCCCCAGTCTTCTTATTGAGGCATACCATCCCAGCGTCATCGCCGCCTGGAGCCAGGACCAAATGTTCCCCGTCCACGAAAGGTGACGCAGAAAACCCCCAGCCTCCGGACTTGCCTCCGAAATCACTTACGAGATTCTTAGACCAGTTCTTTTTCCCGGACTCAGCGTCGAGACAAGCAACCGTCCCTTTAGGGCCAGTGGCAAAAACGAGGCCTTCAGAAATAGTCGGTGTACTGCGAGGGCCTTTTCCCCACCCCGCATTATAACCATCCTCGTCATCATTCCCAATAACGGTCGACCAAAGTTCTCCACCAGATGAAACATCGACGCATACCACGGTCAAATCTTCTCCCCGAGTGCCCATGGTATACAATTTTCCTCCTACTATTGAAAATCCCGAATATCCCATCCCTGCATTTTCATACACCCATAACTTTCCCGGACCATCATCGGGCCATTTTTCCAAGAGGTTTGTATCGGGCGATATATCAGTCGAATCAGGCCCACGGAAATTTGGCCAATCAGCGCCCCCGGCGGATGGAACCGCCGCTACCTCCAGTGAAGAAATGTATTGCTGGTCCTCCAGACTCAATGAAAGAATCTCAACCTGACCCACCCGTCCATCACTGAGACGCAAATGCACTTTACCGCCGTCCACCTTGATCAGCTCGGCGTCGATAATCTTTCCAGAGGCTGCTTGTTTCCATGACCTCGCAGACGCATCAATGGAGAGCAAACAGATAAGAGTCAGTAAAGTCGCTGCACATTTCATGTGAGAAACTTGCCAAAACAAAGAAAAATGGCAAGTCGCGTCATCGGCGCATCAACGCCTAAATCAGTCACCCTCTCGAGGCTCTCGCTTCTTCCACACTTTAACGTAGTCGACCTCAAAGTCCGCGGGAAAGGAAGTCGCTTCATCCGGATACCCGGCCCATCCACCCACGGCCAAATTCACAAGCATAAACATGGGAGTCTGCGGAACCTGCTCCCCGCTTCGATGACGAAGAATACCATCCACGTACCATCGAATTTCCTCTTCCTCCCATACCACCGTGAATTCGTGAAAACCCATTGAGAAATCGGGACCCTTGAATTCACCAGTCTCCGCTTTCGACTTTCCTTCAGAATTGGCAGGATCAATCCAATGGTGGCTCATATAAACTCGATCCGGCTCGCCCCCCAATATCTCAAGCACGTCAATTTCGGGAGGCCAGGCTGGCGGATCGGGAAGCAACCAGAAAGCCGGCCAAAGCCCTTTCCCTTTAGGTGCCTTGCAGCGAATCTGAAACTTTCCAAACCGCTGCGAAAAGTTTCTGGTCGTCGTCATCATGCCTGACCGAAAGTCACGCTTTGCCCCATCATAATATGAAGCCTCTTTTTCACACCGAATTCGGAGTACGCCCTCGACCTGTTGAAACGCCTTGATCACATAGCCCTGAAGTTCGTCGTTGCGAACCACTCCCCACGGATCCGTCGGCATCCACTTTTCGTAGTCGAGTTTAGGACCGTCAAACTCATCCGAAAATGTCTCCTCCCACTTCTCAGAATCGAGATCATCCGCCACCTCTGCTCCCAAGACCAAATCATTGGCAACAACAATCAAAATAAGGACACGCCATAGCATCCTCAAATTTCGTCACGCATCAGCAACTTCGCAAATCAATAATCCCGCTCCCGCCAGGAGATCACCTGCGTGCTATCGTCGTTCTCATCGATCTTCAGAATCCCCTGCTCATCGAGAAAGTTTGCCGTCGTTGCCAGCACTCCCTCAAACGAAGCCGGATCCACATTTAGATTGAAGAAGTTCTGATCGCGCCCTTCAAATTGAACCAACTCACAGATATTTTTCTTTCGGATCATCCGTTTCGAAAATTCCAAAATGGTCTCGACCGGTATGAGCCGATCTGCCGTGCCGTGAATAATCAGCATTGGTGGCAAGCCCGAACAGATCCCTTTAGAAAGACTCACTTTTCTGGCTTCGGAGAGGTCCGAAAATTGCTCCCAGCCAAAAGATCCTTTCTCCACGTCGATGATAGGGCAATACATGACGACCGCATTGGGAGACGGAATTTCTGCCGAACCTTTTAAGTTCATGACAGCCCGCCCGGCAATGTTGGCGCCTGCCCCCGCTCCGATGAGAACCAATTTATCCGGATCTGCCCCCAATTGATCAATATGCTCTTGAACAAACTTGACCGCTTCCTGCGCGTCATTCACCGCATCGGCCGGGCACAATTCTGGATGCGATCCTTTGTTCCGGTATTCCACCAAACCACAGATGGCCCCTGTTCCGACAAAATGAAGCGCATGAGGCGCAAACTGAATCACGCTGCCTCGATCCCAGGCACCGCCGTTGAAAAACAGAATCAAGGGACGCTTCTCACCCTGAGCCAAATCTTTTGGAAAATAGAAATGAATCGAAAGATCGTTTCCTCCTTCAATTTCCGAATAGATCTTGGATTGAGCTCGACCAAGCAACAACCGCTCCCGTTCCGTCAGTAGATGTATAGGCTTCCCCATAGTTGATTTGGCAGACCGATCTTGATAGCGGTGGCAGCGAAAATTTTCAAGCCCCAACTATACAGGAAACTCTACTGTTCAATCACAACGACCGTGCTAAATTTTTTCCATGCCCCAATCTGGATCGATTCATGCCCTTTTGCTTTTGCTTCTTTCTCTCTTGTCGCCACACGTTAGCAATGCACAAAATTCGCAGCCTGACCCGACCCTGAGACCAACCCTCGAAAGCGCCTTCAACGCATGGCGCGACGCCGTTTCTACTCGGAATGTCAATAAATGGGAAGAGATCACTGCCTACTCCAGGCAGATCGAAATTCGAAATCGAATTGTATCTCAACGGCTCCCATTTCCCGACGCATTTTTTGACGACCCGCTAGAGTCCCCATCCCTCAATGGCCTGATTGCTCTCGGCATACTATCAACCGGTCAGACAGCCACTTCCACCTACTACGGCAAAGCCAATTTTGGAGCGCCTCCGGGCACTGTCTTGACTGACAACCTGCTCGTCCTCCATTTTCTTCGCGAAGAAGGGGTCTGGAAATTCGATAGCCTTCGCGTCGTCAAGCCAGGAAACGACGGCGAACTCCTACTCCAAATTCGAAACGGTGACTTTTCCTTTTTAACTGGAATTGAGTTTCAGCCCGCAGCGCAGCTTCCTCTCGTTCCTCAGCCCGTCACGACCCCTGAGTATGTCGCAGAAGCGTGGATTAACGCGACCGGATATGAAGTGTCCGTATCTGTTAACGGACACCTGACAGGGAAATTCGCAAATATCAAAACCGCCGCCTTAATCATCGGGGGACTACGCCGCGGGCAAAATAGCATCAACTTAAAGATATCAAAACTCGCCGATTCGGCGGGGCGAACGCCGAAAGTTGAAGTAGCAATCTACGCCGCGAAAGATCCCGAAGGCCAAGCGGAAAGAGCATTTCACTATCGTCCTGAAGCTCCCGAGGCAGACTACAACAGCACCATCCTGATTGACTGAAAAATAACAATTCAGTCTTTCATCAGGATCACCCGAAATCCTACATCATAGC
The DNA here is from genome assembly GCA_963977055.1 of uncultured Verrucomicrobiales bacterium. Lineage (GTDB taxonomy): Bacteria > Verrucomicrobiota > Verrucomicrobiia > Verrucomicrobiales > DEV007 > Arctic95D-9. Next base: position 72,868 of record CAXBMX010000014.1, read on the forward strand.
GATCTTCTGCTGACGGGCGCGCTGCCATTCGATTGGAAGTCGAAAGGTCGAATTGTGAAGAGCGATTCCACGCTCCACCTCGCAACACCTTACGATCTGTTCCGACCCAATCCAGATTCGGCGTTGCCCTTTCCTCCCGAACGCGATTCACAATACTCTGGGAATACCAGTCACTGACCCACTCCCATACATTGCCCCTCACATCATAAAGTCCGAATTCATTGGGTGCCAACGATCCAACCGGTGCCGTCGATTTCTTGCGATCAAACAAACTGGATATCGCACCATCCAATTTCTGCGTCCCAACATACTGGCTCCACTCTCGATCAGACGGCAGGCGATAGCGATAACCGACAGGCAATTTACCCAGCCCCTGCTCCTCTCGAGTCAGTGCCTCGCAAAACCTCACTGCCTGATACCAAGTGATGCTGTCTACCGGATGATTCGGCGACGGAAAATAACTGGGATTCGCGCCGGAAGTCCGCTCGAACTCCGTCTGTGTTGTTTCGTACGCAGCCACCCAGCCTTTTAGCGCCCCGATCCAGACCATTTGCTGTCCCAAGCTGTTAGAGAAATTTCGACTCATCGTCGGAGTCGGATCGTATTTCAGCTTAGCATCAAAATTCAGAGACCCACCTGGATCCAATGTTCCAGATACCATCGTGCCCCGATGATGTTCCTTTCGGAACTCGTATGTGTAAACTCCCGGGCGAACGACAGCGAGAGTAAGCGGCGTTTTACCAATCGGCACGCCACTTGAAATCACCGTCGCTCCAATCGGCTGACTAGCCAGTTGGACTGATCCATATTCAAAAGGGAAATCCACCACACTGGAACCGGAGTCGCCTTCGACTGCGAAAGTTTTTTCAACATTCCCAAGCATCTTGTGGCGAGCGGAAAACCGGTATTCCCCCTCCGGAAATTCCATCCGAAAGGGAGTGACTTCTTTTCCATTACCAAGCAATTCGCTCCCCATCCAAACTTCTGCACCTGCCGGATCGCTTTCAAACACGACCAGTTTTCGTTCCCATGAAAACTCCAGAACCTGCTCCAGCCCACCAGTCACATCAATCGTTCTCCGAATGGGTGCCCATTTGCCGTATCTCAGTTCAAGGCGCAATTTCCCAATCGGCAATTCCGTTAGACTGAGAGGAGTTAGACCGGCATTCCGGGGAGCCTCATTTTCAGCTTGAATCCAAACCTCTGCACCTGATGGATCGCTCGTGACACTGAATCCACCCTTTGCAAAGACGGCTGACACTGAAGTGTTTCGATCATTCTGAACTCGGACCGTCTCTGTATAATCCGGCCAGCCATCAACGGCCAACAGCACCTGATATTCCCCTGGATCCAGTTTTGCGATAATCGCCGGTGTTTTCCCCACTTCGACCAATTCTCTCTGATTGTTTTCAATGGTCTTAAGCAACTTATATTCCACTCCACGGGGCTCACTCACGACTTCGATCTGACCCGAACTCTTTATCAACTCGACCGATGGTAAAACCACCACATTCTCACTACTGACCTCGACCATTTTTGTCACCGGTTCATGTCCTTCCAAATCGATAGATATCGAATACTCCCCATAAGGAATACCCGAAAATGTTACCGGACTGACCTTCTCACCAAAACCATCCAGAACCACTCTGGCCCCTGCCGGATTAGTCGTTACTTCAATCCCTCCCCGGGCTTCATCCAGCCTCCGGTCAATTAACGGCAATGACGCGAGAGCATCACCGTTCTGAGGATCGATTTCCCTGACTTCCTCAAACAGTCGACGCGCCTCAAACCAATCCCCTTCTCCCACCGCTTGCCTGGCATCTGCAATTTTTTTACCAATCTCTTGATCCCTGGCTTCGATGGCCTGCCGGTTATCAATTTTGTTCTCTCCTGACTTGAGCCCGACAAATATCCCGGCACCGGTTCCGAGAATCAACGAAACCACGACCAGCAGCCCCCATACCCACCCGGGTACTCTTCTACCACGCGGATCAATCATCCGCGGCGGTGGAAGGTCAATTTTGGTGGTATTCCGATTCATACTGTATCCCAAAGGACCAAATTATTGGTATAAACGCAGCATAGCACCCTAAGGAAAAACCTGGTTTTTCACTTCCGATGCTAAAATGGTCCCAGTTACTGTTTTCGTGAATATCAGCTTTGTGACCGAAAATCAGCCTATTTCTCCAATAAAAAAGGAGCAGGGTCTCCCCTGCTCCTTTCAAAATGAGATTGGGAACCAACCTAAGGTCGTTTCCCAATGAGAGGATCTGTCTTAGTCCTCAGACGTTTCTTTGGCATCTTCTTCGGCACCTTCTTCACCTGGACGCCACTCTTCGGTCGCCAGATTGAAGGCCTGCTCGAGACCAACCAGATCGGAACTCGGACGCAGAGCATCGAAGGCAGCAGTCTCCTTCTTGAGCTGCTCCTCAGAGTATTCAGCAGCCTTGATTGAGAGACCGATACGGCGCTCAACTTTGTCTACCTTAATTACTCGTGCTTCCACATCGTCTCCGACTTTGATGACATCTTTGACTTTAGCTACGTGATCTTCGCTCAGTTGAGAGATATGGACGAGACCGTCGATATCATCCTCAAGCTGGATAAACGCTCCGAAGCTTGCGATTTTCGCGACTGTTCCCTTAACCAAATCACCAACCTTGAAGCGGGTATCGATTTCGCTCCATGGGTCGTTTTCAAGCTGCTTAACACCCAGGCTGATGCGCTGGTTGGTTTTATCGATTTCAAGGACGATTGCCTCGACTTCTTCAGATTTCTTGAGAATCTCGCTCGGATGATTGATCTTACGTGTCCAACTGAGGTCGGAGACGTGAATCATTCCATCAATACCGTCCTCAAGCTCTACGAAGGCACCGTAAGGAGTAAGATTCCGAATCTCGCCCTTGATCGTAATACCGATCGGGAAGCGGCTTTCGACCTCGTCCCATGGGTTCGGTTCAAGCTGACGAACACCAAGCGAAATCTTCTGCTCGTCTTTGTTGATTGCCAGAACCACTGCCTTGACCTCTTGGTCAAGCGTCAGCACATCGCTCGGTCGAGTGATACGCTTAGTCCATGAAAGCTCGGAAACGTGGATGAGTCCTTCCACACCTCGCTCGATCTCCACGAAAGCACCGTAAGGCACCAGCTTCGTGATCTTGCCGGCCACTTCGGTTCCAATAGGGAACTTGGCATCAATGGCTTCCCAAGGATTGTCCTGAAGCTGCTTAAAGCCAAGTGAGACACGCTCTTTTTCCTTATCCACGTCGAGAATAACAACTTCAACCGGCTGACCGATCGCAAGCATCTCGCTTGGGTGATTAATGCGGCCCCAGCTCATATCGGTGATATGAAGCAGACCGTCCATGCCCTGTAGATCAACAAAGGCACCGAAATCAGTGATGTTCTTGACGAGACCTTCGACCTTATCGCCAATCGTAACTGACTCAAGGAACTCGGCTCTCTGCTCAGCACGCTCAGCTTCGATCACTTCGCGGCGACTCAGAACGATGTTCTTCCGAATATCGTTCACCTTAACGATCTTGAATTCGTAGACGTTGCCGACGTACTCGTTCAGATCCTTCGGAGGAATAATGTCAATCTGTGAACCAGGAAGAAAAGCCTCCACGCCGACGTTGACCATGAGGCCACCTTTGACAACAGACTTGACCTTACCTTTAACGAGACCGCCGTCTTCGTAGACTTTAACGATCTTGTCCCAATTCTGCTTGTGAGCTGCTTTCTCCTTCGAGAGGACTACCATGCCCTCTTCGTTCTCGAGCTTTTCGAGAAGCACTTCGATTTCATCACCAACGGCGACTTCTTCGTCTTCGAATTCGGAAATAGCGATAATGCCTTCAGATTTGGCATTAATATCGACGACCACCACCTGTGGGCGGATCTCGATGACTTTCCCATGCACGATAGAATTCTCGCGATGGGAGTGAAATTTGTTGTCAAGCAGAGCTAGAAGCTCAGGATTTGACGGGATGATTGGTGCTGCCATGGTGTAATTTAGAGTTAGTTAATTGGTTAATTAGACTTCCAGTGTTGCTCCTCAAAAAATAACTTCGCCCACCCGAGGAGCTCCTACAGGGGCGAAGGGGCGGAAATCTATAGGTAAAAACTGGCATCTCAAGCGTTTTTCGGCCTACCTAGACAAATCTTTTTGAGCCCCAATAGCCCTGTTTGAGGCAAGATTTCACACCATGCATACCACTTCTGTAATTTGTCCGACCTGCTTTCAGGAATTCCACGTCGCAACGCCAGCGCCAGAGGAATGCCCCTGCGAGGTCGACTACGACTGTGAGATCTGCTGTCGCCCCATGATAATTTCCTTTGAAGACGATGCGGAAGAGGTCACCGCAATGGCTCGATCAGTTCACGACTAACCCCTTTCCCACTATCTAATTCCTCCGCAATTGCTTATTCAGCACTCTCTGGAGAAGATTCTGCTGGAATCATCTCAGGCTCAGCATTCGCGTCTGGTTCAGAAAGTTCCATCACAGGCTCGACCTTGGGCTCGACCTTGGGCTCGACCTTGGGCTCGACCTTGGGCTCGACCTTGGGCTTCGCGTCAGGCTCAGCTGGTGCCATCGCATCCTCAGGTGCATCAGTCGGCATATCCGGTGCCGCCGCCACCCTTTCCTGAAGTTCTTTGTCCGACGCAATCCGAAATCCGGTCCAAAAATTCCGCTCTTCAGCAGAAGTGCCCGCCCGTCGGGCAGTTAGTTCAAACTCTGCTTTCGTTGCAAACGAAGCGCCTCGCTTGATAGGCACCTGCTTGTCAGGAGATTCAGGATGGGAATCCCATGTTGCAGTCCACTCACTCGCATTACCCGCAAAGCCGATCACTCCATAACGACTCTCGTCAGCACCTTTCTCATCGACCGGGCACCAGTACTTATATCCATCAATATCACCGGCACCGAAATCTTCAGTGGATTCGTGGTCAGCTCCACTATTGAAGTTCTCAAGCACCAATTCATCACCCCATGGATAAACATTTCCGGCTCGGCCACGAGATGCTTTTTCCCATTCCTGCTCCGAGGGCAGTCTCCCGCCCCTCCAAGTCGCGTATGCATTAGCGTCCCACCAGTCCACGCCCACCACCGGACAGTTCGGATCGATTGGTCCCATCAAAAATTTCCCGCCTTTCATCGCAGCCTTGTACATCTGCTCCCACTTCTCCGGTCGATATGATTTCTTATCCTCAGGTTGGTCAGGATGCCTGAGCTTCTGAGCTTTCGCGGGATGCGCTTTGATATCGTCGAGGAATTCTGCGTAATCGGAAATTGTCACCTCATACTGGCCGATCCAAAATTCGGAGAGTTCGACCTCTTCTCCATCCTGAAACGGAAACTTTCCAGCTGGAATTTTGGACAATTCTCCTAACTCGCGCACGACTGGTTTTGTGCCAAAAACAAGGAACCCAATCACAGCTGCAGCAACAATGAACACCCCAATAAAGGCCCCTTTAACAACCGCCGAGCGATTGTCTTTTTGAGCCGTTATTTTTGCCACCTCCGCTTCAGAGAGGCCTTCGTTTGGATCAGCGGGCGACAACGCGCGCTTCAAGCCATCAATGGTTTTGACCGCATCAATGCGATCAGCGCCCATCCGGTCGACCAGGGACACTAAAACAGGATCCGCTCCCGTCTTGGAAAGAAACGGAGCAATTGCATCACCAAGAAATTCCAGTTGCTGACGCTCCTCCTCGATCGACATCGGCGCTCCGCGACCGCGAACAGGATTGGCAATTCGAGGCTCACCGCTCTTGAGCATAAGAATACTCTGCGCCGTTATTAACCGATGCGACATCCCTTGATTCCGCAGATAAATCAGCGCATCGGCGACCGCCTCAATCACTTTCCAAAGCACGCTGCTATCCAACTCGCTGCGCCTCCTTTCGAGATCGCTCAGACTTGGAGCATCCACCAATTCCAAGGTATAAAAATTCACCCCTAACTCCTGATCACATTCATACACCAGCGAAATTGAAGAATGATTCACTGACGCCCTGGCGCTAGCCTCATTCACAAAACCCTGAACCCAGTTGATATCCCTTCGGTGCTTCCGATAGAGAGTCTTGAGAGCGACCCTCCGCCCGATCGAGGTTTGCTCAGCTTCGTAAAGAGCAAAGTCGGCATCCCTCTGAATTTCACGCAGTAATTTGTAATCACCTAAGCGGGTGCCGACTGGCAAAGCATCCTCCGGCAACTGAACCGGAGCTGATTCCATCTGAGGCAGCGGCTCTGCCGTAGGTTCGTTGCTAGGCGCTGTTTCGATTTCCGGGACAGGTGAACTTACCGGAGCACTCTCTTCGACTTTCTTTTCAGCTGACTGCCCCTTTTCCTGCTTCTCCTTCAGAGCTTCGTCCAGCCAATCCATCAAAATCCCACGATTTACCGGCTTAAAAAACAGCTGCTCATTCTCGTAAACACGAGGATAAAACTCTGTCATATCCTCAACACTAGAGAACACACAGGGGAAAAGGCCCATTTCAGATTGAAGGTGATCTCGCAGGTCGAATATTTCGTTTCCCGTATCGTGAGAAATACCCGCAATCATCACCGAGATACCACCCAGCTCTCTAACCTTTTCCCAAGCCTCTGCAGCACTGGCCGCCTCTACAATCAACCCCCCTCTTGACTCTAGGATCGAACGTATATCAGACCTGTCCGATTCGACATGATCGATAATGAGTACTGCGCTTTCAGTTTGCATAAACAGTTCCTATAAATTGGGAATATTGGGGAAAAGAGCATTCTCCGGGCCAACAGACCTCGGCGAACTATCAGGATCAGATTCCGCGTCGTCCATTCTCAATCGGGCGATATCTTCTGGCATCACTACCCTATCTTGTAACCGATCTCGATAATAAAGTTCGATGGCATAACCATAATAGCTTCTTTTACCGAGTTCCCGACTTTGCTCTTCGGTGAAAATAGGCTGATTATATATCACCTTAATCTCTTCAGATCCATTGATCTGCCAGTCATATGGCTCGGTCGGATACAAATAAGAGGTGTCCGCCGTCGATGGATCGACCCGCCCCCCATCGATCTGATCATAAAAGTATACCAGCAGTGATAGATCAGCACCGACCGGGTTCTGCGCAGGATCGGCATCAATCACAATTCGAAGGGAAACGCGCTGTCCTTCCGAATTCGGCGACTGCTCGTCGACTTTAATTTCACCAATATTCATCACTTTCTCTGGCTCAAGCACTTTAGGAGCCGCTCCTCCCGGGAGTTGACTCTTCGCCACCTCGTAATAGGCCCCTCCTCTTCCTGCCCCAATTGCTACGATGCGTTCCCAATACACAACAGCCTTGGAGTCCAAACCCATCTGACTGAGTGTTGCAGCCAACTCACCCAGCACCCTTGGATGTTCGGGCAAAGCAGCCTCAGCCTCCCTCAGCGCTTGAAGGGCACTCGACATATTGCCCGCTCCACGCAGTTCCTCACCCGTGGAAACCAACCGCTCCAAAATTGGATCTTCAATCTTTTCAGTGGTGAAAGCTGCATTAGCCAAGGACTCGGAAAGGCTAGGGCCAGTGCTCTCAGGACCATAAAAAGAAGGCTCGGGCAGAATATTGCCATTTTGCCCACTGCTTGGAGGCATAACAGACAATGGCTCCGAAACTTCCAGCACTTCATTTTGCACCGCTTCAAATTCGCCACCCGCAAAAACCTGATCGCCAATGGAAAAACTCGCAGAGGGAGACCCAACGAAGGGTTCGTTTTGAGTGATATCGCTGCCCACTGCCACCTGTCCCCCCATGCCCGGGACCACGTAAATTCCGTTTTGCGGTAGGCTCTCAGTCAAAATGACGGAAGCAGGGATCGCCTTGAGTGGCGATTCTCGGGAGAAAACAGCCCAAGCTACGGCAAAAAGCTGGATCGCAGCAACCAACCCAACCAACCACATCGCGGTATTAAAAGTCCGACCATAATCTGGACGGTTCGATAACATGTTCTCTGCCATACACCTGCCAACATTCGTCGGCCATATTCGCCCAACGCCGGTCAACTCGTTGAATCAATCTTAAGATAACCGAGGTAACCTCGTTTTCAACAGTTCGAACGGTCCCAATCATGTTCGGAAATTGCAGTGAAGACAGATTTTCAAGAAAGTACTCAACATCCTGACATTTCAGCGGTAGAATCCCAAACGAGAAGGCACTCTTTGCCCCTCTAAATCAACTATCTTCAATCCAAACAATCCTTTATCGTGAGCAGCCATCTATCAAGCGACATCCAGATCGAAGGTGATCTGAACTGTTCCACCGATTTGATCTTCGACGGATCAATCACTGGAAACATCAATTCAAAAGGCAGCCTGACGATCGGTCAGAACGCCACGGTTAAGGGCGATTTAAAGGCCGAAAAAGCCGTCATCGAAGGAAAAGTTTCCGGGAACGGAGATTTTAATTCATGCCGCTTGTCACCTACTTCCGTCATTTCCGGCGCCGTTAGCACAGTCAGTTTACAGATGGAGGAAGGCGCCTCACTGGAAGGACAATGCAAAGTAGGAAAAGCAAAAGCCTGAAACCTCTCAAAACCAATTAAGGCATATCCAGCCTTCGAATCGCCCCGGTTACGCCGGGGCTTTTTTGTGGCTTTTGCCAATAGCTTCCTGCCCCGGAGAGTTGCTAGGTGAAGTCTTCAAGGATGAGAGACAGCCAAATCACAATTCCTACTGTCCACAACACCAGCCAGAGAATAGAAAGCCCCATCGCAACCCACCACCTAACAGAAGTTCTCGGAGCAAATGTCTTGATGGTTCTTCGATGCCGGATCAACAAAAACAAGGCAATAGGAGCAGTAAAAAGAGAAAATGGAGCCAACCAGGTCACCAAGGCCAGAGCACGATTGTCGTGCAAACTGGCTTTCGCTAAATAAGCGGCAGCCTGGTTCTCTTCGCGCAACCGGTATAGACAAGGCAGGCACAAGTCCACATCCCCCCACTGCACTCCTGCCTGCGAAGACATCAAGCATCCGCACTCATCGCAAACCTTGTCTGCTTTCAGCTCAGGATAAAAGGAACAGGTCGAGTCTTTCTCGCCAGCAACGGCAGGAGTCACCTCCAAAACAACCTCATGATATAGACGAGGAAAGATGGTCACCCTGATTTCGGCGCCACAGACCGGGCACATTTCTTCAAGTTGCTCGATAGATCGAGTGACATTCAGCCCGTTCCTACAAGTGGGACACTGCAAGGTGGCAGTTGGGGTATTGGTCTGTGAATCCATCCTATTACGCTACTTTTTAACCACTCTAGTCGCAGCCACGCGATCATGAAGAGCCCGCTTTTCGGGATCAAACGCTGCCATCCAGTAGACCCCACTACAAAGAGCGATCAGCCCAACATAAACAAACAAACCTGTCATCATCGCCATGACAATAGTGGCCGATTTTTCAGAATTTTCCGATGCTCCGACCACTACCCCAATTACGAGAGCAAAACCTATCGTGGAAGGCCCCCAGACCAGAACCCCATTTAGCGGCTTTTTGGCCAGCCACCGAACAAAGGCACGTTTGTATGTCAGTTTCGATCCATCCGGATTCACCACTTTGGCGCCGAGCACGATCTTGCCGAGAGTCGCCTGATATTTACCTACCATCCAAGTATCGTAAAAAATACTAACACCAGTAATTCCGATTACTCCGATGCCGTATGCAATTCCCATCGCGATAGTAAATCCAGCTCCGATATCACCTGATACTGCCTCAAGTTCAGAGCCGGCACCAAAGACAACGGCATAGTACGGTATCATGCAGATCCATGACGGAATCATCTTGATGAGATAGTCGAGCAGGGAAGAGAGGCATCGCCACCAAAAGCCGACATACTCCAGGTGAGTGACCGTCGCATCCGCGATATCGACCGTGGCATGCTCCATCATCCGCTGAACAAATGACTCCTTATGTTCCAGCCCAACTAGTGCTTCGCCATAGGGAATGAGATCCTCAATAGGATAGACCCGCCCCGAATAAGCACACACACCAACTTCCCTGGAAATTCCATCTTCAGACGTACCGAAGAGAGAAGCCACCACCGCACCAAAAGGCGCCCACTCCTCCATTCCATCTTGCCACACCAATGATTTCGCCGTGAGGTCACCCTCTCGATTTAACTCTAACAGAGTTTCCTCATCGACTGGCCCCTGTTGGACAGCAACTGAATCGGTATAGAACCATTTTGCCATTTGATTGCCCGTCTTGGATGAATGAAATCGCCTACAAAGTCAAAATCAAATCCAGCGCATTAAAAAATCTACCCTCCCTGAACTGGGGGCATCAGCGCCAATTCGTCTTCACCGGAGACCTTTTGATTGCGATCCGCGAACTCGCCGTTCAGGGCAATGAGCAATTTTGAATCCCATTCTCTAATCACAGGATGACGCTCGAATACCATTTCCAGGACATCGCAGACCAAAGGTCCATCCTTTCTCACCTCCAATTCCAGGGTTTCCTCACCTGTCAGATCCCTGAGAATCGAAAAAAGCAGGACCTTCACTTTCATACCGGCGCCTCAATATGTTCCGGCTTCAATACTCCAATCAGAGGAAGATTTCGATACTTACCACGGTAGTCGAGACCGTATCCTACCACAAATTCATCGCCCACCTCAAAGCCGACGTAATCAGCTTCAAAATCGACAGACCGTTCAATTTTTTTCGAGAGCAATACCGCAGACCTGACTGATCTCGGGTTACACTCCTCGCGCAATCGACTCGTAATTGCCGCCAAAGTCCTGCCTGTATCTAAAATATCATCCAGCACCAAAACATCTCGCCCCGCTACCTCAGGAAGCCGGCTCTGATTGAAAGTGATGGTTCCGGAACTGGAAGTCCCACCATGGTAGCTCGCAACGGAAATCGAATCCAAATGCAGAGGTAAATGAATTTCCCGAATCAAATCGGCCATAAACAACGCACCGCCTTGAAGGACCGCGATAATAGAAAGCCCCTCCTCCGCCCCCGAAAATTCCCGTGAAATCTCCGCACCCATCTCGGCGACTCGTTCCCGGATCGTAATCTGATCAAACAACACCCCTTCGAGGTGTGAATAAAGATTTGAGGGTTGTATCGCCATCGCCCCATCAGACAACCAGCCAGCAAAGGATTCAACCGAATTCTGGAAAGGCCGTCCACTCAGCTCCAATTCAGAGGATACCGATCAGGCCAACTCCTCTCCCTTCAACGACCCATTTCGGTTCAAATCTCCCTGTCTCTGATGGGATACCGAATTCTCAATACCGACCTCAAAATCTCGTCTGGGCACAAAAAAGCACCCCCGGAACTTCCGGAGGTGCTTCAAAATCGCTTAAAAGAGTGAGTGCCTTTGAATCTCAGTAAACTTGATGAGTGTGTTTCGTATAATGGGAAGCTCGTTAAAGTTTCCCCACATCAAGCTTATCGGGATCCCAAAAACTCACGCAGTTGTGAATAAATTGGTTGGATGTTCGCCTCTTCACCGCTTTCCTGAGCTTCCATGATCTCAGTGATACTGTCAGCGATGGAATTGCGAAGGCGAGTCACCATTTCGATTCCCTTGCGGGTAATCTGGACCATCACCTTGCGTCGGTCATCGGCAGCATGGAGGCGCTGCACATATCCCAGCTTCTCGAGACGATCAACCAGCCCAGTAGCGGCAGCGGTCGAATGTCCCATCTTCTTGGAGATATCGGTCATCGTGAGGTAATCCTCATTAGCCAAATATCCCAGAAGGAAAAATTGTGCGTATGAAACATTTCCGTCATTGAGCTCTTTCGAGAGATCTAGGAGAAATGAACGTTGTGCGAACATAATAAAGTCCGCTAGTCGATCAGCATTTGGATCGACTCCTGTGATTTTGTCTTCGGATACTTGCATGGTTTTTACCTTTTAGCGATTTTTAGTTGTTATGGAAACTACAGTAATTTAAACACTCTTAAATGTTTCATGCAACCTTTTAATTAGATTTTTCATAATTATTATATATCAAAACCCTCTTGGTTACATAAGTTTACAAAATAGTTTCCCATATTTTTTGAATTTCGCAATCTTAAATTGTAAATCTGCGTTAATTTTCAAAGATGCGAGGCAGTTACGTATATAAAATATACCCGCCCACCTTAACCTCTAGCCAGCAAAAACCGGTGGTTCATTGCTAGTCATCCTGTAACATCCGATGACCATCATTGTGATGTTCGTCATTTTAATAAGAAGGATGTCCGACACCATTCTATGAGATTTGTTCTGACAGATGAATTCTGGGGGCTTGATGCCCTGACACCCGCTGAGTGGCATATCATCGCTGAACTACCCGAGGTAGCTCGTGGAAGAGACTTCAGCCAAAGCACGCGGGATCGCCTCTTTCCCTCTCCATTTGCTCCTGATGCCCTCCTCGACGAGGACACCACCACTCATCTTGAAGACTGGAAACAATATGTAGAGCCGGATCTGCACGATACATTCAGAGAAGCCAGAGAGCTCGTTAGTAAGGACCTGGACGCAGTCGAAGTGATTCCCGCGAAAGACTTTTTCGAGCCAGACGACCAGGAAAGATTGGATGATATGCCCGATCTCCGGAGGCTCAGGGTGCCTCTCAAGCATTCGGAACCTTGGTACAGCGTTCTCAATCAGGCCCGCCTGCTGATGAATGAAGAATATGATCTAGCCGAATCTGACGATCGCATTCTTCTTCAATTGCAGAATGCAGAAGGCGTCGATCAGGACCGACTGATGAAACTGGCCCAATATGAGTTCTACTCAATTGTGCAGAGTATTCTTGTCGAAAATGTGATGACTCTTTAAAGGTGATAAGTCTCCAAGCTCGAAGAATGCCTCATCCTATCATCAAAACTACTGCCGGCTCCTGGCGACTCGTGGATAGAGATCAGGACGAAAAACTCCCTGATTGCGATCACTTCGACGCGCTGATGAAAGCAGCTCGGGAAGCGCGGGAAAACGCCTACGCCCCCTATTCGAAGTTTAAAGTCGGGGCCGCCGTCCTCATGGGCGAAAAAATCTTCGCGGGCTGCAATGTCGAGAATGCCAGCTATGGCGGAACAATTTGCGCCGAGCGAGCGGCTATCTTTGCCGGGGTGGCGGCCGGCCATCAAACGATCCAGGCGCTTGCCCTAACCACTGGCGCCGAATCAGGAACGCCCATCGAATCACGATCACCTTGCGGGCTCTGCCGGCAGGTTATTTCCGAATTTGCCCCTCCATCCACCTCTATTCTGCTGGACGGTGGTACCTCTGATGAAGAAATCTACCTGGGCGATATCATCACTCTAGGCCAGCTATTACCCTGGAAATTTCAGTTTAAACCCTAGCCTGGTGGCATCTCTCCACCCCTATTCGGGCGAATCGATAAGCACTTTTGCACTTTGGTCATCCCCGACAATGTCAGCGAACTCAACGTTCGACCGAGCGGCATCGCTTTGACCTACCTCCAACACTTTGGCGTCGTCTACCTTCTCCAAAGGCGTGTAGCCGGGGTGATGTGACTCTTTATAAGGATCATTTGCTGCAGAATTGTAACAGCAGATCATCGCCCAGCGTGAGTTTTCAGAATGGTTCGGCCCCGAGCAGTGCAGCGTATTGGAGTGGAAAAACACCGCATCTCCGGCCTCCATCTCCGCATGAACCAGTTCCAGCCTTTTCGAGGCTTCTTCCACTCGCTCCAGATCTGCTCCCGCCTGCTCTCCGGATAGGATATGATTCAACCGGCCCATGTGATGGGAGCCTTTGAGCAGTTGCAGACATCCATTCTCCTTCGTGGCAGGATCTACCGCAATCATGACACTACACAGATCGGGAAAAAGCAGCCCGTTCTGGTACCAGTAGCCATAGTCCTGGTGCCAGGCCCAGGCACCACCGGTTCGCGCATCCTTCAATACCATCTTGGAATGGTAGTGATATACCTCGTTCCCGATGAGTTGTTCAACCGAATCGACCAACCGGCGGCTCCGCGCAACCATCCCGTAGACGCCGTCACCCGGATGATTCCACAATGATAACCTCACTTGGTTGCCCTCTCCGTCATCCAGGGCTGTCGCTGCTCGGTCCATCGCGCCATCATTTCGCGAGGTTGTCCTAAGCATCTCGATCTCCTCAGCCGAGAAGAGCCCGCGCCGGAACACATAGCCATCCTTTTGATAGGACTCGATTTCTGCTGCCTCAAACACCCCACTCATACCAAAATCATGGGCAAAGGCTCGAGATCTGTAAACAAAGGACAGGCCGAGTTTTCAGCCTTTTCGCAAAAACATCGTTTCATTCTTGCAACTTTTATCAAAAACGCGTATTAATTATGAAAATTAGAGACAAATTTGATGATCCGCCTATTATTTTTAATCGCTGCCAAGTTTGGACTTTTCGTTCTTTCCGTCTTCATCGGCATGGGAAGCTACCTGATAATCAAGGGCAGCGGTGAATCGCAAGCTGGAAAGAGTGCCCATTCTTTCCAGCCTATCGAATCTCTCACTTACCGCCGTGAGGTAGCTTTTGACGCCGAACCAGTCTTACTTGCACGCGCCGAATCTCCGGTCGATCTCAGCGGAGACGCCCTGGGCGTCCTCTATATATTGGAAAAGGGCGGCGATATCGTTCGCGTGGGTCAGGAAAGTGATTCCTTAGCCGTTTCGACCGCCTATGCCAGCCTGGCCGATGAAGCCACCAGAAGCGACATGGGATTCTCGGCTCTTGCTTTCCATCCTCAATTTCTCGTCAAGGATAGCCCAGGGTTTGGCAAATTTTACGCCGTTGTATCCGAAAATGCCGGATCAGGCATGCCTGACTTCACTCCGGAGTTCGGGGGGCCGTCTGAACACCATCAGGACGTCGTCTACGAATTCATCACTCCCTTTCCTCTCGCTGCTAACTTTAAAGGCGGCAAACGTGAGGTCATGCGATTCAGCCAACCCGGCCCCGAAAACAATCTCGGTGGCCTTGCCTTTGACGAACGTGGCTATCTTTACCTGGGAATAGGAGATGGTGCCGTGGCCGATGTCGGCAGCGACAGTCCATCTCGAAACGCCTCCTCTCTTACCAGCGCCTACGGAAAAGTTCTCCGGATCGACCCAACCGGCTCCAATTCCGACAGCGGAAACTATGGGGTCCCTGAGTCCAATCCGTTCCAAATGATCACCGATGCCCTGCCTGAGCTGTGGGCCTTCGGATTGCGAGCGCCCCACAGCCTCCATTTTGATCCATTCCACCGCAGCCTCTGTATCGGCGAAACGGCCATCAACGGCCGGGAGGAAATTAATCTCAGTGTCCTCGGAGGCGAGCACTTTGGTTGGGACCTCAGCGAAGGGTCAATGTTTTTTCACAAAGCAGCCAAAGCAGAGCTCGAGGAGTTCGTTACCCCCCCCAAACTCACCATGAATATTAAAGCAGGGGTGTCCGGACGAAATACTGGGAACATTGTCTACCGCGGAGAAAGCTTTCCGTCTCTTGCCGGCAAACTGATCTTTGCGAGCCACGACGGACAATTAATGGCCTGTGACCCGCGCGAAGGAACTAGTGCAGACTCGCCACTCTGTGTTCTGGCACTGGGTAACCTTGGCAGGAAACAATTCACCGCTTTACGCACCACTCCCATGGGTGAGTTGGTTGTTCTTTGCGACGACGGCAGCGTATTTGAAATGCGGAAGAACCACGAAGTTGGCAGCGGAAAGACCCGCAAACGTCCTCTCTACTGCATGGCTGGCCAAACGGCCAACCCACTGTTATCAACAGAAGGTTAATCCCGAAGCCTCCGTTAAAATTCCGCTGATCCCGGCGTCCTCGGGAACGGAATCACATCCCTGATATTGGCCACTCCGGTCACAAACATCAGGAGCCTCTCAAATCCGAGGCCAAATCCGGCGTGAGGAACAGAACCGTAACGCCGCAAATCGACGTACCAATAATAGTCCTCTTCGCTCAGTTGGTGCTCTTTGAGATTCTTCCTCAGGACATCCAATCTCTCTTCCCGCTGACTTCCTCCGACGATTTCCCCGATGCCAGGCACTAACAAATCCATTGCCGCCGCGGTTTTCCCGTCATCATTACGTCGCATATAGAAGGGCTTAATCTCGATCGGATAGTCATAGACCGTGGTCGGGCATTTGAAATGTGTCTCCGTTAGGTAACGCTCGTGCTCTGACTGAAGGTTTTGACCATAACTGACCGGAAACTCGAAATTCTCACCACTCTGCTCAAGCAACTTCACCGCATCGGTATAAGTAACCCGCTCAAAAGATCGGTCTCTCACGAACTCGAGTCGTTGAATTAGCCCTTTATCGACAAATTTATCAAAGAAGGCCAGATCCTCGGCGCAGTGCTCAAGCGCATCAGTCACCAGGTATTTGATCATCGCTTCCGCCATGTCCATGTCGCCGGCAAGATCACAAAAGGCCATCTCAGGCTCGATCATCCAGAACTCTGAAGCGTGCCTCGAAGTATGAGAGTTCTCAGCCCGAAAAGTCGGGCCAAAAGTGTAAATACTGGAAAGGGCACTCGCAAATGTCTCGCCCTCCAACTGGCCGCTCACCGTGAGATATGAAGGTTTGCCAAAGAACTCATCATCACCCAAGCGGACTTCTTCGCCCTCCATCGTCACCACACGAAACATTTCTCCCGCTCCTTCACAGTCTGAAGCAGTGATGACGGGAGTGTGAACATTAACAAAACCACGGTCCTGAAAAAACTGATGCACCGCAAAAGCCATCCGGCTGCGAACCCTGAACACAGCCCCAAAAAGATTCGAACGCGGGCGGAGATGGGCAATCGATCTAAGAAACTCCATCGAGTGCCCTTTTTTCTGCAGAGGAAAATCCTCGTCAGCAGATCCCAACATCCGAACCGACTCCGCCTGCATTTCCCAGCGCTGTCCTTTGCCCTGAGATTCCACCACCTTGCCAGTCACCTCAACTGACGCCCCTGTGGTCAAAGGAATCACCGCCTCTTCATATCCTTCCAAAGTAGAATCTGCGACGATTTGTAAATTGGCGAGACAACTCCCGTCGTTGATTTCAATGAACGAAAATGCCTTCGAATCGCGCTTCGTTCGAACCCATCCACTAACGTGAACGACTCCAGGTGAGGATTCACTTTTTAGAATTTTGACAATCGGAGAGCGTGGCATGGGTTTCAGTATCGAAATCGTTTTTGAATATTCAACCGGTTTCAGGGCTCGAGGCCAGTTACCTCTTCCAGAACATATCGGAATCCATAAAAGTCTTCGCGCGCTTCAGCCGGAACAGCATTTCGATACGAAATCGAAAGTCGGTCCCTTTCGTAGGTATTCCATCCGCCGCCGCGGGTTACCCCAAGGCTGTCATCGCCTTTCTGATACGAATCCTGAACCCATTCCCAAACATTGCCGGCTAAGTCGTAGAGGCCATGAGGACCCACCGCAAAACTCCCTCCCGGCGCCGTCGTTGCATAGCCATCGTTGTAGCCTTGGATGACATAATTTCGAAGCGCCCCGACCGCCGCGAGATCACCAAAGTTTCCAGAACCTTGAGCCGGAGGCCATTGCCCACCCCAGAAAAACTGTTGAGCTCCAAGACGCCCTCGTATTTCAGGATCCGCTCCAGACTCACTATCAATCCCAGCCCATAGACTCCATTCGAGATCTCCGGGCAAACGATAGCGCTGCGTTTCCCGAATCCGATTCTGAAAACGCTCTCTCAATGTCAGCCATTCACAAAAAGCCTCCGCTTCATTTCGAGTCACGCCAACCACAGGATGATTCAAGGCCTGCGGGATCTCCGAAGCAGGCATGAGAATCTGCATTTCGGTCACATACTCCCGATAGTCTCTCACCTGAGTCTCATAAGCAGCAACCATCACATCACCAATTGGCACCATCTGCATTCCCTGACTGTTCGTCCATGGATTCCCAAACACGACAGAGGTGTCCCTCTGCAGAGAGATGGTCATGGGCACAGCCTCAACTTCCGTCAGGACAAGATCCTTTTTAGTGATTTTGTAACCGGGATACTCCAATTGAATCTGATGAGTTCCCTGCCTGATATCGCTCAATACCACCGGCGTCCTACCATACGAAACCCCATCGCAAACCACCAAGGCACCAGTAGGTTCAGAATTAAGAATCAGCGTTCCAACCTTGTCGTCCATGACCAGTTTGAAGGAGTCATCACTCAAAGATTCGGCTCCCGGAACCGGGCGGTAATATTGAACTTCTCCCAAATACCCGCTTTCCCTGTCCTTGCGCGTCACCCAGTCGCAGAACGCCCATTGCGCCGACTCATCTCGAACCTGGACAATGCCAAAAGGTGAGACCACAGGAATTCGCATCCCTGTCTCTTCCATAAACGCATTGAATAACTGCCCGGGGGCACTCTCAGATGAAATGAATCCAACTTCAGTATCAGGAATGAAAGCAATTCCCGTCGAATTGACCCATTCAGTCCCCGGTGCCGGCCGTCGGTCAGGAACCAAAGTGATATTGGCAATTTGAAAGCCTTCCTCCACGTCCCCAGAATGAACGTAATCAAAATAGCCAAAGTACTTCAGCACGATTTCGACGGATCCTACCGGAAACTCTAGCGGCCGCGGAGTGGTACCCACTTCTTCACCATCCACCCAAACAATGGCGCCGCTCGGTGTGCTGACAAGATTCACTCGCCCTTTCACTACTTCCGCAATCGCCGTGACGTCATCCTTCACCGGCTCATTTTTAACCCCGGAATCCACCTTGTCTCCCCCCTTCATTCCTTCGCCATCACCCGTAAGATCGACGTCGGTCGTGACTTCGTCTTTGATCACTACTTCGTCATCCCCGATCTCGTTACCCTTTTCCAAATCGATGATCGTAAAAGTAGGACCATCAGTAGCCTGCCCCTCCTCTTTGCCCGGATCAACGATTTCGATACCACTCACTGTGTTGTTAGGTTCTCCGTCGGTCTCCGAAATAACGATAGAATCGGGCTCACCTTCTTTCGCTTTCTCCTTCTGAGAGATGAGATCGGAATTCTTGTCTTTGAATTGTTCCCCATCCTTCCAAACCCAGTATCCCCCGCCACCGGCTACAACAAACAACCCAATCAACAACAAAGTGACGGCGGCCTTCGATCTGCTCGACCGGGATCCATTTCGCCCCGACCCGGTTCCGGAGCTGACCACATCGTGCAATGCCCTGGCCAGAGACTGCGCCGAACTATACCTCTTCTTCACATCAGGTGAGCCTGCCCGACAGATGGCGTTATTCAACGCTCGCCACTCGTCACGATTAACCGTCGGCGAAATCTCAAGATTTGTCGGCAACTCTGGAAAATCGAGACGATCTTTGCTGGTGTGTACTTCATAGAGCACCATGGCGAGAGAATACAAATCTGCCGAACTCGTCCCGGGGCCCTCCGGTGGCACATAACCCTCAGTTCCCACAAATGTACGTTGCCCTGTCGCGGCGACTAATCCCACGTCAGCTAATTTGGGGGCACCTTTGACAAAAATAATATTAGAAGGCTTCACATCTCGATGGGTCAACCCCGATTGATGCAGATGACCCAGCGCATTAGCCAGAGAAATTCCCAGTCTAACTGTTTCAAGAACCGACATACCGCCGTTTCTCCTAAGTTCAGAAGTTAACGTTTTTGCCTTATACGTTTCGGGATCTATCTCCTCTTGATGCCCCCCTTCGTCATCGGCAAGCTCCATCACATAATAGTAGTAGCCTGCCTCATCATCCCTCCCCACATGCAAGACATCCACCAATCCCGGATGATCTTTAGAAACCTGCTCGTAACGTTGTATTCCTTCAAATTCCCGTTCGAAGGTTCTCTCATATTCAAAGTCTTCACGACTAACCACCTTAACTGCCCTGTACATTCCAGTGACAGTTCGCGCCAAAAAGACCTCCCCGTAGGCACCTCCGCCGATCCGGCCGAGGATTTCATAGTTGGGAATAGAAGGAATGTTCGATGAGTCCGAGATGGGGAAATTTAAGCGAATCCGCTCCGTATTCCACCGCTAAGAAACGAACTTCACTAACAATAAAAGGTTCATTCCGATTTCCAGAGCGAACAAGCTAGTTCCATTCAAGCACTCGATCCGATTCCTCTAGCTCAGGCAAACCCGCATAGAGGAATATCTCAAACACCGTATTCTCAGGAACTTCCTTCCCCTCCCATCCCGAGGCTTGCAAGCTTTCTGGCCCGTCACTCAAAGCACAGACCCGGTGACCAAAACCCCATCCACCATAGGTAAATCGAGTCTCCACCTCATTGGGACAGGAATCCGAAAACATCCCTAAATGCCGAGCGCCATAAAAATGCTCATTCGTCGCATTAAATCCTGATGAATTGCCGTTTCCGCCATGGGCAAATCCTTCCGAATCCACCCGGGAAAAAACCCTTTCTCCCGTATCAAGCCGGCGAATCGAAATCCAAGAGGCCCAGCTAGGTAACTCAGGGATTTTGCGCGCTCTGCAGTTTGCGCCTCGATAAATATCTTCCCCCCATATTTCAACGTTATTCCCCCGGAACAACATCAGAGGCTCTTCTTCAACAACAGCCCCGTCTTGATTTCCGTTAATCAAGGGTTCTGGAAAAACCGGTCGAAACCCCGAATCAGGGGAAAGATTTTCTTCAGCAGCAGAGTCCGCCTCGGACACATTTCCATTTTTTACTTCGACCAGAGGAGCCACAGGCTTGGTCGCATCGGCAGCATCCATTCCTTTCACGGCCCTAAGCAATCCGTCTACCTGATCGCCCAAGGAAGGCAACCCCACTTTTTCAAGAGATCCGGTGACAGAGCCATCGACCAGTAGGACCTGGCAGACCGGCTCAAAAACTTTTTCTTTCCCCGCGCTCAGGAGATCACGAATTCCCCGATCAGTTTCGTCAGTCAGGACCGACCAATCAGCTCCCGCTTCCGAGATTTCCCCATTCACCTGTTCCAACTGAGAAAGGAGGGCCTGTTTTCCGTCGGACAAGCGCGCCCTCTGGATAATAAATTTCTCTTCCAATTCAATGAGCACGATACTGACAGGGCGCAATTGATCCCTCGCCGCTTTTAAGCGCACCACCTGCCCTCCTGCCATTTCGATCGAAGCAGATATCGCCTCCTGCCTCGGAGCATCCTGTTCTTTCAACTCTTGTAATCGCTCGCTTACCAGAGTCAGCCGTGAAATATCTGCTCCGATACGACCGCGAGTCGACCGGACCGATTCGCCTAAACCAAACAGCCGAGATCTCACATCTGTCTCAGTTCCTCCATGACTGGCTGATAAATCTGTCAAAAATCCACCCAGCCGCGACTCTCTTTCGACTTCCTGGCGCTCAAGCAAAATAAGTTTCTCGTGCCGCCAACTCAATTCAGGTGGTGCCTGCGAGGACGGTTGACTCACTTTCTCCGTCGAAACAGAAGGGCGCCCGATCAACCAACCGATGATCAGCCCTAAAAACCCGGCGCCGACAATGACCAGCGAAACCGGAGTCGACAACGTCTCTTGTAAATATGGTACCCACTCTCCCATTGTAGGAATTCTTTAAACCTTCTTCTCCAGCTGGCAGGCTGAATATCGCGAAGAGGGCATCGCTCACTTAAAAATCACTGTTTATCCCACACTTTCCGTCAATATCCACCCGTCGCCAAGACAATTATTTGGCTCAATCAACTGTGATCACGTCTTTCCGAAGGATGAATAAAATTCATTCGAAATTTTCTTATTGAAACATTGAACCCCTTCCGGGGTATTTGTTTATATAGCTCCGATTTCTTAATTGTCGGAATTATACACCCCCGATATGCTGCTCCTTATGAAAACCCGCTTAATCTTGTTCGTCCTCCTGCTGGGCGCCATCTCAGTACCCTCAGCGAAAGCAGAGGTTCTGACTGCAGGCCAGATCGAATCAATCAAAGCCAAAATTAAATCTCTCCGCGAAAACCTTGAAGGTCATCTCTCGAATAGAAACAGTAGCGCAGGGCAAATCTTTGCTCAGGCAGCGGTCGATTCTAAAGCAGCACTATCCCTATACCTCGACTGCCACAAAGTCGTTGAATACGACAAAGAGAATCGCCCTGAATCCGATTTTCGTGCCTGGAAAGATGGACAGGAAGATCGAATCAAAAACGCACAGTTTGTCGAGTCACTCCAAATGCAATTGCGCTATCTTGCCTTGAGCTGCCAGGCTGCCGAATCTACCGAGATTGAGTCTGTGTTTGCCCCATTACTCTCCTATGTCGACAGCCTGAGTCGATTGGAAGAGTCACCAACCAATTCCCTGACTGGATCAGTCGCAGGTTCTATTTTTTCCAAAAGGTACAATCTCGAAAATCTACTTGGGCAGAACCCAAATTGGGAACCCGTTCCGTTTAACATCGGAGGAATCTACGAAAAAACTATTTTCCCCTATTTGAGGGAGAAAAAGCCTGAAGCACTCGTTACCGCATGGGACAAGCGCATCGAACAACAATCGAGAATCGTTGCCATGATTCAGGCTAGGAAAATAGAGGACCTTCGCGGGCTCGATCGAGATCAAGAGCGTCGAGCGCGGGGCAATCAGGATCGCCAAGGAGGCATGATGGGAGACCTCGACCAGGAGGACTATCTCGCTAAAACCCTGCCACGTCTGAAGTGGGGAAAATTGAAAGATCAGTTCCTCTACGTCGATGAAGTAATAGGGGCAAAAGCCATGCTCGACTTTGTCGAGGCACACCTCACCCATGAGCTCGCCGAGGAATTCTTCAACGAATTCACTAATCTGATTGATTCACGAGCCGGAAAAAGCTCCGGAGCTCTTCCCGGCGAGTTTGACAGCAACTGATTGTCGGATCAACCGACTAGCGCCTTCAAATCCCATCCCTCGCGATAGTCGCGAGTGAGCCAGCGGTTTGCTTCATCGTGGTTGGTAAACTTCATTTTTTCCGCATCCCATTTCAGAGTCTCCTTCGGATACCGAACGGCAATATTAGCGAGAAGAAGTGTCTCAGTGAGCATACCTCCGTATTCGAAACCGTCTGACGGCTGTTCTTCGAGAATACATCCATCGATCCAGCCGTGATAGTGGTCGCGATCTTCAGCCAGTTCATAATCATCGCTGTAGCCCGTTCCTTCAAAATAAAGTCGAGGAGCATCAACATGCGGAATCACCAAAGTTCCCTCTTCGCCAATCAACATTGAACCGCTGCGCGGCAATGCCTCTCGCGGCGGCAAATGCGAACCTTTGGTTGATGGCTGCTGCCCTCCATCATTCCAAGTGATCGTCAGCCGATCAGAAGCTGTGTATTCCGTACCAGGAACAGTAAAGCGATACATTGTCTGAGCAGGCCACACCTCATCATTCATACCGGAATGAACCGCAAAATAGTCATCTGTCGGACCAGTGATCTTTAACGCCGTAAATACTGGGTCTAAAATATGACAGCCAAAATCCCCGATCGCGCCGCTGCCGAAGTCCTGCCAATCCCGCCAACCCCATGGGTGATAACAGCGATGGCTGGCAGAGTAGGGACGCATCGGGGCAACTCCGATCCATTTGTCCCAATCTAAGGAATCAGGAACCGGATCGACTTTCTCCGGTCGGTTGAGAAATCCACTTCGCCCATGGCCTGGAGTCGGCACCCAACTCTCGACCTTGACCACTTTGCCAATGCGTCCCGACTGCACGAGCTCAACCGCAGTGCGATAGAATTTGTGAGAGTGGATCTGGTTACCCATTCGCGTGATCACCCCGGATTCCTTTGCCACTTTGATCATCTCACGATTTTCCCACACCGTGTGCGCCATCGGCTTCTGACAATAGACGTGCTTGCCCAGTTTCATCGCACTGATGGCACAATAAGCATGCATGTGATCAGGAGTGGAGACTGTAACAGCATCGATTTCATCGCCCTTTTCCGCGAGCATCTCCCGAAAGTCCTGATAAATCGGCGTCTCAGGACTCAGTTTTTTGACGTTCAACGTTCGGTCCAAATCAACATCACAGAACGCCACATACTGTTGGTAGTTGTGACTCGACATCGCTTTGATATCACTGAACCCTTTTCCATCAGAACCAATCGAGGCGAGCTGCAATTTGGAGTTCAAGTTCTGCCCACGAACGATAGCAGGAGCAGCGGCCAGAACTGACGTTGCAGTTCCAGCTTTGATGAATTGTCGGCGAGTTATCATGCCAACATCAAAGAGCAAGACCAGCGCAAAGGTCGATACCAAATCACGACGCGATGAAGGGAGCGCTACAACCGATGTCTACGCAGGGATCATTCTTCAATACGTGTACGCGCGCAGATTCCTTAATCGATTCTGCGTAGCTTCACCCCGATGCGATTCATTTCCCTAACTCACGCAAAACTGACTCAACCCTGTTGGATCATCGGCATAACCCTGTTGGGTCTGCTCGGCACCCCATTGGTCGATGCTCAGGGAAAGAAGAAGAAACCAGCAGCAGTTCCGGAAGGAGTTACAGTAAAAAAAGACATCGTCTACGCCACTCACGACGGCATCGAACTCGGACTCGATCTCTATCTTCCCAAAGAAAAATCAGCCCAACCTTTGCCCGTCGTCATGTGGATTCATGGTGGCGGTTGGCTCAACGGTTCCAAAGACAAATGCAAAGCTTCGTTTCTCGCCACAAGAGGTTTTGCCGTGGCCAGCATTGCCTATCGCCTCACCGACGCGGCACAGTGGCCGGGGCAGATCAATGATTGTTATGCTGCAGTGAGATGGCTGCGTGAGCATGCCGACGACTATGGTCTCGACGGCAACAATATTGGAGCATTCGGCAGCTCCGCGGGCGGCCATCTAGTAGCCCTGATGGGCACTCGATCTGCCGGCGAAGAATCCACCAACTCTCGAGTCCAGGCGGTCTGTGACTGGTTTGGTCCAGCCGATCTCTTAACCATGCCGCCCAATGTCGTCAGCGAAGAACGCACCCTGGAGCAGGTATCGCAATCCAACGGGGCAAAGCTACTCGGAGCCACCGTCCGCGATGTCCCCGAATTGGCCAAAGATGCCAGCGCTCTCTATCAGATTTCCAATGACGATCCTCCGTTCCTCATCATGCATGGCAGCGATGACCCCGGCGTTCCGATTGATCAAAGCATTCGATTTCATCAAGCCCTCAATGAAGCAGGAGTCGATGCCGAATTTTTCATTGTTGAAGGCGCCGGTCATGGGGGACCCGAATTCGGTACTTCTGAAGTTCAGGACAAAGTCGCTGACTTCTTTGCGCGCTGTTTGAAGTAAGTCGAGCCCTTCCGCTTACAACTCTTGCTCGTGAGCTTACTCTTGTTCTTGCTCCCCAGAGGCAGCGCAGACAAGAGCACGAGAAAAAGATTAAGATTAAGAGTCCGGGGTTCTACCCCGGAAAGACCCACTCATAAGAGTCAGTGTGACAATAAATCTCTTCCTGAATCTGCTCGCACAGCCCTGCCATTCCCGGGAACAAAGTTCTCGCATCAATTCCCATGGTCGCGAGACGTCGGCGAATGAATCCTTTTTCCGCAGCCGTCACGACAAGCCGTGATAGATGCATCCTCTCGTCACCTAACTCGTAATATTCTTCAAACGTTTCGGGAGCAGCATCCTCATCCGGCAACGGGTGACACAGATAGGCGGTCCTCTGATTCAACATGGCCGGCGTCGTTTTCTGTGGCACATAGATTCTGGGCTGCTGGGGAACCTGCTCGTAATCCTGCGAGATCACCAGATTGGCATCTCCCGGGAGTATCCTCCAAACAATGCCGTCTTCATCATCATGACCGGGCTCTGTCGCAAAATATAGCGCGACCAAGGCATTCTCTGTCCAGGTAGACAATCGAGTTGGTAAACCATAATGCTGCGCTACCGACATCCACTCCAGTTCGCTCATCGGCTCATATCCCAAATCGCCACGAGCGCGTTGCTTTAACCTTACCAAAAGCATCGCTTCCAACTCAGTCCAAGACTTGAATTCAGTCTTGGCAACCTCCTCGCGGAACAAGGCTGGCAGAATTGACCACTTTCCGGAGGCAAGCCCGCGATAAATCGGCGTTCGTTGAAATCCAAGCTGTGGAACCATTTCCTGAAGGAAATCTTCAACACTTCCAATACTGACGGATTCTATCTCTCTCATCTCAATTTCTCAAATTTTGCTCGCTTTTTACAAAATTTTGAGAGATATTTGGCTCTTGGTGCTAATATTTGAGTCGAAATCTCTCATTTACCTCAACAACATGAGTGATTTCTCATTTATGCGACGAGATTGCAACCCTAAAACGAGAATAATTCGAGTTTTTCTTGAGATCCCCTCCTAAACCATGAGAAACGCAGAACTAAACGACCTGGTTTCCCTCATTCCCGAGCTCAGCTTGAGTGAATTGCGAGCTCTCGAGATGTCAATCCAAGTGGCGATACAGATGCGGACACAAGGAGAGCTATCCACTGACATCCCTGAAATCCGGCAGCGCGAAGACGAAGGTCCAGGTCTCAATGACCAGGCAGCCGCCATCCTTCAGCAACACGAAATCCTCGATCTCACCCTGGCCGATCAGGCGCTGCTCGCGGCGTTAGTTCTCAGCGACAGCTATCATCAGGAAACATTTTCGAGCCGCGACCTGAACGACATCATTGAAGAGAGTGGACGCCCCCGCATCGCCCACGTCACTTCCGCCATCTCGGGATTGATGTCTCGCTCCTTCCTCAGCGGAAGTACCAAAGCCCTCTCTCTCTCAAAGGAAGGCAAAGCAAAAGCCCGCGGCCTCATCGGCATGATCCAGAGACAGGCCGCGTGATAATCCTGGCAAGACTTTGTAGTGGCAGGAGGTAACGCGTCTGTGTGATTATCGTGACACTATGAATGAAACTACTATCACTGACGTCAGAATTCCTTTCGGCCGCATGGTCGCGATCATTCTCAAATGGATGCTCGCTTCTATTCCTGCGATCCTTCTTCTCTACGCAGTCATGGCTGTGATCAGTATTTTGATGCTAGTCTTGTTCGGCGGAGCCATTGCCGCTTTCGGATTACCCGAGGCCCTGGAAAGTTTAGAGAACCTGAATGTTCCATCCCCAGACGAGGGTTTCGATCTCCCCGCAGCGGAAGACAGCAGCGGATCCTGAACGATACGGCAATCCTGTGATTCATTCCTCGAGAGCGAGATCGCGATTTTCACGCTCAGCGCGTCCCTGAGACACAGGGACGCCGAAAGCCTGACGAACAGGTTCTTTCGTCAGGACGATAATCGTGAATACGCCCAGAATGGTCCCAATCGGCATAAAGAGACATTCGATGCCCGCCATGACGAGGCAAAAAGTATGGCGCTTCCGTCTGACAATGGACCGCCCCGCCGCTATCACAAACAGAGCTAGCGTCCATCCGGAAAGAATAAAAACCGTAGCGAAGCCCACCAAGAACCATCCGACAATCGCCACATCAGGTTCTTCATCAAGTGTCTCCGGTGACAGGATCATGACCAGACCAAAAATCAGATGAAAAATCGGGAACAAGGACAC
Source organism: uncultured Verrucomicrobiales bacterium (assembly GCA_963977055.1). GTDB lineage: Bacteria > Verrucomicrobiota > Verrucomicrobiia > Verrucomicrobiales > DEV007 > Arctic95D-9. The sequence goes on from CAXBMX010000014.1 coordinate 100,314, forward strand.
CGCCCCGATGATTCCACCCAGCACATAGTGAAAAATTGAAAGTAACTGCAGATGTTGTTCGTTTTCATCCATCACACCGAAAGCGTAACGGAAGCGCCCCTTGAAAGGCGAGTCATTGTTCTGCCAGAAGCGTCGACCCTATCCCGTTCCCAACCGATCAAGAAATTGACGGGCTGGCTCGCTACCGTGCTTTACATGAGCAACCACCTGAGTGATTCGACACCTTCTCGTTTTCTGAAATAATTTCGAACCATTGCCCGTGATCCGATCCAGAGACGCCGGCAAAATGGCGACACCGGAACCTGCCACGGTCATCGCCGCCACGGCCTGGGCTCGTCGCGCCTCCTGTACCACCCGAGGACGGAACCCACCTTCCCGACACAAGCGATAAACAAGCGATGAGTACGACGGAGCAGCCTCCGCAGATATCATCACGAAGGGGTCATCTTTCAAGTCTGCCACCCGGACACGGGACTTGCCAGCCAGCAGATGATCAGCGGGAAGGAACGCCATGAGCGGCTCCTCCTTCCACGAACTCAGGGCAATCTCCGACGAATGTTTCTCAGGAGCCACCCCAACAAAACAAATATCCAGAGAGCCTTCTTCCAATCCGTGCATTTGTTCCGCAGGAAGCCGGTCGTGAAGATTTAACCGAACTTCCGGGTGCTGCTTTCGGAACGAAGAAAACACCGCCACAAGCTCCGGCGACAACACCGCACTCACAAACCCAACTTCGAGTTGATTGGTTTCACCTTCCGCTGCCCGACGCGCGGTCTCACCTGCTCGACGGATATGCAACAGTATCTCTCTCGCCTCACCCAGAAACGCCCTCCCTGCTGCGGTCATTGATACCTTACGCCGGGATCTTTCAAAGAGAGTAACGCCCAGCTTCTCTTCGAGGTTCTTAATATGCCGGGACAAGGGCGGCTGAGCCAGATGCAGACGCACTGCCGCACGGGTGAACGAAAGCTCCTCTGCCACCGCTACGAAACACTCCAGCTCTCGAAGGGAAAAATCCATTATACCGAAAAGGTATCATACTGGATTTAAAATAGTATTTCCATCAATTAGTTCCTGCCCTCAAACTATCAGATAATCCGCGGTCACGCAGGAACGCGACCCTCCACCTCATCCGTGCAAACGGCAATGGAGGGAGTGATCGCCGGATTCGACGTTCACCAACAGAGATCAGTCCCAAACCAATCTATATTCAGTCCCAAACCAATCTATATTCCATGGCAACGAAGAAGACCGCAAAGAAAAAAACCATTCAGGCTCACCGCCAGTTCTCCGGACCCATGCTCGACGGACCGGACCGCGCCCCCAGCCGGGCCATGCTTCACCCCGTTGGATTTACGAACGATGACTTCAAGAAATCCATCGTCGGCATTGCCTCCACCTGGAGCATGGTGACCCCTTGCAACATGCACATCGACAAATTGGCCAAAGAGTCGGTCAAAGGAGCCGATGCCGCTGGAGGCAAAGGCGTCGAGTTTAACACCATCACCATTTCCGACGGCATCTCCATGGGAACTGAGGGCATGAAATACTCGCTCGTCAGTCGCGAAGTGATCGCCGACTCCATCGAAACCGTAGTGGCTTGCGAAGGCATGGACGGCGTTGTCGCCATCGGCGGTTGCGACAAAAACATGCCCGGCTGCCTCATGGCCATCGCCCGCATGAACCGCCCCGGCATTTTCGTCTACGGCGGCACGATCAAGCCCGGTTGCTTCAAAGGCGAAGACGTTGACATCGTTTCAGTATTTGAAGCCGTCGGCAAACACAGCGCCGGAGGCATCACCGATGAAGAACTCGAAGGCATCACCGAAACTGCCATCCCCGGACCCGGTTCCTGTGGCGGTATGTACACGGCCAACACCATGGGCAGCGCCATCGAAGCGCTCGGCATGAGCCTGCCCAACAGTTCCGCACAGGCAGCAGTCAGCGACGAAAAGCTGATGGACTGCTTCGATGCCGGGGCCGCCGTGGTCAATCTGATCAATAAGAACATTCGCCCTCGCGACATCCTGACGAAAAAAGCCTTTGAAAATGCCATCACCGTCGTGACCGCTCTGGGCGGCTCTACCAACGCCGTGCTTCACCTCATCGCAATGGCCAGCGCTGCCGGAGTCAAACTCTCCATCGACGACTTCACTCGCATTGGAAAACGCGTCCCTGTCATCGCGGACCTCAAGCCAAGTGGAGCGAACGTCATGATGAAGCTCGTTGAGATCGGCGGCACCCTGCCTCTCATGAAAATGCTTCTCAACGCAGGACTCCTGCACGGAGACTGCATGACTGTGACCGGCAAAACCATGAAGCAGAACCTGGCCAAGGTGAAAGCATCCTACCCCGCCGGCCAGACCATCATCCGCAGCTTAAAGAATCCGATTAAGAAAGAAGGCCACCTCGTCATTCTCTACGGAAACCTCGCTCCCGAAGGTGCCGTCGCGAAGATCTCCGGCAAAGAAGGGCTTACCTTCAGCGGCACCGCCAAAGTCTACGACTCTGAGGAGAAATCCATGAAGGCCATCCTCGCTGGTCGCATCAAAAAAGGAGACGTTATCGTCATCCGAATGGAAGGCCCTAAGGGCGGACCTGGAATGCGTGAAATGTTAGGGCCCACTGGAGCCATCATGGGTGCCGGACTGGGCAAAGATGTCGCACTCATAACCGACGGCCGTTTCTCCGGAGGCAGCCACGGTTTCGTAATTGGCCACGTCACTCCCGAAGCCTATGTCGGCGGCCCGCTCGCTCTCGTGAAGAACGGAGACAAGATCTCCATTGATGCCGAGAAGCGCGAGATGACTTTACACATCACCAAAAAAGAAATGGCTGAGCGCAAAAAGAACTGGAAGCAGCCCAAGCCACGCTACACCGAAGGCGTCCTCGCCAAGTATGCGAAGCTGGTGGCATCAGCTTCTGAAGGCGCCGTGACGGATCAGAATTTGTAAGATCCATTGCGAAAAAATTCAATCGCCCGATCTCGGACTTGTTCCGGAATCGGGCGTTTTGCTGTACGGGTTGCGCCGTCTATTATCAGCCCCTTCACTCCACCACCATCGAGATCGTCATCTCGATAGGCTCATCCCCAACATCGAACGAGCACGCCGTGAATTTTGGCTTACCTCTTGAAATCTCTTTGATCACCGAAAAGGCGAGCGGTTCCTTCGGCATTCCCAAGATCGACTTGTCCAGTTTCCCGTTCTCATTCAAATCCTGGATCACGGCAATGGCGTACGTTCCGGGCAGCACATTCTCAATCTCGACTGTCACATCATCTTGAGAGGTAAGTTCCGCCACAGTCGACTGTGCCAGCGGCTTCTTCGTGAAATTCTCATCACTGTCGTAGAGTCCGACAAGTAACTCCCCTTTTGCTCCGGGGATATTGGTAACCGTAACGGAAATCGTTATTCCCGGCTCCACTTCTTCGCCAATCACGACATTCGTGATCGCGAACACGAGCCCCAATAATATTGACCACTTCATAATGTCTCTACGAATCTATTCCCAATACGGACGATACGTCCACGACACAACTCAAAGCCCCAGCAGTTTCTCCACCGTGCTCACACTCAACTTCTTCACCGGCAAATCGTATCCAAGCGTATCGTAGTTTGGCTCAAAACCACCTCCGTCAACGTCCACATAGATTGGATTATTGTAGGCACAAGGCTGGCTGGACGCCTGCGTGCTGGTACCGAATCCGCGTTGAAGCGTACTCTTCTCACCCATCGCGACCACAATGATGTGAGCGTCTTCACTGAGATCGAGCTTCAAGCTGTGATCAAACTTCACCGAGCCATCGCCGAACATGTCTGGATTCTGATCTCGGGTGTAGTTGTATCGTGGATCCTGAGCTCCATTTACCAGAACCTGGACTCGATCAATATCCAGCCAGTTGGCGCACTGAACTTTAACATCCAATTCCAATTCACCACTGACTCGGTCGTGTCCTCCTGCGATGATCCCACTTCCTGTTTCCACCTCAAGGTATGGCCCCGAAGTGACGATCATCCTTCCAGCCTTGGCATTCCTCGACATCTCCCGCCAATCAATCTTAGCTGGCTCATCTGTCTGGCTCGGAATATAAGTCCGCCAACTGCCGACGCCATTGCCATAGACATGGTGAGCATCAGCGACTCCAAGTCCCCAAACCGTCAGTCCCTGGTTTAGTAATTGAAGCCAGACAAATTCCCGGTGAACACTCACCGATTTTCCCAATCCTGTTTTTGCTTTGCCAATCGAGAAAGGCGCCCCATCCAGAATGTGGGTACCCCGGTAATTTTGCGTCTCAAGGCCATCGATCAAATTTCCAAAAAACGCATAACCTCCATCCGGGCGTCCGTCGCCATTTTGATCGACAAAGTTTTCCACCATATCCGGATGGTTCACATGAACCCACCGGTCGCGCTCTTCATTTTGAAATCCTCTCAAGACGATCGCGTTGAGCCGGGGATCCTTTTGCCAAACCGGTGCACCACCATCCTGTTTCATCGGATCCGGCTCTAGCGGGAACATATTGAAGTGCGCCCCCCTACCCGTCAGCTCCATTCCGGAAACGGTATTCACGAAAGGCAGCAGTCCGAGCTTTTCAATGTGCGGCCTCCAATCGTAAAGCCGGTTGTGCTCTGTCGTCGGCGCGAACTCAATGTGCTCAGCCGCCAGATTGATAATTCGGTCATCGGTCCCACAGGTGTTGTCCCCACTTGGCGTCGAGTGATTGTGAAAGTCAGCCGAAACCCAGCCTTCCGTCTTCACCGATCTCTTCAGCGTCCCTTTTATGATCACCTCGCCTCCTGGGGTCAATTTCACATCCTGTGTCAGGCAGTCATGTTCCGGCCCGCGAGTCACCACGACGCGATATTCACCCGCTGGCAACGGAACTTTGAAGTCCCCGGTTTCCGAATGCCACTGATCAACACAACCATGGGCACGGTCTGTCGGCCCAAGATTCAGTTTGAAGGTCCCTAATCGCCAATGAAACTGAACTTTGCAGGGAATGTCTCCGCCATCATCACTGGTTATCTGAAACACGGCCTGAGACAGATCACTCATCAAGACCTCAAGATCCTCTTTTTTCCCTGCTTCAACTTTCACCGTTTCCGATATCGTGTCCCTCCCGATATCTTCGAGGCTCAACGAATGTTCGCCGGGCACCCATGCAAAATCGATAGCCCCGGCTTCGTCAGGATAGGCATAGATCACTTTTTCATCTGCCAGAGTCACTCCGACTCGCCCATCCGTGATGGCCTCGCCGGATTGATCTTTCAAGGTGATCACCACTCGACCAACATCCTCCGGACTCCGACGCGTCATAACCCTACCGACCGCTTCTACCGGAGAACCCCCAACTGCCAGAAATCGCGCCACCTTCAACGATTCACCGGGCCGCAAAGCCACTGTGCTCGACTTCGGTGTCGTAGCACCGGCCTCCTCAACCCATCCATAGGCGTATCCACATTTGTCAGCTGGATCAATCGCATCGCCCCACTGAATCCCTTTGACCGATCCCTTGCTTCGCATCTGAGTCCAACCATCCGCAAGACTCACTTTCTCCTCTTCATCCGTCTGATTCTCAAAGGTGGAAATAATCAGCACACCACTCCAGCCATCTTCGAGCACGTACTGATGCCGCCTCGACACCCCTCCGGCCTTAGCCGCGGTGACTACCGTTTCCACCCCTGCCCCGCGCTTCAGACTTTCGTCGATACGCACATAGTTCACTGGCCCACGCTGAGTCGAAGGAGTAAAGATCGTGATCTGATCATTATCTTCCCCTCTCAATGTTAGATCATATAGGCAACCGGGCGTCTCATTCCCTTCTCCATAGAAAGCGCTCATGTTAGGTCGCCTCAACGGAAGGCTACCCGAAATCACTGCCTCGATTTCGTCATTCCTCAGAACGAAGTCCCCCACAATTCCGTCAGCTTCTTTCCCGCGGGGCAAAGCACCAAAGTTGCTCTCTCCTATCTCGAATACTTCCGCCGACTGACCGCTTTGGCAATCACCTAACAAAACAATACCTAGAGCAATAGCGGTAACTGATTTCATAGATCAAGGCTCAGAAATAGCTCATAGAGGAACAAGACAAAAAGCCAACGCGAACAGGGACCGTATTCAGTAAAATGACCAATTCGTCTTGATCTGAAATTTCCGACCTGACTATGATCACCTCACTATGTCAGGAGTTCCCCCCAAACTGGATCCCGCCCTCTGCCGGTCACGTCAGCAAGCTCTCCGCGACTACCTTTCGAAAAGCGATTTGGAAGCCGCGGTGTTCTTTGACCGGCACTACGTCCATGCTCTCAGCGGTTATTGGCATGATCAACCGCTCACCCCTACCGCCATTCTTGTGGAACGTGACGGAAACACCACGCTCGTGACCCACAATGAGTCCCCCGAGGCTCCTGCTGCTGACGCGACAATCCACTACGTTCCGAATCACTTGTTTACCCTAAAGCCCAATCTCAGTGACTGTCTCACCCGGCAACTCAATCCGGCGCTAAAAAACTTTAAGAAAATCGGAACCGATCAACAAGTGCCAGCCGCACTCATCGAGGGGCCGACCTGCGCGGATATTTCGGAAGACTACCAATATGTCCGACGCCACAAAGATGCCGACGAAGTCGCGCTTCTCGAATTCTCGATTAGCTGTGCAGACCGAGCCTACACGGTAGCCCTTCAGATGATTGAACCGGGTATCTCGGAGGTCGAAGTCATGGCTGCCATGTTAGAGGAAGCGACCTTCGCAGCGGGAGAATTCCTATCCGGGTGGGGCCAGGATTTCCAGTGCGGAGCCCCCGGCGGATTTGCCCGACGGAGAAAAATCGAAGACGGAGAACTCTATGTCCTCGATATCGGAGTCGGAGTGCGCGGATATCGCAGCGATCTTTGCCGTACCTTCGCGGTCAATGGAAACCCCACTTCAGAACAAGCAGCCGCTCATGAGAAAATAGGCGAAGCGCTGATACTCGGTGAAACATTTTTGCGGCCCGGCCTATCCTGCCAGGATATGTACCATGCTATCCACAGCGAATTGGACAGCTGGAACGGCTACCGATTTTTCCATCACGCTGGCCACGGCATCGGGCTCGACGCCCACGAAGTCCCCCGGATCAATCCGGCATGGGACGATACTTTTGAAGTCGGGGACGTTGTCGCCTTTGAACCCGGACTATACGGGGAGGCACTCCGAGGCGGGATCCGCCTCGAAAACAACTACCTGATTACCGAAGATGGATTCAGACAGCTTTCCCACTTCCCCCTCGATCTCGTGCTGACATCCACTTGACGGAAGCCCCCGCCTCGCAAACACTCCGAAGGCAAACCACTTCCCCCCCTATGGCAAATCAACGCGTCCTCATCGCCGGCGAATGGCGAGAATCCGACAGTACTGGAACTTTCCAAGCTGACAATCCATCCACCAAAACGGCTCTGCCCCAAGTATTTCCGATCAGCTCTTGGGCTGACTGCGATGCCGCCCTCGATTCCGCTGCCGAAGCATTCGAGGCCCTTCGCTCCATTCCAGCTGATCAAGTCGCCGAGTTTCTCGAGCGTTACGCCACCCTGATCGAAGAACGAGCCGATCAATTGGTCGAGATGGCCCATCTTGAAACAGGCCTTCCAAAATCCCCTCGGCTTGCCGACGTCGAGCTCCCCCGAACCACCGGCCAACTACGGCAAGCTGCGGCGGCGGCTCGCTCCGGAAACTGGCGGCAACCGGTGATTGATTCGGCCAACAACATTAGTTCCTGCTACGGCTCCATTGGCCCCGTTTGCGTTTTTGGCCCCAATAATTTCCCTTTTGCATTCAACAGCATCTCCGGCGGAGATTTTGCTGCAGCCATTGCCGCAGGAAATCCCGTGATCGCCAAAGCGAATTCATCGCATCCCGGAACGACACGCCTCTTTGCAGAAGCAGCGCAGGAGGCCTCTACCAGCACCGGCATGCCCGCTGGAATGGTTCAATTATTATACCGAACCAGCCACCCAACCGGCGAGCAACTGATCTCAGACGCCCGAATCGGTGCCACCGGCTACACCGGAAGTCGGCATGCCGGGCTCCAACTTAAGAAAGCCGCTGACCTTGCTGGCAAACCAATCTACCTCGAACTGTCCAGTGTGAACCCGGTCGTTTTTCTCCCGGAAGTGCTCAAGGAAAAGGGAGAGGCTCTTGCCGAAGAGTTCTCCGGTAGCTGCCTCATGGGTGCCGGGCAATTCTGCACCAATCCCGGTATGGTCGTCCTAATCGAAAGTGAAGAAGCCGAATCGTTTATTGGATCCGTCACCGAAAAATTCAAGGCGGCAACCTCCGGAACGCTCCTCTCTGGATCGGTCGAGAAATCCCTCCATAAAAGCCACCAAACCCTCACCGCTGCCGGCGCAGAGGTCTGCTGCGGCACCGGCGAAGGAAACGGATCCGGGTTCAACGTATCTAACACTCTACTCCGCGTCTCCGGCTCCCGATATCTGCAGGATCCAGAGACCATGCAAACCGAAGCATTTGGAAACTCCTCCATCATCGTCGTGGCCGCATCGCTGGACGAAGCGGTCGCTGTGCTCAGCGCCCTCGAGGGCAATCTGACCGGGTCTATCTATTCGTCAGAATCTGGTGCCGACGATGCTGCCTACAACCTGCTCGCCCCCATTCTTCGTCTCAAGACGGGACGCCTGCTCAATGATAAAATGCCCACCGGCGTGGCGGTTTCACCTGCCATGAATCACGGCGGCCCCTACCCTGCTACGGGACACCCTGGATTCACCGCAGTCGGCATCCCCGGATCTCTACTGCGTTTTGGCATGCTTCAGTGTTTTGACAATGTCAGGCCAAACCGCCTTCCGGAAATCCTGAGAGATGATTACGAAGGCTCGACCCAACGCCTCATCGATGGCGTCTGGCAGTGACCTAACCCTGTTGATTTGAATCCTAAGGTTTGAACTCGATCCCGCGCGCTTCGCACCAGCGTTGCGCAGGGACATTTTCCAAAGCGGCCGCATTCTTATTCCAGCGAGACGCCTCCGAAAACGAGGTTTTTAATCCGAAACCAGTCTCAAAACAGAGGCCGAGTGCGTGCATCGCCCGCACTTCGCCACGTTCGGCTGCCATCAGAAACATTTGAGCCGCCGCTTCAGGATCTGCTTCTCGCCCTTCTGGATTCGCGTGAAATAGGCCCGCCAAATACATGGCTTGCTCATCACCATGACGCACCGCATCCCCCATCAAGGCCTCTGCCTCATCGGACGTCCCCGTCTCCGCCATTAAAGAAGCGGCTAAAGTTCTAGCCGGAGCGGATCCTAAAGCAGCTGACCTCAGTAACAGTTCCAAAACTTCGTCGAGATCCGCCCCCGGCATTTTTTCGATGCAAACCAGTTCAGCCAAAAAGAAGCACGCCTCTGCGTCTTCCAACGTCGCAGATTGAAAAAACCAAGGCACTGCTCTCGCACTATCACCACCACTGAAGAGTGCCAAAAGCCCCAAAAATCGAGCCGCTTCGGCATTCTTGTTCTCCGCCATTTGCTCAAGAGCTTGAGTGACTTCACGCTCAGGTTCAGGAGATCCAAGCTTAGCCACTAGATCAACCCGCCCTGCTCGAATCAGAAATTCGATAAGGTCAGGACGAACGGTATTTCTTTCTTCTGGCCAACGGACACGATACTCCGCTGTCGGAAATATCGGTGAATCCGCCACCTGAAACGGCCCCTGGCGCTCACTCCAACCCACTAGAACATAAGCCAACACCCCTGCAGCGACACAGGCCCACACAGCAATCCATCCATGTCGGCAACCATTCGGCATCATCTGTCTCTTAGTTTGTCCACGCGATAGTGAATTTCATCCTGGTGCGCCGTTTCACTGCTTATCCCCGGCAGTCAGGTCGACCTCACCTTCGAATAACACCGAATCCATCGCTGCATCAAATCCATCATTCCACTCCGGCTGCTTCTTACCTTCTTTTGGAGGCGCTACCGGAGAATCGACGAGCTTTCGAAATTCAAAAAAGAGTTCTTCATCGAGGTCTGCGGGACATTCCACCAATTGCAGCCGAAATCGCTCCAGAAGATCAATGACCGGCTTCGAAATGTCTGCATCAGATTCGAACTGACTTCCAATGGAAATCCGCCAACGCATTCGTTCACCACTTAACAAAGAAAATATGACTGGCAGAGCAATCGCTGATCGGCGAATCGATTCGAACTTTCTACCGGGGAGACGTGACAAGTCTCTGACTCTTGGCGGCAAACCCACTCCGCGCATCAGTGTGGTGGCCGTTTGGTGAAGCCTCAGTTTGATCGGCAACTGGCTCCACGCAGCATCGCCTTTTCGTTCAATTAGTCGAACAGAGCCAGATCGGGATTGAGCCCCTGTGACAAAGAAAATATTCTCCGGAGGCAACCACCACACAGCACACGAGCCGACCTGACCCTCCAACATCCTGAGCGCCCCGGAAATTCGATCGCTCAAAATCACTGCCGCTTCCAATGAGAGAGTCCCATTCTCGAGAATGATCGTTGCGAGATCAACTCCCTCAATTGCTTCTTCCCCAACCAAAGTGACAGAATCACGATCTTCGGTCAGATTCACCTGAAGTTGATTCAACTTCAAGCGACCAGCCCGACGGATCACTTCATGATGCTGATTCAACCAACCCTCTCGAGGGATCGATTCGGGACCAGGTAGTAATTGGATGTAGCTCTTGGTACCCCGGATCATGGCAGGCAAAGCATAAATCTCTGAGTTCAAGTCAAGCTCTTCGGGTAACTCGAATTCAGGCGCCCCTGAATAGCTTTGGGCAAGATCCCGGGCCAGCCATTCCCTCACCTTCATTCGTGGAAGAGCCACCTGATTTCTCTCATCAGCAGTTCGTTGCGCCAGAACCTCCATCGCCCCTCGCAATTGGTTATAGGCCCCAAACCGACCGTCTTCGAGCGCGGCCAACACCGCATCGCGGATCGACGGCTCCAATTCATCAAAGTTTCTCGGCAGAGAATCCCCATGAAATGTCCGGATCGGAACGCCCCCTAACAAGGAACAGAAAACTTGAGCCAAATACCATTCACGAGTGTGTTCCTGCACTTGAATACCTGGTTTCATCCAACCATGAAACTCCGAAAATACAGGGCGGACTTTTGAAAACCGGTCTATCACGACCTGAAAATTCTGGGTAGTGAATCTCCCAAACGATAGAGCTCCGGAAGGTGCCTGATCCAGCATATCGAAAAGCTGCAGCATCCATTCGCCGCATACTCCCTGCACAACACGACCAGTCCGATCCAAATACTCCGGCATTCCTTCGCCGTCCTGCATTTCATCCGCGTAAAACAATTCCGCTCCATCTCTACCCCAACTGGCAATTCGCGAAATAGAGTCACTGCGAATAGTTGAGACTTGCTGCATCTCTTTCTGAAAAGCCTCAAGTAGCTCCTTGCGCTGAGCAGCTCCCTCAAAAATATGAAGTCTAGACAGCCCCCATCGCTCGCAGTCCAAAACCATGATGGTTCGTTCATCCATGCCCTGCGAAGGCAATGCAACGACATCGCCGCCAGCATCACGCACGAACCTAAAGTGAGCAAATTCAGCCTGGGAAGGGTTTTTCATCAATAATACCGTGGCAGGGCAACGCCCCTCAAAATTAGCCTCAACTTGTCAAAAACGGCGATTTTCACACAGTGATAACAATCTGTTGAGGACTTGGCCGAAAAGGTAGACATTTAGACGCGGTTCGTCACTTCCAAAACCGCAAACCATTATGGCGTCTCCACAGCGTACCAGCTCTATTACCCGCACAACCGGCGAAACCGACATCCGTCTCGATCTCAATATCGACGGTACCGGTTCATCTTCGATTGATACGGGCGTTCCCTTCTTTGACCACATGCTGACCTTGTTTTCAAAGCATGGCCGGTTTGATCTAACCGTCGAAGCGAAAGGCGATATCGAAATCGATTATCACCACACCGTGGAAGACGTAGGGATCGTCCTCGGCAGTGCATTCAAAGAAGCCCTGTCTGACAAGAAGGGCATCTATCGCTACGGCTCTGGAATTTATCCCATGGATGAAACACTCGTCCGCGTCGCCCTCGATCTGAGCGGTCGCCCCTTTCTCGACTATCGAGCACCTGAGGGAGTGCCGCACATTGGCGATAAGTTCAATTTCACTCTGGTGGAAGAGTTCCTACGTGCCTTCGCATTCAACGCACTGATCAATCTGCACCTTGCCATTCTCTACGGGCGCGATCCTCACCACATGGCAGAAGGTACTTTCAAAGGGCTGAGCCGATCACTCGATGATGCCACCCGGATCGACGAGCGAATTGCCGATATGATCCCCAGCACCAAAGACGTGCTTTAAATCCACCACATCTGGATTAGGAATCAGGATGGCAAACCGAATCGGAGTGGTCGACTACGGAGGTGGAAACCTCCAGAGCGTTCTCAACGTGTTGAAATATCTCAACTACGAAGGAACGCTGGTGTCTTCGCAGGTCGACCTTGAGTCAATTGACCGCCTCATTTTCCCTGGAGTCGGATCATTCGGAGATTGCGTCGAGGACCTGGATCGCAAAGGTCTCCGCGAACCCATCCTGAAATGGCTCAGGGCGGACCGACCATTTTTTGGAATCTGTTTAGGATACCAAGTGCTCTTTGAAAGTTCCGAAGAGTCTCCCGGTATCGCAGGGCTGGGATTCTTTGAAGGCGAAGTGGTGCGATTCGACAGCAGCCATGGCCTCAAAATTCCTCACATGGGCTGGAACGAAGTGGTTCCAACCGACCGGAACTTCTATGCCTGGCAGGGAACCCCCGATCCGTTATATCTCTACTTCGTCCACTCCTTCTTCCCCAAACCGGCCGACGACTCTATCGTTAATTCCCGGACTAATTACGGCAGCGAATTTGCTTCCAGTGTGGCGCAGGGCAATATCTTCGCAGGCCAGTTTCACCCCGAACGCAGCCAGGAAGCTGGGCTCGCATTGGTGAAAAACTTCCTCGAACAAGGTGGTTAAGGCCGCTGGCCTTAACCTTCTGCCTTAGATTGGCGCTCTGAGCCGATCCAATTCAGTTCGCTACCCGCATCGGCATGATGACGTAAAGGAATGGCTCATCAATTTTGATAACGCCGGGACTGCTCTCGTCAATCAGATCGATATAGATTTCGTCCTGATCCAGGTTCCGAAGCGGAGCCATCACAAACTCAGGATTAAAAGCCACCACGATACGAGGACCATCATAGCGCACGTCAAGAACCTCTTCCGCTTCACCGATTTCAGGCGAATTCGATGAGATCGCAAGCCGATGATCTTCGAAGGTAAACTTGATCGAATTGGTTTTCTCGTTAGCCAAAAGACTAACCCGCTTCACTGCTGCGTGCAGGATCTCCCGCTCTATGGTGACGCGATGCTTAGCGGTTCCCGGTATAACCTGCCGAAAATTCGGGTAGTTACCCTCAATCAACTTAGTGATCAGATTGCTGTCATTTAGCTCAAATCCAGCCTGATTATCGGTCAGGGAAACCTTCAACTCACCGGAGTCTGAAAGCAGACGCTGCAATTCGTGGACCGCTTTGGTTGGGATGATCACACCAATCTCGTTACCGGCAGGAAATTCAAGATCCTGCTCAACCATGGCGAGACGACGTCCATCAGTCGCCACCAATGTCAGCATTCCTTCACCGATCAGACAATTTACCCCATTAAGCACGTAGCGTGTTTCATCAGTAGAAATCGCATACGATGTTTTGCGCAGCGCCTCTTTGAGCAGTTTCTGATCTATCGTAAACTCCTTGGCTTCACCAAACTCGCCAATAGCCGGAAATTCTGTGCTCGGAAGTCCGAGGATTTTGAAAAAACTGGGACCACTCCGAACCGTGGCAGCATTGTCCTCATTGACTTCAAAATCGATTTCACTGGTTGGCAGCTCCCTCACGATACTGGCGAGGCGACGAGCAGGAAGCGTCGTGGTCCCGGTCTCATGAATCTTGGCCGCGACCCGCATCGTAATGGTCACGTCCAAATCCGTCGTCGACAGCTGCAAACCGAGCTCGTCAGCCTCCAGAAGGACATTGGAAAGAATGGGAAGCGTAGTACGAGTACTGACAACGTGCTGAACCTGATTTAGCGCATCCTGAAATACGTCTTTTTCGATCTGAAATTTCATTACTAAGACAGGGGAGCATGAACGCGAAACCCCTCTATGTCTACGTCAATCTTCAGTCGGCGTGACGCTCCGGAGTATTGCTGCCTCCGAACCTCTCCAGAGCCGGATGTTGCCTCCCTGATCTAGGCGATTTCATCGATGATCCGCCCCGGACGAGACGACGTTTGATCAATTCCACCGTGCTCTTAAGCGAAGCAGAAGACTCACACTTCGCCTTGATCCGCTTGACCGCGTAAATCACCGTACCGTGATCTTTTCCAAAACTCGCTGCGATATCCACCAGAGACAGGTCCGTCAGCGTCCGAATCAAATACATGGCCACCTGACGAGCCTCCGCCACGCGGGCCGTTCGCTTTTTCCCGTTTAGGACGGCGATTTCGAGATCATAATGCTCCGCGACACCCTGCTTGATCTGATCGATCCCAAGCATGCTGCTTTCTACTCCACCACAGATATCCGAAAGGATTTCGCTGATCGCAGATGGTTCGATCAGCTCATCATTCATCGTCGCTACCATGGCGACACGAATCAGAGCACCTTCGAGCACTCGCACATTGCCGCTGACCCGCTCTACGATTGCGTTGATCAGCTCATCGCTGACCTGCATATTCCAGTCATCGCGCTTGCGACGAAGAATAGCCGCCCTGGTTTCAAGTCCCGGTCGATGGATCTCGGCACTTAGCCCCCACTGAAAGCGGGAAACGAGCCTGTCCTCCAATTCATTAATCTCAGAGGCAGGACAATCACTCGCCAAAACAATCTGCTTCCTGAGATCCGCCAAACTGTTGAAGGTATGGAAAAATTCGCGCTGAAGTCCCTCTTTTCGTCCAAGGAACTGCACATCGTCGATTAATAACAGGTCAGCTTTGCGGTATTTCTTCCTGAATGAAGCGAGCGAATTCTTCTGAATGCCATCGATGTAGTCATTCGCAAACCGTTCAGCCGTCACAAAGATAATCTTAGACTTAGGACGCTGCTTCAAAGACTCCCAGCCGATTCCGTGCAATAAATGAGTCTTTCCAAGACCACAGGCAGAATGGAAAAACAAAGGCTGATAGGTCTTACCTGGCTGATCAGCAACCGCCTGCGCCGCAGCCCAGGCCAGTTCGCTGTTTTCACCCGGAACAAAATTATCAAAACGAAACACCTCAACAAGCCCGGCATTTCGACCGCGTTCCAATAGCTTCTCTTCGCTAATCTTCTCAACCAAAACCCTCGGCTTTAGCTTTGTTGGCTTATTTTCTCCGCTTTTGGTTTTAACCTTTTCCTCATCCGGCTCTTCAGACGACTGCTCAGTCGCTACTTCGAAGCAAATTTTGTCGCAAGCAGTGAGATACTTCCCAAATATTGATATTAAGGAATCTTTAAAATTTTCCTCCACCCATATCGAATACATCGATCCGGGCGCTTGCAGCATCACCGCTCCATTTTCAATGGATGTTAGTCGAAAATCAGAGAACCAAAGGTCGAAAGTTGAGTCACCTAGAAGGGATCGGAGATCTACTGATACGGTGTTCCAAAGCGGGGTAAGATTTTGTTGTTCTATCGGACTGCTGCAATCGAGCGGATATTCGTTGTGCATTCTCGGGTTGTTTGTGTCGGTTTCGGGAAACGGGAATTAACGGGAGAGGGAAAAAGACAAGTCTTTCACACTAAATTAAATCCTAACTGCTTAACAAGCAATGAGTTAAGATTAAAACAATAGCAATAAACCCCATTGAATCATGCGATCAACGAAACGCCTGCCCCCCTCTTTAGACAAGATCGCCGGCTACTGGATAGAGACGAAAATCTTCTCTACACCACTCATGAGCCGTCATTCTTATCACGCGCAAAGCGCGTGAATCCAGAGTGCCATCTCCAATCAAAAAGAACAACTGGAAAGTAACAGATCTGTCACATTTTTAGATATAGATATTCGTATCTCCAGAATGAAATGCGGCGAACTAAAAAAATCTGAAGTTTTGAGAATTCCATTTAATTGATTCGATTATTTTATAATTCTTAATCACCTTTTCGGGGGATGAGCAAACCTAAGCCCACCGTGATCATCGTCGTCACCGGCCACATCCACGCTGAAGCCAGATTCGTTTTGATCGATTTCACATCCCCATCCACGAGCGTATAGGTCGGCAATTTCGCCAAAGTTTCAGCGAGAGAGTCATTCATGAAAAGCACCCAGACGTCGGCGCGAACAAACACAACCAGCACAAAAGAGACCACCGCGCCGATTACCAATCCCAGGACGCTTCCCTTTCCTCTGCCCCACAGGGCGACAAGAAACATCCCCAACAAAGGCCCGACCGTGTAGGTCGTCATGCCGAACGCTAAGGGAAGAATGTTCACATCGGTTTTCTCTTTCACGGCATAGAGTACAAAAGTAAAACCTGTCAGGAGGATCCCCCACACCAAGACCAGGATTCTTGAATACTTAACCATCCGCTTCTGTTCCAGCTCATTGTATTCGCGATCAGTTCGCCAAAAGAGTGAAAGGGTCGTCTGACTCAAGGCCGCAAGGATCGAATCGAGACTGGAAATCGCCGCCGCAAAAATTCCGGCTAGAATCAAACCTCGAAGACCGATAG
This sequence comes from uncultured Verrucomicrobiales bacterium, assembly GCA_963977055.1. GTDB lineage: Bacteria > Verrucomicrobiota > Verrucomicrobiia > Verrucomicrobiales > DEV007 > Arctic95D-9. The sequence continues at coordinate 117,054 of CAXBMX010000014.1, forward strand.
GAAGCTCCGTCACAATCCAGACTGGGAATACATTATCTGGAATCTTCGGTTGTCCGCCCTGCCAGTTCATAGCCTCCATGATCAATGGGTCGGTCGGAGGATGCTCTCGGTAGAAGACAAACAGAGCCACGCCAACCAGCAACATCAAAACGGTGACTAACTGCCCCGCCGAACTCCAAATAATCGCCTTTTTCGCATCCTGCGGATTTCGACAACAGAACATCCGCTGCGCATTCAGTTGGTCGACTCCGAAAGCATTGAGATTGAGAAAGGGAACCGCAATCACCGCCACCCAGAAGGTGAACTGCATATCACTTTCCCAATCGAAGTTAAAGACCTTCATCTTGTCGATCACCGTCCCATCCATCAACTCCACCGATCGAGCTGTCGTGAACAGCGTATCCCAACCATTCTCAAAACCAAAGATCATCCAAATCAACGCAATCGATCCCCCCAAAACGAAAAGACCAAATTGCATCACATCGGTCCAGATCACCGTTCGCATCCCTCCCATCAAGGTCCATCCAATCGCAAAGATTCCAATAATGACAATGCACCACTCCAAGGGCAACGGCGTCACGATCTTCAGTGGCAATGCTGCCACCAGGACACGCACGCTCTGAGCTAAAATACTTCCAACCGTAAACAGGACCGTGGCGAGACGTTTTACGCCGGCCCCCAATCGATTCCCCATGAAGTCATAGGGACTGTAGATATCCTTCTCGTAGAACACCTTAACGAAAAACATCCCAACAAAGATACGAGCCACGATCGATCCAAGCGCCCACTGCAGATACGTAAAATCCCCCTTCAACGCCATCACCGTTCCAGGAACACCGATGAACGTGACCCCGCTGATTTCGGTCGCGATGATCGATCCCGTTACCGCAGTCCAGGGCAATGAGCGCCCTCCCAAAAAGAAGTCTTTAATGTTGGCCTGCTTACCCCGCATCCGGTGTCCCACCCAAGTCGTAAGCAGAAGATAACCAAGGACCACCGACCAGTCGATGGGAGTAAAGAATTCGTATAGACCATTCATAGGCTGCGTGGGACTAATCTCCCAACGCCCCGGAATCGAGGCACCCGTTACTTTGGATCACTTAAATGAATTCAAAAAGCAAAAAGTCAGGGATAGGGTGTTTAGGCATTTTAGCTATGAGGCGTTTTGGTACAAAACAAGAGAGCCGAAAACCGGCCCTCTCCTGAATCACTAAATACCTTAACGGCTAAACTTCTCTTTCCTAAAGCTTCCGGCGGCGGCGCTTGATGTGCAGTTGAGCCAACTGCTTTTGGATCATTACGTTGGCAGCGGCCACATCTTCAGGTGAAACCTTCTCTGCCATTGCAGCCTGAGCGCTTTCGAGCGCTTTCTCGACCGCAGACTCGTCGATCTCTTTTTCCTCCAATGCCATATCGGTAAGGACCGATACGCGATCGTTGGAAATTTCGACGAGGCCAGTTCCGATGGCGAGTGAAATTTCTTCGCCATCTTTCATATAGCGAAGTTCACCGGGAGCCAATGTCGTCACGAGCGGGGCGTGAGCCTTGAGGATTCCCAACTCACCCTCGATACCCGGGACCACCACGCTCTCGATCTCGTCGGAGAACGCTTTTTTCTCAGGTGTTACTATGTCCAGTCGCATGGGAATTGGGAGGCAGTATATTACGGATCAGAAACAGGATTACCTCTCAACTGAATCCATGCTGCCCTTCATGTAGAAGTTATTCTCAGGCACGGCATCATGAGTTCCGTCGAGGATCTCTTTGAATCCTTTCACGGTATCAGCAACAGAAACGTAGACGCCGTCGATGCCAGTGAAAACCTTACCAACGAAGAAAGGCTGGCTGAGGAATTTCTGAATCTTACGGGCACGGAAAACGGTCAGCTTATCTTCAGGGCTGAGCTCATCCATTCCAAGAATCGCGATGATGTCCTGCAGATCCTTGTAGCGTTGCAGCACAATCTGAACGCCACGAGCCACTTCGTAGTGCTCTTCGCCCACCACATCAGGAGTAAGCGCGGTGGAGTTTGAAGAAAGAGGATCAACCGCAGGGTAGATGCCTAGCTCTGCAAGCGAACGCTCGAGCACAACCGTTGAGTCGAGGTGAGCGAAAGTGTTGGCCGGAGCTGGGTCAGTCAAGTCATCCGCAGGAACGTAAACGGCCTGGAAGGAAGTAATCGAACCTTTGTTGGTGGAAGTGATTCGCTCTTGGAGCGTTGCCATCTCGGACGCCAGCGTGGGCTGGTAACCCACCGCCGAAGGAGTCCGGCCAAGAAGCGCCGACACCTCGGAACCGGCCTGTGAGAAACGGAACACGTTGTCAACGAAGAGCAGCACGTCCTGATTCTTCTCATCGCGGAAATACTCTGCCATCGCAAGAGCAGACAGAGCCACACGGAGACGAGCACCGGGAGGTTCGTTCATCTGACCGTATACCAGAGCCACCTTGGACTTGGAAAGGTCATCTTGATTGATAACGCCGGCCTCGGACATCTCCCAGTAAAGGTCATTACCCTCACGAGTTCGCTCACCGACACCTGCAAAGATTGAATAACCACCGTGCTCTTTAGCGATGTTGTTGATCAGCTCCATGATAACCACGGTCTTACCAACACCAGCACCACCAAACGCACCCACTTTACCACCCTTGGTGAATGGGCAAATGAGGTCGATCACTTTAATGCCTGTCTCAAGAATCTCAGTCGAGCCCGCCTGGTCAATCAGGGATGGAGCAGGACGGTGAATCGGATAACGTTTTGATTCATTAACAGGACCGCGCTCATCAACCGCGTCTCCCGTCACATTGAAAATACGTCCGAGGACACATTCACCCACTGGCACTGAAATAGGAGCTCCTGTATCCGTAATTGGAATACCGCGCCTCAAACCCTCAGAAGAGGACATTGCCACAGCACGAACCCAGCCATCACCAAGGTGGGACTGAACTTCAAGAACTAGCCTTGTGCTTTCACCGCTTACATCAAACTCCACCTCAAGGGCGTTGTAGATTTCTGGCAGCTTTTCGGCACCGGAAAAGTCGGCGTCGATCACCGGGCCGATTACCTGAACAATTTTACCTACGTTACTCATCAGATTGTTGCTCCTAGACGTTGTATGTCTTTTGCGTTTTCGATTTGTTTAAATTAGTTGGGACGAAATGCTGCTATTCAAGGGCGCGCATCGCGGTAGTGATTTCAAGCAACTCAGAGGTAATAGCTGCCTGGCGCTGTTTGTTGTAGTCCAGCGTAAGATCTTTGATCATGTCGTTAGCGTTATCGGTCGCCGACTTCATCGCTACCATACGAGCACTGTGCTCTGAGGCGCGAGATTCCAAGATCATCTGGTAAAGCTGGTAGCTAACGTACTGAGGAACGGTCGACTCCAATACGGCAGATGGTGACGGCTCAAAAATGTAACCACCGTATCCAGGTCCCAGATCTGCCGTCACATCCGTGTCTTCCATCTCACGACCAACACCAACGAAATCCTTATCACGCCCCAGATCAATCGGACTGATCGGAAGCAAGGTTTCGACCATCGCATCCTGACTCATCGTATTGATGAAGTTAGTGAATGCCACTTTGACACGTGCAAATTCGCCGCTGAGAAACTTCTCCATCGCGAACTCAGAAATCTGCTTTGCTTCAAGAAAGCTCACGGGATCTTCAATTTGAAAATCGGCAAGCAACTCGCGCTTCGACCGTGCGAGGAACTGCTTTCCTTTTCTGCCCACTGTCACGAAGACCGCATTATCAGGAAGCTCCTCGGTCACCATCCGCAGCAAGTTGGTATTCAAACCACCGCAAAGTCCCTTGTCAGTTGAAACAACGATGACCAACTCTTTGTCACCTTCACTCTCCTGAAGCAACGGGTGATCATCTTCCGTGGTCTGCTCTTTCAGATTCACGAGCACATCGTTGAGCAAATCAGCGTAAGGACGGCCAGCCATAGCCTGGTCCTGCGCTTTCTTCATCTTCGAAGCCGCGACAAGCTGCATGGCCTTAGTAATTTGGGCCGTGTTTTTGACCGACTTAATACGTCGGCGGATGTCGCGAAGATTTGCCATGACTCAGTGTGAATCCCTACTAAAAAATACCAATTGGTTTAAACCTTGTATGAAGACTTGAAGTCGCTGATCGCCTGACCAAGTTCCTCGTTAATCTCGTCGCTGAGAGCTTTCTCATCACGAATTTTTCCGAGAAGAGAATCCTTACGAGTTTCAAGAAACTCACTCAGTTTCGTCTGACAGTCCTTAATATTATCCACCTCAACATCGTCCAAGTGACCATTTTGCATCGCCCAGAGAATGCAAACCTGAAGCTCAACCGGAACAGGTGCGTGTTGCCCCTGCTTGAAGAGCTCCACGATGCGCTGACCACGCTCAATTTGAGCCTTGGTCTTTTCATCCAGATCAGAACCAAACTGAGCGAACGCCTGAAGCTCACGGAACTGAGCCAAATCGAGCTTAATCGTTCCAGCCACTTTCTTAACCGCTTTGGTCTGCGCCGCAGAACCCACCCGGCTAACTGAGAGACCCACCGAGATAGCAGGACGAATTCCCTGATAGAACAAATCCGTCTCGAGGAAAATCTGACCGTCCGTAATCGAAATCACGTTCGTCGGAATATAAGCCGACACGTCACCGGCTTGAGTTTCAATGATCGGCAAAGCCGTCAGAGAACCACCGCCATTAGCCTCGCTAAGACGCGCGGAACGCTCCAGAAGGCGGCTGTGGAGATAGAAAACATCACCAGGATAAGCCTCACGTCCTGATGGACGACGAAGAATCAAAGACACCTGACGATAAGCAACTGCCTGCTTGGAAAGATCATCAAAAACGACGAGCGCATCCATCCCATTGTCCATGAACCACTCACCAATAGCAGCACCGGAATAGGCAGACAGATACTGGTTGGTTGCGGAATCAGAAGCCGACGCACAAACGATCGTCGTGTACTCCATCGCTCCCTCAGCCTCGAGAGTCGTGATGATACGGGCGACGTTGGCCTGCTTCTGGCCAATCGCAACGTAGATACAATAAAGGGGCTTGTGATTCTTCAGCTTCCCTTCTTCAGCCGCCTTGTTCTGGCGAGCCTGAGAAATGATAGTATCGATCGCCACAGTGGTTTTGCCCGTAGAGCGGTCACCAATGATGAGCTCACGCTGACCACGACCAATTGGAATCATCGCATCAATCGGCATGATACCAGTCTGAACCGGAACACTCACTGACTGACGAGGAATAATACCGGGTGCAATCTTCTCAACCGGATAGGTTTCATTGGAATCAATATCACCCTTACCGTCGAGAGGCTGGCCCAGAGCATTCACCACACGACCAAGAAGACCTTTGCCAACTGGCACCGAAAGAAGACGTCCTGTTGACTTCACTTCGTCGCCCTCTTTTACCTGAACACCGTCTCCGAGCAACACGCAGCCCACTTCGGTTTCTTCAAGGTTCAGCGCGAGACCGTAGACCCCACCGGGGAACTCGATCATCTCGTTGAGCATGACATCGCTCAAGCCTTCCACCTTAGCCACCCCGTCACCAATTTCTCGGACGATACCCACGTTCGACTTCGACACAGAAGTCTTAAGGGCGGCAATTTCTGATTCCAGTTCTTGGAGAATGTTACTCATGACGTTTTGTCAGGTTTATCGCAACGATGAATCGTTTCTGTTAGTTTCTAATTAAATTTTTCGGCAAGTCGCTCAAGGCGATTCTTGACACTTCCATCCCAAACATCGCTACCGACCCGGATCTTCATCCCGCCGATCAGATCGGCATTCAGGGCAAACTCAGGGGCGATTTGATCGCCATATTTCTTTTTCAAATCAGAAACCACTTGATCCTTGGTCACTGCATCTAACTCAATCGCGCTCTCGATCACCGCGCGATTATTTTCCTGCTCAAGTCTCACAAAGCGCCACAATGAATTAATCGCCTGAATATAGCCACGAGGCTTGGCCTCGATCAGCTTTCTGACAATCTTCTGAACCGTCTCAAGGTCGAGCCTACCGTCGACGAATGAAGCTGCAAACAGCTTCTTCGCTACACGTTTTGCTTCTTTCCCTGATTTCATCTTAGCGCGTAAAAATCGTTAATTAGAGAGCCACTTGACCAGTCGTCTCGTCGTTGATCCGCTTTTGATCACTGTCATCCAGCACTTTCCCGGTCACCTTCGAAGTCGCATCAATAACAAGCTTGCCGAAATCCTTCTTCAGCTCGTTCATCTCGCTCTCGTGCTCGAGACGGGATGCCTCGCGAGCCTTTTCGATAATCTGCTGAGCCTCTTTGATGGCTTCCTGCGTCTTTTGACCACGCACGACTTCAGCGCTGTCGCGGGCCTCACCAATCATGCGCTCAGCATCGGTATTGGCATCTTGGAACATCCCCTGAACCTTCTCCTCAGCCTTAGCCAGTTCGGCCTCGATCTTTTTGATGTTCGCCTCCCCATCAGCAATTCGCTTCCGCCGAGCGTCTAACATAGCCAAAACCGGACCAAAGGCATACTTGGAAAGTACAAAGTACACAATCAGCACAATGATCACCTGAGAGATAAACTTGGGCCAGGCGACACCGAATTGTTCAACTATACCTTCCATTGCGGGCAATTAGTTTAAGTGATTAAGAGAGGAAATTTTTTAAAGAAAACAAGGGTAAAAACAGTCCGCGACCTTGACCGCCGCGGACCGTTAAAGCTTAGCCTTGGAATGCCATGATCAAGGCATAAATCGCAATAGCCTCAGCGAGAGCCATTCCAATAATACCAATGGTCAGGATGTTACCAAATGCACCGGGGTTACGCCCCACTGCTTGAGTAGCACCCATGCCGATCAGGCCAATACCAATACCAGCACCAGCACCGGCGACACCGAGTGCGAAGTTACCGTTAAAGGCACCAGCAGCTGTAGCTGCGTCAGCTGCAGCAGGAGCTGCAGCGGCAAGAGTTGTTACGATATCGATCATATTAGTTATTTTCGTTTTACTGTTTTCTCGTCACCGCCCACTGACTACGCATGGTCACAGCGACAAAATCGGTCTTTCGTCTCAGTGCTCCTCCCCTTCATGAGAGGTAGAGAGCTTGATATAAACGGCACAGAGCAAAGTGAACACTGTCGCCTGAAGGGCCCCAACGAGGATCTCCATAAAATAGAAAGGAATCGGAAAGGCCACCGAAGCCAGGAAAGCCCATATCCCGGTGGCACCAATCACGGTCTCACCAAGACCGCCCATCACGACGAGCAGAGTCTCACCCGCAAATACATTGCCGAGGAGTCGCAAAGAAAGCGAAGCCGGGCGGAAAACGATCGAAATGACTTCAATGATACCAACAAAGAAGAAAATCGGCATCAGCATGTACTTAAGAGCACCCTGAAGACCACCCTTGGGACCAAAAATGTGAACCAGCGATCCCCACACCCCGAGCTCACTGATCGAAAGCCACACCCACGCCACCATAAAGACCGCCGCGAGCGCCAAGGTCATGTTCAGGTCAGCCGTAGCCGGACGAAGAATGGGATGAGTCACCTCACTCAGACTGAAAGGGCCGGTAGGCTCACCGAATCCGATGGTCCCCACGCCGGGAAGCAATCCGAACCAATTTGCCGAAAGAATAAAAATAAAGATCGTCGCCAACAAAGGAAATGCCCGGGGAGCAACTTTCTTTCCAACAATGCCCTCGATCTGACCGTAGAGAAACTCGATCACAAACTCGACCAGGTTTTGCTTTCCGTCCGGAATCAGCTCCATCCGCCTGGTCGCCATGCGAGTGAAAGTTACCACGGCAGCCGTCACGATCACGGCGACAAAAATAGAATTCGTCAACCATCCCAAACCTGGGATTTCAGGGGCAGCAATGCCCCCCGCTGCAAGGAGCGGATTAAGCGAATCTAAAGACAACATTGGCAGGTTGAATCCCATTGGAATGGAAGAAGAGAGCAGCCGAATAATACCCGTAAGGGAGAACAGCGAGACCTCTCGTCAGCGCGAACCCTATACAATCAGAATGGAGTCGCAACACGAATTTGTGAAAAATTTCACAAGCTCAAGATTCCGTCACAATCTCGAGCCGAAAAACCGCCTCAAGGCCCCTTAAGAAAAGGGCTCAGCGCATCGAGGATTCCCCGGCCCTGTTCGATGAGATCACCCGAACCTTCTGTGGCACTTCCCGGATCAAGAAACTTCTGTGCCTCGTTAAGCAATCCTTCGGGCAACTCCTTCAAAATCGCGACACCTGCAGCAGCGATGAGGCGACCACTGAGATCCTCTTTCGGGTCGGAAACCGACCCACTGATAGTCATCGGGGTCCAAAGAAAGCCGTCACGACTTTCGACGAACACCTGGCGCTCAGCTCCGGGAATCCACCGCAAGGTTCCGGGTGTCACCCCAACTTGCAACCGACCCGCAATGAGTTCACCCTCGATATCCAATTCGCCCTCCACTCGAACTAATCCATCCGCTTGCAAAGCCAGATCTCTCAGCTCAATTCGCTCCCCTTCTTTCTTAAAGTCCGCTCGCGCCTCACTCAGCACCAGATACCTAAACTGCTCATTCTTGGTGTATTTGGCGATCACCGTCAGAACCGGAATCTTTTCCACGACGGCATCGGCAACCGTAATCGTCCCCTCATAAAGAAACGATCCGGGACGACCTGTGATTCGAACCGGCCCTTCCACCGTCCCGGCGAGCCTCTCCTGCCACTCCCCCTCCAGTAACTCGTCGACATCAATCGCTGAGATATCGAGATTCAGATCAAAGTTACCCTCTTTGGCAAAACTGATCTCACCCGAGCCGTCGATATGCCCCTGATCATAAATACCAAGCCCGCATCGATCGATGAACAGCTCAGTCTGCTTCCATCTCATCGCCAGGTTTTTGAGTCGAATTTCGGGCTGATCAGGAATCCGCAGCTTCCCACCCTTACCTTTGATCTCCCACATCATGGTCCGAAAGTCGGGAAGAATTGATCCCGCGACACCGCTCATCTCAAATGGCATCGTCCCATCCTCATTGATCACCTTCACACTGGCCGCGCCCAGAGACACCTCACCCATCTCGACCCGATTAGGCACAAATCTTTTAAGCCAGTCCGGTACCTGAGGACCGGAAATTTCAGAATCCGCTACCAGATCCACTCCATCAGGCCGATTCAGCTTTTGCTTTGAAAAGACCAACCCAAAACGGTTAACCCTGACATCGGGCACCATGAACGCTCCATCGCTGATGCTTCCGATCTGCGCGCGAACCCCATCAAGATTGAGCTCCGAAAATGCCGCCCCCTCATATCCCATTGCCCTGAATCGGTTAGAATACACCTCCGAACCTTCCCAGGTCATATCGGCCATATCGATCTCCGACCTCAAGACCACCGATGCCCTTTTCACCAGCCAGCTCTCGAATTCATCTCCTTTGAGCCAGGATTGAATGCTCGATTTGACCATCACGAGGCCGCCCACCATTATTGCGAGAAGGACCCCTCCGGTAATCAATACCACAACGAGGGCACTCACTTTCCTCGCTCCTTGTTTCTTACGACTGCGGCGTTTTGACATCATCTCAACAAACGCCAGAATACCGACCCGGGTAAAGCACTAAAATCATTGTATTTAAAATTGCCTGCTTCTGTGATTGCACTTGATAGCCTTGCCTCTTAAAACTGTGTCCGTGCTAGAGTTAAAAGACATCCATTTCACCGTCAAGAAGGGCAAAGACGATCTCCACCTGCTCAAAGAGATCGATCTCAAGGTCCCTACCGGCCACTTCATGGCCATTGTGGGTCCTTCCGGATGCGGAAAATCCACCCTTCTGAAACTGTTTGCGGGAATAAACCAGGAAACGAAGGGCAATATTTTCTGGAACGGGCGCAACCTCTCTGAAGAAGGCGATCTCGAAGTTTCCGAAATCGGTTACGTCCCCCAGTTCAGCATCGCTTACGACGAACTAACGGTGGAGGAGAATATCGAAAGCACCATCCAACTTCGCGCTAAAACGGAGAACTCAGATGCTTTCTATGACTTGGTCGACTCTGTCCTGAACTCCACGGGTCTCGACCCCATCAGGGACAGACAAGTCAAGGTCCTGTCCGGCGGACAAAAACGTCGCCTCTCACTTGCTTTGGAACTCGTCACCGACCCCGTCCTCCTCCTTTGCGATGAGGTAACGAGCGGCCTCGACCCCAAAAGTGAACAAGACATTGTGGCACTGATGCACTCGCTAAGCCGCAATGAACATCGCCTCGTCGTCAATGTCACCCACAGCCTTGCCAGTCTGGACCTCTACGACTCTGTCCTTGTCCTCGATGCGGGATACGTCGCTTATCATGGCCCGCCCCGGGCCATCGAACACTACTTCAGCGTCGAGAAGGCTGAGGATATCTACCCCCAACTTGCCAAGCGCGACTCCAGCGACTGGGGCTCCAGTTGGGCCAAACACAGTGACGCCTACTACTCGGACCTCGCTGGAAATCACAGCAGTGATTCCGAGTCGTCAGTCTCCGCTGACACACCGGGAGTCGCCGCCCAGTTCTTGGCTCTCTTCTTCAGGCGCTGGAAAATTTTCTTTCGCGACCGGGGTGGTCTCTTTCTCCAGCTAGCCATTCTGATCGGCTTCCCCTTTCTCGTTGTGGTCTTTGATCTCGATGGAGTGGAGCAGACGCGGCGAATCTCGGAGTCTATTCCCGAGACGAAGCTGCAACTTGATCAGGAAATCGCCGACCGAACCTTCAACCTCAACCTCGGCGGTGTCGTCAGTGGCCTCGTCATGTTTCAAGTCATCCTATTGACTCTAATGGGGTCGAATAATTCGTCCCGCGAAATAGCCGGGGAACGCCAAATCTTCGAAAAGGAAAAACTGGGCGGCGTCAGACCCACCGTCTACATCGCCAGCAAAGTCGCCTTTCTATCCATTCTCGTTTTCGTGCAATCACTCTGGATGGCGACCTTTGTTCACAGTATCTGTCAGATCCCGAGCGAATCTTTCATCCCTCACATGATTCTGCTTTTGTTAGTCAATGGAGCCATGACATCCATCTGCCTGGGAATCTCTGCCATGGCCAAAACAGCGGATCAGGCTTCGCTGCTCAGTATTTACCTGGTCGGCTTTCAGCTTCCCCTTTCCGGCGCTGTTCTCGCGTTACCGTCGTGGGCTGGTTGGATGACCCGACCTTTCATCTCAGCTTACTGGAGCTGGGCGGGCATCATGGACGGGATGGAAGCCAACTACCTACGCTATGTTAAAGAAGTCACCGAGACTTGGCTCGGCCCCATGTGGATTTGCTTTCTCGTCCTCATCATTCATGTCACCCTCGGGCTTTTTATTTCCTACATCGGAGCAAAACGTCCGCGTTGGAACGAATAGCCAACTCTATCGGACCCCCCATTTATGACCGCTGACGAGGAACTGATCGAGTTTCTGGGTGACTATGTCACCGACAACAAGAAAGAAAAGATCGCGGCAGTGCTGAACGAACGAACCCGTCACTTCACCGTGATGCTGGAAGACATCTATCAGCCACACAACGCCAGCGCCTGCCTCCGCAGCGCTGATTGCCTCGGCGTTCAGGATGTTCACATCATCGAACGTCAGCATGCCTACAGACCTAATGCCCGTGTTTCACTGGGCAGTTCAAAATGGCTCACCTTGCACCAATACCATCAGACGGCATCCTGCATTGATTCTCTCAAAGTAAGAGGATACCGACTCGTCGCCACGACCCCGAATGAGGATGGCTACGACCTGACGACGCTTCCGATCGACAAACCAATTGCACTCCTATTTGGAACTGAAGAAGACGGACTCTCCGAAGCTGCCCTCGAGGCCGCTGACGACACTCTCCGTCTTCCCATGCACGGCTTCACCCAAAGCTACAATATCTCCGTCACCGTAGCCCTGACACTTTCACGTCTCGCGGAACGACTCCGCGAAGCAAGCTTTGACTGGCACCTCAGTGAGAAAGAAAAAACAGATCTCACCCTCGCCTTTTACCGCCGCATCGTGTCCCGCCACGAATTGCTCGAACAGAAATTCTGGGAAGACCGCAGCACCTGAAGCAATGCCTGATTCAGACGATCCCCTGCAAACCGAACTGCCGCTTTTTGAGGAAGCGGAAGTATCGATCCCGTCCAAAGACCCGAACCGATATTTCGCAGGCTGGGATTCGCCCGTTCTTAAAACCGTGGTGGATCGACTACTGAGCGAAGCAGCGAGCGGCCCCGTCCTTGATCTATCCGACCACCTCGTCGTCGTCCCCACTCGGCACGCGGGACGGCGCCTCCGGGAATCACTCGCCCTTCACGCTGCGGAGACTGAATCCGCTGTCTTTCCTCCACTGGTTGTCACTCAGGATTTCCTCATTGCTCCCGAGCGGCTACCCGGACCACAACCCATCGCCGATCGACAGGCGACGCGCTTGATCTGGTCTGCGCTCTTGCTCACCCTTAATCTCGAACAGTTCCGCCGCGTCTTTCCGGTCGACCCGATTGAAAGGGACCTGGCCTGGGCGATGAGGACCGCCGACGAACTGCTCGAAGTGCGCAACCTTCTCGCCGAGTCTGGTCTCACTCTGGCCACCGCGTCTGACCCGCTTCGCGAGAATGACATGGAGCCGGCCCGCTGGACGGAACTGGCCGCTCTCGAAGCCCTCGCCATTCGGCGCACTCAGGACCTGGATCTTCAGGACGAAACGCTATCCCGCCTCGATGCCTCTCAATCCGGCACGCTGCCTCCCGAGGTTCAAAAGATCCTCGTTGCCGCGACGCCTGATCTCCATCCGATTTCCGCCGACACCCTCGAACGAATTAACACGAGCCATTCCGTTGAGGTGCTGATTCCCGCTCCCGAAAGCCAATCCCATCGCTTCGATAAATGGGGCCGCCCCATCGCCGCCCACTGGCTCGAAGCAGAAATCAAAATCCCTGATGCCGCCCACACCATCCGCGACGCCGCCACCCCAACCCTGCAGGCCGAACTCGCCTGCGACCTGCTCGACCGTCGGCTGAGCGACCTCACCGAACCTGCTTCGATTGCCGCCATCGGCGTTCCCGACCCCGAAGTGGTCGCACCATTGGAACAGGCTTCGGCCCGAAGAAACTGGACGACCTACGACCCGGCCGGTCGCCCCGTGTCGAATCACGGGATCTACTACCTGCTCGATCAAACCGCCACGGTACTCGCGACGCGTTCCTTTGAGGCAATCCCCCGACTCCTTCAATGTCCCGATTTCGCCGGGGCATTGGTCACCTATCTCTCAAAGAATGATCCAAAGAATGATCCAACGGATCATCCCAACAAAATCAGTTCCACCTCATTCCTCGAACTGGTCGACCGGTTGCGCGAACGGTGCCTACCCGACAGTCTCGACGATGCGATCTCCGGAGCCAAAAGGAACTTCCCCGGACAACCTGAACTCGCTACCGGCCTCCAGTGGATCGCCGACTGGATGCAGCGATTCCGAAAAAAGGAATTCGGCAGCACCCTCACCGCCTACCTTTCGGAAGTGTTCGCCGAGCGAAAATTCAACCCTCAGGAAACCGCCCACGGCGCCTTCTCCGAAGTCGCCGGTGCCATCCTCGAAGCGGAAACAGCCTTTGAAACCACACAGGGCGCCTTCAGAAAAAAACTCGATCCCTCCGAGCGCTTTCACCTGCTCCTCGAACTGATTCGTGAACGCCATCTCTACGCCGAGCGTGAGCCGGACAACATCGACCTGCAGGGTTGGCTGGAATTACTCTGGGAAGACGCCCCCCACCTCGTCATCACCGGATTGAACGACCACGTCGTTCCGGAAGCCATCATCGGCCATGCTTTCCTCCCCGACTCGGCACGCCGTGCCCTCAACATTCCCAACAACGACGATCGCTTCGCCCGCGATGCCTACCTGCTGACATCACTGATCGAAAGCCGCCGGCCCTCGGATGGCCGCGAGGACGCCGGCCGCCGGGACGCCGGCCAAATCGACCTCGTCTTCGGTCGCCAGAGCGAAAGCGGTGATCCCCTTCGCCCCTCCCGACTTCTCTTTCAATGTTCTGACGAAGAGCTGCCCGATCGGACTCTTCAATTCTTCGGTGGCGAAGCGCCCTCCAGTCGCCCCCTTCCCTGGACACTCCCATGGAAACTCAAACCACTGGCCCTTCCCGACGACGCCAAGATCTTCCAGCGGCTCAGCGTGACCCAGTTTCGCAGTTACCTGACCTGCCCCTTTCGCTTCTACCTCCAGCACGGGCTGCGGATGG
>CAXBMX010000015.1:0-122928 GCA_963977055.1 uncultured Verrucomicrobiales bacterium
CAATACCCGGGCAAAGGCGTTTATTTGCTGGGGGTTACTTCCAATGCGGGCGCGTCGGATCTGGAGACTCACGATCTTGCGAGCGGTCGCAAGGTGTTTGAACTGGTGGGCGATATGGCCGGGCGGGCTTCCGACACACCGTCGGGTGAGGGCAGTATCGGACTGGTGCTGGGATTGACCAATGCTTCGGCTGAGGTGCTAGCCAGGATGCCGGATGTGCCGCTTTTGATTCCAGGATTAGGCGCACAGGGTGGAGATCTCGAGGCACTGAGCGGAGCGGACCGAAAAGCGCCGTTTGTCATCAATGTTTCCCGTGGCATTCTCTACGCGGACGAACACTTAACTTTCACTGAAAAAGCCAAAGATTATGCGGACCGAATTGCCAGCGTCACCGGATGAAACGATTGAATTGCTCGAGGATTATGGAGCAGTAGAGCAGGGGCATTTTGTCCTCGCGAGTGGGAAACATTCCGGTTTCTACGTCAAAAAGGGAAAGCTGGTTCAGCATCCCTGGGAGTTGCAGAAGATGATAGCGCAGCGCGTCGAAGCGATGCAGGCGCTCGGGAAGATCGATGTGGTGCTGAGTCCTGCCATGGGCGGCGTTCCGGTTGGTCAGCAGGTGGGATTGGCGATGCATGCGCGGACGATTTACGCCGAACGAAATCCTGAGAGCAATGAGCTGGAGTTGAAACGTGGTTTTGAAATCAAGCCGGGCGAGCGCCTGCTTTTGGTCGAGGATGTCATCACGACAGGAGGGACTCTGCTTGAGCTGACTGATTTTATTGCCTCTCAAGGAGGTGAAGTCGCGGGTGTTTTTGTGATTGTGAATCGCTCAGGCAAGACTCAGGTGGGGGATTATCCAGTGGTTTCCTGCATGGAAATTCAGTTTCCTGTCTACGAGGCGGATGAAATTCCCGCGGAATTGGCGGCGATTCCCGCTATTCGCCCGGGCACAAAAAGGGTGGAATAGACTGGGAGTGGCCTGCTTACCCAAATTAAGGGGCAGGAAAGACGTTTCAGCGCAAATTTTTGCTTGATCATGCGGAGGTCTCTCCTAAACATTATCTATGGGTGATCTTCCTCTTGGTCTCAGTTTTGACGATGTTCTTTTGGTGCCGCAGCGAAGCGCTGTCCTGCCAGCCGGTGTCGATGTGTCAACGCAGCTTACTGCTGACATCCCGCTGAATATTCCGATTATTTCTTCGGCGATGGATACGGTGACCGAAGACGGTCTCGCCATTGCTCTCGCCCGGGAGGGTGGCATTGGAGTGATTCACCGCAATATGCCGATTTCGGATCAGGCGGACATGGTTGCCAAGGTGAAGCGGTCTGAGAACACGGTGATCACGGATCCTTTCACGACATCCGCCGATGTCACGCTGGCCGAGCTCCAGCATATCATGGCTGAAAAAGGGGTGAATGGATTCCCTGTGGTGGATGAAAACAATGTGCTGATCGGTGTGGTGACTAGTCGCGACATCTGGCACGTCGAAGACGACAGCGCTCCGGTGTCCTCTGTCATGACTCCTCTGGATCGGCTCGTAGTGGCGCCTCAGGCGACGGGTCTGGAAGAGGCTCGTCGGATTCTTCAGCAGAATCGGATTGAAAAACTGCCTCTGGTGGATGAGGGCGGCAAGCTGGCTGGACTTATCACCGCTCAGGACATTGAGAAGCGGGACATGTATTTGAACTCGGCCAAGGATGATCTCGGTCGACTGCGTGTCGGTGCTGCGATCGGGGTAGGGGAAGATTATTTTGAACGGGCCCAGGCAGTGATCGAGGCCGGTGCTGATGCCGTCTTTATCGATGCGGCTACGGGGCACACCGAGCGGGTGCTCTCTGTGATCGAGCGACTCAACAGTGAATTTGGAAAGCCAGTCGTGGCCGGCAACGTGGTCACTGCTGATGGCGCCGCTGATTTGATTGCGGCAGGTGCTGCGGCGGTGAAGGTCGGAGTCGGTCCCGGATCGATCTGCACGACAAGAGTCATTGCCGGAGTGGGCACTCCTCAATTTACGGCGATCAAGAATGTCGCTCCCGTGTGTCGCGAAAAAGGCATACCGCTCATCGCTGATGGTGGAATTCGTTACTCCGGTGATGTTGTCAAGGCCATGGCCGCTGGTGCTGATCTGGTAATGCTGGGATCACTTCTCGCTGGTTGTCGTGAGAGTCCCGGTGAGATGGTTAACTACCAGGGGCGTGCCTGGAAAGAATATCGCGGCATGGGCTCGCTCAAGGCAATGCGCAAAGGTTCCGGTGATCGTTATGGTCAGAATTCTTCCGGCAAGCTGGTGGCTGAAGGAGTGGAGGCGCGCGTTCCTTACCGTGGTCCGCTTTCGGATACGGTTTTTCAGCTCATTGGTGGCCTGCGCAGCGGCATGGGCTATGTCGGAGCAGGGAATCTTCAATTTCTTCGTGAGCGCGCCACGTTCGTTCGCATTACATCGGGTGGACTCAAAGAGAGTCACGCTCACGACATCACGATCACCGAGGAGCCGGTCAACTACCGTCCCAGCTAACTAGCCGAGCTGCCCGCAATGGGGCGGCTGCCTCATTCACTTTATTGTTTTTTTTTCTATGGAACATCCCATCGCCGTTATTGATTATGGTTCGCAGTACACGCAATTGATTGTGCGTCGCATCCGCGAGCTGGGCTATTTTTCTCGTCTCTATCAACCGAGTGAACTGCGAGAAGCGGGCAAGCCTGCCGCCGTGATTCTCTCCGGTGGGCCTCGCTCGACTCTGGAGGATGATGCTCCAGATATTGATTTCGATTACCTGGTGGAAATGGGTGTGCCGGTGCTTGGCGTTTGTTACGGCATGCAACTTCTCAATACGAAGTTCGGTGGATCGGTCGCTCCCGGCAATACCAAGGAGTATGGTCCGGCTACCTTGCAGGTTGAAGACGGGGTCGATGGTATCTTTGGCGAATTGGAAGGGCATTCACAGATCTGGATGAGTCACTCTGATACCGTGAACGAGCTACCTGAAGGCTGCGAAGTCATGGGGCGTAACCTTGATGGTGTGCCAGTCGCGCTGCGATGGAATGAGCGCTTCTTCGGGATTCAATTTCACCCGGAGGTGTCTCACACCACGGAAGGCACGCAGATTCTGGAAAGCTTTCTCAAGCTGGCCACCGATTTACCTGCTTTCCAGATTGCTTCGTTCAAGGACGAACTCGTGACGAGAGTCATTGATCAGGTCGCGGGCAGAAAAGTGGTCTGTGGTGTATCGGGCGGTGTCGACTCGTCTGTGTTGGCCGCTTTGCTTCACGAGGCGAAAGTGGATACCAGGAATATTTTTGTGAACAACGGGCTCCTGAGAAAAGGCGAAGCCGAAGAAGTGATCTCGCTGTTTGGTGATGTGGGTATCGACATCGAAATGATCGATGCAACGGAGCTTTTTCTGAACGCCTTAGCTGGCGTGAGCGATCCCGAGGAGAAGCGTCGAATTATTGGGCGCCTCTTCGTTCAGGTGTTCTTTGATGCGGTGGGCTCTGATGTTCAACTGCTGGCTCAGGGAACGCTTTATCCTGACGTGATCGAAAGTGCTACCAGTGGCTCGATTGCTTCAACCATCAAAACCCATCATAATCGGGTGGATCGGATTATGGAGCTGAAGGCAGAGGGGCGAATCCTTGAGCCGCTCGACGAGCTTTTTAAAGACGAAGTCCGTGAGTTGGGCCGTGTCCTGGGATTGCCTGAGCGTGTGGTTGGGCGCCATCCTTTTCCCGGTCCCGGATTGGCGGTTCGCTGTCCCGGTGAAGTGACGGAGGAGAAGCTTAAGATCATTCGGGAAGCGGACGATATTTTTATTGGCCTACTGCGCGAGCGTCATTGGTACGATTCGGTGTGGCAAGCCTATGCGGCATTGATTCCGACCAAGACAGTGGGAGTCAAAGGGGATGAGCGAAGCTACGAGTATGCGCTCAGCCTGCGTGCGGTGACGAGTGAGGACGCCATGACAGCTGAGTGGGTGCATTTGCCCTACGAGTTGCTGGGTGAGATCTCCAATCGAATTCTCAACGAAGTCGATGGCGTGAATCGTGTGCTTTACGATATCTCGACCAAGCCACCTGCGAGTATTGAGTGGGAGTAGGAGCAGTGCTGGTTGTTCTCATTCCTTTGTAGCCGGTCTCTTTGAGGCCGGTGAGACGCGTTCGGTTATCAAACGACGTTCGTTCCCGGGGGCACAGGCCCCGACCACAAAAAAAGAGCGCGGTCTCCCGCGCTCCTGGATAAAGCTAAATAGCTGCGAGCTAATCAGCTCGGTTACGCCTGATTGCCTCCGATGACTTCCACTCGTGACTGCTCGGTGTCGAGCACCTCGCGTCTGAGGTTGGTGCCGGATCTGTTAGACCACCAGAGAACGACTGGTGATGCGATGAAGATCGAGGAGTAGGTTCCGATGATAACACCGATGATCAGAGTCTCGGCAAAGTTACGAAGCCCGGGGCCGCCAAAGAGATAAAGCACTACCACGGTGATCAAGGTGGTGACACTGGTCAACAAGGTCCGTGCGAGGGTCTTGTTGAGCGAGTAGTTCATGATGTCCCTCACGTTACCGCGCTTGGTGGCAAGTCCTTCACGGAGTCGGTCAAAGACCACGATGGTGTCATTGATCGAGTAACCGGCAATGGTGAGAAAGGCACCCACGGTGATCAGGGTGACTTCCTGGCCGAGAATAGTAGTGATTCCAGCGACGATAATGAGATCGTGGAGGAGGGCAGTGATGGCACCGAGAGCGAAGGCAAACTCGAATCGAAGAGTGACGTAGATCAGAATCGCGCCAATACCAATCAGCAGGGCGATGCCTGATGAGATAAGCATGGACTGACCAACCGCAGATCCAACTGAACTGACGGTGGTATCCTGGAGTTGAGCGTTAAGATCTTTTCGAAGCTCGGCCTCGATGGCATCGGAAGTGTTGTCAGGAGAACGAATCAGGAAGAATTCGCCATCCGAACCAACTGGCTTTTGTGATTGAATGATAGGGGCCGCGCCGAGGTCGAGATCGGCGAGAGATTCGGTGATCGATTCGACGGTCATGCCTTTCTCCGATTGGATGGTCATGGAGTCACCTCCTTTGAGCTCGACGCCCCGAGGATCCATCATCGGAACGATGATGAGTGAGGCAACCAAGAGGATGCAGGAAGCCAGGATACAGACCTTGCGCTTTCCGAGGAAGTCGATCGATTTCTCCGGAACCAGATTCATGAAGCTGAGCTTCTTGATGAGGTTGGTCTCAGTGGCCCAGTTAAAACAGACTCGGGTCACGAGAAGTGACGAAAACAGTGTCGCAAAGATACCAATGATGAGGGTGATGGCGAAGCCCTTCACTGTGCCGGCCGCGAGGGAGTAAAGGATGATGGCGGTGATAAGAGTGGTGATGTTCGCATCGATGATCGCTGAGAAAGCTTTCTCATAGGCGGTGTCGATGGCTGACTTGAGCGATTTGCCTGCCGCCATTTCTTCGCGGAGACGCTCGTAGATAAGCACGTTGGCGTCGATGGCCACTCCGATCGTCAGGATGATACCGGCGATACCAGGGAGAGTGAGGGTGAACTGGAACAACGCCATCGTTCCGAAAATGATGGTGATGCTGATGCACAGGCCAAGCAGGGCAAGAATACCCGCGAAGCGGTAGTAGATCAGAATGAATAAGAGGGTCAGTGCAAGTCCCGCGACACCCGCCAAGATGCCTTGCTTGATCGTGGCCTCACCCATGGTGGGGGTGATGAAATTCGAATATTCAATTTCGATCGGATTCTCGAGAGGGTTTTCAAGAGCAGACGCGAGAGAGAGCGCTTCTTCCTGACTGAAGTCTCCGGTGATGGAGCAGCCGGTTGAGAATGGCTCATTGATCACGGGTGAGGAAAGAATGACGTCGTCCATGATGATGGCGAGCGGCTGTTTGGTGTTTTCACGTGTGAGTGGGCCCATGATCTTGGCGCCTTCACGGGTGAAGCTGACGCTGATCGAGTGGCCGTCGCCTCCGTAGAAGTATCCGGCACTACTGACGTTTTCACCTTCCATGTCCCGGGCGAACTTCACGAGTCCGTAGCGGGTAGGGCGCTCTTCACCTAGATCGTCGAATTCAGTCTTGTAAGGTAGAACTTCGTATCCGGGGATGACCTGACCGCCACTGGCAACTTGTGGTGCGAGGAATGAGCTTTGTGGGTGAAGGATGGAAAACTCCAACTTGGCGATCTTCTTCAGGGTTTCCTTGATCTCGTTAAGCTTTTCCTGACCGACGCCGGGCATCTGCAGAAAAATACTGTCATCGCCAGATGGAGCCAGAATCACCTCGCTGGTGCCGAGATCGTTGAGGCGTTTGTTGAGCACTTCGATGACCTGCTCTTGAGATTTGGCATCAACTGTCTTGCCCTCACCAGGCATGATTTTGATCTGCATGGAGACTCCGCCTTGCAGTTCGATACCTTTTTCCAGGCCGATAGAGGAGTAGAGCCACACGCAGAGGCCGGTGATGAAAATGGCGAGAGCGGTTCCAGCCATGCGCTTTCGCTTGGTGGACTCGGTCGCAAAATAGAAGATGAACAATGCGAGAAGTCCGAGTCCCAGCAGAAATGTCATCTGAGAGGACACTGCGTTCGTAGCAACTTCCAAGAGATCGGCAGAGGGAGCGGTTTCCGAGGCATTGGCGCTTACGAGCGCTTCTACGGCTTGGTCGACTACTTTCTGAATTTCGAGGGGAGCTTCGACGACGGGGGCGTCTTGGATAATCGGAGCGTCGGCGGCTGCGGCAACGGCTTCAACGATTGATTCTTCGGCCTGATCTGCTTGAGCTGGCATAGGAAAACTGAGATTTAAATGAAATATTAGAGTTGAGCAGGTGGCTCAGGGGAGATGAATGCAGATGAAACTAGTCAGCTTTTTCTTCGTCGGAAGAGGGCTCTTCCGCTTGCTCTTCTTCTTCATCTTGGCTCTTACCGCCTTTTGGCTCCACTGAAGCGACTGCTGAGCGGTCAAATTTGAGGCTGAGGCCGTCTGAAACCTTAACGGAGACGGTTTTTTCAGCCATTCCGGAGACGAGACCGTGAACGCCGCCGATAGTCACGACCTTGTCACCGACTCTGATATTCTTGCGAAGTTCTTCCTGAGCCTTGGCCTGCTTGCGCTGTGGGCGGATCAGAATGAAGTAGAACATCACCATGATCAGGATCATGGGGATAAACATACCAAGGCCGCCGCCTCCTGTTGGAGCGGGCGCTGCGTCTTGGGCGAGGATGTGGAGAGAGTTCATCATAATTCTTCTAAAAATAGTGTGGTTTGAGACAAAAAGACGCCTGGCTTTCAGGCGTCGATTTTCTCACCGCGGTAGCGGCTGATAAAATCTGCCTTAAAATCGGCAAACGAGTCGGCGTCTATAGCACGACGAGCTTGTTTCATCAAGTGGAGATAAAAGGTGACGTTATGTAGCGTGAGCAGCCTGAGACCAAGGATTTCATCGTTTTTAATGAGGTGACGCAGGTATCCGCGAGTGAAGCCCTCGCAAAGAGGGTGGGTTTCCCCTTCAGGACCCAGCAATTCCTGGCTTTTCTCCCACTTGGCATTTTTCAAATTGATGATGCCGTCAAGCGTGTAGGCGGCGCCGTTCCGGCCGATTCGGGTGGGTAGGACGCAGTCGAACATGTCGATGCCTCGGGAGATGAGTTCGAGTAACTGGTCTGGCTGCCCCAATCCCATAGCGTAGCGGGGTTTGTTCTCCGGAAGGATGGGCGCGGCGATTTCGACAGCTTTGTACATGTCGGGTACCGGTTCTCCGACTGAGAGCCCACCGATGGCGTATCCGTCGAAGTCGAGATCAACGAGATCTCTCGCCGCTTTTTCGCGGAGATCTCCGTAGCAGGAGCCCTGGACGATACCGAAATAGTGCTGGCCGGGTGGGCGGTTGGCTTCGATCCACTCCCGGGCTTTGATGGCCCAATTTTGAGTGAGCGCCAGCGAGTTCATGGCGTAATCCCGGTCACAAGGGTAAGGAGGACATTCGTCGAGAATCATACAAATGTCGCTGCCGATGGATCTTTGAATCTCGAGAACGGATTCTGGAGTCAGGAAAAGCGGGCTTCCATCGATGTGGCTTTTAAATCGGACGCCTTCGTCTGTGATTTTTCGCAATTTAGAAAGAGAGAAGACTTGATAGCCGCCTGAGTCGGTCAAAATGGGCCGGTCCCATTGCATGAAATTGTGGAGGCCGCCAAATTCATCCAGCACGTCGGTGCCGGGCCGAAGGTAAAGGTGGTAGGTGTTCCCGAGAATGATTCTGCAATCGAGGGACGGATCGGTCAGTTCTGCGGGGTGGACCGACTTGACGGTGCCCTTCGTTCCCACGGGCATAAAAGCAGGAGTTTCGATTTCGCCGTGGGCGAGTTCGAGACGACCTCTGCGGGCTGATGTTTTCGAGTCGGATTTAAGAAGGGTGAACATGGATAACTGTGGGCGGGATTATTAATCCCTTTTCGGCCAAACTGCCAGTGGAGATGATCGAGGCAGGTATGACGCAGATAGTGCACTGTTGAGTATCCAGAAGGGGACATTGTGCGTAGTGTCCTCGACAATACGAAAGGCTTTTCTATCCTGCTACTACCATGTCCTCCGCTCCTACTTCTCATGCCGATCTCCTTTCCTGGGTCGATGAACTGAAAGTGCTTTGCCAGCCTGACTCAGTAGAGTGGTGCGACGGCTCGGATGAAGAGTGGCATCGCCTCTGCGGGGTGCTCGTCGATTCGGGTACTTTTCAAAAGTTGAATCCTGAGAAGCGCCCTAACAGTTACCTTGCCTGGTCGGACCCGAAGGACGTCGCCCGGGTCGAGGACAGCACCTATATTTGCAGCCGACGTGAGGTGAATGCCGGTCCCACCAACAACTGGATGGCGCCTGCAGAGATGAAAGATAAGCTCAAAGGGGTTTTTGAAGGCTGCATGAAAGGGCGGGCCATGTACGTGGTGCCTTTCTGCATGGGGCCGTTGGATTCTGAGCATTCCATCGTCGGTGTGGAGATCACCGATTCGGCTTATGTCGTGGTGAACATGAAGATCATGACCCGGATGGGGAATGCTGCGCTGGATCGATTGGGCGATGATGGTGAGTTCGTTCCCTGCGTGCATTCGGTAGGGGCTCCATTGGAGGCCGGTCAGGATGATGTGTCATGGCCCTGCAATGAGACAAAATACATTGTGCATTTCCCCGAAGATCGCGAAATCTGGTCCTATGGCAGTGGTTATGGCGGGAATGCTTTGCTAGGCAAGAAGTGTCTGGCTCTGCGTATCGCCAGTGTGATGGGCCGGGATGAGGGATGGATGGCGGAACACATGCTCATCAGTGGGGTGGAGGATCCGTCGGGTGAGAAGCGCTATGTGGCGGGTGCTTTTCCCAGTGCCTGCGGTAAGACCAATTTTGCGATGTTAATTCCGCCGGCTCACTATCGTGAAAAGGGATGGAAAGTAACAACGGTAGGGGATGATATTGCATGGCTTCGTCCGGGGAAGGACGGGCGTCTCAGGGCGATTAATCCGGAAGCGGGTTATTTTGGTGTCGCTCCCGGCACATCGGATGAGTCCAATCCGAATGCGATGGCATCCCTTTCGGCAAATTCGATTTTCACGAACGTAGCCCTGACCGATGATGGCGATGTCTGGTGGGAGGAAATGACCGATGAACCTCCCGCGAATCTGACGGATTGGCGGGGCAATGCCTGGACGCCGGATTCGGATACGCCGGCGGCTCATCCCAATTCCAGATTTACCGCGCCTGCAGCGCAGTGCCCGGCGATTGATCCCGACTGGGAAAATCCGGAAGGGGTGCCTATTGATGCGATTATTTTCGGAGGTCGTCGCGCTACGACGATGCCCTTGGTGTTTCAGGCATTTAACTGGGTTCACGGAGTTTTCCTGGGGGCCAACCTTGGATCTGAAATGACAGCCGCCGCCGAAGGCGCGCTAGGGCGGATCCGTCATGACCCATTCGCGATGTTACCATTTTGCGGTTACAACATGGGGGATTATTTTGCGCATTGGTTAGAGATGCGAAAACATATTCGACACCTCCCGCGGATTTTTCATGTGAACTGGTTTCGAAAAGGTAGCGACGGAAAATTCCTCTGGCCCGGGTTCCGGGAAAACATGCGGGTTCTGGAATGGATTTTTGACCGGGTGTGTGGCCGTGGTCGAGGCCATGAAGCCAAACTGGGTTGGGTGCCCTACTTCGATGAATTGAATTTCGAAGGTCTGGACTTTTCCAAAGCGCAATTCGATGAACTCATGAACGTGAGCAACGAGGAATTCCGCCAGGAGTTGCTTTCCGAGGTCGATCTTTACCTGGACCTCTACGATCATCTTCCGAAGGAGTTGATCTTTCAGCGTGAATTGTTGGCTGGCCGAATGTGAGACAGTTCGAAGATATTGCCGGTAGAGATCGGTGAACTTAGAAATTTTTAATCAAAGTGATGCTCGAAGAATCGGAAGCCCGCAGACGCATTCTCGGATCGGTCAGTTCTGGCCCGGTGTTATGGGTGCCTTTGGAATTGAGTATGGGGCTGGTATTGGCTCAAGACGTGACAGGGGGGATCGACTCGCCTCCTTTCGATAATTCGAGCATGGATGGCTACGCCGTTCGGGCGGATGAGGCAAAAACGGGTGATTCGCTTGTCGTTGCCATTGACGTTCAGGCGGCTGGGATTGATCTTGGCTTGGATGTGAATTCGGGTGAAGCGGTTCGAATTTTTACCGGTGCACCGATACCGGAGGGAGCTGATGCGGTGATCATGCAGGAGGACGTGGAGCGTGACGGCGATCAGATCCGGATTTCTGACGGAGTGGTTGCCGGGGAAAACATTCGACGGCAGGGCGGTGACGTCTGTGCCGGACAGCGGCTTTTGGAAAAAGGAGATGAGATGACACCGGCAAGAATTGGGCTCATTGCATCGCAAGGGGTTCCGGAGGTTCCCATTTATGCTAAGCCGCTGGTACAGATTGTGACAACCGGTGATGAGTTGGTTGAGCCTGGCGCTCCTCTGTTAGCCGGCGAGATATATAATAGTAATGGACCGATGTTGCAGGCGCTGGTGACGAGGACTGGCGGAGTAGGGGCTACTTCTCATGCTGTCGATGAGGTAGAGGAATTAACGGAAGTGTTAGGGAAAGCTCTCGCCGCTGCCGACATGGTAGTGATTGCAGGTGGAGTTTCCGTAGGAGAGCGGGATTTTGTGAAAGATGTGCTGGTTGATCTTGGGGTGGTGATGGATTTTTGGAGAATTAAGGTGAAACCGGGAAAGCCTTTTGTTTTTGGTCGGCATCCTGATGGCACGCTTGTGTTTGGTCTTCCTGGAAATCCAGTCTCCGCTTTTGTGACCTTTTCTCTTTTTGTGATGCCGGTGATTCGGCGCATGCTTGGGTATCCAGATACGGGTGGTGCGGGCATTGATAAAATCGTCGGAGTTGCTGGGGAGGCTATGTCCAATACAGGGAACCGGCCTCACTATTTGCGTGGGGTTCATGAGTCGGGAGTCATTCGGCTTTCGGGGACGCAGCAAAGCCACGCGGTCTTTGGTCTCAGCAAAGCGAATTGTCTGATCCGGTTGGATCCTGAGCAAAGGGTGGCTGAGGGCGGAGAGGTCGCTGCCTTTTTAATCTAGGGTAAAGAAGTGAAGCATCAGGCCATCCTTGACACTGCCCTTCTCACCACCGACTCGTTTTCGATATGACGGCTAAGGTCACAGATCTCAATGTAGCTTATAATGTTCCGCTTCCCGCTCCTGCCTTGCTCGCTCATGAGCAGCCTCGGACGGCGGCGCAGGCAGAGACTGTCTTGGCGTCCAGACGGCGAATCGAAGATATTCTCCAGGGCAAGTCGGATCGCTTCATTCTAATTGTGGGGCCGTGCTCGATTCACAGTCCTGAACAGGGCTTGGAGTATGCGGCAAAGCTGGCCAAGCTAAGTGAAGAGGTTCAGGACCGCATTGAGATCGTGATGCGGGTCTACTTTGAAAAACCGCGGACTTCAGTGGGCTGGAAGGGCCTCATCATGGATCCAGATATGGATGGTACTGCTAATCTTGCCGAGGGTCTTCGCATCGCGAGGAAATTTCTTTGTGATGTGGTGGATCTCGGACTTCCGACCGCGACAGAGTTTCTCGATCCGATTACGCCTCAGTATATTGCTGACCTGATTTGTTGGGCCGCGATTGGAGCGCGAACGGTCGAGTCCCAAACTCATCGGCAGATGGCTTCGGGTTTGTCCATGCCGGTGGGAATGAAGAACACGACCTTTGGCGGAATGAGTGCTGTGGTGAATGCGTTAAAAGCATCGATGGCGCCGCAGACCTTTTTTGGCATTAGTCCTGAAGGCGTTGCATCCATGGTCAGCACCAAGGGGAATGCTCATTGTCATACGGTTCTAAGAGGAGGCGAAGATGGGCCTAACTTTGATGCTGAATCGGTGAAAGGTGCGATCGAAGCGCTTGAAAAAGGAGGCGTTCTGCCGGCTGTGGTGGTTGATGCCAGTCACGCCAATTGCTCGAAGGACTACAAAAAAATGCCGGGCGTTTTTGAAGACATCATTGACCAAAGAGCGAACGGGAATCGAACCATCGTTGGGGCGATGCTGGAGAGCAATCTGGTGGAAGGAAATCAGAAGATTCTCGATGATCGTTCCGCGATGAAGTGGGGGCAATCCGTGACCGACCCTTGTATCAGCTGGCAAGTGACCGAGGATATTGTTCGCGAAGCAGCCAGTCGATTGGGATGAATTTGATGCTGTCAGTTGGCAGTTTGTGATCGAGTTTGAGAGCTAGACTGTCATGTCCGTCCAAACACACGACCAATTGCTCAAATCGGTATCGCGATCATTCTATCTTAGTATGAGGTTTTTGCCCGTAGCGATGCGGGAGCCTGTTTCGCTGGGGTATTTGTTGGCCCGGTTCACCGACACGATCGCTGATGCTCCGGGGATAGACGCGGGGCTCCGACTTGAGTTGCTTAGTCAGACGGCTTTGGTGCTCAAAGGGGAGCTTGAAGGATTGCCGGGCATAACCAGCATTTCGCAGACTCTGAGTCACGATGGAGAGCGTGAATTGGTCAGTCGGTCAGCTGAGCTTTTTGATTGGTATCGCGAGATTGATGAACGCCAACGGGACCACCTCAGTGAAGTGATCCTAACAATCATTCACGGGCAGCAATGGGATGCCACGTATTTTGAAGGGGATGGGGTCGTTGCCTGCGAATCGGAATCTGATCTCCTTCGGTACACCTACTGGGTCGCCGGTTGCGTGGGCGAATTCTGGACCAAGGTGGCGTTCACTTCGATGGGGAGTCGGTTTGCCGATCCAGAGCAGGCAGAGTCCATGCTGATGAGTGGTCGTAAACTGGGGCAGGCTCTTCAGTTGACTAATATTCTAAGGGATCTTTACGAGGATCTTCCTCAGGGAAGATGTTATTTGCCGGGGGAAGAGCTGCTGGCATCTGGCTGGGATGGTTCTTCTCCTGTCGAGGTAGCTGACATGAATGAGTCATTCGACAAGTGGTTGGGGATTTGTGAGCAGTTTCTAGAGCAGTCTGATGATTATGTCTGGGCGGTTCGAAATCCTCGGGTCAGGCTTTGTACCCGCTTACCAAAACTGCTCGCAGAAAAGACGGTGAGGCAGCTTCGGGCGGCAGGACCTGAAAAGGTGATGTCGGAAAAAGTGAAGATCAGCCGCGGAGATGTGTGGAGTGCGATGGCGCAGGCGACGTTTTTTTGAACGGCTCTAATTTCCGTGAGATTGGCAGACACATCAGGGATGCTTTAAACTCTCGCTGCGATCGCTGTAGTAACGATGGAACTAAGCGGCATCAGAACAGCGGCGAGCAATGGGTTCATCATTCCGGCAAGACAAAGGCCGATGGCGAAGATGTTGTAGAGAATAGCGGTAGTGAATACGGCGATGACAATTTTCCTGCGTCGAGCGGCGGATTCGAATAGCCTGCTGATGGCATGAAATCCGCGACCAGTGAAGACGAAATCGGCGCGGCTCTCGACTGCTCGGATGCCTGTTGCGGGGGATCCGCTGGCGGCAGCAGCATCCAGGGCTAAGCCGTCGTTGCCGCCATCTCCCACAAAGAGAGTCGAGTCGGCTGCTTGGTCGCCGATAAAATCAGCTTTTGCCTGCGGGGTCATGTCGGCGTGAACGTTTTCTGGAGTGATGCCAAGTTTTGTCGCCGTTTCTGCGACCCGAGATGAATTGGGGTCCCCACTGAGAATTTGGATCTGGAATCCAACATTCTTAAGTTGTGATATTTGATCTACGGCACCATCCCGAATGGATTCTTCCAATTGAAAAGTGGCGATGCGTTTTCCATCTCGCGAGAGCGTGCATCCGGTGGAGGCGGTCTCCGTATCAACAGCCCAGTCGTCGCGGCCCAGCTTCCAGGTGGAATCCGTGTGTTCGCAACTGACGCCTGATCCGGGTTCGTCGGTTAGGTTGGTCGGTGATAAAGATGTCGTGCCGAAGTGAGCTGTCAGGATGTCGTGCAAAGCTCTTCCAACAGGATGCTGATTGTGCTGGGTCAGTAGTTGCAAGGCTTCCCGTTCATCCGGATCGAGATCGTTGAGCTGCGATGAGTTTGCGAGGCGTTTAACAGGCTCTGTTAGTGTCCCTGTCTTGTCGAACGCAAGAGTTCGAATGGAGCGAAGGCGCACCCATAGAGAGTGACGGCGAATAAAGATTCCTTCTCGTCTCAGTTTTGAAAGTAGCATCTCATCGAGCAGCGGCAGGGCCAGGCCGAGCGCGCAGGGGCAGGAGACAATCAGAACGGAGATAAAGACCTGGAGTGAAGCAGAGATTCCACGTCCTCCGAGGATCCAGCAGAGTCCGCCGATCAGGGCGATTAGCAGCACGATGATGAGATAGATTTTTAGAACAGGGTTCTTGCTTTGAGCCTCGTCATCCTCAGCCATTCGCGAGGGGTCGAGCAAGCGGTCGAGGAAAGAGGCTGCGAAGGGTTGCTCCGAGATCACTCGAATCGGATGAGATTCTGCATTTCTCGCTCCGGCTCGAATCCTCTGGCCTTTGACAAAGGTGATAGCGTCAGGCTCTCCGTTAATCCAGTCGAGGTGGAGGCGAGCGCGTTCCTCGATCAGGACTGATTCGACTGGAAGCAGTGATTCAGGCGGGACTTCCAAATGATCTCCCGAAAGAATTTTTCGAAGAGGGGTGCGGATTTTACTGCCGGTTTCATCGATTTTGAAAACGGACGTTAGGTCCCGTTCTCTGGCCCAGAGCTGTCGCCTATTTCGTTCGAGCAGGCGCAAATGAAGCCACCGACCTCCCAGCATGAGAAAGGTAAAGGTGGCGACAAAATCGAAGTAGAGCATTCCTTCAATCCCTGCAATGAGACCGGCGAGTGAACCCAGGTAGGCCGCGATCAGTCCTAAGGAGATAGGCACATCCATGTGGAGTGCGCCCAATCGAAGCGCCGACCAAGCTCGGTGAAAGAAGTAGGATCCGCCTACCGCAAGGGCAAGGGTCGCCGATCCGAAAGCGACGAGAGTGAAAAGGCGCGCCAGTTGATCATCTGTTTCCATGCCGAGGTAGGACGGCAGGGTGAAGGCCATGGTATTGAGAGCCAGGCCGCAAGTGACTCCGAGACGAGTGAGTAGTGCCCGGCTTTCGTCGGCAGGGCCTTCTTCATCTGGATCAACCAGTCCTGCAGGATATCCGTATTGATGGAGGTCTCTGACGAATTGAATGAGGTCAAACTGTCCGGGGTGCCACCAAAGTGTCAGGGTGGATCTGGCAGTATTGGAGTTCATCTTGATTGCCCCTTCCTGCTGCTGAAACAGTCTGTCGATGAGCCAGATGCAAGCTGTGCATGAAAGATTGCCGATCCGAAGGGTGAGGCGGGCCGGGCTGTTTGAGGTGCTGATCGCTTCAGCCTGAGTGACTGCCTCTCCGATCTCGGTCAAGAGGTCGGCAGAGGGTTCGCGGTTGGATGCTGGTTCAAGAACACGCTGGCCGAGGAGTTCATAGAAAGAGTTGAAGCCCCCTGATGCAATGAGTTCGTGGACAATTCGACAGCCAGAGCAGCAAAAGTTTTCTTCGGAGAAGCGGGGTAGAAAAGAGTTGCCGCAGTGTTGGCAGCGCCGTTTTTCTGAAGATGGTTTTGCGACAGATACCGTGGCGGCTTCGCTCATTTTACTCCTGTTTCGCATCGGCAATGTGGGCCCTCCTGAGAGCCGTTGTCTGCCTGAGTTGACCCAATGAATGAGAAGTGCCAGGCTAGAGATATCGCGGCAACAGCGGCGAGTGATCGTTTGGCGATGAGGAAGCCTTTTGCTCCTAGCTTTTGATTGACCCAGGCCGATCCGATTTGAACTGCCCAGATCCCGGGAATCGCTCCGAGGCCGAAGGCGAGCATGGTTTCACTTCCCCGGATCGCGGATCCGGAGGCCATTGCAATCCCGAGAATGGCGTAGAGAGGGCCGCAGGGAAGCAATGGAGTCGCTACTCCGATAATGGCGGCACGGGCGATGGTTGGAAATCTCATGGTTCGAACTTTTAGCGAAGTCATGATGCGTCCCAGTCCCGGGATCGCGGCAAATTTTTTGTCGAGGCCGAAGCTGATCGCCAAGAGGAAAATGATGAGTAGCAGGGGGAGCCACGCGACTCCAGCAAAGTCAGGTTCAATGCCTATGAGGCCTCCAAAAGTGCCGGCAATCAATCCGGCGACGGCATAGCCGACGAGGCGGCAAAAGTGATAAACTCCGACAGTTCCCATGGAGGGTCCTCTGCCGGCGATACCAAGACCGCAGGTAAGTAGCCCGCACATGCCGGCGCAATGAAGGGTGGTAGCAAGCCCAGCGATGAAGAGACCGCCCAGAGTCAGGGCTTCATGATCGATCGGGCTCATGGGGTCTCTGAAATCCTTGGTTGAATTGTCTCGAGCGGGACGCTTTCGGGCAATTTCTGATGGGCAAGTCGGAGGAGGAAAATCCAGCAACTGATGAGTATCACGAAAGCAATGATGATCAATATCCAGGGACGTTTGGTGATAAACTGAATCATGGCTGGGGAGACGGCGTTTCGGTTTTTGTTGGGGATTGGTTTCCCTTATTCAAGGTATACGTGCTGGGCCCGACAAAGTCGACGGTCGAGCTTAGCGTATAGTCTCCCGGTGTGACGGCAGCTTCCAGGGTCAGATTGAACTCGCCGGAGTATATTTCTGTGGGAACCTGGATGATGAGAGTTTTGGTCGCTTCTTGACCCGGTTGAAGGATGACTTCCTCATCCATCCCAACAGCACGGGCTCCCTCGGGGAGACCGGTAACATTCAGGGCAAAGTGGGTCGGCTCGTTCTGTTTGGTCACAAACTGCACGCGGAATTGATTTCTGATGCCACCTTCGTCGATGTAATAGGGCTGTCCCGTCATTCGAATAATCTCCACTTTAGACGAGTGTAGACCTCTGAGGGAAGCAAGGAGGGCGAAGACGCCAAGCAGAAGAAGGCCGGTGTAGAGCACAACGCGTGGACGCATGATCCGCTTCTTCAGGCGATTGAGTCCGTTGAAAGAGTCGTAGCGAATCAGGCCCCGGTCGCGGCCAGTTTTTTCCATGATAGTGTTGCATGCATCGATGCAGGCAGAACAACCGATGCACTCGAGTTGGAGACCGTTGCGAATGTCGATACCGGTAGGGCATACTTGGACACAGCGGCTGCAATTAATACAATCGCCTGCATTGGGATCGGATTTCTTCCCCCGGGGTTCTCCTCGTTTTTCATCGTAGCCGATAATGACGGTGTCGTCATCGGTCAGAGCTGACTGGATCCGCCCGTAAGGACACATAATGATGCAGAATTGTTCTCGAAACCAACTGAAGCAAAAATATAGGGCTCCAGTCAAAAATGCCATAACTCCGAACACTTTGGCATTCTCAACAGGGGAGTGTTGCATGTATTGATAGAGGCGGGGGATAGAGACAAAATAAGACACAAAAATGTGGGCCAAAATCAAAGAGATAAGCAGATAGATGCCGTGTTTGACTACTCGTTTGGCTGTCTTGCTGCCGTTCCAGGGAGCTTGGTCCAGCTTGCGTCTTTCGGAGGCATCTCCGTCAATGAGTCTTTCGATACGGCGATAGACCTGCTCGAGAAACACCGTGTAGGGACAGGCCCAACCGCACCAGAGGCGCCCGAAAAGAGCGGTGACGTAGAAGAGGGAAAATCCCAATCCGGTAAGCAGGAAAAATCCCAGCCAAAGGTCTTCTGACAAAAAGGTAAGCCCGAAGAAATGAAATCGGCGTTCAGCGAGATCGAGAAATACAGCGGGGTAGTCGCCTATAGGAATCCATGGCAGGAGGATGTAGACCGCAAGCAGTAGTGCCCCGAATACTCTTCGCCCCAAAGTAAACTTGCCTTTGGTATCAGCCGGATGAATGAAGTTTCGTGAGCCGTCATTGTTGATTGATGTGACGGACTCGAGGTTTGGCTTTCGGGTGGTTGGCATGCCTGTTTCTGGTGTGGCTTTCAGCCACGAGTCACTGCGGCTGTTTGCTCAGGACATAGGAAACGACCTGAACGATTTCAGCTCCGGTAAGTTGTGTCTTCCAGGGAATCA
Organism: uncultured Verrucomicrobiales bacterium; assembly: GCA_963977055.1. GTDB lineage: Bacteria > Verrucomicrobiota > Verrucomicrobiia > Verrucomicrobiales > DEV007 > Arctic95D-9. The sequence goes on from CAXBMX010000015.1 coordinate 18,609, forward strand.
TGCCTTTGGTGATATCGGGCGATCCGTCTCTGACTGTTTTCCAGATTTCGAGTGGCTGACTGCCGTATTTCCATTCGGTATCGTTGAGAGGAACTCCGGGAAGTTGGATGCCATTGAGCTTAGAACTGAGGTCAAGACCATGACATGCCGCACACTTTGCCTCATAGATGGCTTTTCCTGGATCGGTGTAAGTTGGGTCGTGACTGAGATTGGCAAAGGCTTCGTTGTCGAGGTCGGCCATCAGTTTTTCCAGTTCATCAGCTTTCTTCTGGTCGATGATCGAGATCTGCGCTTCAAGTTTTTCGAAATCGTCAGGGTAGTTGAGTGGCAATTGGTAATAGGCTACCCAGGCGATAACGAACCAGGCGATGGTGATGTAGAGAGTGAACAGCCACCAGTTTGGGAGCTTCTGGTCGTACTCCTGGATGCCGTCGAAAACGTGTTCACGGAGCACGATTGAATCATTGTTCGAATCTATTTCGTTCATGGACTTTAGTTAGGTGTCGAGTCGGAATCAGTATCTTCGTTGAATTCGTCTGCAAAAGGCAGGTGGGAAATTCGGTCAATGTCAGACTTTTTCATGAGGATGGCGCGGACCAGTATGATGAGAAAAGAACCGCCGATGAGGGCGAAACACAGGTAGGGCACAAATTCTTGCCAGCTTTCGAGGATTACGCGTCGGAACATGGATGAAATTAGGTATGAGTTAGTCTTTCGGCTTTTCAGCAGGATCGGAATCGGATGTTGGGGCAGCCTCAGCTGCTGGCGCTGGCGCTGGCGCTGGCGCGATGGCAGGGCTTTCCTCCGGGGCGGGCGCATCGGTGGGAGCTACTTCCTTTTTCGGAGGAGTGACGCGTTGGTTGTCAGGGATTCCCGGTAGGATTGAACGAGGCTTGATAGGCTCTTCTTCTTTCGGGATGACATCTTCGTAGGAGCCCAGCTTCTGGAGATAGGCGATCAGTGAGATGATTTGTTTGCCAGCCAGGTGCTCGCGGGCTTCGGAGACGTTTTTAGGTTCTTCTGCGTCAATGGGGACCGGGATTTTGACGTTCTTTTCCAAGAGGCCATCAGTGATCGTGAGCGCTTGCTCGCGAGCGTGTTGCTCGATCTCTTCAGGTGTCATGATCGGGAAGGGGACGCCGAGACGCTGTTGAACGGCAATCTTTCCGGGCAGGACTTTGAAGTCGATTTCCTTTTGGAAAAGCCAAGGGTAGTTCGGCATGCGCGACTGCTTGTTCAAGCTTCTCGGGTTTAGCATGTGCTGATAGTGCCAGTCGTCACCGCGCACGCCTCCTTCGCGAGCAAGATCAGGACCGGTTCGTTTTGATCCCCACTGGAAAGGGTGATCGTAGATCGATTCTCCGAGTCTGGAGTAGTCGCCGTATCGAACCACATCGGGAACGAGGGTCCGAATCATCTGAGAGTGACAGTTGTAACAACCTTCACTGATGTAGAGATCACGACCAGCCAGTTCTAGTGGTGTGTAGAGCGACTGGAGCCTGTCCTCGACATTCATGGCTCGGTTCACCGTGACGACGGGTATGATTTGAACCATCCCCCCGATGGCGACGGCTATCAGAACCAGAACAGAGAAGGGGAGATAGTTCTCAGATAGGTTGTCATACCACCGCGACCAACTGTCGGTGTCGTTTTTGAATCGATAGACAGCAATGGCAACAAAACCGATGGTGCAAAGCAAGGCCATGTGACTGGCTCCAGGAGGGAGGAAGAACCAGAGGATTGCGAAAAATAGTCCCCAGAATGTGTAGGCGATTGGATCGTTCTTGAAGGCGGCTTTCCAGCTCATGCCATCCTTTTCTCCGCTTGGAACTTCGTAGACTTCACGAGTCTCGTTGACCGGGGATCCTGATTTAACCGTTTTCCAAATATTGATCACCAACAGGATGAAGCCAATTAGGTAAAGGCTTCCTCCAATAGCGCGGAACAGCATCAAAATTTCGATCTTATCCACGGTCTGAACAAACTCGTTGGCTACCTTGGTTCCTGTAGGGTCCAGCTCATTGAGCATGAGTCCCTGAATGATGCCCGCAAACCAGAGCGAGGCGACGTAGAGTAGGATGCCCACCGTTCCAATGTAGAAGTGAGTGTTTGCGAGAGACTTGGACCAAAGTTCCCGTCCCCATAGTCTTGGTGCGAGCCAGTAGAATAGTCCGGCAGCCATGAAGCCGTTCCAGCCGAGCGTGCCGCTGTGCACGTGACCTACGATCCAGTCGGTGTAGTGGGCCAGTGCGCTGACAGAGCGGATCGAAAGAAGAGGCCCCTCAAACGTGGCCATGCCGTAGAAGGTGATGGCTACGACGAAGAATTTGATGACAGGATCGGTTCGGAGTTTGTCCCAGGCACCACGGAGAGTTAAAAGGCCGTTGAGCATACCTCCCCAGGATGGCGCCCAAAGCATCAGGCTGAAGAAAACCCCAAGCATCTGTAACCATTGTGGCAGGGCGGTATTCAAAAGGTGGTGTGGTCCTGCCCAGATGTAGAGGAATACGAGTGACCAGAAGTGAACGATGGAAAGACGATAGGAATAGACCGGTCGCTCTGCTGCCTTTGGCAGAAAGTAGTACATGATCCCCAGAATGGGAGTGGTGAGAAAGAAGGCGACTGCATTGTGGCCATACCACCACTGAACGAGGGCGTCCTGAACTCCGCCGAAAACGGGATACGCGTGCGTTAGGCTGGTGGGGATCTGAAGATGGTTCACCACGTAGAGCATGGTGACAGTGATGATGGTCGAGATGTAGAACCAGAGCGCTACGTAGAGCGATTTTTCCCGCCTGACTTTCAGAGTGAGGAAGAAGTTTGCACCGAAGACGAGCCAGATCACGGCGACGGCGAGGTTGATCGGCCAAATCAATTCGGCGTATTCTTTGCCTCGTGTCAGTCCGGCAGGTAGTGTGACCGCCGCTCCGACAATGATGGCCTGCCATCCCCAAAAATGAATCTTGGAGAGAAGGTCGGAGAACATCCGGGCTTTGCAAAGTCTCTGGGTTGAGTAGTAGACCCCAGCAAACATCATGTTGCCGACAAATGCGAAAATCGCAGCATTGGTGTGGAGGGGGCGGAGTCGTCCGAAAGTCAGGTATTGAATGCCCTCGGACTTGAAAGCGCCGAATGTGATGACTTCAATGAACTTTCCATTCATCTCCCAGAAGTTGAGCTGAAAGGCAATCAGCACACCGACGAGCATGGCTACCACGCCCCAGAAAATGGAGGCGATCATAAAGCAGCGAGTGGAATCGTCGTCGAACTCGATGGTTACCTTTTGGGGCGAGGGGCTGTCACTGGTCATCGTTGGATACAGTATTCGTGGTGGTTGCTGGTTGGTTGTTGGGTGCTGGCGGAGTCGGCAAAACGGGTGATTCATCCCTGAACGGAATCAATGCGTCCTGTTCAGCGCAGGATTCTGAGTTTTGTCGGCTTCGAAGAAATAGAAGCAGAAACAGAATTGCGAATAGGACACTGAAAAGTGTCGTAAGTAGAATAACTTCCATCGGGTTGGTTGGGATACGATCTGGCACGCTAGGCTGCGAGGAGTTCGCAAAGTGAGGCTCATCCTCGATCGCGTGGATTGCTCCGCATTTGCTGCCATACCTTGTGCAAAACTTGCTGGGTTCTTCAGGTTCTTACGGAACAGCCAAATCAATCGACTCGTTTTTTCACCCAGAGAATGAATTGCCTCTGAGTAAGCTGCTATTGAGAGGTCCGTGCATGCCCCAGCCTTGGTGGGACCGGAATTGCAAATTTGATAAATTTTGCTTGTATGATTCGCATATTTTAAATATTATCCGCTTTTTATTTGAATTTTAATAATTTTCAGACGAAAATTATTAAAATATCCCGTCTCTTTCAGAAGGTTTGTTAACTATTTTTCCAATTGAATGTCCGAATTAAGCCTCACTCAAATTCAGCAAGGTGATCTGATTGGTCGTGGAATCTGCGGCGAAGTCTACGCGGTCACCGGGGTGGAAGAGAACTGTGTGGTGAAACGTTTTAATTCGATGTCAATCGATCGACATTTCATGGCGCAGAATACGAATCGCTTGCGGGCCATGCCGTCCGAAGATGGGATCGTGAGGGTTTTCGACAGCCAATTCGATAAGCCTCCTTATAGCATCATAATGTCGCGAATCGATGGACCGGATCTTGGGGAGATCCATGGGCTAAAAGAGGCGGCAGGATGGAGGCTGATTCGTCGGTTGAGCGAATCTCTGGGGCACGCCCATAAATATGGGGCCTATCATGGGCATCTCCACCCGGGGAATGTTTTGCTAGAAGAAGGGGGCGTGGATCCAAATCCGATCATCACAGATTTTGGGACCGGGCTTGTTGGTGAGATTCATCATATCGATCTCGGAGAGACTCTCTACTTTTGCGCGCCTGAACAATTGATGCCGGACGGCAGCGACTGGACCGATGGGGCGATTCAGAAATGGGATGTCTATAGTTTTGGCCTCATTGCATACAGGCTGATCAATGAACGTCTGCCTCGCGGCTTGAAGTATCTCAAGCAGAGGGATAAAGAAGTCGGGAGCAGTGGAGGGCGACCTGTTCCTGTGGACTCTGGTGCGTATTTGTCTGCAATATATGATGAACAGGCTATATCCTGGGGGATGTCTCTGGGGTTGAGTCGCAAGTTTAAGCTCTTCCGTGAAATCGTTGAGCGGTGTCTGTCACTCAATCCGGATGATCGCCCTGTCGATATGCGTGAAGTTCGCAATCTGTTCCGGGCATTGGATCATCAGTTTGCGTTGGAGGATGCTGAAGCCCGTGTGATGCGTGAACGCCGGAAGCAGAAGACGAAGTTGATCAGCGCCCGGATGCTTGCCGCCTGTTTGGGGGTTTCATTTTTGGCTGCGAGCTTCTATCTGATTGATTACCTGAAGAAATCCTATTTCTTTCAGAACAAGGTCACGCAGCTGGATCAAGTGGTTGTGTCACAGCAGGCTCATATTGAGCATTTGGATGATCGTTGGGCAGAGACGGTTACTGATCTGAAATCTTCTCGCGAGGCCGCCGACTCTTTCTTTCAGAAAATGGCGGCAGGAGACAACGCCGGTGGCAGCGGAGTCGCAACGATGGGTAAGCAGGACCTGGAGAAATCCCGACGGTATTATCTAAGCACACTTGAGGACGTTGAGAAGGGTGGCGAAACGGCTTTGGAGAGAGCCCGTGCTTTGCACAGCCTGGCACATATCGAAAATCGACTTGGAGTGAGGAAGATGGCACTCGCCCATTTTCGGGAGGCTATTTCTGAGTTCGCGAAACTGGTGGACGGAGATGAAAGTGACAAAGAGACGGCTTACGATGTCCACATGAGGATGGGGGACAGCTACGAAAATATCGTCGCTCTACTGGATGATCCCATTAATCTCGAAGCGTTGAACTGCCTGCAAAATGCGGTGGAACATTTCGATAGGACGATTGAAATTCGACCGGAGGAAAATGAGCTGGTGACTCGGCTTGCAGGGACAAGTTTCATGCTGGGGCAGGCCTATGATGCGCATCAGCGATACGGGGATGCCATTGACGCCTATTCCCGTTCTGCCGAATTTGCGCAGGCATTGCGGGAGAACGATCCAGCCAATCCTGAACCGCTCACTGAACTGATTGGGAAATTACAGTATCAGGCTGCCCATTCACTTCGCCTTGCCGGTCGAATTGATGAATCGATCGACGCTCACATCGCGGGGATGGAGACGATGGAGGAACTGCGTCACGTCAACGGATTTACCCCAGTGCAGTCTATTCAGATGGCCTCGAGTTTCATTGAGTTGGGGGAGCTTTTTGCTTCAAAGGAAGCTTCTACGGAGGAGTTGGATCAACTCTATAACGAATCCCTGCGGCTGCTGACTCCTTTGAACCGGGGCAATCCTGGAGACGTTGAGGTTGCCATCCTGCTGTGTCGCGGCCTTAGCCATCTTGGTGTGCTGGAGCGGGATGAGGGGCAGTGGAGTGCAGGGTACAGGCTCTCCGTTAGGGGTGTTGAAACGCTCAAGGACGCATTGGATATCGAATCGAGCCATACGTGGGGAATGTTGGTTCTGGCAGAGGCTCGGATCGAACATATTCGATTTTTTGACCACGAGGACGACACCGCTCTCAAAATTGCGCTCCTTGGCATTGAGACTGCGGAGCAGGCCAAAGGTCTCCTGAAAACAGATGAATCGGTTAGGGAGCCCCTGCTCTCTCAGCTCCGGACACGCCTCGGCGAAATCTTTAATAGTTACGGTCACATTTGCGAAGAGCTCGGCGAGGGTGAGGTTGCGAAGCGCTGTTTCGAACACGCGTCGATTCAGGTGAGCTCCACTGATTCCCCGTCAGAGATTCTGGTTCAGTGAGAGTTTATAGCGGCCTCACTTCTTTTTCTCCGCCTTCTTTTTGGATGGCTTCTTTTTAAGCCAGTCGTTTTGGAAATACAGAATTCGGCGCTGCGCTTCACTCTTTGGCGAGACGGAGGTAAACTCCGCCGCGTCGAAGGGGAATGAGAGGCGTGAGTGTTCGTGAAAGAAGGCGGCTGAGTTCAGCGCTATGAGGTGCTCAACCGGGTGCTTAGTCGAATTCACCACGTCGATGAGAGGGGTTCTTGGATCCACTTTCCCGATGATACCCAAAAACTCCGCTGCCCGGATTCTCACCATCAGGTTTTTGTCCTTGAGAAGAGGTTTTGCGACGCTGGCGAGTTCACTGGCGTCCTCGCCGAAATAGGCGCAAACCGTTGCCGCCCAATAGCGCCGGTTGGGGTCCTTCGATTTCAGTGCCTCCGAGAGTGGATCGTGAGCTTCGCTGTAGGGGAGCAGCATGAGATTGGCAGTGTTGATGAGCGCGTTGATCTGGGGCTTGCGATCTTGACCAAACTTCACTGGGTAGGCCATGGCAGCGTCGTAGAGTTTGTTCTCAGGGAAAAAACTGAGGTCGGGCATAGCCTTCAGTTTCGATGTCAGTTGTTCACGCATAGCGACCAGTTGGGCCTGATGCGAGTCACTTTCAGATAGATTTTTGACTTCGTGCGGGTCGGTGGAGAGATCGAAGAGCATCTCAGCTGGTTTGGGCTTAAAAAACTGCACCTGCTTATCATCGAGATCGCCCTGGTTGAACAAATCCCGCCACTCGCGGTAGGCGAGCATCTGGTAGCGGTAATTGTTTTGCATTCCGTCGGGATAGTAGGGCTGAAAGCTGCGGATGTATTTCCAGTCTCCGATCCGGAGTGTTCGGATCATTTCGTATTTTTCATCGAAGCGGTCGGCATAGCCGAAAGTGGTATTGCGTTTTGCGACTTCCTGCAGGGAAATGCCGTCTCCAAGAAAGGGGCTGCCGTCCATTTGATCAGGGGGGCTGATTCCTGCGAGGTTGAGGGCAGTGGGCCCGAAATCGATGAAGCTGACAAAGCCGGAATTTTTGCTGCCTGATTCGGCATCTACGAGATGTTTGAAGTTTTCTGGAATGCGCACGACGAGCGGAACGTGAAGGCCTGATTCGTAAACGTAGCCCTTGCCTCGTGGAAGCACGCCTCCGTGGTCGCCAAAATAGAAAACAAAGGTGTCCTCAAGCACTCCATCGTCTTCCAGTTTTGCGATCGTGTCGCCAACGATGCCGTCTATTTCCTGAATGTTGTCGAGATAGCGGGCGTAGGTGTATCTGAAAACTGGAGTGTCTGGGAAATAGGGTGGAAGTGTGACCGATGCGGGATCATGAATTGTCTTATCATTCTGATAGGATTCCTCGCTGAAATGGAGGCTGCCTTCATGAGACGCTCCATGGCTCTCCATGTGGAAGAATGGTTGAGTCGTTTCCGAGCGATTGCGCCAACTTGCTTTACCGGATGATTCATCCCAGGTGCCCTCAGATTCGACGGCGTTGTAGTCTTTCTTCGAATTGTTTGTCGTGTAGTAACCAACATCCCGCAGGTAGGCTCCAAACATACGGAGGTCTTCGGGTAATTCAGCCAGCTTGGAGCGGCGATGAAACTGTGTGCCGATTCGTGGTGCGAGGCATCCGGTGGCCAAAGTGGTGCGGGCGACAGAGCAAACGGGAGAGTTGGAAAAGGCGCGGGTGAAGGTGATGCCGTTTTCTGCGAGCGCGGCAATGTTCGGTGTCTCGGCCCCAGCCTCGTCGAAGAGCTTGAGGTAGTGCTTGGAATTGTCTTCCGAAACGATCCAGACAATGTTGGGTTTTTCTGCGGCAATTAGGGGGCAGAGGGCAGTCAGGAGAGTTAGCGCAAACAGGCGGAAGATCATGGAATAAGCATGCCGTGTTTGCCGGGATTGAAAAGCCAGTTTTTGCTGGGATATTCTGCAACGACCCGCCCGTTCACCCAAGATTTGGGATCTCTTGAGTGCTTATGAATCCGATGATGGAACCGATATCAGGACCTTTGGGGGAGGTTTTATCCCTTCTGAATGGTGCAGCGGCGATTCTACCTAGACGCTGGACGAGGAAAAGCAGGCCGGAAGCCGCAAATTTCCGCTTGATTGCGTGTTTCTCTGGGACTAGCTTCGGCCCCTTCCAATTTTTCGAATACGACCATGAAAGCGGATCTTCATCCTGAATACACCGAATCTACGATCCAGTGCACCTGCGGAAACGTCATCCAGACTCGTTCCACTGTCTCTGATCTCCATATCGGTATTTGCTCTGCCTGTCACCCGTTCTTCACTGGTGAGCAGCGTTTTGTCGATACTGCCGGACGGGTAGACAAGTTCCAGAAGCGTTTTGGTGATGGTGGCGCCCGCCGCTCCAAGCCAAAGCTTTCGGATCTCTAGTCGAATTCGACGGAAGTCCGTCACTTTTTGAACGGTGATAATACCCGATTGGGTGTTGTCGCCGTTTTTTGTTGGCGAAATCGCCTGAAAGCCTGAATTGTAAGACCTCGTGGACTACACTGCTCTCATCGAAAAAAAGCGTTACCGCATTCCGGAATTGGAATCGGTTATGGCTCAGGAAGGATTCTTTAACGATTCTCGTCAGGCGAGCGAATTGACCCGCGAGTACAATCGCACCAAGTCCTTGTTGGATGAATGGGAGTTGCTGGGGAAGTCACGTGAGGATCTCGAGGAGAATCGGGAGATGGCTAAGGGCGATGACGCCGAGATGGCCGAAATGGCGGCGGAGGAGATTTTGGCGTTGGAGGCCTTGATCGAAGAACTCGAGGGCAAGGTGCAGTACGCGTTGTTGCCACACGATGAGACTGAAGATCGGGATGCTATCGTAGAGATCCGGGCCGGGACTGGCGGAGACGAAGCTTCGTTATTTGCTGGCGACCTTTACCGAATGTATCAGCGATATGCCGAGACTCGCGGATGGAAGACTGAACCGGTTGAGGCGAGTCCCTCAGATGTGGGCGGCTTCAAGGAAGTGGTGTTTAAAGTGAGCGGGGAAGAGGTATTCCGATTCCTCAAATACGAGAGCGGCGTGCATCGCGTGCAGCGGGTGCCGAATACTGAAACACAGGGCCGGATTCATACATCCACTGCTACGGTAGCGGTTCTTCCAGAAGCGGAAGAGGTGGATGTCGAACTGAAGCCCGAAGAATTGAACATCCAGGCGACCCGCGCAGGTGGACCCGGTGGTCAGCATGTGAACACGACGGATTCGGCCGTTCAGATCACGCACCTTCCGACGGGCATTCAGGTGAAATGTCAGGACGGAAGAAGCCAGACCAAGAACAAGGAAAAGGCTATGCAGATTTTGCGCGCCAAATTGCTGGAGGCAAAAATTCGTGAGGAGCACGAGAAGTATTCGGCTCAGCGAAAGAGCTTGATCGGGTCAGGTGGACGTGAGGAGAAAATTCGAACTTACAATTTTCCGCAGAATCGCCTCACGGATCATCGAGTGAACATGACTCTTTATAATCTGGACCAGGTGATGACCGGAGATCTCGAAGAGACGGTGAGCACGCTGCAGGCTGCGGAAATGGAAGACCGCCTCGCTGAGTTGGAGGCGGGTTAGCCTGACTTCGGGCGGGTCTTCTTAATTGTTGGTCAGCGTCAATCAGGGCTCAAGTTTTGATGAAAGCTGGATTTGGGCTGATCAAAATCTTTTTCTTTTCATCAGGATGCGCCATGATACGTCATGAATCATCGTTTCACCTGCCGCCGCCGAGTGGAGTTCGCCGATACCGATGTGGCCGGGATCATGCATTTCTCAAACTTCTATCGATTCATGGAGGTGGCAGAGCATGCCTTCTATCGCTCGATGGGATTTTCAGTGCATCCGTTTCAGCAGGAAAAAGAGGGTGAGGAATCCAAAGTTGGATGGCCACGAGTTCATGCTTCCGCTGACTTTCGGTTGCCCTTGCGATTTGAAGAAGAGGTGGAGATTGAGTTGCTGATTGAAGAGGTTCGGAGCAAAACGATTAAGTACTACTTCAATTTCTGGAAGAATCCTGATTCTGAAAACGAGCGAGTCATCGCCGCGACTGGTCGCTTCACCGTGGTTTGCGTTTCCTTTGATTCCGATTCGCGCCGCATGAAAGGGGTTGCGATCCCTGATGAATGGCGCGAGAAACTAACCGCAGCACCTGATGGGTGTATTCCTGAAGCAGTCGAACGTTAGGTTTTCTAAAGACACATTTCTATCACACTATTTTATGATGATGAGTAGCTACGCTTGGCTTTTTTTTGCCCTTGGAACCGTCATTACCTGGGGATTATACGGAATTTTTCTTCACATGGGCCAGGTCGGAATGGCGGACCCGGTCAACGGTCGATATAAGGCATTTCTGTTTGTGGGAGTAGCCTACTTCCTCACTGCTGTTTTGGCCCCACTTGTGATTCTGATGATAAGGGGGTCGGATTGGAACTTTCCGGGTAAGGGGCTCTGGCTTTCACTGATTGCCGGCATTCTCGGAGCGATTGGTGCATTCTGTGTGTTGCTGTCGCTCGGAGCCTTGTTCGCACAGGGCAATAGGAGCGCTCCCGCCATCGTTATGTCGATTATTTTTGCGGGTGCTCCGATTGTGAATGCTATCGTTTCACTGGTCATGCACCCTCCGGCAGGAGGATGGTCTGGTCTGCGTTGGCAGTTTGTCGTGGGGATCTGTATGGCAGCTCTCGGCGGCTACCTCGTCGTTAAGTTCAAGCCAGATCCGGCTCCAGGAGGTCACGATAAGAAGGTTGAGGTTGCCGCGACGTCGGTTTCGTCCGGGAAAGGGGACTGATTCAGGTGCCGACTTTTGCTTCTCCTCTCTTGATTGAGGAGTGTCTTTTCTCGTAACGTGTCAGAAGATGGCTGACCGACCTGTGACTGAAAGCACCCAGTTAACGAAACTGCGTGCACTGATAAAGCAGCTGCAGAAGGGTAATAAATTCTATCAGCCGCGGCTCAAGAAGGCGGGCATTGATTCGAGAGTGGAATCTTTGGCAGCGTTTTCAAGAGATATGCCGTTCACCACTAAGATGGATTTGGTGTGGGATCGTGAAGAATTTCCTCCCTATGGCTCGAATCTCACCTTTCCAATTGAGCAATATTCGCGCTATTGCCAGAGCAGTGGGACGACTCGCGGGCCCCTTCCATCACTCGATACGGCTGAAAGCTGGTCGGCGATGCTGGATTGCTGGGATCAGGTTTTTGAGTCTGCCGGAGTCACGCCGAAAGATGTGATTTTTTTCGCGTTCTCATTCGGACCATTTCTTGGGTTCTGGACCGCTTATGAATCTGCAACGCGCCGGGGAAATTTGTCGATTCCTGGCGGGGGGCTGAGCAGTAAGGCGCGCCTTCAGGCAATGGCGGCGCATAATGCCGGGGTTCTGTGCTGCACTCCGACTTACGCACTAAGATTGGGAGAAGTGTATGCTGAACATGAGGCCGATGAGATTTCATCTTATCGGCTCAAAAAAATCATCGTGGCGGGTGAGCCAGGCGGAAGTATTCCTGAGGTGCGGGAACGAATTTCTGAACTGTGGAAAGGAGCTGCAGTATTTGATCATCACGGGATGACTGAAGTGGGTCCCGTGACGTTTGAGCATCCTGACAAATCGTTCAGTCTCTGCGTGATCGAAGATGCCTATTATGCCGAAGTGATTGATCGCGAAACTCATTTGGAAGTAGAGGAAGGGCAGAAGGGCGAACTTGTTTTGACTACTTTGACCCGCACGGCCTGTCCTCTTCTGCGATACCGGACAGGGGACCTTGTTGAGAAAACGTTATTCTCAGCTGATGCCAACGAGGAGCCTGTATTTTGCCTGGAAAACGGGATCCTCGGACGAGTTGATGAAATGGTTGTCATTAGGGGGGTAAACATCTATCCGACCGCCGTTGAAAAGATCATCCGGGGGTTTTCGGAAGTGGTAGAATTTCAGGTGATTCAAAGTACCCGTCAATCGATGGCGGAATTGGAGGTGACGCTTGAAGCGGGTCCTAGTGCTTCTCACGATCTTGCTGAACGGGTGGCCCGTGAACTGGCAGATGCATTCACCTTGCGAATCCCGGTGAGAATCGTAAAACCTGATTCGCTGCCTCGCTTTGAATTTAAATCGAAACGTTGGATCAAAGAATAAGGGCCTATGAGCGAAGAAATTTTAAAATTGGAGAACGTCACCAAGTGGTATGAATCCGCTCCTGACCGAAAGATCCTCGAGGGTTTGGATCTTTCGGTATCGGCTAGTGATCGATTCGCGATTGTTGGGCCATCTGGATGCGGGAAGAGTACTCTCCTGAATGTGATGGGGACTCTGGATGCTCCATCCGACGGAAAGGTCGTGGTGGACGGGACCTCTGTAGAAGGACTCACTGAGGCTAATGTGGCGAAAATACGATCTGAAAAAATCGGGTTCATTTTTCAGATGCATCATTTGCTGCCTCAATGCACTGCGTTGGAGAATGTCCTTGTCCCAACCTTGGCGGTTAGTGGTAGTGGCGGGAGTGTTGCTGCGACAGAGCGTGCACGGATGTTGCTCGACCGGGTAGGGCTTGCCGATAAAGCTGACAGCCAGCCATCACAGCTTTCGGGTGGGGAGCGCCAGCGTGTTGCGGTGGTTAGGGCGTTGATCAATTCACCCCGACTGTTGCTGGCTGATGAGCCAACGGGAGCTCTCGACGAAGACAACGCAGGTAATTTGATAGCGTTGTTGGCGGAGTTAAACGAATCGGAAGGGTTAGCCCTGATTGTGGTAACGCACGATCTGGCAATTGCCAAATCGGTGGGATCAATTCGCACCTTGAGCCGAGGAAAAATTGAAACTGTTTCATGAGTGGATTCCGACTCGTTCTGAATTCATTGTTCCACTATCGCTGGATCAATCTGTCGGTGTTGGCTGGAGTTGCATTGACGTCAGCGATACTGAGCGGTGCTCTGGTGGTTGGCGATTCGGTGAAAGAGAGCCTGGCCCGTAATGCTGAGGCACGTTTGTCAGGGCTGGGGCCTGTTCTGACTGGCGGAGAGCGATTTGTTTCGGAGGCGCTTGCCGATCGGATTTCAGCGACGCTGGATTGGGATGTGCCGGTTGCTCCTATGCTTCAGGTGGAGGGGACTGCGTCGACTCGCGAGGGGGGACGTCGGGTTAATCGGGTTCAGATTTTGGGGGTTGATGACCGATTTTGGGATCTATCTCTTTCTGGCGAAGTGCCGGAAGGGTTTCAGGGTGACTCCTGGTTTGGGATCAATGAGCCCTTCGCCAGGAGAATTGGGGCAAAGAAAGGGGATACCCTGGTCATGCGGATAGAATTGCCGGGGGCGCTGTCCCGAGATGCTCCTCTTTCAGGGGAGTCAGAGCAAACCACTCCTTTCACGGCGAAAGTTGCGACAGTACTGGGGAACGAGAACTTTGGGCTCTATTCGTTGAGGGCCGAGCAGGTGCCCCCTTCGACGTTGTTCATGAGGCTTTCTCAGCTCCAGGGGATTTTGAAGCAGGCTGGTCGGGCTAATATTCTGGCGACACCAAAAGGAACGGATGGTGCTCATTTTGCTGCGACGACCCAGGCATCCTGGAACCTCGATGATCTGCAGCTCACGGTGGAGCCTGTGGGTGACGACGGCACCCAGCAACTTTCCACCTCTCGAGTCTTTTTTGATCAGGTCATCGTTGATGCGATGGGCCGGATTTCGGCGTCGGCCACTCCCGCGTTAACCTATTTGGCAACCGACATTCGGAGTGGGGATAGGGCTACCCCTTATTCAATGGTAACCGGGGTTGGGCCGCTTCTGAATGGGATTATTGATGGTGAAGTTCCCGACGACGGTATCGTGCTTTCTGACTGGCTGGCGGATGACTTGAAAGTTGGGATCGGTGATGAGGTGACTCTTTTTTACAATGTCGTCGCAGCGGGGAGGAAATTGATAGAGGAGAATCATTCTTTCAAAGTGAGTCGAATCGCACCCATTGGTGAGTTCGGATGGGATCAAAGTTGGACTCCGGCATTCCCGGGAATCTTTGACGTGGAGGATTTGGATGACTGGGAGCCTGGGATTCCAATTGATCGGGATAAAATCAGGGATAAAGACGATCAATTCTGGGATGATTACCGGGCGACTCCCAAGGCGTTTGTTAGTATTTCCGCGGCTCAGGAAATGTGGGCGAACCGGTTTGGGGGCGCAACAGCGGTTAGGTTTCAAGTCGGTACGGAAGCGGGAGCTTTGGATGATCGCTTGCGCGAGTTCATTCATCTTGAAGATCTTGGGATGGCGTATCGCGATCCATCTGCTGAAGCTGCGTCGGCGGTTTCGAGCTCGTTCGACTTCGGGGCTCTTTTCGCTAGCATGAGCTTTTTTCTGATCGTATCTGCGCTGATTCTGGCGGGACTCGTTTTCGTTTTTGGGATTGAGCAGCGATCGTCTCAGATTGGGCTCATGCTTGCTTTGGGTTTTTCAAAGGGGCGTGTTCGAAGGCAGTTTCTCGTCGAGGCATTGATATTGTCAGTCGTTGGTGCCGTGGTTGGTTTGCTAGGTGGCTATCTCTACACGCGCCTGGCTCTCTACGGGATGACAAGCGTCTGGCAGGACGCCGCCGCCGGCATTGAATTCGTCTATTACTTGAGACCAGTCTCGTTGGCTGTCTCCCTGATCATTACCATTGCCGTCGCGCTCTTGGTGGTTTGGTTTGCGAGCAAGAAGGTCTTGTCGGTCGAGCCGGGATTTTTGATTTCGGGTGGGGGAGATGGGCTTTCCGGGAAGCCTTCCCGAGGCATTGATCGTGTTGTTGCGGTATTGAGTTTGGTCTCGGGTTTTGGATGTTTGTTCGCTCCAAAGGTTCCCGGAACAATTGCCGAGCAGGGGCTTTTCTTTGGAGCTGGTTTTCTTTTTACTGCGGCAGGGGTGGCTATCTGTTCAATGGTGATCCGCCGATTCCTACGTCCCTCATCTGTGTTGAAATCTTTGGGCGCTCTGGGGCGACAGCACACGGTTCGTCGTCGTGGCAGGAGTTTGGCTGTGGTGGGATTGATGGCGTCCGGCGTTTTTATGGTGACCGCGATTAATTCTTTTCGTCTGGACGGGGAAAGAGGAGCTGAACGACGTGGATCCGGAACGGGTGGATTTGCCTACGTGGGAGAGTCGACCTTGCCGATTTATGATGATTTGAATGATGACGCTGGTCGGAAGAAGTTTGGGCTCGATAGCTTTGAAGAAGCATTTGAGGTCTACCCATTTCGAGTCAGTGATGGCGAAGATGCCAGCTGTTTGAATCTTAATCGAGCTCAGCGACCAAGATTGATGGGAATCGATGCTGGTCGTTTTGCCGCTGCTGACCCCTTTACTTTCACCAAACGGGAGGATGATGGTGAAGGCAGTGGATGGGAAATGTTAGCCCCGGAGCCAGTTGTGGATCAGGGCGGGACACCCGTGATTCCGGGGCTAATTGATCAGAATACGGCGACCTATGCTTTGCAAAAGAAATTGGGCGACTTGGTGAATTATGAGACTTTGTCAGGACAGTCCTTCGCCGTTCGAATTGTAGGATTTTTGGATACGTCAATTTTGCAGGGGAATCTCGTGATATCGGAGGAGAATTTCATTCGGTTTTTCCCTGACGCAGGAGGGTATCGGTTTTTATTGCTCGATGGTGAGTCAGCCGAGAAACTGGAACCTGTTGCTTCACACCTGAGCCGAATGTTCGGCGATTTGGGTTTGGAAATGCGACCGACAGCAGAGCGGTTGAATGAATTTAACGCGGTGCAGAATACGTATCTCAGTATCTTTTCGACTCTGGGCGGGCTTGGGATCATTCTCGGAACCCTGGGGTTAGCTATCATCGTTGGTCGAAATGTGTTGGAAAGAAAGGGGCAGCTCGGTGTCATGCAATCGATGGGGTTCACGAGGGGGATGTTGGCAAGGATGGTTCTTTCGGAACACTGGTTCCTTCATGTGTTCGGAGTTCTGCTGGGATTTGGGGCGGCAATGGTGGCCGTATTTCCGCAATTGTCAAAAGGGGTGTCTGCGCTTCCCTGGGGATTGCTGATCGGGATAAACGGCGCTGTGCTGATAGGTGGATTGGTTTTCTGTTGGGTGGCGGCGCGCACCGTGATTCGCGGAAATCTCATCGAAGCGATCAGGGAAGAATGAAAGCCTGTCTTGGATTGTTATTGATGATTGGGTTCGTCGTCCCTGTCGCTCCTATGGTATGGGCTGATGAAGAAGAGGTGGTCGGGGAGGAGACTCCTAAGAAGCCGCTCGCTTTCATTGATATTGGAAATTCGAAAGAGGGTTCTTACCCGGGGGGATCGACTCCAGTTGAAGGAAAGTGGTGGGTTGATGCAAACGCTTCGATTCTCAAGATAGAGACGGAACCACTGGTTGAAGGTTGGTTTGAGTTCGGTCCTGAAATCAGGGAAAAGGGCGCAACGATTCAGGCAGCGGGGATGGCTCCAGGAGAGGGCAAGATTCGTTCGAGAATGGGCGTCGGCCTTTTCGGTCCGAACGGATTTCAATTGAGGCTGGTTTTTGCGAGGAATGAAATCGAATTAGTGAGAAGGGGGAGGGTCTTGGGAGTGGTCTCATTCGATCTAGAGCCCAAAGAGAGTTATCGGATGGAGTTGTCGATTCTCGAGGATGAAGGGAACTGGATGATCACTGGTCGTGTTTGGGCCGATGAAACCGATCGGCCTCTCAGTTTTATTATTTCATACAAGGCTTTCAAAGCTGAGCTGCTGTTCCCATTGGCTGGGCGTGCGGTGCTGATTGCTACGCCTTTCTCTGGTGAGCCAGTGGGATTTTTGGAGGCGAGTGTTTTTGACGGGGAGATCGTCATGAAGGATGACGAAGACGATTCCGAATCAGGTGCGCCTGCCGCTATCGAATAGCACATCGTGTTGGACTGGCTTTGCCATTGGTATTGACTCCCGGGCTTTGCTCAATTTTAATGAAGGCACGAGTTTGGCTGCGATTGATTGCAGCGATGTTTGAATCTATTCGGAGTCATGATGTCACATTATACATTAGGGTCGTTGGCTTGATTCCGTGCAGGAAGGGAGCATTTTTTTCACACCCTAACTCTCTCTTTTCGCCGGGTCTTTTCACCTCTTTTTCTGTCGAAGGGGGGCCTTAAGGCACCGCCATTCTAGCCTGTCGCTCGCGATAGATATGATGACCCCGAAAATGCAAAACCTTGGTTTGGCAGAGTTTGCCAGTAGTGACTAATTTCATCGAAAATTCAATTCGTTGGTCCATTTTTCGGGTCTCTTTCATCGGCATCGGAAAGCTTTGCTCTCGCTCGCTTCCTCCGCCACGGTGTCACCTATGTATTGAACCTGCACCATCGAGGGAGCGAATGATTTTAACCGGGACGAATCGAAAAAAGCATATGATTTTTACAAGCCGAAGATGAAGATCGCGACCTACATTGAGGATCCGAATGCCGGATATGGTGTCCAGGATCCGGTGTATCTCGATAGGGCGCTCGACTTTCTGGATGGTCCCGTGTCGAAAGAGTAAGGATCTCAACTGCGGGTGAATTGGCGCTCCTGAGGCGGGCCATTAGTCACGGCATCGTGTATCGGAGTAGTCAGTGATTTTCACTTGTGATGTTGCTGAACTACGGTTTCATTGACATCAGTTAATGATTTTCAGGCAGTCACGACAGTATTTCTCTAGCGGGTCCACCCCAGTGGTTCGTTCCGGGGTGTTGGGGCTGATGGCTTCCTTCTGGGTTCGCAGAGTCGTATTGCTGGCGTTGGCGGGATCCAGTTTGCCGCAGATTGCAGCGGTGATGCTGATGCTCGGAAGCTTCAATGCCGATCACGAAGTTCAGTGCCGCTTCGAATCTGGTCGGGTCGAGATCACTCTTCATCACAGGCGCGATCTGAATGCTGAAGAGACGACGATCGCTGATCATCGCCACACCTTGATCGAAAGATGTGTGGTTGGGCGTTGTGAATCAGGCGACGAATCAGATCATTATTTCGGTTTTGACCGGCAATCCGTGCTGGCCGAAGAAGTTGAATTTCGTTTGATGGAAGTAGCGCAAGCGGTGGGCTTCGAACCTGCCGATTTTGCCATTACCAATTTCGACTCGGAATTGGACGAGTCGATTTTTCTTAGTCACTCGCTCGAGGTCGAGAGCGGTCCTTCGCCGCCGCTATTGATGCGTCGTGGCGTCGTGATGAGGTTGTGATTTAATGAGATCCGCTCCGTGACCCTGTCGGTCCGGGCGTTGAGTTTGCCTTAGGCGATTGCGCCTGGGCATGATTTCTCGAATCCTCGTTGCCTTGTTTTTACTGTGACTTTTTCACTCAATCAAACCGACCGATGCCGTGATGGCGTCTGGAGAGTTGATCTGCCTGGTTTTCAGTCGGGTAGTGGCAGCGCGGAGCTTGCGCCGGGAGTGATTGTCAGGAGGGAAACGCAAGAAATGGAGAAGGGCTTCACTCGGGAGGTTTTGGGGGTAGGAAGGAAATATTTAGCATTTTGAATTGTCATGAAATTATTAATCGAAGTCGCCGTTTGCGGCGTGTTAATGTTGGGTGCCGCCAAGGCAGATACTTTGGAGGTGGATAAGACTCAGAGTCGTATTCAAGTTGACGGAAGGTCGACCGGCCACGGATTTACCGGGACGCTGGGTGACTACGTGGTAACTATTTCGGGAGATCCGTCGACGCTACGGCCGGATACCTTCGAGTTGTTTTGGAAGTTCAGTGATTTGGACACAAAGAATAAGACTCGAAATGAAAAGATGATCAAGTGGCTTGGCGGAAGCGTGCCGGAAGGGTCCTTCGCGTTCGAAAAAACCTGGCAGGAGGATGGCAAAAACTTCGCTCAGGGGACGATTACGATTCACGGCGTGAATCAGTCGATCAGCTTCCCGTATACGGTCGCGAAGGGAGGCGATTGGGTGACGATCGATGGGGTCGCTACGTTGGACTACGAAGATTTCGATCTTCCGATTATTCGTGCTGTCGCGGTGATGACGGTCGATCCGAAGTTGACGATTCGCTTCCACGTCGTGGGAAAACTTTAAGCCAGACTCATGAAGACCTACGATATAGCCATTCTCGGAGCGTCGATTTCCGGTGCCGCGCTGGCCGCCTGCCTCGGGACAGCGGGGCTTTCCGTGGCATTGGTCGACAAGGCCCGTTTTCCGAGACGGAAGGCTTGTGGCGAGGGCCTGTCTAATGTCGCGCTGGAATCGCTCGAAAGGATGGGCTTTGAGATGAGCGCTGCGGTTGAATCAGGACTGCCGTATTACACCTACCGAATTGATCTTGGCGAGCATTCTTATGAGTTTGCAAGGGGACGTGAACGCCGGCTGAAAGGAGTCGGGGTACAGCGAACCATTCTCGATCGGATTCTTTTCGATCGTGCTTCGGGTTTTCCGACGGTTGACACTTATTGCGAAGCTTCGGTAACGGGTATTGAGCGGTGCGAACAAGGCTGTAATGTGTCGTTGTCCACTGGTGATAGGCTATCAGCAAATCGTTTGATATTGGCCGACGGCGCAAATTCCCCGAGTGCAACGATGTTAGGCATTCCCGTGCGGCGGAAGGCCGAACCATTGTGGGGAATCAGTTTTATTTTGGAAGGTTCCTTTAGTCGAGTCACGGGCGAGGTGGTAGTGATTCTCAAGGATGGCTATGAGATTAACTGCACGCCGGTGAGTCAATCGCGATTGAATGTCACCATTCTGACGAAACGGAAGCCTGTCAAAGCGTTGCAAGATTCCGTGGTGCGTGAACGGCTTCTGGAGGAAGCGACGGAGAAGTCGTTCTTTACCGGCCACCCGATGGAGAAGCCTTTGCAGGTCGGTCCGGTCAGCGCGTCGAGACGAGCTTACGTTTGGGACACCGTCATGTTGGTCGGTGATGCTGCTGAGAATCTTGATCCGGTTGCGGGAATGGGGATGACTCATGGTATGCTGATGGCAGAGATTGCTGCAGAGTGTTTGATTGCGATCCACAAAGAGGGCCTCGCTGTCGAAATCGCCCTTGCTCGGTATGCTGAGTTGGCTGGGAGAATGAGCCGATCTTATCGAGGATTCACCCGATTGACGGCGTCGCTTCTGAGAAATCCTGCGCGGCGATTTCTTCTGCCGGCGCTCTCTTCGACCATACTCCCCGGCTTGATTCGTTCGGCTTTGGACGATGCACCAATGAAGTGGGTGGAGACCCAAACTATTTCCAGAAGCGTCCTCAATCTCGCAGGTGTCTAATCAATCCACCTGGAATTCTGATCTTTACCTAACTCATGGCGTACATTCGACATATTGAAACTTTGGTTCCGGATCACCGGTACTCTCAAAGCGAGACTCGCGACCTGTTAGTGGACCGAGCAAAGTCCGATAGGTCCAAGCGATTCATCAAGAAGGTGTTATTCGAGTCAGGAATTGCGAATCGGCACAGTGTGATTTCCGATTGCAAAAAAGAGGAGAAAGAGCCGCGGTTGTTTCTTCATGCTGATGGTTCGTTTCGGGAGCCTTCAACCGGCGAGCGAAATGCGATCTACGTTGATGAGGTGAAAAAGCTAGTGCCGGAGCTTGCCCGGCGAACTCTTGCCAATTGCCCGGGCGTTTCCGCAAGTGAGATTTCCCACGTAGTGACCGTATCGTGTACTGGGTTCTTCAATCCCGGGCCGGATCTGCTGGTCATCGACGCCTTGGATCTTCCTTCAACCGTTCAGCGTTTTCAATTGGGATTCATGGGGTGCTATGGGGCATTTCCGGCCCTGAAAATGGCGGAGCAATTCTGTGCAGCCGATCCTTCGGCAGTTGTCATGGTGGTCTGTATCGAACTTTGCTCTATCCACATGCAGGCAAGGGAGGATCTTGATTCCATCGTGGCCAACTCAGTTTTTGCGGATGGTGCAGCGGCAGCGATTGTGTCTTCGACCCCGCCTGCAGAGGGTGCTCGTGGCTTCAGTATTTCTCGGTTTGCCTCAAGCCTGGTTAGGGAGGGTGCCAATGATATGGCGTGGGATATTGGCGACCATGGCTTTAACATCGTTCTCTCGAAGTATGTTTCCCGAATTATTGGTGACGGCATCAAAAATATCATTGATGAGGTTTTTTCCGAGAGTGGCATGTCGCCGGATGATATTCGGAAGTGGGCTATTCATCCGGGTGGTCGAGCTATTTTGGACAGAGTGGAAAAAAGTCTGGGGCTGCAGCCGGAGCAGGTAGTGGCCTCGCGAGCGACGCTTTCGAAATACGGAAATATGAGCAGTGCGACGATTCTATTCGTGCTTAATGAAATTATCATGAATCTGGATACCAAGGATGGTGAAAGCGTCTGCGCGATGGCTTTCGGTCCCGGCCTCACGATTGAAACAGCATTTCTCCATGCAGTGGTTTCTTAGACACGGGCGGACGCCCTTTCTGATCTTTATTGGAGCAGTGACGCTGCTGCTGGGGTTTCATTGCCTCAAGTTGGAGGTAGATCAGGACAATCATTCGATGGATGCTGACAATACCCAGCAGAAGCGGTTGGAAGCGGAGTTTTGCCAGGTATTCGACGAGGGCGATTCGATCCTTGTCGCGATCAAGAGAACGGGGCTGTTGGAGGAAGACGGTCAGAGCTTGATCCGGGAGATCGTCGAGGAGTTTCTTGAATTGGAGGGGATTCAGCGGGTTACGAGCTTAGTTGATTCGGATTTTGTTGTCTCTCCATATCAGGTTGGCCTGTTCATTTCAGAAGATGAAAGCATGAGCGCCATCCGTTTGGTGCTCGATGAGTTTGCCGACAACGGCGAGACACTCGCTCAGCTTATGGGGGAAATCGAAAGCGTTGCTGCCTCCCATTCTGAGGGGGATACGAAGATCTTGGTGACCGGTATACCGATGCAGAAATTCGAGGTGGGGCGACTTGTTCGAAGGGACCAACGGACATTCGCACCGCTTTCGCTACTGGTCCTGGGCGGCGTTCTGTTCATCATCACCAGACAGCTATCAGGCATGGTTTTCCCGTTGCTAGTCTCTGTTTTCACGATTTGTTGGACGCTTGGGATTTATTCATGGATGGGACACGCGCTCAACATGATCACCTCGCTGCTTCCTCCAGTAATCATGACCCTGTCGGTCGCGACGACCATTCACATCTATCTTGAGTGGTTGAATAGTGAGGAGACACATCGGTTCAAGCGGATTGCTGGAGCAGTCCGCAACCTCTACAAGCCTTGTCTCTTTGCCTCTTTGACGACAGCGATCGGCTTTCTTAGTCTGCAGCTCAGTTCGACTCCGGCAGTTCGACACTTTGGCGTATTCGCGGCAATTGGGGTCGGGATTTCGTACCTTTTGGGAGTGATTGGGCTTGCCGTAGGGTTGAGTTTTTTAACACCTCCACAGTCCAATCGGCTCCATACCTCGCGTCGCTCGTCGTTCTTGGATAAAATGCTTCAAGCGACGGGTAATCTTTCGGTCAACCATCCTTGGCGGATCATTGCGGTGGCCCTGCTCATGGCTCTTTTGGGAGTGGTCGGTTTTCGTAGGATTGAGAGCGATACTAATCTTCTTCATTTCCTCGGAAATGACTCCCAACTGGTGGCGGATACGGAGTATATCGATGAGCAGCTTGCCGGAGTTTCCACTATCGAACTTTTCGTCGAAAGGGTGGACGGAGAAGGGTTGGCAGGAGCCAGTTCTGTTGTTGCCTTCCAGAAGGCGATCAAGGAACTCGATCATGTTCGGTATGTTGTAAGTATCATGGACCTTCTTCCGATTGGAAGGTTGACTATGCTGGATCATGGGGTCTCTCTCGCGAATGTGCTCGCCGATTTTGAAGGGAATGAATATCTCAGCAAAGACTTGGCAAAGATTCGAATCACCGTTTGTACCGATACGATTGGGACGAAGGACGGAGCGGTGCTTGTTGAGCGGATTCTACAGGCTGCGGGTGATCAGCTTGGCGATGGGTTTGTGACGAAACCGGTTGGCGGATTCTATCGAGTGATCACCGAATCTAATCGGCTAGTTGGATCACAGATCAGGAGCTTCGTCGTAGCGATCGTGCTGATCCTTTTGTCGATCGGGATCGTATTTCGATCGGTTGCCTGTATGCTTCTTGCGATCGTTCCGAACGTGGTTCCCCTGCTGCTGGCGGCCGCGGTGATGGGGTTTTCAGGGATTGCGTTAAGCACAGGTACGGCAATGATAGCCAGCGTGGTGATTGGGATCGCGGCGGACGACACCATTCACTATCTTGCTGCCTATCGACGGTCAGTTGGGCGAGATAAGCTGGAAGCAATCAGGCACACCACGCGTTCGACTGGATTCGTGTTGTTGGCCACGACGCTGGCGCTGTCAGCCGGATTCTGGGTCGCGGTTTGTGGGAGCTTTCAGCCGACCATTTATTTTGCTTGGCTGACCGGAGTGACTATGTGGTTCGCCATCGTCTGCGACCTTCTGGTGCTTCCATCGATTCTCAGACTGACATCGCGTCGCGAGATTAACCGCCAGAAAAATACATTATGAAAACGGAAAAGTTCAGGCTTCGTGCGCATGATTTTCTAGGATCAAGCGAGGGGAAAAAGCATTTCAATGAGAAGCACTTTGCCGAATCCGCGCCGAGATATGATCTGGCAACTCGATTGCTTTCGTTGGGGCAGGATGGCGGGTGGAAGCGGAAGCTGGTGTCCAGCTTGCCTGATGTTACGGCTCCTGTTTGTGTGGATGTTGCCTGCGGCACGGGAGATGTCACCATGCTTTTGGGGGAACGCTTTGGAAGCGGAGAGTTCATTGGAGTCGATCTGACCCGTGAAATGATCGATCTCGCGAATGTTAGAAATCGGCATCCCGATGTTCGATTCCGTTGCGGTGAAATGAGCTGCCTTGATTTACCAGACGACTCGGTGGATATACTAACGGGAAGCTATGCGATTCGGAACGCGCCGGATCTTGACGAAGCGCTTTCCGAATTTTTTCGCGTTTTGAAGCCGGGGGGTACGTTGGCATTGCTCGATTTCTCCAAACCACGTTCGATCTTCTTTCAAGGGATCCAGTTTAGCTTGCTTAGATTATGGGGTGGTTTGTGGGGGCTGGTGTTGCACGGAAATCCTGAAGTTCATGGCTACATTTCCAAAAGCCTGAAGGCCTATCCGGATGCAGCGCGTCTCGAATCTAAGTTCCTGGAGTGTGGATTCAAGATCGTAGAGGTGCGAAAGCACTTTGGCGGCATGATGAAGCGGTATCTTCTTAGTGTGTGACTGATTGGTGGTGACCGGGCGCGTTGGGCGATGCTTAAGAGGCCACTGAACAAGGGGAGCCGAGGTCTAAGGGGCAGTCAAAAAATATACCGGCTGACTGCTGCCCAGTTTTAACGATCTGTGGGACATCCCCTGTGACGAGGGTCAGGGAGTTATCAATCACCACGGACTCCCAAAGCATGGGGAGGATCCACCAGATTCGCCCTCTTTTACCGGTTGAAACGGCTGACCGCTTGCGCCGCATCACCGAAGGGATCGTTGGTGGGGAGTACGAACTTCCGGATAAAGTTTCCCCACAGAAGATCCATTCGGATATGGTTGATCACGCCAGAGAGCTGGTTGTCTCGCCGCGATCAGAGACGGTCCGAGAGGTTATTGTGAATGACTAATCTACGCGGGATTTTTCGATCTAATTGGAATGATCGTTTATCACTGAATCCAGGGTGAGTTTGATTCGCGCGTACCCAAAGTGTTTCTGAGCCAAATTGAAGTTATGTCCCGCGGCGGCACTGGTGAATTTTTTATCACTGATGAACCTCTGGACGGATTCGATCACTTCGCAGTCGATAGATCCGTCCATCACTGCAAATCTGAATCCAAGCGGTTCAATGTCTTCAACAAAGACCGAGTAGCGGTTCACTAAGACTGGCTTTCGGAAATACACTGCTTCGAGGAGAGCATTGCCAAAGCCTTCATATTGACTGGGATAGGTGACGAGCTCAGCGAGAGGATAGAGATCTGAGAGCGTATACTGTAATCGGTCTGCATTGTCTCGGCCGCGATTGGTCGCAATGCGATCACCGATCAGTCGAAGATCGACATTTTTCTCCAGGGCAAGTCGCTGAAGGAAATGTTGGTATTCCATTCCTTCGTCCCCGGCGCTGTGTGAGATAACTAATTTGTTCTTTGAATCGTCTAGTCCGGAAATCAGTTCGATTGCGTGTTCGATTCCCTTGCGAGGCACCACGCGGGTTGGCTGCAGAAAAATTCGATCATCGGGAGCAAAGCCCAAGCCTTCTCGAACTGTGTTTGTCGCAATGGTAGTTTTGGTGGGGGGCGCCTCAAAGTCCATCACGTTTGGGATGATAGAAGCGTCGATATCGAAGCGAAATTTCAATTGTCGAGCGGCCTCTGAATTAATGACCACATGGGAAATGGAAGGAAGTATGGGAGGGAATGCTGCTTCGAGAAAGGGGGTTGCCGCTTGTCCCGAAAACCTTTCCCTTTCCCAGAAAAAATCGTGATGGTGGGCAATTGTCGGCATTCCAGATTCTTTGACATATTCCGCAATGGCCAGTCCCAAGGGGATGTTCATTGGAATGGTTGATGCATTTTGGGGAATCAGAATGTCGATGTCGAAGCGCCTGACAAAATCCCGGAGGGCTAGTTTCAAGGTGGGCGTTAGGTCGACGATTGATTGTCGGATCTCTTCGGAAAGCTCATTGCGTCCCCATATTTCGTCAGTAATCGCTTGAATGTAAGGGTGTTCGAAATGTGCTTCGGGCACGACCATTGATGTAGCGAAGGGGCGGTCGCTAAGCCCGGAGAGCCAAAACGTTGAATGACCATCTCGTTCCAGCACTTCAGCCCACTTTCTAGCTTCCAGAGAGACCCCGTCAGTTCCGGAGAATCGGGTCGATACAAAGCCGAAGTTCATTGGCGAAACTGTCAGCGATTTTGGTGTATCTTCAACAATCATCGGAGCTGGAAGTCCCTGTTTTTGTCAGGATTTAGCTTTTATCCCATGACTAATTCATTAGGTTCCCTCGCGGAGAGATGAAGGTTGGAGCAGACAAATCAAAGACTGGGAATTCGATTGTTGAAAATCGGGAGTCTCTTCGTCGACTCAGGGAAATTCTTTTCGCCAACGTGGTGATAGCTGGTGAGATTCCCTCACCTACGGGCGCTGAACAGCGGCTGACTCGATTTTTGAGCGATCGGTACACCGAGTGTGGACTGAATGATATATCTCAGGATCAGGCTGGTAACGTGGCCGCGGTAATTGCTGGAAGCAGCCCCAAGCGGAATTTGCTAGTGACTGCCCACGTGGACAAGGTTTGGACTGATGCTGATGATCATACTATTTCAGTCGGTGTTGGAGAAATGAGTGGGAGAGGAATAGCTGACAATGGCTTGGGTGTGGCCGTGCTCGCGACTCTACCGTCTATCATCCAGGAACTAGGAGTGAAGTTCGAATCAAATCTGATTCTTCTGGGAACGACTCGCAGTTTTGGGAGGGGAGATCTTGGTGGGATGCGCTTTTTTCTGGATCATACGGATCGAGATATCGATTCAGCCCTGTGTGTGGAGGGTATGAATTTGGGCCGACTCAGCTATTCAAGTTTGGGAATGGCGAGAGGGGTGATTTCGGCCGAAACTTCCGGTGAGGCGTCGAACTTTGAAGAAGCAACCTCAGGGGTCATTGCTGCTCTGAACCGTTTGGTGGCCGAGATGTTGAAAATTAATCAGCAAGAGTATCCCGCGATTAAGTTGCTGATCGGATCGATTGAAGCTGGATCGGGATACAATGTTCCTCCGGGAGTTGGCAAAGTGCGGTTTGAGATTCGAGGTGAGGATGCCGGCAAGGTAGCGAAGATTGAGAAAGCAGTATTGGGATTGGTCTCACAGGCCCAGGTCGGGGATACCACCAGCCTTAAGGTAGAGATGATTGCCCATCGGGAACCGGGGGATTTGGGCGAGAAACATCCCTTGGTTTGTCAGGCTCGCGGGGCATTGGAGGAGCTGGGGATCGAGCCGAGGGTCGAGCCGAGTATTTCTGAGCTTTCTGCGCTCCTTGATAAACGAATTCCGGCACTGACTTTGGGGATAACGAAAGGGGCCAATCGGCATACCCCCAAGGAAATGATCTATCTGGACCCTATCTTCGATGGGTTGGCGCAGTTGGTATCGGTGCTTCAGTTCATGGATTCGGGGAGGTTCGCATTTGACGGATAGCGACATGGCTGCTCTCGACGATAGAATTTCAAAATGGCTGGGAACGAATACGTTTCATCACAGTGAATTTTGGGATATGCAGGAATTGGTTCGGGCAAAAGAGGAGTCAGGTCTTTCGATCAGCCTTTGTATTCCTACCTTGAATGAGGAGAAGACAATCGGGAAAGAGATCATTGTATTCAAAAGTGAATTGATGGACCGATATCCGCTGATCGATGAGATCGCGGTAATCGATTCAGGGTCGGTCGATCAAACTCTTGAGATCGCAGCAAGTTATGGAGCTGATACTTATCTCTCTTCTGAGATTCTTCCCGACCACGGCTTTAAGGCGGGGAAGGGTGAAAATTTGTGGAAAGCGATCCATCAGCTTCGGGGTGATATAATTTGTTATGTGGATGCCGATATCAAAAATATTCATCCCAAATTCGTAACTGGCTTGGTCGCCCCATTGATCTATCGGCCTGAGATTCAGTATGTGAAGGCGTTCTACGACCGTCCTCTCGCGATGCCTGAAGGAGTGCGCCCGTCAGGAGGTGGACGTGTCACTGAGATCCTGGTCAGGCCGCTGTTCTCTATCTTCTTTCCTGAACTGACTGCGTTGATGCAACCTCTCTCCGGGGAATACGCGGTTCGGCGAGAGATGCTGGAGACCCTTCCGTTCCCGATTGGTTATGGGGTGGAGACTTCGCATTTGATTGATGTTTACCAAGGGCATGGTTTGGAAGCATTTGCTCAGACTGATCTGGATAAACGGGTTCATCGGAATCAATCGACGATTGATTTGGGAAAGATGTCCTTCGGCATTTTGCAGAGTTTCTTGAATCGCCTTAAGCATTACGACATCGTATCGGAGCTGCCCGAAGTGAAGGGGCTGTTTCGTCAGTTACAGGCTGAAGGCCGTCGCTACGAAATGCTCAACCGCGAGATAATTGAGGAGGAGCGTCCGCCGATGATAACTTTACCAGAATATCGAGAGAGACATGGCCGCAAATGATCAGCGCATAAAGGTAGTGATTGTTCACTATCATCTCCGAAGGGGAGGGGTGACTCGGGTGATAGAATCTGCCCGAGAAGCGCTGAGAGGCAAGGGAGTGGACCTTCTTGTGCTGTCTGGAGAGGCGCCTCGAGCGGATGCAAGACAGGATGGGGTCCGTGTCGTTCCTGCTTTGAATTACCGGAAGACCGGTAGTTCAGTCATTGCTGAGAGTTTGGCCGAAGCCCTAAAGAAGGAAGCGGTGGCGCATTTCGGGGTGCTTCCTGACGTGTGGCATTTTCATAATCCCACCTTAGCGAAAAACGTTTTGATTCCTTCAGTTGTTCGAGTGCTGGCTGAGGAAGGTGCCCGAATCGTGCTTCAGCTGCATGATTTCGCTGAAGATGGACGTCCTGGGAACTACTCGGCCCAAAGGTCGTTTTTCGACTCCGAAGCAAGTTTTGAATCGACCCTCTACCCGACGGCACGGCAGATTCATTACGCGACGATTAATCACCGTGATCATGATTTTTTGAAGGCTGCCGGCATGGCATCTGGAAATCTCCACGTGCTGCCGAATGCGATTTCGGAGCTGCATGTGAAGACCAGCCCGGTTGATCGGCCTTTCTCCAAGGACCGGTTGCTGGCGCTATATCCGACGAGGGGAATAAGGAGAAAGAACCTTGGGGAACTACTCTTGCTGGGATTGATCTTTGGTGACCGAATTGATTTCGCGACCACGTTGAGTCCGGAGAATCCTGAGTGGCTTGAGGTTCACAAATTTTGGTCCGACGCGATTGATGAACTTGAATTGCCGGTTCAACTTGGAATTGCTGACAGTGGCGAATACGAGTTTCTTGATTTGATCGGCTGGTGCGACTTTGTGGTGACGACCAGTATCGCCGAAGGGTTTGGTTTGGCTTACCTTGAGCCATGGATGGCAGAAAAATGTGTGTTTGGCAGGGACTTGCCAGATATTACCCGTGATTTCGAAAAGAACGGATTGAGTCTTCCTAATTTGTATCCTCGCATTGGATTCCCTGCTGAGTGGCTGGATGAGGAAGTGTTATATGGCGAGATAGAATCCATGTTGAGACGTAGTTACCTGGCTTACGATTGCCAAATGCCGCGCAATGCAGTGAAGCAAACATGGAAGGCCTGGGTTGGAAATGGCAGGGTTGATTTTGGAGTGCTGAACGAGGAACTTCAGCTCTCGGTGTTGAGGCGGGTAAAGAAAAATCCAGAGCTGCTTGACCAGATGAGAGTGCCAACGCTTTCACTTTGCACCGAAAAGGAAGTACAGGAGAAGCGCGAGATAATTCGAGACGTTTACTCTCCGGATGCCTATGGGGAAAAGCTTGAAGCCTTGTATGGAAAGGTCACTTCCTGCCAGGTTGGCAAAGTGGGGCATCTTGCGACCGCAAAAGTATTGAAGCAGTTTTTGAATCCTTCCCGACTCAATCTTCTTCGAAACTGAGCGATGGACGTTTTTCGCTACGTTCAAAAGGTCATGGAACCGATGAAGCCCTTAGAAACTGGGGTGACACCGACGCTTCCGGTTCTGGATGGAGTGGATGCGGTGATTTTTGATGTTTATGGCACTCTGATCATTTCCGCTGCAGGCGATATCAGCTTGGGCCGCGATTCAGTGTCAGTTGAGGGGATGCGAATGGCTCTGGAGCGGCTGGAAGGATTTGTTGGGAATACGGATCCCGCGCGTCTTTCTGCGCTGTATGAGACAGCATTGGACCGACATCAAGCCGAAGAAAGAAGTGATGGGGTTCTTCACCCTGAGGTGGAAATCCGAATTGTTTGGCGGGATATCATTGCGGAGCTTGGCGGGGAGCAAGTTAGCGAAGAAGTGATTGAGGAAGTGGCATTGATTTATGAATGTGCGGTTAACCCGGTTTGGTTGATGCCGGGTGTTGAGAACTTGTTGAAGTCCATTGAGAGCGCTGGAATTCCGATGGGAATCATTTCGAACGCTCAATTTTATACGCCTCCGATTTTCGAGGCTTTGATGAAGAAGAGTCTGACCGACCTCGGGTTTGAACAAGACCTCCTCATATTTTCGTATGAACATGGTGAGGGGAAGCCCTCATTGCGATTGTATGAAGAAATGTGCCAACGGCTTAAGCAGCGAGGGATCGAAGCTGAAAGCGTATTCTATCTTGGCAATGATATGCGAAAGGATGTTGTGCCAGCAAAATCGATCGGCTTTCGAAGTGGTCTTTTTGCCGGGGACATGAGAAGTTTGCGAACCGACGGGGTCGACCTTGAATCCCTCTCTCTGAAATGTGATGCAGTGATCACAGAACTTGAGCAAACTGCGTTGGTGGTGGGGTTGCGTTGATGAAGACCTATCCTGTTCAATATTCGGCCGATCTTGATCTCATCGAAGGAGTATGCCTAAGCGATTTTCAATTTCCCTGGCTGGAACGGAAATGTCCGGAAACTGAATTTTGTGCGGTGTGGAACGCAGAGTGGTTCAAGTTTCAATTTCAGGTAGAGGATCATGATATCGTGATGTTTGAAGGGGCCAATCGCGATGAATCAGTGTTGGGGTCTGATCGAGTCGAACTGTTTTTCGCAACGGATGCTTTGCTAAAAGGTCCTTATTATGGACTCGAGATGGACCCGAGGGGATGGGTCTACGACTACAGTGCTCGCCACTATCGGGATTTTGATCCAAGCTGGATCATGCCTAACTTTGAGCTTAGTGCTGAGGTGATTGAAGCCGGCTATTCGGTCGAGGGAAAAATAGGTTTGGAGACGCTTCGTGGGCTGGGCTGTTTGGTTGATGGAGAAATGGTTACGGGGGTCTATCGCGGAGAGTTTTCGCATTCAGATAAAGGGGATCAGCACGATTGGATTAGTTGGGTCAATCCTGGTACCGAGAGTCCGGATTTTCATTTGCCTGAGTCCTTTGGAAAATTCTTGTTTGTCGAATAATGGACAGGGAACACTTGTTAACGATTGAGCCATGCCCGTATTTGCCGGAGGTGGATGAGCCTCTTGGTGCAGCCGAAATGAAGAGGTTCGCTTCCGACCGGAGCGAGGATTTTTATCTCCGTGCCCTGGAGTGCGCACAGTCCTTGTGGCTGCAAGGCCTGCCGGCACAGTCCATCTTGTTGATGAATCGCGCTTTTTCTGCCGATCTCAAGGGAGGCGAAAGAGTCCTGGAAAGATGGCCTCTTCCGTATGCTGGAATGCGATGGGTGATGGAGGCGCGGAAAGAAGATCAGTTTATTGGGAACCCAAGGCGGCATTTTCAGCATCTTGCTACCCGAATGGTCGCTCCGAGGAAGGAGCTTAGAACCTGGCGTGCCTGGGGATGTTGGATTCTTGCTTGTGGCGTCTTTCCAGACTATCCAGCAGACGAAAAGCAGCTTGTGGAGGAGGCAATAGAGGAGCCTTCGGCTTCACTGATTGAGGATAAACTAGGACGGATAGGGTTACCCTCTGAGGTGAAAATCTGGAAGGCAGTCGCTACTCGTCCATTTCCAAAATGCTAGAAAGCAAGTTGTTGTATTGGATGACATTAGTTTGGACGTCAGGGCGATAGCGCACTTCAGACGGAAGCCTCCCGATCAATGATATGGCTTGTTCGAGATAGAAAATGGCGAGAGAACGGGAGGATTCGTTTTCGAGTTCCAGTGATTGGGCTGCGAGTGAATACGCCAGGGCAAGCGCGACTTTTTCTTCAGGATCGTATGGGCGGAGCCGGGTCACTTCCTCGCGCAGTTTGATCTCTTCCCGAAACAGCACGAGAGCGGCTTCGGCCTGCTCTTGGTCGAGTTGAATTCGGCCAAGAGAATTAACGGCGGCGGCGTAGGATTCCTTGCCTTCCTCGGCAACGGTAGGGAGGGCGTCATCCAGTGACTTCGAGATCACCATGAGTTCCTGAAACGTAGCCGAAGCAGCGTCGAGGTCTTCGATTTGGTATTCTATGTTTCCCTTTTCCTGGAGAGCCTCAATGGACTCCAGGGCCAGTGCATGCGCGTCCATTTTAGTTGGATTGGCGATTCGGTCACTAAGGATAGTGAGCAGATCTTCGAGGGTGGATAATGCCAGTTTCTCGTCGTCTGTTAAAAAGTAGGCCCGACTGAGGGCTCTATAAGATTTGGCGAGATCTCGGATTTGGTGGAAAGGATCTAATGACTCATTGTCCTCGCTTTCGATCTTACTTCGGATGCTTAGAGAATCGGAGTAAGCGATAATGGCGTCGTCGTAGGCACCCTGGAGCTCGTGGATTCTCCCCACTTCCATGAGATCCCGAGAGGCGAGAAGAGAAAGGTCGGCTGTGGCGTTTAAATCTTCGGAAAGTTCGGACCGTATCTCGTAGGCGCTGGTGAAATCTTTGAGAGCCTCTTCGAGGTTGCCCTGTTCAAGGGCCCGGCGGCCTCGCAAAGATGCTGTCTGGGCTGAGAATTGCAGAATCCTCGATGAGGATCTGCGGTTTTTGTCACGGCTCTCAAGAAATGCGGAAGCGTTCTCGGCGACAATGGCATAGAGCCGATCTGCTCCAAGCCCGGAAATTTCGCCCTTGTTTAGTTCGCTAACGAACAGTTGCATCAGGTCCATCGCCGATTCGGCGTTTTTCTCAGCGGCATCCGTTGCCGTCACCGCTGTTTCGATAGCAGTCCGGGCTTTCTGCGCTTGAATGAAAGCGAATCCCGATGCCCAGATCGCGACAACGAGAAGCGTCGCAAAGATGGTATTGAGCCGGCGCGCCTTTTTGACCACGTTCTGTTGATCGAGGTGCTGGATTCTGCTCCAGACTTCGCGCATGTCTGCCGGTCGTTTGCTCGGGTCGAGATTGAGGCATTGCTCAATGAGTTCCTTGCGTGCACTGGGTACGTAGTAATCTGTCGGCCAGGTGATGTCCTCAACGGCCTCAGTCATGGTCGCGAGCTGTTCGCCGTCGATTCCGTTGCCGCTTTCGGCCATGGTTGCCTCAAGACTTGCTTCGACCAGGGTGGCGTCGGGGTCGAAGCTGGTGCGTTCTGCTTTGGCAAGAGCCTGGAGGCGGGGGAGTTCCCCAGTGAGCAGCTTGAATGCTAATACGCCAAAACTGTAGACGTCCCAGCGAAATCCTTTTCCATCAGCCGAGTCGCGTGGATTCCTAAGTTGTTCGGGGCTGGCGTAGAGGGGGGTTCCGACTGGATCGAATCCTTCGGCTGCCAATCCACGGCTTTGACCAAAATCGCATATCTTAGTATGGTATGGGGTCTCGTCAGTGAGAAGTATGTTAGACGGTTTGATGTCACAGTGGACAATTTGATTTCGATGCAGGTATGCCAGGGCATCTGAAATCTCACGAATAATGCGCCAGCCTTCACGGTAGTCGATTTGCCCGGAAACACGCTCCAAGGTTCGGGTCTCCCAGATGCCGTCAATATTTTGATCTGCGTGAAGCCCCATCGCGTAGTAGGGCGGCTCGTGCAGTAGGTCGAAGTCGTGCAGGGTCACAATACCTTGGTGCTCCGCGACCTGAGAAAGTTTCTCCAGTTCACGTGCCATGGTCGCGAGATCGACCGCGCCGGGTCGAAATGTCTTAAGAGCCCGATCGGATATGCCGCGGTAAGTTGCACGGAAAACTTTTC
The DNA here is from genome assembly GCA_963977055.1 of uncultured Verrucomicrobiales bacterium. Classification (GTDB taxonomy): domain Bacteria; phylum Verrucomicrobiota; class Verrucomicrobiia; order Verrucomicrobiales; family DEV007; genus Arctic95D-9. The sequence goes on from CAXBMX010000015.1 coordinate 52,717, forward strand.
CAAAGGCTCCTTCCCCGAGTGGAGGAATGTGAACCTGGTAGTCTTTGATGCGAATCTGTTCTTCTTCGGACACGGCGACAATTATTTTGAAAAGCTTTGAATCTCACCCTCCCAGTCGGGCGGTGGCGGATCATGTCGAAAGCTTTCGGTTTTGTCGATCAACCATGCAGTCGGAGGATCGTCGTCCGGGAGCGATTTCAGAAGCGAAAGCGTTTCGTCCCACTTTCGGTCGTGAAAGAGTTCGAGGGCTTGCTCGTAGATCTCCACGTCTCTATCAGAGATTTCTGAACCACCCTGTGACTTGGGTAGAATCAGTTCGTGTATCGAATAGCTTTCTTCAAATCCGGCAGGCCTGATTCGGCATAGTTTCCGAAATCTTCGGGTTCCTGTTCCGGCGATGCGTTGGTAGGTTTCGTCCGAAATCAGCACTGGAATCTTGAATTCCTTGGCAATTCGTTCGAGGCGGGCTCCGAGGTTGGCAACGCTGCCAAAGACACTGATATGCCATTGCTGAGAGGGGCCAGTTTTTCCAACAGCGATTCGGCCGGTACTGATACCGATTCGAACTGCTGCCATCTCGCGATTCTGCTCTTCTTCGTGAATGACGCGATCGGAGAGTCGTTTCATAATCGCTTCGGCTGCCTCGACGGCTTCCAGCGCATCCGTTTTCGCTTCTTCATCAATATTGGGCCAACCCCAGAGACCCAGGGCTCCATCGCCTGCGAAATCAGTGATGACTCCGTTGCTGTGGAAAACTTCTTCGGTGATGAGCCCGACGACACCCTGATTCTCATTGAGCCGATCAAGAATTTCATCATCACTTCGAGCTAGTTCCAACATCCGGGAATGGCCTCTTCGATCAGCGAACATCACGGTGCAGTCGACCATGGCTGGCTCAAGGACAGATTGATCAAGTGTCTGCATCAATCTTCTCAGCCCTGGAGAAAAATAGGTCGCCATCTGGTCCTGCAGTTTTTGATCCGCACGAGCGGAAAGCAGGCTGGCAACAAGTGAGTTGATCAGCCTTAGAAAGGGAACAAAAGCCGCTGCAGCTGTTTCAGAAGCCTGTCTGGTTTCTACATACAGGTAGACGGGTCTGCCATCCTCTTCTCGGTAGACTTCCGCGGATTCGTTGAGGCTGGCGACAGGTATGATGCAAACCCAGTCGATCTGCTCTCCCAAGCTTTCAGCACTGAATACCCGTTGGTATTCTTTCGATGACAAAACGTGAATGTCAGTGGGCCTCGGAGTTTTGATGTCGATGCGCCGCAGTAGGGTACTGCTCGGGCTAAAATCGGCTCTCGCATTGGGGTCCGGATTTAGTATCTCGATTTCGAGTTCGTCTGGGCCATCCGCTAGGGCGACAAAAACGGCGCTGACTCCCTTTTGTCCGGGGAGGGCGTTTTCCAGGAAAACCGCAGCACGAGTGAAGAGGTCGGTCGCGTCGGACCATCCACTGAGAACTTGTTCCGGCAATTCCCGTTGGAGTAGTTTGAGCTGCAATCGCAGGCTATACTCGTCGAGATGCTCTACTTCGTCGTAATCTTGCCCCGAATTTGGAGACTCATCAAAATCCTCTTTTTCAGCCTCGATGAATTGGCGATATTTCTCAATCCCCGCATCGAGATCACCGAGGGAGTTGAGCCAGTATATGGCGGTGATTCCTTTGGTTCCGATGACAGCCGAATCTCCCGCTTCCAATACGATGGGTTCAGGCAGAAGTTCTCGGTTTCGTGGCGCCACATTGGTATAGAGCGCGTTGGGCTTGGACCGCCCAGTCAGGGCAGGGAGACGATTCAGGCTGAGCGAGCTGCCTGAGCGGACTGCTTCGCAATGATTTCGGCTGACGAGCCGATCACTCCAAGTGATGCGAAGCAGATCAACCTCTTCTTCTGGAAGGCTTTCGGGCTTTCTCCCAATGCGGACAGCTCGACCCTCATGGGCCTGTGCCACGGTCATTTCCCGGGGGTTTTCCAGATTAACTGCCACTAGATACATAGTTTATAGCGAGAATTTTGAGGTTCCCTTCAGGAAGTTACGATGATCGGAGCGTTTCGAGCCCTGCCCGAATAAAAGGTTCGATTTGAGAGGCTGCTAATTCAACAGTCAGGCTCTGATTTGATTCGTTTTCAAGCGAAGTCATTGTCACATCGGAAATACCGCAGGGGATAATGGCATCGTAGCCTGAAAGGTCTCTTGAAACGTTGAGTCCGAATCCGTGCATGGAGATCCATTTTCGGACACCAACTCCGATGGAAGCCATTTTTCGATCTTCGATCCAAACGCCGGTTAGTCCCTCTTTGCGCTCAGAACGGATACCAAATTCGGCGGCAAAATCAATCAGGAACGCTTCGATTGCACGAAGATACTGATGGAGGTCTTTTCCGTAGCTGTTCAGATCGAGAATCAGGTATCCGACGAGTTGGCCAGGGCCGTGAAACGTTGCCTGGCCACCTCGGTTGGTTTCAAAGACCGGAAACGGTAGGCTATCGGGATTGTGGAGGCTGGAGCGGTCGCGGGTCCTACCAATGGTGTAGACGGGTTCGTGCTCGAGAAGCAACACGGTGTCAGGGATTAAATCCTTTTGCCGTTGTTCTACGAGCTCGTTTTGGAGGGTCAACCCTTCCGAATAGGGGAGTCTGCCTAACCAGCGAAAATTCATGGTCTGATAGGGTGCCCCCTCACGGAGCTTCGTCAACGGATTCATCTCTCTGGTAGATAGGTAGCTGCCGGTAAGGAACGGTGAATGACAAAATCATCATGGATGTGCCGTAAGTCCCCCCGTTGCGGCCGTTCGACCAGGATCCATTGGATTGCTGTTTATTGATGTACTCGCCATACATCCAGTCAGCGTATTGCGCCCAATAGCGTCCCCCTAATTGGAACATAGCCTGGGCATTGTAGTAGTTCGCGTAATATTCGTGTGCGTTCGATACGATCTGCTGGCGATTCTTGAGAATGAAGTCGCCGGAGCGAAAGGTGGATTCCGTCCCATGAAATCCACTGAGCTCAAGACAGAGTAGACCGCAACCAGACAAGGTTTCAGAATGGCCCCACGGGTCGGTGTAGCCGAACCTGCCCTGTTCTTTGTCGTGGTTTTTGAGAACGTAGCCAACCGCGTCCTGGATCGCTTTGTCAGGAACTGGTGCCCCATTCAGTTTTGCGGAGCGAAGTGCCATGAGTGCCCATCCACTGCAGGACAGATCGGCATCGCGGGAATCAGCTTTGTATCTCCAGCCACCCTGATGTTTTTCATGCTTGGGGACAGCCTGCGCCTCGAGGATTAGCCGGGTCGCTTTGGCGAGGACTGTGCTGAGCCGTGCCTGCGTTTTTGGATCAACCATTCCGCTGCATTCGGAAAGGAACAGGGTGGCGATAGTATGGGCATACATCAAGCCATGGCCGGAATCACCTTTGTCGAGGAGGCCGGTAGGGCGCTGGCTGTCGAGAACGTATTGGATGCACTTATTGAGGTTTTCTGAAAACTCTCCCTGTCCAGGTGTGTGACCAGCTGACAGATATGCCATCCCAACGAGTGACACGACGCCGACGGAACGACCATAGGAATCATTGTAAGTGCCGTCGACCGACTGATTGGAAGCGAGATACCGGAGGGCTCTATCGACAGCTGATTCCACTCCTAGTCGGTGTTTTTGAAAAACGGCGTTAGAAAGGGATTCTCCGCGTGACTCTGGAAGAGCGCAGGTCGATCCGATCACCGCAATTAGAATGAATGTCAGGGTTTTCATTTGTCTTTTCCTGCCTCTTTTGCGATGACTTGAAAGTAGCGGCCTACCAGTTCTCGATATTCTACCGGGAGCTCAGTTTCGATAGATGCGGCGTTCCCTCCGACCAGGGCCCCTTTGAAGCGAGCCCAGTCTTCGGCACTGATTCCCATGCTTTCCAATTCGGGGGGGATTCCCGAACCATTGGCATCGGCGGCTTTTTGGCCCGTTTCGTTGAGGCTTGTTGCATCAGGTTCTCCGGCAAGGTTGGGGTCTTCGCCGGGGGGCTGGTTGGGCGTGCCTGGTTTATCGCTGGGCTTGCCGAGCTTTTTCATGGCTGACTGAGCGAGTTGTTGAAGGGATTCCGCAGCCTCTTGGGATTGTCCCGCAGCCTCTTGAGCATCGGTTGATCTCGCCGATTCGGAAACTTCTTCGAAGCCTTCGGCCAATTCTTCGCTGTCCGCGATCTGGCTATCTTGGTCGGAGGGTTCCATGCCGTCCATGGTCTGACCGATCGCCTTGGAAGAAGCGGAAAAAGCCGCCGCCGCGCTCGCCAAAGCTTTGGCTGATTGCTGTTGATCGGCTTGGGCCCTTTGCATCGCAGCCTGGGCTGGTTGGGCGAGATCTCCAGGGGAAAGTGTTTCATTTTGATTCGCCTGGTCTTGTAGTTTTTCCGCCGCGGCTAACTGATCCGCAGCCTGACCCGCCTCCTCGGCTCCTTGGTCGAGTGATTTCCCGGCTTGGTCTGATGCCTTTTCTGCGGCTTTTTGAGAAAGGTTCTTGAGTGTTTTCTCAAAAGATTGTGCGTCTTGGCTGAGTGCTGCCGCCTCTTGATTTAACTGGGATTCCATGGCGCTTAGTGCTCCTTGTAAATCTCCGTCGCGAACCATCTCGATTTGTTTCGCCAAGGCTTCTTGAGTTTTCGCCAGCGCCCTATTTGACGGGAGGCTGGGCAAAATGGCATCTGCCTGCGCGGAGGACGGTTTCTGGTTAGCCGGCTCAGTGGCTTCTTTGGCCTCGGCGGGGGACTCGGGCTCGACCGACTCGGCGAGAAGTTGGCTGGCCTTCACCGCATTTTCAGCAGCGGCGTCGAGATTCTTTTGGCTCAGTTGATCCGCAGCGCTGGTGGCTTCTTTTGCGGCGTCAGCCATCAACTCTGCCTCAGCAGGATTGTCTTTCGGGTCTGAGGCTTGATCACTTTTTGGCTGATCTGTTGCCGCTTTTTCTGTCGCTTGTTTTGCCAAGTGCTCTTCTTGTTTCTGAAGGTGCTCAATGAGTTGATCGCGGAGTTGATTCTGTTTCTCCGTTTTTGCCTGGGTGGCTTCTTGATTAATCTTACGCAATTGCTCCTGCTCTTTTGCCAGTGCTGATGCCTCTTCAGCCATTTGGTCCGCCTGCAGTTGCTGGCCCTTGAGGATTTCATCAAGGGCGGCAGCATTGTCTTTCAGCATTTGCCCCAATTCTTGCTGAACCTGTTCTTGCTGCTCGCGGAATTCATCGAGGTCTTGCTGTTGTTGCTTTGCAAATTCGTCCTGGCCGTTTTCTTCCATTTCGGCGGCGCGACGTTTGGCCTCTTCAGCCCATTCCTTGGCATTTTGAGCAAGTTGCTGCTGTTGGCTGGCCAGGTCGCTCAACTGAGAAATCATTTCAAACTCCTCTCTAGCTTGGGCGACTGCTTTTTGGATGCGATCGAGTTCTTTGATGGCTTTCTCAATTTTTTGACGTGCCTCTTGAGCCATTTTGAGTCTTTCCGATTTGCTCTCGGTCACCGGTATCAGATCCGCTTGCTCTCTTGCCTCGGTGATATTGTCATTCGCAATTTTTCGAGCATGGTCCGCTTCTTCTTGGAGGAATGATTCGTCGAGCGTTGCTGCCATTTCGTCGAGTTTGTTTCTAGCTGACTCAGTGTGCTCAGAAAAATCTTTTAGCGGATTAAGCGCGCGCTCGGTTACTTGATCTGAACGCTTCAATTCCTGCTCGGTTCGGCGCATGTCGTTTCGAGCACGTTCCAGCTCTTGTTTTGCCGTATTGAGCTTTTCAGCGACTTCCTTTTGTTTGGCTTCCACTGCCTGTTGAGCCAGCGATTTGGCGCTTTCGTCCAGAGTGATGAAGATGGGTTCACTGAGTCCAATGCCCGGCCCGTCGTAGTCTGCTGGACGGCTGTCCTTTGCCAGAACTTGAACGGAAAATCGTTTCTGGCCCTCGGGTAGGGCGATGGAGGATAGATTGATCTGGCCTGAAGAAGTGTAGGTTTCGCGCGTGTTGGTTGGCGAAGGCAGGGGTATCTCAATTTCCCAGGGGGCTAGATCTCCGGTGGGCGAGATTAGAAAAGAAGCACCGCTGAATCCAAAGTCCTCTATCACGGCGCTGTGGATTTCAAGCTGCTCGGTAGGACGCAATTTGAGTTCGTTGCCGGATGGCCGAAAAATTTGAACGGTAGGCGCTTTGTCAGGGAGGACTTCGATGGGGTAGGGGGCTGGAGCATTGGTGAAACCGTCGGCATCGACCAGATCCAGCTTCCAGTTTCCGCTCATTCCAGGCATGAGCTCAAAGTTCCAGGTGAGCGTCTCTTCGTCGACTTCCGGGGCTCCCTGATTGATCGAATTGTTGATCACCAGTTCGGCGGAGTGAACGGGGTTGGTCGTGGTTGCTGAAATGGTGACTTGGGTATGCGCAACCGATCGAATTTCGCCAGTTGCGGTGACACTCTCGGAGTGGGGGAGTTCGGTGTAGTCCGGGTAGTCATAGCGGACCGTCATATTCTCCAGTTGGGGTGGAATGACGGTATCGATCAGAAAGTATCGAGTGAGGGCGGATCCGGCTCGGATGCGGTAGGAAAAGTCCTCCTGGACGTTTGGAAAGGTGATCGAAAAATAGCGAGTGCCGTCCTCTGCTTCGCTATCTAAAGCCATTCGCTCAATTGACTCAGAGCCATCGGCGAGCAGGCGACGAATCTCAGCACGACGCAATTTCTTGTGATTCACTGACAGTTCGATGGTGACTGATTCACCCTGGGCGATTCGGTAGTCGCCGGGCTCGACAACCAGCGAGTCGGCGTAGGCGTTTCCGATGTCAAGGAATGGGGCGACGGCACGTGTTAACAAGGTCCATGATTGGGTCGGCCAGATCAGAAGCAGAATAGCGATGAAGATGGCAAAGCCCCCCGCGACCGCTCCGAATTTTGCCGTTCGAATTGGATTGAACTCACTACGGGGGTCGACGGCATCAACATCATCGATGGCTGAGTCAACCACCGCGCTGATCAGTTCTTCGGAACCTTTGATCGAATCCGGTTCATTGCTGGATAGCAGTTCGACTGCAGTGGAGATGCGTTCTTGTAATTCGGGATGGCGGACTTCAATGATTCTCGCCATTTGGGTGAGGGATATTCGCCTTGAGAGAGGCCTCATCAAAAACCACCACGCGGCAGTGAGTGTGATGGCCAACCCGATCAGACTTAGGGCCCAGCGACCGGCGGGTGAAAAGAGAGTGACGATGGCGTCGATTGCCATGATCCCGAGGATGCAGGCGAGGGCGACAGCAAGCGTGGCGCAAAGGCCCCGGATCAAGAGAAGCCGCCGGACACGACGGATCATGGATTCGAGCTTGTTCTGAATCGGTTCCGGGAGTTGGCTGAAAGCTGCGTCGAGTGTGCTCATGATCAGAATTTTACAATGAGTTCAAACGAGACCACTGCGTCGGCGCAGTATCCATTCGGTGGTTAGTAGCCCAAGGAAGCATAGTAACATGGGCCATGAATCCCAAAGTGTCACATGCCGTCGTTCCGTAAGAGTTTCTTTGGGGGCGCCAAAAGAAGTGATGATGGAATCCAATTCGTCGAGTTCGGCGAGGTGACCTCCGGTCATCTGGGTCGCTCGATTAAGGAAGTCCCGGTCGGCAGTGAGTTCGGCAAGTTCGACTGGATTGCGATTGGTAACGACGAGAAGCTCCGTGGCAATTTTGCCGGGGCCGTCGGAAATCTGGTTGATCGCTTCATCGACTGCGGCGCCGGTAAGACGGAGCTCATATTCGCCTTCTCCGGATAGATCGGGGATGGTGGCTTCGTAGAGGCCAGAAGAGTTTTCGCGGTAACTCATCGCTCGTTGGTTGACCTTTTTGTCGTCTTTCCAAATCTCTAACATAATCTCCGCTTCGGTCAGCGGGCGGCGCTCACTATCGAGTGCTTTGGCAGTGACGTTGACGGGTTCTCCGGGAGTGTAGCTGAGTCGGTCAGTTCCCAGTCGGATCATTTCGTTTCCTGATCGCAAGTTCGGGCCTGCTCCCCACCTCGTGACCTGTCCCCAGAAGCGGTGATGATAGGTGTCGCCGACTCCGTATCGAAACCGCCAGGTTTCGTCCACGTGGAGGAGGAGAACTTTCCCCAGCCCTGCTCGAATCGATGTGATGACGGCATTGCTTTTCTCCAGTGACTTCCGATTGGCCAACTGTTGGATCGCTGTCTCGACTGAACCGGGCGATCCGTCTGGGTTGATGACATCAGAGTTGCGCTGTGTCCCGATGGGCCTTGCGTAGGCGAGCACCTCGGCGGTGCTTTTAATTTTGTTGGCCGTGAATCGCCACTGCATGGGCTGAAATCCTGCCCATCGATCCTGGTTCAGCGCCCGGCTTGATGATTGCGATGTGACGGGATGCGATTGACCAATGTCTGTGAGTTCGAGGTGAAAGGGGGCTCCCGCAGCATTGCTTTCACTCACCTTGCCGGGAGTGTAGGAGACAGGAAGAAGATTGCGGAGAATTTCGCTGGTGTGCTGATGCGGCATGTAGCGAGCACCGGACACGCAGACGAGTAAGGCTCCGCGAAGGGTTACGGCTTCGTTGATCGCTTTCCAGTCCCGGGCGGTGAGGGACTCCGGGGCGATGTCTCCGAGGATGATGACATCGAAGAGTTGCCATTCAGTGGGTGACCTCGGTAGCGCAGTGGCCTCGGCCTGACCGAATGGGCGAGAGGCGCTCGCAGAAATGGTTTCTACCTCCTCGGCCCGAGAGATTTCATCGGGGCTGAGTAGCACGTATTGGAGGTGGACCGATTTATCCCGCCCGTAAAACAGGTTTCTGAGGTAACGAAATTCCCATCTGGGCACGCCATCTATCAGCAAGACATTGGTGCGATCATCCGTGACGGCGACTTTGAATTTCCAGTTGTTGTTGTCGGTGAAAAGTTCATCAGAATCCGGGGTGAGTCGAATGTGATAGTCGCTGATTCCTTTTTTCTCTGGACGATGAGTGAAACGCAGTTCGGTGCGAAAACTGACGTCAGCGATTTCCAATTGCTGTGTGTCCACGACTTCTCCGTCATTGATAAGATTCGCTTCAATTGTTTTCCCGAGCAAACCGTCGGCTTTGATTTCAGCACCGACGACGACGCGGTCGTCGAGGTAGATGGATTCCGGTGCTTTCAGGCTGAGAACGGAAAGGTCAACCGGTCCCAGAATACTTCCCAGAGGAACAGCGGAGAGAGGTGTGTTCTGAACGGCGAGCTGACGCAAGCTATCTTCTGGAAGTTCGGTGCCATTGTTCCGCCCGTCGGACAGAAGAAGAACTCCTGCGAGCGATTCAGGGGAGGTGTTTTCCAGAACGTGCTCCAGTGCACTAGCCAAGTTGGTTTGGCTTCGAGAGGGATCGCTGTTGATCGTGACCGAGCGGAGATTATCATCGGATAGGTCGGTGAACTGATTCACCTCTTGAGCAAAGCGAAAGAATTTGAGGCTGTAGTCTGCAGCTAGTTCAGCCAACAGGGTTGAATCGCTCACGAGACCCTCCTGGGTTTTCTGTTGGAGGGGGGCTTGAAGCACTCGTTCGGCGAGATCGAGTCGTGTCGCGAGGGCTGCGTTGTCGATTCTAATTTTCGCTTCCTGGGGAAGCTCTCCATAGAAAAACTGATCCACTTGGAGCGTCGTGAGATCGAAGGTAGTGGTGATTGCAGCGAGTTCGCTCCGAGCTACCCCGATCTGCTTCATGACGGCATCGGGGTTGTTTGTTTCGATCGCCTTTTGTGCCTGGCTCAGAATTCTTGAGAGACCATCGCGGCTGCGTTTGAGGTAGTTATCAATCCGGGAAGCAGTTTCATCGGGAAAGGGGGTGTCCCGACTTTCTAGAAGTTGTTTCGTGAGTTGGCTATTGGCTTCGATCAACCGGTCCAGTATCACCGTGATTTTTTGACTCCTGCTTTCGAGGTTGGCCCGGGGACTCGGTGCGGTTTTGAATGCCGCTTCTTCTTCTGCGAGTTCGTTGTCGATTCGATCTATCAGTTTTCCGATGAGGTTAAAAGGTGGCCGTAAGGACACTTCGTTGACTCCGATGAGAGATGCTCTGTCCAGTCTCTCGGTTGCATTGAGTCGCTGGTCGGCCAGTAGCATCGAGTCCGACTGGTCGATAAGGATTGCGATTTCGCGGTCGATTTCGCGGGAATCGATAAATGATCGAATCGGCTGAACGAGAATGAAGATCAGAACGATGAGAGCGCTGAGACGGAGAAACAGCAAAAGGCGTCCTCGACTTACTGAAACGAGGCCTTTTTCGAAACGATACAGGCCGGTGATGCATTCGATGGCCACGCCTCCCATGGCGGCAATCACGGTCAGAGGCCAAGAGGTGGCGAGAGAGACGAATTTTCCGGCCAATTGAAATGACGCCCACAGAGCGATGGCCGCGAATGCCGCGCCGACGATCCACCAGATGGGGTTTGGAAATCGATTTCTGCCTCGAATCGTGCTCAACCAAAGGAAGAGGGCGATCAAAACGATCGATAGTACCGACCCGGTTCCCAGGGACGGTATGAGATCATCTCGACTGAAGTCTTCGGAGGTCACAATGTGTTAGTGGTGGTTTGCAATTAGCTGCGGTTCTCTGCTTTCCCCATTTTCGCCAATTGTTCGTGAAAATTGGAGGAGGGGGCGTCTTTTGCTTCAAATTGAATTGAGATTTCCTCTCCCATACGGCGGCTGTGTGCGATCCAGCGGGAAAGGGCAATTTCGAGGATCAATAAGAACAATGCTCCAATGATGAGATAACTCCAAAGCTCACGACCAAACTGATTGCCGTTAAGGTAGCCGATTAAGTCCTCGAGTGTTTGAGGTTGTGACAGGGTGATGAAGTTGCTGACAAATGCGTAGTCCGCTTCGTTTAGTTTCTCCAGTTTGCTCTCGGTAGTATTGCGATTCACGGTGAACGGAATTTCATTTTTGCCTTTTCGGAGAAGGTGAGAGAAGAAGACCGTTTGTTCGGGTGGAATCGACAGGTTGTAGAGGCCTGAAGATATCTCACCTTGGAGTTTCAGGACTGAGTTTCCGTCGGCCGACCCTAGTTGAGCGGAGCGAGGTCGATTGCCGGGGCCGCTAACTTGATAGGTGGTCAGGGTAGATTGTTTGCCAACTTCGTTCTCATCGCGGGAGAAGGTGCGGAAAAAACGTGAGGGGATGACCTGTTTTTTTTGGTCGGGTGACTCCCAATAGAGTGCCACTTTGGCGTCGCCGCCTTCGTCCATGAAGGTGGCCCGAAAGTTGTACCATCGGCCACCTTCAAGTTTTGCGCTCATCTGGCGACGCCCGCCCGGGCTTCGAAAAGCTCCAATTCGTTTTTCGTCGAGCCAGAATTCAAACTCGCCATCGAGGTCAGTTGAAAAGGAGTAGCGGTTCGATTCGGGAAACTGCAGGCTCCCTCGCCACTCGATTCGGAATTGATCGGACGGAATACTGGGTGCCGGTGAGGCGGTGCCCCAATCAAACTGAATCGCTTCGTCAGTCCGAGTCGAAGAAGCCGTCTTATGGGATCGAGTCTCAAAATAGTTGCCGATCAAGCCCTGGCCAATGGCCCGTCCGCGAGGAGCGGTGACGGAGAGATTTATCTCCCATCCGGGATCTAAGTTCAGTTGGTAGGCGGCCGGGTCGGCGAGGTGGTAAACCAGTTCGTGGAGATAGGGGAGAAATGATTGTCGGGTTACGAGATTTCCAGAGGTGAGGTCTAAGGGGATGCCGGTTAGAATGACTTGTCCCTTTCCTGCTTTTCGGGAAGATAATAAAATGTCGCCGTTGTTTAGTTTGGCACCGATGGACGTGAGGCGGTTCATTGATGCCGGAATCGTCTGGGCTCGGTAGCTTTTGATAATGGTAGAGGCGAAATCGCTCGTGGTCGGATCAGCAATTTTTTGCAAGGCCGGGTGGCTAAGGGTGGCCGTCGAAGGCGAGAAATATTCGTCGGCCTTGGCGACGGTGAGCGTATCGTTGAGCTGAGCTGGTAGAAAAGGCTGCCCGTCATCTAGTAGCCAGTGATTGTAAAAATCTGCCTGCACTTTGTTTCCGGCTGCCACAAGCAGTCCGCCGCCGCTTTTGACGTAGTTGCTCAGTCGCTCTGCTGTCGCGCTGGTTAATTTTGGAACGTCACCAAGAATGATAACATCGAATTGATCAAACTCTGACAATGTGCTCAAATTGGGGGCTTCGATCACAACGGGTTCCACGAGGAAGTTGATGAGATCCAAAGTGGGATCGTAGTACATGTTAAAGTCATCGGACTCTTCATCACTGACGTTCTGATTGTTGGCGGTTAGCGATGGGTCCAGGGTCAATGACGAGGGAGCCAGTGCCAATGCGGCAAACGTAGAAGCTTTGTCCAGGGGGCGTCCCGACGGCCGTCCGTCGACGATCAGCACCTTGAGGCTGTCCGCCACATTCGTCGCGAAGTGACCTGTGTTGTCTGTCTTGATGTCATCTTCGGTTTCAAGCGTTGCGGAGAGAGCGTGTGCCCCGGGATCCGAAAACTGATGGGTGAATGTGACCGTTTGGCGTTCGCCGGGCTGGAGTTGGCCGAGGGACTGGTCCCGGTATTCCGGGGTGTCATCAATCGCGAATACTAGCGCGCTGGGGGTCACTGCCTCGTTCCCTGTATTCTCTACAGTGACAGTGACGTCTACCGGGCGATCGATTCCTACGATGTCCCGTGAAAGAGAAATGTCCGTGACAGCTAGATTTCGCAGAAAGTCTGGCAAGGGCAGTTTACGAATCATTATCTGTGGTTCTGAAGACAGATTCTGGATGGCATCTCGGAGGAAACTCCATCGACCACTTTTGCCAATCTCCCAGCCGATATTCTGTTCGTCGGTTAGGATGACGATTTGTTTGGCTTGATTGTCGCCGCGAGCCAGGCTGAGGGATGCGAGAGTGAATGCCTGGTAGGTGGCCATGGCGCCATCAACGGGGGCGAGTTCTTCGAGGGCTTCCTCCAATTCAGCGCGATCTGTGGTCGGGTTGAGAATGATTCCGGTGGGGGAGGGGCCGCCGAGAATGAGGCTGAATGCATGGCTGCGGGGAGAGCGCTTGATGATTGTTTTGGCTTCTTCTACGGCGCGCTCAAAATTGGTCTCTCCTTCCATCATAATTGACATGGAGGTGGATCCATCAATGACGAGAGCGATATCCTGGCGAGCGCCCGGTGTGAATCGAGAAAGGTTGAGATATTTTTCGAAGGCAATGAGAGCGATACAGGACAGCAGCAGTAGAATTGAAATCCCCCCGATCCAACGTTGCCATTTCGGTTCGCCGTGGAGAACAACGGCAATACCGATCCCAACGACAGCGAGGAGAACGATTGGCAGAACGATGATCCATGGAACGGTCGATCCCGGGGGGATAAACGGTCGTGCCAATGCGATAGCAAAGAGGCCGACGAGAAGACAACGAGTTGCCATGAGGAGGGCTTCTTCAAGTTGAATGCGTCGATTCCGAATCGCGAGAGATTCGAGGAGAAAGTTCATGGCTCCCCAATCGACGATCTTGCGAGACCGTCGGTTCAGCAGGTGGATCACAATGGGAATGGCGATTCCGAGTGCACCGAGTAGCAAGGTTGTATTGAGAAATAGCACCTGAAGAGAGAAGTGGTTGGCCGTGGCTCAGGTTTTGCGCTGGGAGAAGTAGGAAAATAGCGCTTCCGGAACAGCTGTTTGGGTATTGATCGGGACGTAGTCGGCCTGCATCTGGCCGCAGGCGAGTTCCATCGCTTTGAGATGGGCTTGAACTCGGTCGAGATAGGATGCTCGAATCGTTGAAGGATCGATATTGAGTCTTCTCCCTTCAACTTCAAGGCATCGAAAGTCATCAAACTTTTCGAATGGGAAGGTGAGTTCCTCTTCGGCCATGAGGTGAAAAACAACGAGTTCGTGATTTTTGTATCGAAAGTGATGCAGCGCATTTTTGATCGCTTCTGCATCATCGAATAAATCGCTGATCACGATGACGAGGCCGCGTGGTGGAATTCGTTCGGCAATTTCGTGAAATGTTTCTGCGCAGCGAGTGTCGTCACTGGGAGTTGTTGAAGCAAGCTCTTCCAAGATCGCCTGAACCTGGCTTGGTTTGGCTGTGGGTCGGAGGTAGCGACGAATGCCGTCAGCAAACGTAACGAGGCCGACGGCATCCTGTTGCCGAACGAGCAGGTAGCTCAGGGCAGCAGCAATATAACGGCCATATTCGAACTTAGTGAGGCATTTGCGATCACCGATCGAGGTGGCTTTCTCACCGGCGTAGTCCATCGACCCTGAGGCATCGACCAGGATAGTGACCCGCATATTGGTTTCCTCAATGAACTGTTTGATGTAGTAGCGATCACTCTTGCCATAAACCCTCCAGTCGAGATTTCGCAAATCGTCTCCGGAGACATATTGCCTATGCTCGGCGAATTCGACGGAGAACCCTTTGTGAGGACTCGAGTGTCGACCATTGATGGTTCCTTCTTTGGCCGAACGCGCCAGAAACTCGAGACGAGAGATCATGTTAATGATCTCTTTTGGCAAGAGGTCCGTGAACGCAGGTGTTGTGATCTTCGCCATTGCGAGGGACTGGAGATCAAACTTCGAGATCAGCACTTGGCTTGAACTGATCAACCAGCATGGTCACGATGTCGTCGCTGGTGACTCCTGCCGCTTCGGCGTTAAAGGTGGTGAGCACGCGATGACGAAGAACGGGGTGGACGACGGCTCTGACGTCAGCAGTTGTCGTGTGGTAGCGCCCTTGCAAAATAGCGCGGGCCTTTGCCGCAAGGATTAGGTAGATGCCGGCACGAGGTCCCGCTCCCCATGAAACCATCTCTTTCACAAATTCGGGGGAACCCTCTTCCTTTGGGCGAGTGGCTCTGGCGATCTGGGCGGCGTAGGCCACGACATGATCTGCGGCAGGAACGCGGCGGACCACTTCCTGCAGTTTGAGGACGGTTTCTCCGGTGAGCTGCTTTTGGATGTTTGCTTTATAGGTGCCGGTGACACGCTTGATAATTGCCTCCTCTTCTGAGGCGGTCGGGTAGTCGACTCGAATGTTGAACATGAAGCGATCCAATTGCGCTTCGGGAAGCGGGTAGGTTCCTTCTTGTTCGATCGGGTTTTGGGTAGCCAGCACAAAGAAGGGTTCCGGTAGAGGGTAGGTCTCTTCGCCGATAGTGACATGATGTTCTTGCATTGCTTCGAGCAATGCAGCTTGTGTCTTAGGCGGTGTCCGGTTGATTTCGTCAGCAAGAATCATGTTGGCGAATACCGGGCCTTTCACGAATTTGAAAATTCGTTTTCCCGTGCCGACGTCCTCTTCAAGGACCTCGGTGCCGGTGATGTCGGCAGGCATTAAGTCCGGAGTAAATTGGATTCGTTTGAAACTGAGGTCGAGAACTTCGGAAAGAGTGGAAACCAGAAGCGTTTTGGCGAGCCCCGGTACCCCAACAAGGAGAGCGTGAGACCGACAGAAGATTGAAATGAGGAGCTGCTCGATGACGTCATCTTGCCCAACAATGACCAGGCCAAGCTGCTCTTTCATTGAGGCGTAAGCCTCTCTGAGCTCCTCGATGACAGCTTTGTCTGAGTTGCCAATCTCGGGTTCTGTTGAAGTTGCCGTATCTGCCATAATGGAGTAGAAAAAGTCGGATAAAAAGGGCGGCCTGAGTTTTCAGGGACCGCCCGTGGATTCATGATAAGCTGCACCTAATTGGACTGTCGAATCCGATTTTCGCGCAATGGCGGAAGAGTCCCTGCCCGAAACAGCGAAAATAGGGTGTTATATCGTGTGGAGCGGCGTCATTCTGTTGTGATGGAGTGCTCTGACTTGGCTGATTGGGCGCGAATTGCAGTCTTTTTCGAGTAAGTTTTAATTTGGGCCTGGCGTCACCATTACTATGAGTCGAAATATTGTTTTTGGGGCGGTGTTTGGAATTTTTGCTATTGCGGCACTCACTTTCACCCAGGGAGCTCCAGTTGAGGTGGGCAACGTTGATTGGTCGCGAGATTTGGACGGGGCTTTGGAGAAAGCTGATCAGTCGGGAAAACCGGTCCTGTTGCTATTTCAAGAAGTGCCAGGTTGAAGCGGCTGCCAACAGTTCGGTCGAACTGTTTTGAGTAATCCTCAGTTGGTTGAGGCGATCGAGAATGAGTTTATTCCTGTGTTAGTCCACAACAATAAGCCCGGCAAAGATAAAGAGATTCTCACGAAATACGGTGAGCCGGCATGGAATTTTCAGGTAATTCGATTTCTTAATGGGGCAGGAGATGATGTGATCCCACGCCGTGACAAAGTCTGGAGCGTTGAAGGCGTCGCTGCTCGGATGGTTGAAGCGTTGCAGCAGGTGGATCGAGAGGTTCCAAAGTATCTGGAGGCACTGTCAGGCAAAGTAGCGGTAGAGAACGAAGGCACCACTGCGTTTGCGATGCATTGTTTTTGGACCGGTGAGCTGAGATTTGGTGGCTTGGAAGGAGTTCTCACCACCGAAGCGGGTTGGCTGGAGGGGAAGGAGGTCACTCTGGTGACTTTTGATCGTGAACGTCTCAGCTTTGATCGCTTGCTGAATGCAGCCGTATCGTATGATTGCGCGAACAAGGTTTTTACGAATGCGCCTAGTGATGCTTCAATTGCCTCGAGTTCAAGGCTCTCTGTCGGCTCCCTCTCGGACGGCTATCGTGCCGCTCGGCAGTCCGATCAAAAACGGCAATTAGGCGGGACTCCGTATGAAAAATTGAACCTTTCCCCGATTCAGGCAACTAAACTGAATGCATTCGCTAGAACTGATAGCGAAGAGGCCGTAAAGTGGCTAAGTCCGAATCAGCGTGAAGCGCTGAAATCTCTTTAATATCATCTTAAAAAATTATGAAACGTTCACTATATATCCTGCTATTGGGAATCGTTGTTGTGGGGGGATCCTGGCAATGGATGTCGGCAAATGCGGAAAATGAAGCTGCCTCTGCTTTCATGACCCTCACTCCTGATGTGGACCCAGTTCCTGAGTCGGCTGAGGTTTCGACCTTCGGCGCGGGTTGTTTCTGGTGTGTGGAGGAGGTGTTTCATCAGACGCCGGGAATTCTATCATCGGTATCTGGATACATGGGGGGATCCGCTGAAACGGCGAATTATGAGGAGGTTTGTTCGGGGCGTACCGAGCACGCTGAGGTAGTCCAAGTGTTCTTCGATCCGGATGTGATTTCATATTCAGAAGTGTTGGATCAATTTTTTAAGCTTCATGATCCGACCACAATAAATCGACAGGGAAACGACAGAGGCACGCAGTATCGATCGGCGATTTTCTATCATGATGATCTCCAGAAGCTTGCTGCGGAAAAGAAAATCCAGGAGCTAACGGCGAGTAAGGAGTTTAGTGGTGATATCGTAACTGAGGTAACCGAAGCTCCCACTTTTTATGAGGCAGAGGAATACCATCAAAACTTTGCGCGTCACAATCCAGGGAACGGATATTTAACAAATGTCCTTTATCCAAAGCTGAAGAAGCTGCATTTGAAGATTCCGGCCGGAGAAGGATCAGGTGAGCAGCCAAAGGGATCGGCGTTGAAGGGCTCGTCGTTGAAGGGGTCTGGACCGAAGCCGTAGCACTCGCCTCTAGATTCTGAGGCTGTTTGCTTCACGGTCTTGTGATCGTTTTTTCGTCAGACGATGAAAAGCTTTTTGAAGGTGTTCCTGTTCGTTGGAATCTTAGGAGATACAGCTGAGCTCAAGGCTTGGGACTATGAATCGCTTGAGCCATTATTCAGGGATCAGCTGAGTGAAGGGGGGGCGGTCTCCTTTCCCCTGCGGCCTGATGAGAGCGATGAGCTTGATGGTCGCTTTGTGACGGTGGGCCAGATGATAAAGGGCTCCAGGGAAGGGATTTGGGTGGTGATCAATGATAAAGAAGATGCCGAGAAATTCGTTGATGGCGTTCTTGAGTCGAAAGTGATCGAAGAAGGGGAGAACTTGATCGTTGCGGCGCAGCGTACGAAAGTGGGAGGGCCAAAAGGCTCGTATCGCTATACTTTGCGCCACGAGTTGACTCCGATGATTAGAGCTGACTTTTCTTTTGTGGAAGGGGAAATGAGAAACGTGATCGGGTCTTGGTGGATCTTTGATGGCCCTGATAGTGATACGTTTCTGGTGGTCTATTCCTTGTTCATCGATCCGGGATTATTCGCTCCCCAATTTGTCGTGAAGAGTGGAATGAAGAAGTCGATGCCGGGAACCTTGCTATCCATGCAAAGGGAAGTTCTTAGGAGAAGAAACCTATCGGTTCAGGAAGAAAAAAAAGAGGGAACGGAATAAAGCCGAAAGATTTTCGACATATTCGGTGGTTGAGCCCGTCTCTCTATTGTTAATACCTATCTGACTATGAACCGCCTGTTGAGTTTTTCGCGTCCTCTTATTCTACTTCTCTTTTTGATTGTGAAGGTTGCGCAAGCGGAGGAGTTCAACGGAATTGAGTTTCCTCAGGGTAAAATCAGTTTTGTGGACAAAGTCGTGAGCTACGACCCAGATTTTTCGAAAGGGAACGTTCCTACTCATGAGGATTTCGTAGACCCTGAGGAATCACTGGGGGTGCCCGATTATCCACCGGGGGACTATCAGAAGGGTAGTGTCTCGCTCGGTTCAGGAGGTCGGCTGACGCTCAAATTTACCGATAATGTCCTGAAGGGGAGCAATGACAACAGGCATGATATCCATATTTTTGAAGTGGGATCCGATGTGGAAGATACCTTCGTTGAAATTAGCAAAGACGGTGTCGAATGGCATTCGATCGGAAAAGTGCTGGGATCGACCTCATCGATTGATATCGACTCTTTCGGATTTACTTCCTCTGACGAATTTCGTTTTGTGCGTTTAACCGACGACCCGAACGAAGGTGATACTGTGAGTGATGCCGTGGGTGCTGATATCGATACGGTAGGGGCGATCAGCACGGTAGCACGATCGTCCGGTTGGGTATGGAGTTGTATCGCTTTCTTACTAATCGCGATTGGCGTTTGGATAGTAGTCCGAAAGGGACCGCGAGACACGATCCTGTCATGGATCGCTATTTGCACGCTCATCATCGGTGTGATCACTTTGGTTCAGTGTGAGTTTTTATTGATTCAATCACTAGGTTCGATTTGGTTCATTTTCTGGATTCTCAGTTTTGTTGCGATTGGGATCTATGCGATTGCTCAGTTTCGCTTGGACCGGTCATCGCGGATTTCGAAGGCCCCGTTCGTTTCTATATTACTGGTATTGCTGTTAGCGCTGTTGATTTTGATATTTTTCCTGATACCCGGCATCAACTAGTCTGAAATAGGCGATCCCTAGATTCTAAAGCTCGCGTGACAAGCTGCGAAGTTGGACATAGATTATCACTCGTGAAACTTTGGATTCCATTTCTAGCGGTTGGTCTTTTGGTAGAGGGTGCGGTGGCGCTCGACTACGAGAGAGACATCATGCCGATTTTCGTGAAGAAATGTGCTGATTGTCACAGCGATGCTGAGGGCAAAGCAAAAGGCGGATTCAAAGTGGATGACCCCGACCATCTCTTGGGTCGTCTTACCAAGAATAATCTGGTTGTTCCGGGAGACTGGGATGCCAGCTACCTTTTCATCACTTTGTATCGTCCGGCGGATCATGAAGATGCGATGCCACCGGAGGGAAAGGGGGATCGATTGACTGCCGGGGAAGTCGAGCTGGTCCAGACCTGGATTACGGAAGGCGCTCCAATCAACGGAGTGAGCGGTGACAAAGGAGAGATGCCAGAATCTTCCGGCGATGATTCCATGACCGATTCGGAGACGATGTCTCAACCGTCGGTGCCAAAGGAATGGACGAACCGGGAGGGCAAAACGATTGTCGCGTCGCTTTTGAGAGTAGAAGGTGATGTTGCCCTTCTACGAATGACTAACGGAACCGTTTATCGGTATCCAGTGGCGAACTTGTCGGATGAAAGTAAGGCAGCCCTGGAAGAGTAAGTGAAGTTTGTAGGGAATACCTCTAGGTAGTTTGCCAGTGTGCGGGATCAAGCTGGTAGTAATGCTTCAGTTCTTGATAGAGATCAGGATATTCACGCAGTAGTTGAGTGGATTCTTCAAAAAAAGTCTCTGAAGCCACTGCGAAAAATTCAGCGGGATTGGTCGCACCGTAGGGATCGATCAGTGATCGGTTTCCTTTGCCGTCTTCCACCTCCGAAACCAATTCTTTGTAATTCTTTGAAAAGACTTTTGCCCATTGGCGGTAGGCATTGCGATCGTGAAGAATAGGGACGCCGTCACCAGCTCCGTCATTCTGATCTAATTGGTGGGCAAATTCATGAATCACGACATTCATTCCGTCATCGGCATTTTTGGCTCCAGATATGACGCTCTCCCACGAAAGGATTACTGAACCGGTTTGCCATGATTCACCGAGCCGTGTTCCTGATTCATCTTCATCGTGAAGGCCGAAGCGCCGGTGGCCTCCGTCGCGAAAGGCGGTGGGGTAAACGAGAATGGATTTGAGCTTCCCGTAATAGTTGTGCTTTTCCAGCTTCGCCAATAGCAGCGCGGCCTGCGCTGAGATGAGTAATTTCATCCGATCCGTCACCTGTTCCAACTCACCGCAGGGTTCGAAATTTTTCTCTGACATCAGAACCTGTGTGATTCCTTCGACGGACTTTTGAATCTCCGCTGGCATCGAGACGAAGCGGGGGAACTCTTGCTCAAGGATTTTCCGCCATTCCTCTGGGAGTGACTTGCTCAGGAGGGTCCTACGTCTTCTTGATTTTCGAACTCCCAGCCAGATGGCGACCGCCGTTCCGGCAAGTGCGAAGGCGAGAAGAAACGGGAGGAGCTCCATTGGAAAGGGTGGCGGGTTCAGGAAGGAAACGGCGAATCGCTAAATTCGAAGGTTTCGTTTCGGTCGTGGAGAATACTCACTAAATACGCAGCAGGAAGCAGGACGATCCATTGGTCTTCTTCGTCCCGGGCCACGGAGCAGCCGGATGGGAGAGTCAGATTTGGAGCATCACGTAGGTTGGCCTCGGGATCCGGATTTTTCGGTCTGGACCATTGGGCGACAGACCAGGGTGAACTCTCGAGACGGCATGGGACGTTGTATTCGACTTCCAGACGCGCCTTGAAAACTTCGAATTGAAGAGGCCCGACCGCACCGAGTAAGGGGACGCGTTGCGCACTGCCATGCACATCGTAGGCCTGGGCAACTCCTTCTTTGAGTAGTTGTTCCAGTCCGGTTCGGTAGCGTTTGATGTTGGCGGTGTCGCTGTTGAAAAGATAAGAAAAGCACTCCGGTTTGAATCGGGGCATTTCGTTGAACGTGATTTTTGTGTCACTGGTGATCGTGTCGCCAATCAGGAAATCGTAGTTGCCTACCAATGCAAGAATATCTCCGGCATAGGCCTGATCGAGAGTTTCGCGATCCTTTCCGAATAGTTTTTGAGCATTGCCGAGTCGAACTTTCCGTCCCGTTCGGCCGTCGTTGACTTGCATGTCCCGGTTGAAGATACCGGAAACGATTCGAATGAACACGGCCCTGTCCCGGTGGCGCGGGTTCATGTTTGCCTGGATTTTGAATACAAATCCGGAAAATGCATCGTGGTGAGGATTGATCACCGTCTCTCCTGACTTTCGAGCGGCGGGACCGGGTGCCAGTTCAAGAAATCGCTTCAGCATGAGTTCGACGCCAAAGTTGTTCATGGCACTTCCAAAGAAGATCGGCATCTGCTTGCCATCTATCACTTTGGCGATGTCGAGTTCCTCTGTGACTCCATCAAGCAGATCGATTTCCTGCTTTGCCGCCTCATAGATCTCAGGGTCGAGAGCTTCTTTGACGGCATTGTCTTCGATGCCGGAGACTGACAGTGGCGACTTGAATGAGCCGTGGGGCGTTCGCTCAAAAAGATTCACTTCATTCTTTTCGCGATCAAAAATCCCCTTGAAGCGAGGGCCGTCGCCTAGAGGCCAGTTGATCGGAACAGGGGGTAATCCGAGGACACGCTCAAGTTCATCGATCAACTCCAGTGGAGGTCGGGTAGGCCGATCGAGCTTGTTGATGAAAACGAATATTGGAACGCCCCGCTTTCGGCAGACTTCAAAAAGTTTCAGGGTTTGGGCCTCGATCCCTTTACCGGCGTCGATCACCATTACGGCCGAATCAACGGCAGAAAGGACGCGGTAGGTGTCTTCGGAGAAATCGTGGTGTCCGGGAGTGTCGAGCAAGTTGACGCAAGTGCCCTCATACTCAAATTGCAGAACGGTGGAAGAAACGGAAATTCCCCGTTCTTTTTCCATGTCCATCCAGTCACTGGCTGTGGAATTCTGGTTCTTCCGTGCGGTGACGCTGCCGGCGAGGTGAATAGCCCCGCCGTAGAGAAGGAGCTTTTCGGTCAGGGTCGTTTTACCGGCATCGGGGTGAGAAATGATGGCAAAGGTGCGCCTGCGATCAATCTCGCGAGCGATTTCCGGGGAGACAGTTTTCTCTTTGATCGTCAAAGTGATGCTTGTTGGGGACTGGAAACGCGGCCGCAGATACCGCGTCCGACGTTGCCTTCTTTACTCCGATCAGAGGCGCTTCGCAAGCGCTACGCTAGCTTGCTGCGGCGGTTACCAAGGGAGCTGTTGAGGCGGTTGCCGTGCCGGTGCTTGTGTTGTCATTGACCTTTGTCTACCGGATCAGTGGGGGTCGCGCGAACTGGCGGTGCAGGGGGCGGAATTAGACTGAGCACCTCGAGGGCTTTTTCCTGTGTTGAACTTGGTAAATCTTCCGAAGCAGTGAGACTTTCCAAATGAGAGCGAAAGCGTGGCAGTGGATGGTGAAACAGGATTTCCAGAGTAAGGCTGAGGGCGGTGGAGTCGCCGTCGGGTGACAAAGTGCTGAAAAAGACTTTATCCCAGTCCTCCGCAAGTTCTGATATAGGTGAGCGGCTCAGTAGCTCAAGTCCAAGTGTAACTTGGTCTTGTTTCCCTGAAAGGATTAGAGAGCTTAGGTAGTCGATCACAGGGGGCGATGTTTGCATGAGTGGAACGATTTCATTCAGCGTCAATTTCTGATGTTCGGTGAGTTCGTCGGTCCATTCGAAAAATCGATTGGCCAGACCTGCATCCCAGTCTGGATGTTTCGTCGCAATAGCGATTGCCGACTCACGAAGTTTCGAATGACTCGACTCCAGTAAAGGGAGGACGTCGAAAATCTCAATTTGCGACGATGGCATCTCCTCAATAGCCCAAAGGACACCGTTGAGAACGTCCGGGTTTTCGGAGGATAACCCGGCATGGGTCGCCTCATAGTCATCGATTTCGATCAGCGCATAGATAAGCGAATGCTCCAAAAAGCGATCGTTTCCGACGCGGCCTAGGCGGCCAAGCAAGGCGCCGATGGCCCGAAATTCTCCCATTCGCCCCAGTGCTTCGGCGGCGCTTCTAGCGACGGCAGGAGAATCGGATCTGACGATCTTGGCAAGTGCTCCGGTGATCGTTCGATTGCGTTCCAGTTCGATACTCCGCTCGGCAGGTTGGTTTGCTGCAACGTTCTGCCACGACCTGGTCACGCCCATTGCCTGACACGCCGTCTGGCGAACTTCAGGGCTGATGTCCTTGAGCGCTTCGTAGATTAAATCAGCTGCTTCTGAAAAATTCATTCTCGCGAGTGTCCATACGGCGTTGCGTCGGGTCCGATCAGTAGCGTTTGCCTGCATGAGCAGCCCGCGTAGTTCAGGTATGGCGGGTGCACCTCGAACCGCCAATTCGGTGATAGCCTTTGATTGGATCCATGACTCGTTGGCTCCGAGCAGGGCGGCCACATCAGCTGCTGTTAGGTTGTCCCAATCAGGGTAATCCGGTCGAAAATACGAACTTCCCTGGCGACTGAGGCGATAGATGTTCCCTTTGGATTTGCTTGATCCTTCGGTGGGCGTGTCAGATGTCCCGAGGTGGCTTGTGCCGTTGTCAAAAATGAGTAGGTCTCCATTGTGATCTTCAATGACGTCAGTGAGGTGGGCGGTAGCGTTTCTGATCTGGAATACGGTTTCTGTGCCTACCGATTCGAAGGTGGCCCCATTCGGTTGGAGTTGGGTTCGTGTGAGCCGGGCATCGTCAAAATGGCTGGTGAACCACTGATCGACCCAATCATTTTCCAATAGGCCGCTGCGATAGCGGCAAATCCCGGTTACCTCGGAATGGCCAAAGTTGTGGACGGCGGGTAGCAGGTCGCCAGTTCGCGGTAGTTCTGAAAGGGCGAGATTCTGATCCCGCCGGGGATAGGCGCCTTGGTAGATCCAGTGAGCGATGGAGTCGCCGCGTGGTCTGCCGTAGAATTGATTGATGACTCCTACTATTTCTCCACCGTCCGTGAAGTCGATTTCAGAGGGACTGTCCATTCCGCCTCCGGCGAAGGTGGCCACATCGCCTCCACTGATGCTGGAAAACCAGAGGTGAGCAGCCGTCCCAGTTTGAATGATTTGTCCAGTGTCGGGATCAGGAATGGAGAACCTATGCCGACCCTGCGTCCAGTAGAGCCGTCCGTTGGGATGAAGAAAAGGACCATGAGTAGAAAGGCCTTCTTCTGGAATCGAAAATCCGTCTACGATTTTTTCCCGGCCATCAGCTTTGCCATCATCATTGCGGTCTGGAAATTTCCATAAGTAGGGAGGAGCCAATACGTAGAGAGAGTCATCGACCCATACGAGTCCTTGGGGGGAATTTAATTGCTCAGCAAACACAATAGCCGTATCGAAGACACCGTCTGAATCGCTGTCTTCCAGGCGTTTGATGACGCTCTGAGGTTGGTCGATGGATGACTCTCTGCTCGAATTGAGTTCGATAGACTCGGTAATAAACAGACGTCCCCGATGATCGATGGCACCGGAAATGGGATGCTGAACGAGTCCTTTCTTTACGGAGGCAGTGGCGTCGAATCCTTCGGCGACTTCAAAATCGGCGGCTGAAAGATTTGAAAGTCCACTGACCAAGGACAAACAGGTAACAACTATCCGAATTCGAAGCATGACTAAAGATGCCAGACGCAAGGGGTCCTCGCAAGGGTTTGAAATCCGGCAGATTTCCTAAATGGGCGTGCGGAATCCTAATGCTCTTATAGCGCACCAGCCCTTGATCGCCTCGAAGACCGCAAATCCTCCAAGCGTCATCAGACCTGTTGCCCAGAAGTCCTGGTCAGACGTCAGCAAAAGATAGACCCCGCCAGCTAGAGCCAGCGTTCCCATAACGCCCCTTAGTATTCGGCCCTTTTTTTCGATATTACAGCTCCATGAACTCATCCTGTTTCGTTTCCTTTTTTTAGGTTACCAGCCGGCTCCTTTTGTGTTTGTCTGAATTCGGCAAAGGTAGGTATCGGCCGTGAGGTAGAGTGTGGATCCATCGTTGCCCCAGGCGCAGTTTGCCGTTTTCTCTCCTGTGGAGATTCTGCCAAGAAGGTTTCCGTCTGAAGAAAATACGTAGACTCCCCCTGGTCCGGTTGCCCAAATGTTTCCCTTTTGATCAACTTTTAGTCCGTCAGGAAGTCCAGGCAAGCCTTGTTGAAACGCTTCGGTTGCGTCGTGGAACACAGTGCTCTCACCGAGAGTTCCGTCACCTTTCACCGGGAACGACTTCCAAATAGCGGCTTCCGGATCGGATTGGGCCACGTAGAGAGTTTTGAAGTCCGGGGAAAATGCTATTCCGTTAGGACGAGTCATTTCGGTGGTGAGCAAAGTGATTTCCCCGTTAGAGGCTAGTCGATAGACGCCGCAGTGATCCAGTTCGCGGCGGGGATCTTCCCAGCGATCCGGAAGTCCATAAGGCGGGTCGGTAAAGTAGATAGACGTTCCATCGGGGCCGAGGCAGGCATCATTGGGACTGTTGAGTCGTTTGCCTTTGTAGTTGTCGACCAAGGTGCGTTTGCCTCCACCATGGGTTAGGACAGAGAGGCGGCGATCTCCATGTTCGCAGGAGATCAGTTGTCCTTCAGCATCGAGAAGCAGGCCGTTGCACCCGGGTTCACCTCCGTATGGCTCCGCACCTGTGTAGCCGGCTGGCTTCAGCCAGGTTTCTGCCCCTTTGCCTTCGTCCCAGCGGACGACACGATTATTCGGAATGTCGGAAAAAAGAAGGAATCCTCCATAGTCGTGATTTGAGTCTGAGACCCATACCGGACCTTCGGACCAAATAAATCCCGAAGACAAGACTTCGATTTTGGCTTCATCGTTTACCAAATTGCTAAAAGTAGGATGGAATTTCAGAATTTCCCCAATGGCTGGAAAATTCGTTGAGTCCTGAGAGCTGGCTGACGTTAGGAGAAGGGTGACAGCGGAAAAATGAAGTGTTAGGATATATTTGTGTATCATGTTGATGGGTTGATTGTATTGCGGCCTGAATTTTTTTAACAGACCGATGAGTAACAAGGCAAGAGGAACCGGAACCGGGAGTCATCAAGACGATCTCTCAGAAGTTAAATCGGCAGGAATTCCTGAAGGGGAAGAACTATCGATTGATCCTGGATCAGGAGATCAATTAGATCCTCCCGATCGTTGGTGGGATGACTCCAATGAGGAGGAAAAAGAGCTTAAGAAGAATCGTCGAGTTTCGGACGGAGATTCTTCGGGGGGCGATTCTATTCGGCCTGTTGCTCGCGAGGGAGCTGAGACTAAAGAGGAACGCAGTGAAGATATTATAACTGAGCCTGAAGAAGCGGCTGAAGTGATGTCAATTTCTGAGAGGGTAGAGGATCCTGATTCCGATTCGCCTGAGGTTGCCATTCTTGAAGGGAATGATGAGATAGCCGACGAGGAAAGCAGTAAAAATATGACTGCTGAACCTGAAGAAACGGCGGAAGTGATATCGACTTCAAAGGAAGAACCGGAGGCTGAATTGGATTCTCCTGAGAATGTCCTTATTGAAGAGGGTGATGAGCCCCCTAGTGAGGAGGACGAAGATGGAGTTGTTGACCTCGCTCCGCTGGTGAAGAAATCGAAGCCGGCGGATGACAAGAGTGATTTTAAAGAATTGTTCGGGGATGGCGAGAAGAAGTCAGAGGAAGATTCGGAGATCGCCGAAGAGGTGGATTTGGCTGATGTCGAAGAAGTAGAGGTGGTGACGGATTTGGAAGACCTTCTCGAAGACGATACGGAAGAGGGCGCACCGACTGAGGAAAAATTGGCACCTATCCCTGTGCTTGCTGTCGCCGAAAAACCAAAGCCGGTGGTGTTGGATGAGATCGAAGACGATACTGCTGATGAAGATTCATCTGATCAATTAGAACCCTTGGAGTCGCTCCCTACGGAAGTCGAAGCCGATGAACCCGAAAAGATCGGACTCGGCGAAATGCTGGATAACGCTGATGCGGTTGCTCCGCAGAAAGCCGAAAAACAAAAACGTGGCTGCTGGACGATTTTTGCTACGCTCTTTTTCTTCCTGACTCTCATTGTTGTCGTAGCGATTGGAGTAGTCGGTTATCTCGCTTGGACAAGGCTGGGTGAATTTGAGGCAAAAATCACCGAGACGGCTCAGTCAAAACTTGCGGAAAAGGGTGTCTTCTTGGATTACGCCGGTTGGGAATACGCCTTTCCTCGAGGACTGATCCTGAATGATATCACTTTGTACGAGAGCGAAGCGAAGGAAGTGCCTCTTCTCAAGGCGTCAGATATCGGTGTGAATGTGGACATTTTAGGGCTGATTAAAGACCGCTCTGAGGTGAAGACTGCTGAAGTTTCTTTCGCTGAATCCAGCCTGACCTTCTTCGAAGGTGGCGAGCAAGTCGGGGGGCTCAATTCGATTCGGGCAGAGATATTAGTATCCAGTGAGTTGATTCAGGTTGAAAGATTTTCGGCATTGATCGGGGGATTAAGAATCAATGCATCGGGTCATTCTTTTCTTCCGAAAAGTGAGCCTACTCAGAATGTTGCAGCTTCGGATGGTGCGGCGACTGCGGCTTTGCCTATTGATTTTGCGCTACTGAAACAAGTAGAGCCATGGCTGGAGATCCAAGCCAACGGTGAGCCTCCTCAGTTGGATGTTCAATTTTCGAATGAAACTGGCGTTGACGATACGAATGTGGTGAGTGTGAACGCGAGGCTGAGTGGACGCGATTTTGATTGGCGTGGAGTTTCCGTTTCTTCCGTAAGCGGAGCCTGTCGCTATGAATCAGCCGAGAACCAAGTGGAGGTGACATCGTTGCAGATAGGTCACGGCGAAGGGTTTGTCGGGGGGGTCTTCTCGATTGATTTGGAGTCGAAGACTTTGTACGTGACCAAGTCGCAATCCACCGTGGATTTGGTGGCGGTGTTATCGGAATACGATTCTGAGTGGAGCGATAAACTGAAATCGATTTCTCTGGTCGATGCACCCATGATTCAATTGAGCGGGACGGTGCCGATGGATTCACCTGATCAGGCAAATCTGATGGTGGACTATGACCATCGAATGGGGCTGGTCTATCACGGTGAGGACCGGGATCTCCCACTTAGCGAATTGAGAGGGCGGTTTAAGCTTTCGTCAGGTAGTCTTGAGACGAACAATTTTGCCGGACGTGTTTTGAATGGTGCTGTCAGAATAAACGGGACGACCCGCCTCACGGCAGAGTCTAAACCATTTAGTGGTCTGATTGAGGTCTCAGAGTTGCCATTGGAGAAAGTGGCTTCCTACTTTGAGCTGGGCGATATTGGAATGACTGGCAACTTGTTCTTTGATTTTAGGGGCATCGGATACAGCGATGTTTTAAAAGTGCGAGGTGGGGGAAGTCTCCGAATCGATGATGCGCTTCTGACAGGTTTTCCAGTGATTGGTCCAGTACAGGAATTACTGGGGAAAGTGATCCCAGCATTTGGCGTTAAAGGAACTGGAATGGTTTCAGGGGCCTACATAGTCGAGTCAGGAGTGTTGATGACCAACGATCTGACGGTGAGGCAGGGTGGGGCAAATTTGGTTGTGGCAGGAAGCCTGGCACTTGAATCGAAGAACACTGATTTTACCGCTACAGCAAGCCTTGATTCTGCTCTGTCAAAGGCGACAGGATTGGAGGGTAAGTCGGTTGTAGTAACTGGAATAGGGCAAGTAGCATCGCCCAAACTCATGCTGACGGATTTTCCGATCGATTTCGCTTCGGATAAGCTCAACGACATTCTTGGAACATCACCTGACACACTGCAGAACCTTGAAGGAATTCTCGGTGGAGAGGAAGATGCGATGGACATGATCCAGGATCAGCTCGAAGAAGCTTCCGGCATCGAGCTGCCCGCTGAGATAGGAAACTTGTTTAAAGGAATCCTCGACGCGGTGACATCTGAGGCTGCGCCGGTTGAAGTTCCCGCGGCCGTGCCATTGGCTCCGCGAGCTCAGCCGGTTGAGTGAGATTTGAAAGGTGATCTAAAAGGGTTTGTATGTGATCGACCCTGTTAAATCTGATTTTCTTCAAACAATGCGATTCACCTGTTCGCCGGTACGAAACGCTTTAATGTTTTCGACGATGCCATCGATGAGCCGCTGGCGCGCTTGACGTGCGCTCCAAGCGGTGTGTGGCGTGATGAAAAGATTGTCGAGATTGGATGCGATCATGGGGTGATCGGCGGGCGGTGGTTCGGGGGTCAGGACATCGACTGCGGCTGCTCTTATCGTGCCGCTTCGCAACGCGCTTACCAGATCGGTTTCATTGACTAAGTCGCCACGGCCGGTGTTGATGAGAATTGAATCATCCTTCATCAAAGAGAGTGTTTCCTCGTTGATGAAGTCTTTGGTTTCCGGCGTGAGAGGGCAGTGCAGCGTGACAACATCTGCCGTCGCAAAAAATTCCTGATGAGAAAATCGGGGGATCTCGCCTGTTGTTTCGCTGCCTTCTCTCGCGTAGGCGATCACATTCATTCCGAAGCCCTCGCCAATTCGAGCAACTGCTCTTCCAATGGTTCCAAAACCCACGATGCCAAGAGTCTTTCCTGCGATTTCGTTCACCGGGTAGTCTAGTCGGGTGAAAATTGGCGACTGGGGCCACTTTTCGGGTTCGTTGCCGAATCGATGCACATTCGTTTCGAGATTGAGAAGATAAGCGAAGACTTGTTGAGCAACCGATTCGGTGCTGTATCCACTCACGTTGCACACAGCGAGATCGCGTTCGCGAGCCGCGTCGAGGTCGATGTTATTAACGCCGGTAGCGACGACCTGAATGAGGCCAAGATTCGGAGCGGCGTCCATTTCTTCGGCCCCGATTACTACCTTATTGGACAGGATGATATTCGCTTCGTGAATGCGGCTGGCTGTTTCCTCAGGGCGGGTCACGCCATGGCTGATCAGTGTGCCCAGAGATTCGAGTGCTGACAATTCGAGGTCATCACGGTCTGTGGTGTCTCGGTCGAGAAAGACGATGGTATCGCTCATGAGTGGTAAGTAGAATTTCTTATCCTAGATTGTTCATCACTTCGATCATGGCAATGGCGGCCTCAGCAGCTTCACGCCCGCGATTGAGCTCGTCCCCGAGAGTCCGGGTTTCGGCTTGTTCGGCATTCTCAACCAGAAGCACTTCGTGAATAACCGGGACGAGGTGAGATACGCTGGTGGCCTGGAGAGAATGGGTGATGGAGTCGGCGATGAGGTCAGCGTGGGCGGTTGATCCCCGGATAATGACACCGAGTGCTATAATCGCGAGTGGCTGATTATCGCTGCAGGCGACCGCTTCGACGACCACAGGGATCTCGAAGGCTCCCGGAACGCGAGTCACCGAGATTTCAAGATCGGGGGCTAGTTGGTCCAAGGTTTCCGATGCCGCTTGAACAAGCGCGTCGGTATAAGTGCTATTGTAGCGACTTGCGACAATGGCGACAGTGCCACTTTGTTGAGTAGGAGAGGGTGAGTCAGGAGCTGATTTCGACATTTGGTGGCAGCAAAATTAGAGGGTGTGACCGAGCTTGTCTCGCTTGGTGTTTAGGTAATCTTCGTTGTGAGGATTGGGGTCGATCTTGATAGGAACCTGTTCGGTGATCTCGAGTTGATGGCCTTCGAGGCCGACGACTTTTCTTGGATTGTTAGTGAGGAGACGAATCTTACGCACTCCGATATCATAAAGAATCTGAGCTCCCATCCCGTAGTCCCGGAGATCGGAGCTAAAGCCGAGGCGTTCGTTTGCTTCAACGGTATCAAGGCCTTCTTCCTGCAGTTTGTAGGCGCGCATTTTGTTGGCTAATCCTATGCCACGACCTTCTTGCCTCATGTAAACTAAAACGCCGGTTCCGACTTCTTCAATTTGCGCCATGGCGCTGTGAAGTTGACTGCCACAGTCGCAACGGCGGGAGCCGAATACATCACCAGTCAGGCACTCGCTATGAACTCGAACGAGCACGGGTTCGTTAGGATCGATTTCTCCTTTAACCAGGGCGATGTGTTCTTCAGCTGGATTGATAAGGCTGGCATAGTGGATCAGTTCAAAGGTGCCGAAGTCGGTTGGCATTTTGATTTGTGCGATGCGTTCGACCAGCTTTTCCTCTTTGCGACGATATTCGATGAGGGCGGCTATCGTGCCGATTCTCAGGTCGTGCTTTTCAGCAAACTCTTTGAGTTGCGGCAGCCTCGCCATGCTCCCGTCCTGATTGAGAATTTCGCAAATGACTCCTGCTGGCTGGAGCCCGGCGAGGCGGGCAAAGTCCACGGCCGCTTCGGTGTGACCGGCGCGCCGCAGGACACCTTCTTTCAGTGCCTGCAAGGGGAGGATATGGCCGGGGCGGACTAGATCGGAAGGCTCGGAAAGGGGATTGGCGAGCACTGCCACCGTTTTTGCCCGGTCGGCCGAACTGATCCCGGTCGTGATGCCCGATGCGGCATCGACTGCCACGGTAAAATTGGTGCCCTGGGATTCGGTGTTTCGTCGGACCATTAATGGCAGGCCTAGTCGGTCAGCCGCCTCGGGCAGAATGGGGGCACAGATCAAACCGCGACCGTGTGTCGCCATGAAGTTAATCATGTCGGGAGTCGTCTTCTCCGCTGCGCAGATCAGATCACCTTCGTTTTCGCGGTCTTTGTCATCTACGATGATGACAAGCTTGCCGGCCTTTATGTCGGCGACGATTTCTTCGGTCGTACTGAATTCCATAGTGAGGGGGGGAGTTCAAAACTAGACGTGGTATTCGTCTTCTGGATCAAATTTCGGGACGGGGATATTGAGGATTTTCAGATTGGAGCCGACTGCACGGTGATGGCAGCCGGGTTTGATCAGCACTGCGGTGCCGGGAGAAAGCGGGTAAATCTGGTCATCAAGCTCGATATGGCCTTCTCCTTCCAATACGTAGTACATCTCTGTCATGTGACGATGAAAGTGCTTTTCACTGTCATGTTTAATTTCAACGAGATGCATGGAGGCGACGTCGTTTTCATCATTCATGAACGCGCGTCGGGACTGCCCGCAAGGGCAGGGGGTCGGCTCGATCTTATCGAGACGAGCAATTTGGAAGTTCTTTTCGATCACTTCGAGATCCATTTCACAGTCTACGCACGCCGAGGTCTGTTTGAAAGGGGCTCTTTTCGAATTTTCGAGCGTTTTTCAGCGTCAAACCGGTCCTCACCAATGCAAGGACTGGGGGCTTACCTGAGCTTGAGGCCTTTGACTTTGTTTGATGTGGGAAGGTATCGGTAATAGACCTCCAACATCAGAATGGCCCAGGCGGTATTCATGATCTTGTCATCCTTGCGAGGGCCGGTGCCTAACCATGAGCCGTCGGAATTTTGGGCTTTGAGCAGCAGTGGCTGAAATTTGGTGTTGTAGTTATCCCATTGTTCGCCTTCGGCCATGAAGAATGCCTGAGTGTTATAATAGGGGGTGTAATAGTTTCCGCCGGGGGTGGGATTGAGATAGCGTGTTGTCAGGTAGCGCATGCCTTTGTAGTAGGCTGATGAGTCCGCTCCTTTCCAGATCTGCAGTGCCAGAATGGCGGCGCCGCTGAGTGAATCTCGACCAGAAGGATCCTGGGGATTGTATTTGAAGGCGCCCTGTGAATCCTGAATTCGAGGGATAAAGTCTTCGACTGCTTTGTCGAGAGAGGCTTCAACCCCCGGGATTTTGAGTCCAGTATTGTAGGCAGCTTTTAGCGCCTGGATTTGCCAACTCGAGACAGATAGATCTTCGTAACCTTCGCCAGTGAATCCATAGGGCCAGCCTCCTTCTCCGGATTGGGCGTTCACGATCAGACCGACAGATTTCCTCAAAATCAGAGCGAGTCTAGGGATCTCGCGACCTCCTGCTTTTGACATGGTGTAGAGCTCGCAGAGTGCGTAGGTCGCAATGGCGTGTTCGTAGGTTTCGTGGTCTCCTCGTGTATTGTTTGTGAGGAGACCGTTGTTTTCCATGGAGAGTTGCATCAGAAAGGTGGCAGCACGCACGACTGAATCTCCGTATTTGGCAGACTCTGGAGTTTCGCAGTGCCCGAGATAGGCGAGCAGGGCTAGCCCTGTCATTCCCGCTGTAAATTCCTTTCCGAATGCTCCTGTTTGAGCGTCTTGTTGGCTCAGGAGGAACTGCAGGCCTTTTTCGATGGCGTCCTCTGCTGCCTCGTCGCCGCCGCTTTCTCTTAAGCGTTTCATTCTTTCGGAAATGGAGCAACGGGATCGCATGCCTGATGGAATTCCGGACATTTTCCCGAATCCACTCATCGAGTTTCCAAAGGCTGTATCACTGTCAGAGATGGCGGTAAGAGCCAGATTGGCGTCCATGTTCAAAGTGTCTGGCAGAACAAAGTCGGAGAGTGAATTGCTGGAAATGGCTTTTAATGGTGTCTCGACTGCGGAGGTGTTTTTTTGTTTTTTTCGATCAAGGGTAGTCGCGTCAAGAGTTGTTGCTTCGGCAGGGGGTGCGGATGCTGTGATCTGCGGCGGACCGGCAGGCGGCTGAGCGATGGCGAGGAAAGCAAAGACTATGATCAGCACAATGTGAATGACAACCGCAGTAATGGCGGCCCTGATTTTTTCTTTGCGGTCATCTTCCTTTTCTGCTGCTTGGACTGCTTTGCCTTCTGAAACAATGATGTGTTTCTCATGATCCGGGTGTTCGGGATCGGCTTCCGTTTTGGCCTTGGAACTGGTTTCGCTCGCGGTGGGTTTTGGTTCGTCGGAAGGGGGGGCTTCAGGGGCGCTTTCCTCTTCCTTCCGTTCCGGTGATTTTGTGGGAACGGAAGGGGATTTCTTCTCCTCTTCCGGAACGGGCGCTGAAGCCTGAGGCAAAAGGCTTTCTTGCGGCACTAGGTTGGCGTCGCTATGCGGCAAAGAGTCCTTGTCAGGACTGCTCGGTGCAGGATCGGCAGGAACGGGTGTTTTGGCGCGAGGGGTGGTGGCAGGTCCAGCGGGAACGACTTCAATCTGGCGTTTCGCGGTCGGCTTTGTTTCCTCTCTGGGAGGCACCGGAGTTCGGGGAGAGTTGCGGGTTTCGGGAGGGATCGGCTGGCGCCGTTGGGTGCTTAGCCCCAACCGGGATCGAAGTGCTTCGATGCCCGGGCTTGTCCCGTTTGATGCGATGTATTGATTGAGCAGCTTTTCGGCTTGAGCTAGATGCGTGGAGCCAAATACGGATGCCGCGAAAAGGATGGACGTCTCATCCTGGGGGATCCATGGCGTTTCGTAGAGGATCTCTGAAGCGCGGGCATGCTGACCCGAGTCATAGAACGACCGCACGACAGACTCTCTCAGATCCCAGTCCTCGGGATTTGCGGCCAGTCGTTTGAGGTCTTCTTCCATGCGGTCTATCTAAAGAGTGAGTTTTTGAATCAAACTAGGGATGATTCATTGTGTTTCGGTCCCCTTGATTTTCGGCGGATGCCAAACCTACCACTGTCCGATTTAAAAAGTAGATAACAAAAGCAGCCTTTTGTGACGTGAATTTGATGAGTTTCACTTTGTTGGCGTTTCTCGTCGGGACTCTACTCGGTATCCTCAAATGCGGCTTCGACCAGCAATGCGGCCAGTGTTTGGGTCGCTTCGTCGAGGGCTTGATTTGCCTCTTTTAGGGGATCGGAATCTTTGCTCTGACCGCCGAGCAATTGTTGGACTTTCGCGGCAGTTGACTGAATTTTTTTAATTTCGTCCGGCTCAAGTCGATCGCCGACCAGGCTCAGGGCACTTTCGACAGCCGGAAGTAGTTCTTCACTCTTCATCCGAGCTTCGGTCCATATTCTTTCGTTCATGTCGTCGAATGCGTGGTCGATCGATTCACTGACCATGTTTTCGACCTTCGTGTCATCCACGTCGACCGCTGCATCGCGAATTTCGAGAACCGTATCTTTTCCGGTTTCGGTATCGCGGGCGAGAACTTCTAGAATGCCGTTTTGGTCGATGGAGAACTGGACTCCTACTCGGGCACTCCCTTTGGCGCCGGGTGAGAAGGGGATCGCAACCTCTCCGAGTAGCCAGTTGTCGCGCGCCATTTCCCTTTCGCCCTGCATTACTCGAATCGCGATGGAGTCCTGATTGGCAACTGCGTTGGTGAAAAGCTCGCCTGCTTTTGCGGGAATCGTGGAATTGCGGGGGATGATCACGTTCATGAGCCCGCCAAAGGTTTCGATGCCAAGGGATAGAGGGGTGACATCGACCAGTACGACATCCCGGACTCTTCCACATAGGATGCCTGCTTGGATTGCCGCGCCCAATGCGACGGCTTCGTCTGGATGCTGGCTCAGGTTGGGTTCGATATTGAACCATTCCTCGATTTTTTGTCTGAGGAATGGAATTCGTGTGCTGCCGCCGACAAGAATGAAATGGTCGATGGCGTCAGCACCCTTGCCCGCTGCTTCGGCAAAAGCGCGGCGACAAATCGGGCGGGTTCGAGCGATGACTGGATTCATCAGTGCCTCAGCTTCTGCGCGCGAAAGCTCCAGCTCGATACTTTCGCTTCCCCGAAAGAATGGCAGACGAATGGTATGCGATTGATCCGAGCTGAGTGCTTCTTTGGCGTTCCGGGCGGCAGCCAGCAGCGTTGCTGACTCTTCGGGTGAAAGTTTTTTGAAGCCAATGGAAGTTTTCAGATGAGAGTAGATTGCCCGGTCGAGATCGTCTCCTCCGAGGCGGGTGTCTCCTGCCGTTGATATGACCTCGAATAGTCCATCTCGCATTTGGAGGATGGATAGATCGAAGGTGCCACCACCCAGGTCGTAGACGGCCACAGTTTGATTGTCTTCGAGCTTGTCGAGGCCGTAGGCGAGCGCTGCCGCGGTCGGTTCGTTGACGATTCTTTCCACGGTGAGGCCAGCTGCTTCCGCTGCTGCTTTGGTGGCTTCGCGTTGGGAATTGCTGAAATAGGCAGGGACGGTGACGACGGCTCTGCTGACTTTCGTTTCCAGTGCTTTTTCCGCGACCTCTTTGAGATGGGCTAGAATTTTTGAGGAGACCTCGATCGGAGTTACCGAATTGTCTGAATCTATCCTAACAGAGATCTTATCCCCGCTGTCGGCTTCAATGGAATATTCGCAATCGACGACCTCTTCATCGGACAATTGTGAAAATTTCCGCCCCAAAAAGCGCTTGATGGACGTGATCGTCCGCGCTGGTTCCAGCATACGGAAATGCATGGCGCGGCGACCTGTCAGGACCGACCCATCAGTCTGATAGGAAACAACAGATGGAATCAGTCGCTCTCCTTCGTCATCGGCGAGGATGATGGGAAATCCGGAATCGACTACCCCAACGAGTGAGTTCGTGGTTCCGAGGTCGATGCCGATAATTACTTCTTCATTCATGGAGTTTGAAGCTCTAACACTCTAATAGAGAGAGAAGGCGGTCCTGAGATTGTTGTTCCCATTTTCTTAGAAACTTTAACTGACCAAGGTTACGTCCGGCATTGTCAAAAACGCCATTTCCCCCTTCGGTTTCAAAAGCAGCGAACTGATCAGTGATCGTGTTTTTCATCACCTGAATGTTTTGCATTTTTGCCTGTAAGCCAAGTTGAGCCGCGATGGCTTCTTTGGAGAGAAGAGCTTTGGCCAGAGCGGTTGACGCCTTGCGATTTCGCTGAATCACGGAGTCAGCATTTTCCAGGATAGCATGAAGTTCTGTGAATAGATCCATCAGCCCGGGATCGATGGTCCGGTCGGTAGATGTCTGCCCTGCCTTGAGCGAAAGCCAGTGCTCCAATCGGTGGGCAGGATCGGATAATGCGGCACGGGCCTGGTTCACGGCTGCCGTGTTTTCAGTGGCTCCTTCCGATTGCGTGGCATCGGGATGGGACGACTGCGTCTTTGAATGCCAAGCCTCTGCAACCTGCTCTTGATTTAAAATCAAGGTTTCAGGCAGATCCAAGATGGCGAAGTAGTTTGTCATCCTCTACGCCAACTCTAGCTACAGCATGGATGCCGTGAGCAAACTGGTGGGCGCTATTTCTTCTTGGGAGGGCCGCTGCCACGTCGTGGCGTGTTGTTCGGTTTCGCTCTCTTCTTCGGCTGGCCAGGACGGGCCATGCTTCGGGGTGAGCGACGACGACCAGGGTGGCCTCCGGGGCGATTAGCGCTGCGAGCGTCTACGCGATAAACGATTCGGGCCTTCTCCGTGTCATAGGGAGACATTTCGATTTTGACCCGATCACCTGCAACCAGACGGATGAATCGCTTACGCATCTTGCCGGAAATGTGAGCGAGGACGAGGTGCTTGTTATCCAGTTCAACTCGGAACATGGTTCCGGGAAGGACGGTATGAATCGTTCCTTCCAGTTCTACGGTATCGTCGTCTTTATCCATAATTGCGTGGTCGCGCGCGGAATATCGCCGAATTCTCAGATATTAGAAGCGTTTTTTGTAGTATTTATGGGAATGAAAATAAAGCCCGGTCAGCCGTTGGGGGTGGATAGCGGAGTTGAGCGGCCGGGAAACTTCCGCATTTTGGTTGCGGAGATCGATTTCGGGCATTCGGAATCGAAATTTGTCGAAGGGCGGATCGTTGCTTGCGAAACTCCAAGATCGGTCGATAATACCGCCCGTCGTCAATTTGACAATGGCTGTGGTTACAAACCCAGAATGGCGCGAATAGCTCAGCGGTAGAGCATCTCGTTTACACCGAGGCGGTCGGGGGTTCAAATCCCTCTTCGCGTACCATTTAGCCTTCAAAATCGACACCTTCCTTTCCCCGAAAGTTTTCCTTAAAAAGGAACCACCGACCGCTGGTCGGGACGGCCCGTTGAGCTTTGCTCAATTTTAGAAACGCGAAGCGAAATCCGCAGGTCAGGCGAACGAAGTGAGCCGGACAATTCAAATCCCTCTCCGCCTACTATTTTTCAACTGATAGGATTTGCTCTTTCAAGGGGTGCTTATCGGTCC
Source organism: uncultured Verrucomicrobiales bacterium (assembly GCA_963977055.1). GTDB lineage: Bacteria > Verrucomicrobiota > Verrucomicrobiia > Verrucomicrobiales > DEV007 > Arctic95D-9. The sequence goes on from CAXBMX010000015.1 coordinate 90,951, forward strand.
GGCTGGGATTGAGGGGGTGCAACACATCTCTCGGCGGAAATGCCTGCGAATCAGCCAAGTTCGGAAGCGATACCGGTCAGCTTACGATCGCTAAATCAGGCTGGAAGGCGGCCAATAACCAGCGATAAGGTTTGTTCAGCAAAGATGTCCGTCAGCACGGCACACTTGAAAATAGCGTGCTTCCTGCCAAGGGGGTCCGAATGCTCACACGAAGCGGGAGGGCCGGACTCCTGGGGAGGTCGCTTGAAGGCGTGGTGTGTGCTGGTGGTTGGGTCACTTTGATGGCAGACGTTGCAGAGGTCCGTTGCAGACTAAATCCAATCAGTGGCAATTATGAGAGCGGTTTGGTGATCGAGCTAGGAGGGCGGACTGTTGATTGTTGTCTCCTGACCCGAATGGAACGTGACCCGAATGGAACGGTTTTAAGGTAGTTGTTCGAGGCTGGGGCGTTCGTCAGAACTTGCGGGCTAGATTTTTTTAAAACTGTGCCATTCTCACCTGCCCCTTTTTGCCTTTTTGAAGGTGCATAGAAATTTCAGCCACCAAAAAGCTTTGGATTTAGAAATTAGGGTTTAGGAACTCAGGCTCTGCCGGTATAGGGTTGATTCGATCATGTGACCCTGTTGAATCGAGCGCCATGAGAATATTTCCGACCACCGCTAGCCTGAGCGTAATTCTGGTTCTTTTCCCACAGTTTTCTCAATCGGAAGAGAAACCCACGCAAGGGTTTCATGTCTGGGCGACGAGTTGCTGTCATGTTCCGGCGGATATCAAAAAGGGCAGGGAGAGCCTAGGTAGTGCAATTCGTCAATCGGAAGGGCCGAATGGATTCGATTGGGACATCATGATCGATGCGGGAGATTTGTCGTCGAGTCAGTTTCCTCCTATTGATGAAGACGGGCACGAACTGCAAATACAATACCGATCCCTGACAAAACACCGTCGGGAACAGATCTATAATGTGCAGGGAAATCACGATGCGCCATACTACGATCACGGGCCGGGATCGTGGTTTCGAAAATGGGGTGACCCTATCGGTGAGAATACTAAGCTCTCGGGAGTCGATGCGAACCGCCGGCCATTCCCCGTCGAGGGAAACTGGGAACGCTACAGATTCGTCGCCGGGAACATTCTTTTCCTGATGCTTTCCGATCGCAATGATGCTCCGAGTCCGGTTGGGCGTGGGCACAGTAGCGAAAAGCATAAAGGTGGGTATCCGCCGGGTGCGGTGACGAGGGAGACTTTTAATTGGTGGAAGAAGCAAGTGCTGGAAAATCAGGACAAAATAATTGTGACGATGCATCATCACGCTTTGCGGGATACGACGACCGCATCGGGAAACGGTGAGGGGAATCCCCGCTATCATGGGGCTTCAGGAGGAGCGGCAGGTTCGTCCTATTTGTATTTTATCATTGAGAACGACGATCCGGAGAATTTTGAATTCACGGCCGATGCCCATGTCTTCGAAGATTTTCTAATGAAGTTCGAAAAGAAGAACGGCCACGGGGCGATCGATTTTTGGGTTGGGGGACACACTCATGTGAAGAGCCCGGTCGACAATTTTGGAGGCAAGGCGATCACGGAATCCAAGTGGGGCGTAAACTTTCTACAGGCCGCCGCCCTGACAAAGCACCATGCTGCTGGTCAACCTCTGAGCCGTTTGATATCCTTTGAAAACGGAGCCGATGAAGTGTCGGTAAAAGCCTACCTCCATGATGCCGGCTTCAAAAAAAATTCAGTCGGGTTCTATCAACCGGCCACAAGGAAGCTGAAACTTCGACATTCGTTTCAAGCCCCTCCTCCAATTGAGTCGATGGAGCCCTTTCCCGCAGAAGCGAAAGTGTTCGAACGAAAGAAAAAGGATTAGGCGTCACTGACCATTTCGGGATCATAAGTCAAGTACGCGAGATCAATAGTGGGGTAGTCGAGTCCTGCATTCATCGCCATTTCGACCCTAGCGATTCTGAAGTGAAAAGTGCAGATTATCCCTCTGGTGATCTCGCCTTCGGGGTTGATCTTCTTTCGGAGAATTTAGGCGGCTTTTATCAATCTGCCGTAAATACGATTACTGAGGGATTACCGGTAACTTCAGCACCGTCGCTGAATTGCCACCTGAGAAAATGGTTTGCGTAGCAATTTTCAGTTCTGGATCTGAATTCGGATTTGCCGCCGTGTTGTGGCTCCGGTCAAAATTGGGGAAATCGCTACTGGTGATATCGAGTCGTATGCGGTGCCCGGGTTGGAAGGCGATCGATGTCGGGTTCATTTCGATTTGGTAGCGGACTGTCTTTCCGGGTTCTACCAGTTCCTCATTTTCGAGGCCGTTGCGATAACGGGCCCGGATCATTCCGAGCGATACATCGAAGTTTGTGCCATCCGGCGCCACATCGATCAATCGGACGAAGAAGTCAGTGTCGGGAGCAGAAGTAGCGGCAAAGAGTTCAACGACGGGATTGCCCGTTACTTCGAGTCTCTCGGTCAGCGGCTCGCTTTGGTAGACGAGGATGTCCCGACGAGCAGCATGGGGCGATTGGTCAGCAGGCACTGTAAATGACGCAGCAGTATAGAGAGTGGGAACGGGATTTTTCGGATCGTAATCATATTGATCTTTCCCGATGGGCTCGGGTTGAGTTTCAGTTAGGGTGCCGTTTCCCAAGGGAGTGTTGGCACTGCCACCGGTTTGGAGATATATGGATTTGGTGACAGCGCGCTCCAGTGGCCAGGTTGGTTCGTCCCGCCACTCCTTGTCCCCCATCACAAAAATCCGGTATGGCATTTTGCTACCCGGTGAGTCGCCGCTTCCTTTGAGCCAGTAGTCAAACCATTGCAGCTCAAGCGCAAACATCTCGAGCTTCGCATTCGGACCGAAGTTGACTTTACCAACCGTGCTTGTGGCCCGACCGGTGTGACTCCAGGGTCCGACGATGGTGCGGGATTCCTGGCGCGCTGTATCGGTCCTCGCCCCGGAGCGAATTGCCTTGTCGAGAAGAAGGTTGCCATTGCAGTGGTCGAACCAACCGATGGTATTGAAGTTCGGGATGGTCGTATTCGCGATGCCTTCCTGCAAAGCCCAGGGATCGAGTGAAGGGTCAAGCAGCCACGCATGGACAGCTTCGGTTTCCTCCTCCCAGAAAGTATTTGGCAAATCCAGCCAGGGAACAAAATTCAGCCACTTTTTGGATTCCTCTTTCCACGCTTTCTTCCCTGTCACCTTGTCGGCTGACCCGGGATTGCCCGATCGCTTGCGCATGTCAGGAGTCATTGATCCATACCACCACTGAAGACGCCGCCCCGGTTTGATGGAGCCCATTCCCTCAAGGTCAGTATACTTCGCAGGAATACTGAACGCCGCCATGCAGGCCAGTGAAGGCGGGGCAAGGGAAGCTGTTCGCCATTGGAGAAACGCGTTGTAGGAAGCACCGAAGGTTCCCACTTTTCCGGTGGATCCGGGCAGTTTGGCACACCATTCCACAGTGTCGTATCCGTCGCGGGCGTCGTTGGTATCAAAGCGGACAAAGGATTCCCATTGCCCATCCGATTCGAAACGACCGCGGGCATCCTGACAAACTACGATGTAGCCTTGGGCTGCGAATCTTTTTCCATCCCCTCCGAGGCCATTCTTGTTGTAGGGCGTCCGGGCCATGAGGATGGGATAGGTCCCTTCGGCTTTCGGTCGATATATATCCGCGCGCAGAATCGTCCCGTCGCGCATCGGAATTTCAACATTTGCTTCCGTTGCGATTTCCAAAGGGGTGCTCTTCGTGTTTTGGGGAAAAGCAGGAAGCACGAATTGCGAGCAAACCATCGCAATGAAAAGCACGTGAAGTTTTCTCATTCGGTGAAAGTACCATTGAAGAGAGAATTAGATCAATCCCTCCGATTACCTGATTCAGGGGTCGACCACTCTTTAGGGGATCATTTCACTCATGATATGCCCGAAAAGAACAAAGGATCGGACCTGAATGGCACGGTTTTAAGTGGGGGCATAAGTGGCTTAACTCATAGATAGAGCAGGGCTATGAAAGTCTCGCGCAGAGCGGCGGAGGCGCAGAGGAAGAGAAAAAACTCTGCGGCTTTGCGCCTCTGCGCAAGGCACAAGAGATTCGGATTATCCCCGACAATGGCCCTTAAAACCGCGCCATTCGGGTCAGACCTCCAATTGTATTGACCGGACCAAAAAGTTTTTTTCGGATGCAGAAAATTCTTTGTAAGTCCCTGATGTTTCAAATATTTGCGCGAATCGCTCGGCGGTATAGCATTTCGGTTACACTGAGCCGGACAATTACTGATTGGAATTTGCTTTTTCAAGGGCTTCTTCCGCTAGGAAGAGGCCCTTTTGTTTAGGAGCCAGGGTGAACCGGTTACTTCTTCGCATTAGCGACGCGCCTTTTGAGCTCAGCACGGGCTTTGGCGAGATCTTCCGCGTGATTCTCGCTGTGCGTCAGATTGCTTTCCTCACCGGGGTCGACAACAAGGTCAGTCAAAACCATCGCCGTTTTCTTTCCCGTTTGATCATTCCACTCAGTGTATCGATAGGCTCCCATCCTGATGCTGTGCCCCATGATTTTCCCGTGCGGATAAGAACTGTAGGCACTGGAGCGATGCTCTGCTGAGAGATCGCTCAGGAGAGGAACAAAACTCTCTCCCTGAAGATGTTTCGGCACCGGAATGCCCGTCAGCTCGCAAAGTGTCGGATAAAGATCAATCAGCTCGACCAGCGCTTCCGTCACACCAGTTTCTTTTCCAGGCACCCGCATCATGAGCGGAACGCGGGTATCGACCTCGAAATTGGTGTGCTTACACCAGCTGGAATGATCACCGAGCTTCCATCCATGATCACCCCAGAAAACGACGATGGTATCGTCGGCCGCACCGGAAGCGTCGAGTGCATCGAGAACTTTGCCAACGTTAGCATCGGTGTAGCTCACACACGCCGCGTAGCCGTGGATGAGTCGCTTATTTAGATCATCAGAAAAATCGACCGGCGAATCTCCTTCGTAGTCAGAGTAATTGGACATCTCTCCTGCTTTCACATTCCTCGCCACATCAGGATAGCCCGGAGGCCAGGAACGATTCTCAGGCATTGAAAATGAATCTCTCTCGTAGAGATCCCAGTATCCCTTTGGAGCAATAAAAGGGAGGTGTGGTTTAGTGAAGCCAACCGCAAAAAAGAAGGGTTCGTCTCCCGTTGCCAGTTCGCCGATTTTCTGCGCTGCAACGACGGCACGGGCGCCGTCCTTGTAGGTCTCATCGGAGACGTCAGCACTCTCCGTGGTCGTTCCCCGAAAGCTTTTCGGGTCTTTGTCGGGGTTGGTCTTTCGGCGTTTCATCATCTCGGCAGTACTTTCAGGGAGGACATAATCCTTTCCTCCCGAGTCGAGCCATTCATCCCAGTTCTTCCCTTCAATTTTTCCCCCGTTAGTGCCGTGATAAATCTTCCCGGTTCCGAGTGTGTGATACCCATTTGCCTGGAAATGCTGGTTCATCGTAAGCAAGTCAGGATGTCGCTGTCTCCAGTTGGTCACGTGATAATTCTGCTCGCCCGTTTTGCTCGGATAAAGCCCGCCCATCAATGAGAGCCGCGAGGCCCCGCAAACCGCCTGGTTGCAGTAGGCCCGATCGAAGCGAATACCGCTCGCGGCAAAACGATCGAGATTCGGAGTTTTCACCTCCGCGCCATAGGTTGCCAGTTCAGGGCGCAGATCATCAACAGCGATAAAGAGCACGTTGGGTCGCTCTGCGGCACCAGCAAAAGAGGCCAGGGCCCAGAGGACGAGAAGAAAGGATGATTTCATGAGGTTTGATTAAAGACGGCGTCGATACCCGTCGCACTCTTTCGTGCGATTTCAGGAACCATCTTCGGACGCGAACGTTTCAGCGTAAAGTGCGCGATCGAGAGAAGTCTCAAGCCAGTCATACGGTAGCTCGGAATGTTCGAGACAAGGTGATTGAAGAAGATCCCGATGTAGCGGCGGTTCATCTTAAACGGCTTAAAGTCGAGATTCACCGTGTAGCGAAAGCGGGTTATTGATTGGAGTTTACTTCTTCAAGCGATGCTTATCGGTACGTCGGCCCTGCCCCCGTTCTTCGCGCTACACGCTACGAAGGGCCGGCCGGGATGGAGGGGGTTCCACACTTCTCTCGGTGGAGGTGCGCCTACGAATCAGCCACGTTCAGAAGCGATACCGGTCAGCTCGCGATCGCTAAATCAGTCTGGAAGGCGTGGTGTGTGCTGGTGTTTGGGGCACCTTGAGGGCAGATGTTGCAGAGGTCGATTGCAGACTAAGTCCAATCAGTGGCAATTATGAAAGCGGTTTGGTGATCTAGTTAGGAGGGCGGACTGTTGATTGTTGTCACCTGATCCCATTCCTGCCATTCCCTCGAATTCGTCATCTCGGAAGGTGTCTTCTGAAGAATTTTTTGGATCCGTTTTTTACTGAGCATTCGATCAAAAATAGTATGCCGGGAACCTTTTGAATTCCTTCTAGATTTCAGGAGATCTTCGCAGGACGACTCGAAACCCGTTGGATGTCGATCCCATGCTTGGCGCCTGGAAAGTTCGAAAGCCTGTCGTGAACCTACGTTCTTCGTACGCCTTCCAGGAAGCTCCGAACAGTTTCTTGGCGACTTCGTCATCATTTGACCAATCGCTGCACCATTCCCGGGCATTTCCCACGAGGTCGTAGATTCCCAGCTTGTTGGGATCATAGGAGCCGACTTCGGCGATCTGAGTTTCTCCGTCGTTGTATCCGGCGATTGCGACCATAGTCTCTGTTCCCCCTTTTGAATTCTCTTCCCCATAGAGATTTCCCACAATGCCAGGGATCGGCCACTCATCTCCCCAGAGATATTTCGATGAATAATCAGTTCTCCCAGAAGCTTTGTCGTAGGAGCGAACCAGTCCAGCAGCCGTTTGGAGCTCTAGTAGGCTCGGAAGCGTGTAGGTATCGTTTTTACCGATCAGTCCTTTCTGCCTCTCTTCATTGGTCAACCACTGACAGAAGGCTTCAGCATCGAACCAACTCATGAGGACTGCCGCTTGTTTGTCACGAAGGCGGTATTCAGGTTCCGGCCAATTGCGGTCACGATCGATTCTTAGAAAGCTACGATAGTTAGCAACCGTGGTTTCGTAGACGCTAACAAGTATGGTTGTTTCTCCGACCTGAACTGGGACGAATTGCATCCCGATACTGTTCTCGAATGGATCGATCCGGTCGGGAAGAGTCGCCGAAGGCATCTCTGCCTCATTGGTTGGGACCAAGGGGGGAGTCGATGAATCTTTCCCGATTGAGTCTTTCAAGTTCTTGACTGTCGAAGCGTTTTCCAAGTCGGCTGCCTTGGTCAACTCGACTTCGAGGGCTTGCAGAGACTCAATCAGATAGGATGAAAGCAGTGAACTGATTCTTTTCCTCTCGGTGATCCAGATCCCTCGTAGGTTTGACAGTCCCTGCGGGGCTTCAGCAGGTAGGGGATCGAGTGTGCTTGAGGAGGCGATGCTGGAAAAGGGGTCTTTATCGAGTTCGAGAAGTGATGACTGAAATCCTTCGACGGAACTCTTCTCCGATTCGAAGGCTTTTGCCAAAGTCAGGTCACCTGCTGCAATGGCGGCTTGAAAGCGCCTGTCCAGAGCACTTAAATATTTTTCACTGAGATCGCTGATGAGCTTTTGCCGATATTGAAGATATTCCACCAGTCGTGGCTCAAGTCCGGGAACCAATGCGAGAGGGGAAGCGGGGGCCGCATCTTCCATTGCAATAGCGGGTTTTGATCCACTGGCTTGCGGAGAGTTTATCGGTGCCGTGGTCACTTCTATAGAGGGGCCAACTTCGGGCGCGTTTTGATTGAGATCTAAAACCGCTCGTAGTCCAGTTGCCTCGCCGGCAACATTTGCCTGGGGAAATCCCCTTGCCGAAGACATGAAAAATCCACCTGGAATATGGAGCCATGCAGAGCTCCGGAACGTCCGACGAGTTTTAGATTCGTCGCTCCAGTCAGAGGTCCACTCAACGATGTTGCCGGGCATGTGATACAGTCCGAATTTTCCCGCACCCATCGAATCAACGGGAGCCGTGAATCGATAGCCGTCTGAGTAGTTCTTCAAATGATCTTTCGGCTTGCCGTACAGTTCAAGTCCTGCATTTTCCTCTCCATAGCAATTGATGGTTCCATCCGATGGAGGCCAGGTGTCCCCCCAGGGCCAAAGCTTTGCGAGTGCCTTATCCTTGGATAGCGGGGTTGCATCGGGATCTTCTAGTTCTCCTATTCCAATCGCACAACTCCACTCATGGTCAGTGGGGAGTCGGTAGTGCTGGCCATCCTTGAGATTACCTTTCGCCTTTTCGGACTCGGTCAGCCAATTGCAGAACGCGGTGGCGTTCTCATAGCCAATGTAGACAGCAGGGTGTGAGTCGTCTTGTGGGAATCGGGTTTCTCCCTGCTGAATCTCCGGATTCTCGGCCTTGAAGGCGCGGTAGTCACTGAGACGGGTTTCCCAAGTGCTGAACAATATCAGCTTTCCATTGGTCGGGCCGCCGGTGATTGGAACCGGCGCAAACCTCATCCCAAGGGAATTCTCGTAGGGTGATTCCGTAGTTGCTTCGCTGGCTTCTGAAGCCCCAATGAATGTTCCTGTGGCTACTGGATGGGGAGTTGTTTCTCCCTTTTTCTCAGATTTTGAAATAGGCTCAAGCCGTTGAACATTCTCCCGATCCGCTTTTACTTCCGGCAGAGTAACTTCGCTTGTCGTTGCGGTAGTTGCAGGTTTTGCAGCGGGAACTTCCTTTTCCGATCTCATCGGATTGAGCACGAAGAATAGAATCCCCGAAAATGCACAAACAGTGGCGATCAGGTAGATCTTTCCTGCCACGCCGGGCTTCTTTGTTTTTCGGGGGGGCGAAACTGATTTTTCCTCTGCTTTGGAGACGGGTGTATTGCCCTTTTGAATCGTCTTAACTCGACTGACAGGGGCAGAGATCACAGGATCAAGAGCCATCCGCATCGAATTAGCGGTGTCATAGCGGTCGCTTGGACTGTACTGCATCGCTTGCTGAACGATGTCGTCAACCCGCGGATCGAGATCGGGCAGTAATTCACTGGGACATGGAAACTTACCTCTTGGAATTCGTCCGGTCAGCATCTGGTAAAGCATGACTCCGACGGCGTAAAGATCTGCTCGGTGATCTGGAATACCGTCTCCGTCAATCGCCTCAGGCGCGACAAAGTCGGGAGTCCCGAGAGCCACGTTCGACATGGTCAGTGCAGGCTTGTCCTGGTCCTCCCCGTCGGTGAGCACTTTTGCCAGACCAAAATCCGCAATTTTTACCTGACCTTCATTATTCAGCAGGATGTTCGCCGGCTTGATGTCTCGATGGATAATTCCTCTGGTATGAGCGTAATCGAGGGCATCCAGCACGTGGGCCGTAATCGAAAGCGCATATTCCTGTGAAATCGAGCCTCCGTTTTCACGGAGATACTGGTGAATGTCCATGCCTTCGACAAATTCCATGACGAAGTAGAGTTGTCCATTTGAGGTCTCTCCGAAATCAAACACTGAGACGATCGAAGAGTGACTAAACTTCGCCATCGCCTGGGCTTCTAACTCGAAGCGCTCTGCGAACTTCAGTTCATCGTTTCCGCCTTGTGTCAGGGTTTCAGGAAGAACCTTAATAGCAACGTCTCGATCCAACCTGATCTGTCTCCCCCGGTATACCGCTCCCATGCCGCCGCGACCGAGGAATCCACTGATCTCATACTGCGGAAGCATCGCCTGCAACTTTTCAGGTGATGGGGGCTCCCAGCCGGATCCTGAGGTAGAGGATGGGTCACTCATTTGGGATCGTCAAGCGCATGGATCAAAGTAAGGGACACCTACCGGAAATAGACGTAATGGATCTAACACAATTCTTCAAATTTGCGAAGAAAGGTATTTCGATTTATCGTTTTTGATTAGACTTTCTTCTTTCGAACTTCTCACGTCTCCAAGGCTCGATCAAATACTACAATCTCATCGAGTGGACCTTCAAAGCTGGTTTCATGGTTGTTGCTCCTACCGAAGAAAAAAGTGTCGGATGGCGGTGGTCTTGCCTTGGGGCAGGTGTAGACAGAGAGATGGTTGTCTTTGAGAAAGAGACGGAAGGAGTTACTGATTGGATTTTGCCATATCAAGGGATTCCAACACGTGCAACTTTACAAAGTCCCCGGTCTCGGTCACAAAATGCCGCCGGCGGACTGGCTGGACAGAGCCATTCAGTTTGTGGATGAGGGAAAGGAGTAGCCCACCACAGCAGAAGAATTCTAAACCGGTCATGAACGCTGATATTCGTTGATCCTGTGCCTCTCTGAACCATCAGCGAATATCAGCGCCCATGAGCGGTTTGTATCCTCGGGCAAAAACTTCGACTTGCGACATAGGGAATACGGAAGAACCATCTCCACCTTACCCACTTGCCCTTTACCCCATGGCCAAAGTCACGATCTATCATTACCCTCATTGAGGCTCATCCACGAATGCCTTGGCGGTCGCCGGGGAACTGGGAGTCGATCATCAAGTGGTGCTCTACATCAAAGAGCCGCCCGGACGCGAAGAACTGGAAACCATCATCGCCGGCCTGGAAGATCCCGTGGAGGATCTGGTCCGCAAAGATTCCAAGTTTAAAAAACTGGAACTCAAGCCCGACGACTTTGTCGGCAATCCCGAAGCGGTCATCGAAATTTTACTGAAGCACAAACAACTGCTGCAGCGCCCCATTCTAGTGAAAGGAAAGAAGGCCATCATCGGCCGGCCTAAGGCGAGGATCTACGACTTCCTGTCGTAGTCGGGCCGCCGGCTCCATCACCGCGCATTGCCCCAGGTTGGAGGCGGCGGGAAGGGGTTCAAATGAAAGCCGTTGCATCGTGGATTTTTCGGGGCAAACGGCGCTTCCCCCCCCCAAAAACACACACACGGCAGAAACTCCGTTAACCCCCATCATTCCGACGAGCAGGCCACCCAACAGGGTTGTGTCAGGAACCTAACCCTGTCGAGTCGAAAATCAGCGCGCCTGTTTCAACGCTAGACGCAGAGGGAATCTAAGATTTCTGATCCGCCGCCAATTTCATGCGCCGCGCACGAATCACCACATACCCCACCATGGCTAGCAGGAAAACTCCAAGCATGACGGCCGACTTTGGTTCAGGAACCGCCGCCGAACCGAAATTGAAGGTGACCGTATCACTGTTCATTCCGTTGCTGAAGGTGTATTGAAAAACATAGCCAGCCGTGATTCTAAAGCCAACGATTGAGGTTGTATCAAAGGTCGTACTAACGGCAATTGGGGCGTCAACGGTGCGGAGTCGAATAGGAATACTTATTAGTAGGAGAAATTCCAAACTCATCGGCAGCTGTATCTGTGAAGGATGAAGCGGTTGCTATGCTGGACGTACCACTCCACGCGGTGGGAATTGGGACTGCCATTCCATTCTGAAAAAGAGAAAACGAAGCAATAGTTCCGTAAGCGGTGCTATTGGCCCCACCAGAGAAGAAAGGATTGCGGAAAACTGAAGTGCAAAGCGAAAAACACAGATTATTCCGCCTTCCCGCGCAGGTCTGCCCCCTCCTCTAGTAATCCATACCATCGGGTGAACCCATCGACGGCCTCGCGCTCGGTTCGGTAATTGTTCACCGCCGCCTCCCGGCTCGGATAACCGACAGCGATCCCGCAGACCAGCTTCATTGAGTTCGGCAGTTCCAACACCTCCCGGACAATATCGGGATGCTCGGCCAGGGCGGCCTGAGGACAGGTTTCTAAATCGAAGGCCCGGGCCGCCAGCATCACATTCTGAATGAACATGCCGGTATCAACCCACGACCCCATCTCCAAAGACTCATCGACGAAGATATACAGTTCCACCGGAGCATCGAACCCGTGGTAGTTTTTCTCCCATTGTAATCCCCGCGCTTCTTTGTCAGCTCGCTCAATCTCCAGTGCCTCGTAGAGCGCCATGCCGCAAGTGTAGCGACGCTTTCGATAGGGTTCTGGAAATCGATGGGCGTAGTATTGGTAGTCGGCTTTACCTCCCTCACCGGAGCGGAACGCCTCCACCATGCGATCGCCGATCTCCTGCTTAAGATCACCCGCCACCACGGCGACCTGCCAGGGCTGAGTATTACCGCCCGAAGGTGCCCAACGCGCCGCGTCGAGAATCTTTCGAATCGTCTCCGTCGAAACTGGCTTATCAAGAAAGGCGCGTGTTGAAGCGCGACCGCGAATAGCGTCGAGTAGTTCCATCGTAGAAGGCTAAGCGATGGAGGGTGAAACTCCAATGAGCAGATGGCTGACCGAGCGACCTATTCTAGAGCTACTTTCATTTCTTCAGTTATTTGAGCGGCCCCACCCAAGGGATCTGGTTCACCGGCGGCCGCCAGTGGCGCATCGCCCTGCAGGAAACGAGACACCTGAACGGCATTGCCATTGATGGAGGTGTTAGTCCCGGGTTTCAGTTGATGATTCCGGAAGGCGAGGTCAGTGAGGATTGACGAGTTCGCCAAGTTCTACTTTCCAGTTTCCTCTCTTGCCCCCGGAGTCGGCACCTCGGCGGCGAGCAAACCTTCGGCCTTGAGCTCTTCCCAAAGGTCAGTTGGCACCGGGTGCTGAAAGTCATCGAGTTGGGTTCGCACTTCCTCATGACTGGATGCACCGAGTACGACGGTGGAAACGGCGGGGTGCCCGAAAACAAAGTTCAGGGCGGCGTGCCTCAGTTCGACGCCATGTCTTTGACAGACAGCCTCGAGCTTGGCTACCTTTTGCAAAACTGGATCTGGTGCATCAGCGTAGTTGTAGCGAGCACCGGGAACAGCTCCTGTCGCGAGGATGCCGGAGTTAAATACTCCACCCAGGATGACTCCGATATTCCGCTCTACCGATAAAGGGAGCAGTGAACTGATGGCAGGTTGTTCAAGCAGGGAGTATCGCCCGGCAATGAGAATAGCATCAAGATCCGTCTCCTTTGCGAACTGCTCTGCTGCGTCCGCATTGTTTACTCCAATACCAAATCCCCGGATCACCCCGGATTCTCTTAGTTGGGTGAGGGCTGGCACGGTGCCCTCAATCGCTTCTTTGAATCTGATGCCGTAGGCGTCGCCGTGGACCTCTGGTTCGAGGTCGTGAATCAAAACGAGATCGACTTTGTCTCTTCCCAGTCGCAAGAGCGATTGTTCGAGTGATCGAAAAGTTCCGTCATAGCTGTAATCAAAATTGACGGCATGAGGGGCGCCTCCGAAATAGCCTGAATTTGGGTCAGGTGCTGAAAACGGATCGGTGACTCGACCGACTTTGGTTGAAAGGATCACGTTGGTATCCGGGCGGTGCCGCAAGGCGGTTCCCAGCCGGTGCTCTGACAGGCCGTGGCCATACAACGGCGAGGTGTCGATATAGTTGATCCCGCCGGAGAGCGCTTCGAGGACGGTGTCGATGGCACTTGCCTCGTTCACGTTTTCGTAGAGGTCACCAATGACGGCTGCTCCGAGTCCAATCGTGGAAACTTCCAGTCCAGTTCGGCCGAGGAGGCGCTTTGGGATGATAGGTGACATGGCTGCTTGAGCATGCCTCATAAATTGCAGGCAGTCCAACAGTTGCCGAATGGGCAGAAGGACACGATGAGTAGTTCGTGAGTGACGCTATCACCATCGAAGAGCTTGCAGAATGGATCGAGGCAGGTGCGTGGAAACCTGTCTTCGACTCGTCGGCATTGGCTGAAGGACAGAAGTTGGTGAGCGGGCGCCAGGTGGAGTCGGTGAAAGGCGAAGAACTGGACACTGGAGATATCGAGCTTCGTGGCACGATCGTTGAGAAAAATGCTGTCGTTCGCCATCCGGTCGTTGTGATCTGGCGAGAGTCCGGTGGATTGACTCTGGAAGGGGACTGTCAGTGTCCGGTCAAAGTGAACTGCTCTCATGCGGCAGGACTGCTTGGAAATCTTGCCAAATCGGCTGATCGTGTCGCGAGGGCGTTTGGAGGAAATCCTCACCAGGAAAAGATGGAGGGTGGCAAAACCATCGGTAGGACAATCCCTGCTGTGTCAGATGAGACAGACAAAAATGGCAGTTCGGAGTGCGAGCCAACCTTTATGCTCCGGCTAGAGCGAAGACCTGAGGGAGAGAGAAGTGCCTGGCTCCCAGAAATTGTGGCGCAGGCTTTTGCGATTTATGAAGGGTATCGGGTGCCACTTTCTCCGGGGGGGCAGATACCTCCGATTGTGTTGGCGGAGAAAAAGATTCAGCGTTCACGGGCGGCTGAAACAACAGCACTGAATACGCTTTACGGACTGAACCTGCTGCCTGGTGCGGAGGTGCCGCCACACTCACTTAGAAAGCTCGAATTGCCCGACTTCGAGGGAACTCTTTGGGCGCCGGACAAAAAGGAATGGCCGCATCCTGAGTTCTACTGGCAGCGTTTTCGCCATGAGGGCGTTCCCGCGCTGGAGAAGCGGAATTGGGAGGTGCGTTTTGCACCGGATGTCGGATACGAGCCCTTGGTATTTCGCACCGAAAACTGGAATGCTGAGATCGTGGAGGAGGGGAAAGGGTGGTTCCATCTTTCCGCTGGTTTCGAGATCGATGGAGAAGAATTTGAGCTGCAGCCCATTCTGGCGGCACTCGTGAAGAATCGATTTTTGGAAGTGACAGAGGGGATGCCTTCCGGGCAAGAGTTTATGATATACCTTCCGGATGGTCGGGGCCTTGCTTTACCGGTAGGCCGTTTCCGGGGATTAATGAAGATGCTGGGGGAGCTGTTGGAATTCAAGTTCACCGAGGGTCCCATTCGATTGAGTCAGGTCGATGTGGCGCTCCTGACGACTAGTGAAGCGGGTGAAGTGTTTGGGGCAGCTGCTCCGCAAGAAATTCATGAACTCGCTGAGCGCTTGCTCCATTTTGAGAGGATTGAGCGCGTCGAAATGCCGAAGGGCATTCTTGCCGAATTAAGGGAGTATCAGCTCGACGGGTTCTACTGGATGCAATTTCTTCTGGAGAACGGGCTCAATGGTATTCTGGCAGATGACATGGGGCTGGGTAAGACCCTGCAGTCCTTGACGCACCTTTCTGCCGAAATTGAATCGGGGAGAAACGCGGGGCTACCGTCACTGGTCATTGCTCCCACGAGTGTCGTTTATAGTTGGGAGCGGGAGGCTCGAAAGTTTGCTCCTGATCTGGATGTATTGGTTCTACAAGGGAGTGGCCGGAAAGCTGATTTCCGGAAAATTCCTCAAGCTGATCTGGTGTTGTCTTCCTACGCATTGCTCCATCGGGATATTGAATTGCTGAGAGAGCATGAATTTCATTTGGTTTTTCTGGATGAAGCTCAGCAGATCAAGAATCCAGGCGCCCAGGTTTCCCGTGCCGCGCGGGAGTTGAATGCCAGGCATCGGGTTTGCCTGTCGGGAACGCCGGTGGAAAATCATCTTGGTGAGCTGTGGAGTCTAATGGATTTCTTGATGCCGGGTTTATTGGG
Organism: uncultured Verrucomicrobiales bacterium; assembly: GCA_963977055.1. Lineage (GTDB taxonomy): Bacteria > Verrucomicrobiota > Verrucomicrobiia > Verrucomicrobiales > DEV007 > Arctic95D-9. The sequence continues at coordinate 106,436 of CAXBMX010000015.1, forward strand.
TTCGCAGGAGACTTTTCGAAATACCTATCAGAATCCGATCGAGAAAAATGACAGCCAGGTCAAGCGTGAGGCATTGGCATCGAGAATCGGTCCCTTGATTCTGCGGCGCACCAAAAACGGAGTGGCCAAGGAGTTGCCGCCCAAGACGGAGATGGTTCATCCCATCGAAATGAGCGATGACCAGAAGGATCTCTATGAAACCGTTCGCTCAACGATGGACAAACAAGTTCGCGAGGCTCTCGCGATTCGAGGTCAGGAAGCTCAGATTGTTTTTCTCGATGCTCTGCTGAAGCTTCGTCAGATTTGTTGTCATCCCAAACTCCTGAAAGAGGCGGTGGGGATCAATGCGAGTGCGACTAGTTCGGCCAAATTCGAGTATCTGGTGGAGCTCATCAGGACTCTTCGTGAGGAGGGGCACCGGGTGCTGCTATTCTCTCAATTCACTTCGATGCTTTCTCTGATCGAAGACTTTTTGAAGGAGCAGAAAATCGTCTACTTAAAGCTCACCGGAGAAACAAAGGATAGGCAAGATTTGGTTGAGCGATTTCAGGCGGGAGAAGGGGAGGTTTTTCTCATCTCGCTGAAGGCAGGTGGAACTGGTTTGACTCTCACCGGTGCCGATACGGTGATCCATTACGATCCCTGGTGGAATCCGGCGGCTGAGAATCAGGCGACGGACAGAGCCTATCGAATTGGGCAGGACAAACCGGTCTTCGTTCACAAACTAATTTGTCAAAACACCGTTGAAGAAAAAATTCAGCAGATGCAGGCACGCAAAGGTGGTCTGTCGGATGACGTTTTGGCAGGGGCGACCAGTCGGCTCAACTTAAATGCGGAGTCGATGGCCGCTTTGCTGGCGAGCTCGGAAACTTAAGAGTCTTAATTGCCAAGGAAGAGGTAGTCTTCAGCCATGTGATTGAGGGCTTTTCGAGTGTCCTCGAAGCGGTCCGCTAGAAGAGGGTAGACCGAACGGAGGTCAAACTCGTCGGCGAGCGGATGTTCTCCCGCAAAGCGAAAGGCACAACGGGCGACTTCCTGATAGTAGGTCACGCGTGGAGACCCACGACGCGTCGCTCGATGTTCCAGGAATCCCGGGAACAAGCCGGTGAGGACGAGAAAACTGTTCCCGCATTGGACCTGGAGAAAGAAACGATCGTAGGCACTGAGCCCTTCCATCTCTTCGATGAAATCGACGTGATAGGTGAAGTCCACATCCTCCCTGCTAGGATGGATGCCTTTCATCGGGTTGCCGATCGAGTGCGCGGCGAGGGTTGCGGCGACGTAGTCCGCGATTCTCAATTCTTTGATGCCGGCATCCATCAAAGACTTCCGGACGAGGACAAAGAAGTAGAGCTGAGGTGAAATGGCGAGAGGAAAAGCGGTTTCAACGATCGCCTTGAAGAGCTTCTCGTGTTCCACCACCGATATCAGTGATTCAGGATCACCCAATAGAGAAAACAGGGCCTCCGATTGAGATCTTTCATCCAGGAGTGCTCTCTGAATGAAAAGAAAGTCAGTCGGCGTGAGACGTTCCAGGCAGCTGGTGGGCACACGATGCATGGGGGGAGCGGGTTTTAGTTAATACGTATTAAATATCAAGAATTCCGAATATGGCCAATTACATCAGTCCGTGATGAGGCTGGCAAGAAAAAATATTGGGCGTCGAATAGCCGCCCCAGCCCAATCGATTGGGCTGAGCTTGGTTCCAGAGCTACTGCCACCTCAGTATTTGAGGCCCAGATCGTTGTTTCTGACTGAGGCGAGCTTGTCCGCCATTTTTGCTTTGAAATCGTCCACCACTTCCTGGTATTCGGGGTTGTTGGCGAGATTGGTGTATTGCTTGGGATCTTTTATGAGGTCGAACAGTTCGATCCCCTTCGAAGCATCTTCCTGATATTGAATGTAGGAAAAATCTTGAGTGCGAAGAAGAAAGCCCTTTCGCGACGGGGCGACGCTGAAGGCGGCATCGCGAACTTCCAATGTCTGATCTTTTAGCAGTGGGGAAATATCGAGTCCCTGGATGTTTTCGGGAACGGGAAGTCCGCAAAGTTTGGTGATAGTGGGATACAGGTCGATCAGCTCAACCAAGGAATGGCACACGGCGGGTTTCTGTCCGGGAACGGCGATGATGAGAGGCACCCCTGCCGATTCATCTCTCAGACTAACCTTGGCCCAGAAATCATGTTCGCCGAGGTGATAGCCGTGGTCGCTGGTGAAGATCACGATGGTCTCGTCCTCGAGGCCGGCTTCCTTCAGCGCTTCTAGCACAACACCCACTTGAGCATCCATGTAGGAAACGGACGCGTAGTAGCCGCCGACTGCTTTTTTCTGGCGGCGAATGTCCATCTGCATGTTTTCGCTGGTGCAGTAGTTGATGCCGGGCTTGGGAATGTCATCCCAGTCACCTTCAATTTTTGGTGGTAGCACATTCTTCTCGTAGGGAAGAAAAGGCTCATAGTATTTTCGGGGTGCGACAAAGGGAACGTGAGGGCGAACAAACCCGACTCCAAGCCAGAAGCGTTCGTCACGGTGCGCCTTGATTAGTTCAGCGGCCTTTTGGGCGGCTTTGCCATCCGCATGGGTTAGGTCATCTCCATCGGCCTCAACGACAACAAAGGTATTGCCTCCCACCACAGGTCTTTTCCCATCCGCATTTTTCTGCAGCGTTTCGCCGTCTCCTTCGGCCATCCACTCGGGACCGGGTGTATTAAATCTCTCGGTCCAGCAAGCTTCGTCGTCGGCTCCATTGAACATCTCATGGTCCGATGGCTCGTTGTTTTTGCCATACTCAACTCCACCGGGAACGCCCATGTGAAAGATCTTGCTGACTCGGGCGGTGTAGTAGTCGTTGTTCTTGAAATGCTCCGCCCACATGGCCCGTTCGCCGATGCTGACTCTGGGACTGACGTAACCGAACGTCCCTGTAGCGTGGGGATAGTATCCCGACATGAATGAGGCACGGGAAGGGCCGCAATAGGTGCCCTGACAATAAGCTCTGGTGAAACGTATGCCTCGGTCGGCAATGCTGTCGATGTTTGGCGTCTGACAGAACTCATTCCCGTAGCAGGACAAGGCGGTGTAAGTGAGATCGTCCGAGATAATGAAAAGAACGTTGTAGTCCTTTTCGGCGCGAACAGGAGTAGTGAGGGCGAAGAGAGCGAAGAGCCAGAGAATTGGTTTCATGATGAGGGTAGAATTACTATAGGGGCAGGTCGGATATGCCAAAGCTCACACGCATACGCAGTTGCGCTCACTGATCCTGCGGTTTACGGGAACACTGCTCATGGAACCCTCCGTCCTCCAGGTCTCCGGTCTAACAAAGACCTTTGGCAATGTCACCTCGGTGAATGGCATTTCTTTTGAAATCGCAAAAGGGGAGATTCTCGGTTTGTTGGGGGCCAACGGTGCCGGCAAAACGACGGCGATCAACATGGTCCTCGGAATTGTCACTCCGACTGAGGGGCGAATCGAAGTGTTTGGCAAAGAGTTGATGTCATCGCGGATCGAGATATTGCGGCGGATGAATTTTTGCAGCACCTACACCCAGCTGCCGGGGAATCTTCGGGTATGGCAGAACTTGAAAATTTTTGGACAGATCTATCGAGTGAAAGATCTGAAGCGCCGGATCGATGAGGTACTCGAAATGCTTGAGATCGCTCACTTGAAAAATCGGGTTAGCGGAGAGCTTTCGGCAGGCGAGGGGACTCGTTTGAATTTGTGTAAAGCGCTGCTGAACCGTCCGGAGCTATTGTTGCTCGACGAGCCAACTGCCAGTCTTGACCCTGATATTGCCGATAAAGTTAGAAAAGTGGTGAAGCGGATTCGCGACGAAGAGGGGGCTACGATTCTGTATACCTCTCACAACATGCGAGACGTCGAAGAGGTCTGTGACCGGGTCGCCTTCATGCACAAAGGTAAGATTTTGTATACAGGGACAGCCGAAGAGACGCTTCATCATTTTGAAGAGAAGTCGCTCGAGGATGTCTTCATTCGGGTGGCGCGTGGTGGCGAAATTAAATCCAACCCGGCGAAGGAGGAGAAATCATGAATTTCTCCACCGTCAGAGCCCTGGTGCTGCGCTACCTCTACCTTTATACCCGAACTCCGATTCGAATGGTCGAGTTGTTGTTCTGGCCGCTTGTCCATTTGCTAGTGTGGGGCTACCTCACCCAATTTCTTCAGCAGAATGTGGGGGATGACTTTCCCCATGAGATTACCTTTCTGATTGGGGCCGTGATTTTGTGGGATATTTTGTTCCGCGCGCAGCAGGGCGTCGCGATTTTCTTCCTCGAGGATGTGTGGTCGAGGAATCTACTGAACATCTTCGCAGCGCCGGTGACGAATGCCGACTACCTGGGATCGACTTACGTGGTGGGTATGATGCGGGCGACGGTGACGACGGTGATGCTGGCAGTTCTTTCGATGTTACTCTACTCGTTTAATGTGTTATCGATGAGTTGGGCCCTACTGCCCTTCGTTTTTAACCTGCTGATTTTTGGTTGGGCGTTGGGGATGGTTTCGACGGCCTTGATCGTTCGTTGGGGGCCTGCTGCCGAATCGTTAGCCTGGGCCGTTCCATTTTTTATTCAGCCATTTGCAGCAGTCTATTACCCGGTGGAGTACCTGCCAACAGCCTTGCAATGGGTGGCGAAAGCGTTGCCCTGCTCTTACATTTTTGAAGGCATGCGAGATGTCTTGAAAACTGGCGAAGTTAATTGGGGCGAGCTGGGTCTCGCGACGGGGCTGAACTTTATCTATCTCGCTTTTGCAGGCGTGTTGTTCGTTCGCGTGATGAACACCGCTCGTGAGAAAGGGCTGCTGACGAAGTTCTCTTCGCAGTGAAAGAGCCGAAAGTCTCACGACTTTCGCTACGGACGAGTTCTCTTCGCAGTGAAAGAGCCGAAAGTCTCACGACTTTCGCTACAGACGATTTCTCTTCGCAGTGAAAGAGTCGAAAGTCTCACGACTTTCGCTACGGACGGCTACCGCGCTTGAAAGCCGAATCAGTGGCCTTCGGGGATTCCTTCGAAGAAATCGACTTTGCTGGTTCGGAGAGAATACTCGGCTCCGACAACGAGTAGTTCATTCGCTTTAATCCAATTTTCTATGATTGAGGATCCGTGTTTCAGGTGATCAACAGACGAAATGATGTTGGCGCGAACGGCCTGACAGACCAGCGAATCAGGATCATTTTTGAGATCAGTTTTGAGCAGTGGCTCCACCGAGGGACTGATTCGTCTGACAATTGAGTCCAGATTGGGTGAACGATTCTCTGCGGGCTGCTTCAACTCGTCGATCGTGGCCTGAATTGCGCCGCAAAAGGAATGTCCCATGACAACAACGAGTCGGGTGCCAAGTCGATCAACGGCGTATTCGACGCTGCCGATACCGGAAGGGGCGACGATGTTTCCGGCGACGCGGATCACAAAAAGGTCACCCAGTCCCCGGTCGAAAACGATTTCGGCGGGAACCCTGGAATCGGCACATCCCAGAATAACCGCGGAAGGAGCCTGCCCATCCATTAGTTCCGCCCGTTGTTCGGGTGAAATCTGATAGTTGGCAGTAAGATTGCCTGATTGGAAACGCTGATTGCCTTCCTTGAGTTGCTTGAGGGCAGCGAGAGCTCGATGCATGGCTGATTTTTAGCGCAATGGGCTGGGAGTGCAAGCGAACTCGCATGGTTTTCATCAATCAATTAGGTTGAATGAGGCATCTAACCCTATTGGATGGGAGCGCAATGAAGGAGTAGATGAATATTGAGCTCTGTCACGAGCCAATCCAGACTCAGGGGAGTCATCTATATGAAGAAACACTGCTACCTCATTTTTGGATTGGTTTGTCTGTTCTCTCCGGCCAAGTCGGAGCCGCTAAAGCCGAATATTATCCTCATCTTTGTCGATGACATGGGGTACGGCGATCTGGGTTGTTATGGCAATGAATTGATCAAGACGCCTAACATTGACCGCTTGGCAGAAGAGGGACAGCGCTGGACCAGTTTTTATGCCTCGGGTGCGACTTGTGTGCCGAGTCGAACGGGATTGATGAGTGGGCGTCACCCTATTCTGCTAGGAAAGGAAAAACTACGCGAGGACCCAAGTGCCTTGATGCCTGCGATGTTGAAACGTCAGGGGTACGCCACGGCGATTCTTGGCAAATGGCATCTGGCGGGATATCCCGAGGATTTCACGACGGATGCGATGCATCCCTTGGAGTGCGGTTTTGATTCTCATTTTGGAACGCCTGGCAGCAATGATGTGCCGGCACCAGTAGGGAAGAAGCAGACGCGTGTTGTCTTTGATGAGTGTGACAAGTTTTCGTTCCCGGTCCCGCTGATTCGAGGACGTGAGGTAGTCGAGTTTCCGGCAGACCAGGAGCTTTTCACGAAGCGCTACACCGAGGAGGCCGTGAAATGGATTTCGACTGAGAGAGAAGAGCCGTTTTTTCTCTATCTCGCTCACAACATGCCGCATGCGCCGATCTTTGCGGCTCCGGAGTTTCAAGGCCGGAGTGAGGGCGGTCGATATGGCGATGTGATCGAAGAAATCGACTGGTCGGTGGGTCAGGTCATGGAGGCGGTGAAGGAGAATGGGATCGATGGAGAGACTCTCATCGTCTTCACGAGTGATAACGGCCCCTGGACGATGTTTGGTCCCCACGGCGGGACGGCCAAGCCGTTGCGAGGAGAAAAAGGAACTTCGTGGGAGGGTGGATTTCGGGTGCCGGGGATCTTTCGTTGGCCTGGACAGATCGAGCCGGGGGAGGTGGACGAATTTGCTGCCAATCTGGATCTCTACTCGACTTTTTCTGCTCTGGCAGGAGGAGACCTGCCATCTGAAAAACAGGGTTACATGTCCCTCGATCTTTCGGGTGTCCTCTTTGACGGCGAGTCTAGTCCACGTGCACAGTGGCTATTCGGAACTTCGGCCTTTCGATCGGGCGATTATAAAATTCATCTGACCACAAAGGTTCGATCTTCAGACCCGGACACACGCAAAAGAGAGCCCGGAGCAAAGCATGATCCTCCCTTGCTCTTCGATGTGCGGAAGGATTTCTCCGAGACCAAAAATCTGGCGGGTTCAAACCCTGAGGTCGTCACCCGCTTGTTGGAGGAGATGAACGCATTCCAATCGGGGAATGCCGATTGATTAGGTCAAGATGCTTTGACTAGCTTGGTTGCGATTACTTCTTTTTCTGAGCAGCCTTGGGTTGGTCCCACCAGCCGCCCTTTGGGACGTAGTCAGCGTTCATGAACTCAGCGTGCTGGGCTTCGCGACCAGGATTGCCGGTCGCAGTCATTCCCGCGCGCCGGTTTTTTTCGGCGTCGGCGTCAAAGGTGGCGTTGTCGGTGGGAAAGACAGCGCCCACTTCTTTTTGCCATGTTTTGATCGCTTCATTCATGGCTTTGACCTTTTCAGGATGTTGAGCCGCGACATCGTTTTGTTCGCCGACATCGTTATTGACTTGGTAGAGCTCACTGCGCCCATCCTCAAAGTAGTGAATTAACTTCCAGTTTTGATCCTGAATCATGGCGGAAGGTTCGCCTCCCTGATTCCCGTAGTGAGGGTAGTGCCAGTAAAGGCTTCTGGGATCTGGTGTCTCTCCTTTGAGTGTGGGCACCAAGCTGACCCCGTCCAGGTGCTGGTCGGGTTTGGCGTCAATCCCGGCAATATCAAGAATGGTGGGATAGAAATCCATGCCTGTAGCAAGAGCGTCCGTCATGCCGCCGTCCGTGACATTGGGCCAGTAGATGTAGTAGGGCTGGCGAATGCCTCCCTCCCACTGACGGCCTTTGCCTCCGCGCATGGGAAGGGCGGAGGTGGCGTAACCGTCGCCAGAAGAGACGCCGCCATTGTCTGAGGTGAAAATGATGACCGTGTTCTCGGCTTGGCCGCTAACTTCGACCGCGTCGAGGACGACGCCCACTGCGTCATCGAGGGCAGCCATCATGCCCGCGTAGACTGGGTGATCCTGGACCTGACGAACTTCCTGAGTCCGGTCGAAGAGAAAGCGGGCTTCGCTGCGATCAGTTAGGCTCATTTCCTCCGCCTTGGACTGGAACTTCTTGAAGCGTTCTTCCGAGCACTGGATGGGGCCGTGCACCGAGTAGAAAGAGAGCATGGCGTAGTAGGGCTCATTGGCAGAAGTTTTGCGCTCGATGAAATCGGCCGTTTCATTGGCGAGACGGATGGGAAGCTCGCTGCCTGGCTCGTCATCGGAAAGCTTCGGGTTATTGTAGGGGGAGTGATAGCCGCCGGGAGGGGAGCCGTAGTGGTAGCCACCCTGGTTTTCTTCGTAGCCTTGATCTTCCGGTGTGAATCCGTCACCACCGAGATGCCACTTGCCGGCAAAGAAGGTACGGTAGCCATTTTCCCTGAGCGCCTCCGCGATGGTGACTTCTTCGAGGGCGAGTGCAGGATTGTAGTTGGCGGGGAGTAGCTGGGTGTTGCGGTTCCATTGCTCGGGCTGGTTTCTACCTGTCATTGCAATGTAGTCGGTGATTTTGACCCGGGCTGGTGTCTTGCCTGTCTGGATGGCGGCTCGGGAGGGGCTACAGACCTGGCAGGCGGAGTAACCTCGATCGAAGCGCAGGGCCATCTTGCCCAGTTTGTCGATGTTGGGAGTTTCGTAGAACTCGCTGCCTTCAATGCCGAGATCCATTTTCCCGAGGTCGTCGACCAGAAAGAAAACGAAGTTGGGCTTCGTGTCGGCCTGAAGGCTAGGTGTGAGCGCGAGTAGGGTCGTGGCAATTGCGATGAGAGAAGGCTTCATGTATTTGGAAGAATAATAATAGGGACGTGATATGTGGCCAGAACAAAGGCGTCAATCTGGCGCTTTTAAGGATTGTTTCTATGATGCGAACGGATTTCTCTAGCAGCGTGATCACTCGCTTCCCTTTTATGATGACTTTCTTCGATGTTCGCCTTGGCCTTATAGCGGCCCTTAGTGTGTTTGCACTGTTTCCCCCTTTCGCGGTCTTTGCCGACGGTCCTGCTGACAATATTCCCGAAAACGTTCGACGGGTTCCTCCTCAGGGTGTTGTAGTTCCCGACGAAATGGCCGCCCAGATCCAGTCTGGGCTGGATGAGTTAACGGCGGTAATTGGGGGGCTAAAACAAGTAGTGAAAGAGCGGCCGGAATTGGTCGATCTCATTCCGGATTGTGAGATCTATCACAAGGCGGTTTACGACGCACTGACCCATCAGGAATTTCAAAAACCAGGGGAGTTCAAGGTGGCGTTGGATCATTTAGAAACGGGGCTGACTCGCGCTCGAGCGCTCGAAGAAGGCAAGGATCCGTTCTGGCTTCGACAGCCCGGTCTCGTGGTGCGTGGCTTTCGTTCCCGGATTGATGGCTCGGTGCAGCCCTATGGACTCGAAGTGCCGGACAGCTATGATTTTGATCATCCGAAATCGACGCGCCTCGATTTGTGGTTTCACGGTCGGGGTGAGAAGGTCAATGAGGTGAGCTTTATTCAGCAACGCACCAATGGCAAAGGCAAGGTCACGCCGAAGGACACTATCGTTCTGCACCCCTACGCCCGCTTTTCCAACGCCAATAAGTTTGCGGGCGAAATCGATTGTCTCGAAGCGCTCGAGCATGTCTCGAATTTCTATCGTATCGACGAGGATCGCATCCTCGTGAGGGGTTTCTCCATGGGAGGGGCGGCTTGCTGGCAATTCGCGGTTCACTATGCGGATCGATGGGCGGCGGCTTCGCCGGGTGCCGGGTTTTCCGAGACACCTGATTTCCTGAAGACCTTTCAGGGAGAAACGCTAAATCCAAGTTGGTGGGAGAAAAAGCTGTGGCGGTGGTATGATTGCACCGACGTGGCGATCAATTTGTCTAACCTGCCCACCATCGCCTATTCGGGGGAAGTCGATCTTCAGAAGCAGGCCGCGGATATGATGGAGAAGGCGATGGATGAGGTGGGCCTGGATCTGGTGCACCTGGTTGGTCCCGGGATGGGGCATAAATACCACCCTGACTCGCTCGCTGACATTGAATCTCGGCTCGAGAGTATTGCCCGATCGGGACGCAAGCGAGTGCCGAAGGTAGTTCGTTTGGCTTGCTTCACTTTGCGCTACCCGAATATGCACTGGGTTAAGGTCGAGGGACTTACTGAGCATTGGGAAAAAGGCCAGATAGAGGCGGAGTGGGCCTGGCCTAATATCGTATTTGTCGAGACGTCGGGAATTGAGCGGTTTCGATTGAAGTTTGAATCGGGTGATTGTCCGCTCGACGTAGGAGGGGAGCCAATTATTGAGATCAATGGCCACGGAATTGCGGCGCCTGCAGTTCGGTCAGATCGATCTTGGGAAGTGGTGTGCTTCAAAAATGAAAGCGGTGATTGGCAAGCCCGTACGCCGGAGGAGGTCAAGGCGCCTGAAGGATTGCGTAAACGGCATGGCCTTCAGGGGCCGATCGATGATGCGTTCATGGATTCATTTGTCATGGTGACTCCGAGTGGGGAGGGGCTGCACCCAGCGGTTTCGGATTGGGTTATGACGGAGATGGATCATGCGATTACTCACTGGCGGCAACAGTTCCGTGGGGATGCCCGGGTGATTCAGGATACTGAGGTGAGTGAGTCTGATATTGCTGAGCACAATCTGGTTTTGTGGGGAGATCCCAAGAGCAATGCGGTGCTGGCGGAGATTGCCGATCAGTTGCCGATTGAGTGGACGGGAAAAGGAATTTTGGTTGGTGGCGAAACGTATGATGGAGCCGGACATGCTCTCGCCATGATCTACCCTAATCCGCTCAACCCGGAGAAGTATGTGGTGATCAATAGCGGGTTTACCTATCGCGAATACGACTATCTAAACAACGCCAGGCAGACGCCTAAGTTACCCGACTGGGCGATCATCGATGTGACTCAGCCTATGACCAGCCAACGACCGGGTGGCATTCCCGATGCAGGATTCTTTGGTGAGCAGTGGGAGCTGAAGCCCGCGAAGGAGTGAGAGTTATCCACGACTCTATGGGGAAAGGTGAAAACCAGCGGGCTTCTTCGAGGGAGTGGGCTAGTCTTGAATCTTAGGCCTACTTCTTTTTGCCGCTCTGCTTATCCACGTGGTCGAGGATGCGCTGGAATGTCTCTCCCTTTTGGCGGTCGCTCATTTGGCTGCCGCTACCTTGCATCTTTTCCTGCATGATTCGCCCAACCTGCTTGCGCTGTTCTTCGGACATTTTACTCATTCGATCCCTGGCATATTTAATCCACTTTTCGCGGTCCTCTTTGCTGGCTGGGAGCCGATTGTCTTGTAGCGGGCCTCCGTTTTTGCCTCCAGCGCGGGATCTCATATGATCCGCTTCGAGCCGATCTCCGTCGAAGCGAATTTCAACGACTTCGCCTCCGGGTACAGCAATCTCAGCAAAGTAATTTTCGGGCCGTTCGCCGCCATCGCTGGAGACTTCGACGAGCTTCCAGCCCTGGTCGTTGCTGTCAGCGGAAACGAGGTGGCTCTTTTTCGATTCTTGATCGCGCAGGGTGATGATGGCCTCTTCTCCAATTCGTGCGTAGCCAGTCAGAGCCAGGGTTTCGGAGAGGTCTATCGGGCGGGAAAACGGGGAATGCTCAGAAAGGGCTCTAAAATCTGAATCGCTGACGGGCTCGGGAAGTTCTGTCCCGAACGCGTTCGCGATCAAACCGAATAGAGGTAAGCAAAGTCCGAGGAGGTGGCGATTCATGAACACTTCACTAACTATTCCCTCATATTTGGTCTTCGGAAAGAGGCGCTGTTGCGCCCCATGAAAGAAATACGAAGAGTTCTATAGCGAAGGGGTTTCAGGCGTCTTTCGTTCGCCTGAAAGTGGCAGTTGCGCGCCGGTGTCATCGAGCGCAGCATTCATCGCCTGCATCATTTCCTGGAGTTTCTCCGGATTGGATGAGGCGAGGTTGTGTGACTCGTCGCGGTCTTCGGTGAGATGAAACAGTTCGATTTTGTCGTCACTGGGACCGGAGGTCTTGTCGTAGTGATAAATCAGCTTCCAGCCACCTTTTCGGAATGCGGTGAAGTAGGAGCTGCGGTGGCTGTGGGGGAAGTGCATGAGGAACTCCCGGTCAGCGGTGCTGCCTGCTTTGTCAGAAAAGACTGGAGTCAGGTCGATCCCGTCGACGACGTGATCACCGTGGGTGCCGCCCGCTACGTCGAGAACGGTGGTGAATACGTCATAGGCCACGCCAATGTCGGTGCTGTTGATGACACCGGAAGGAATGGGCCGCTCGTTTTGAAAGGTATTCTCAGGATCAGGCTTGGCCCAGGCGGCGATGAAGGGGACTCGCATGCCGCCTTCGTAGTGGGTGCCCTTTTTGGCGCGGAGAGGGGCGGAGCAGGCGATGTCGTGGGTGCCGCCGACAGGAGCGTCAGTACCATTGTCTCCGAGGAATATGACGAGGGTGTTTTCGGCGATGCCCAGTTCTTCGAGGTGGTCGAGCATGTCACCGAGGGATTTGTCCATGCCTTCGATCATGGTGGCAAAGTTGGCGAGGCTTTGTTTTTTCTCGTCGGTGTAGTTGTCAGCAAAGCGAGTGTCGCTTTGAAACGGGGAGTGAACCGCGTAGTGAGCCATGTAGGCGAAGAAGGGTTTTTCCTCTTCGACCGCAGTCGAGATCGCGTCATTGATTTCAAGAGTCAGTGCCTCGGTTAGAAAAATGTCCTGACCGTGATACTTTTCGAGTCCTGGGACGGCACGTTGTGCTCGTCCCTTTTTGGCCCATCCGAAGTGATCCGTTCCCAGATAACTGCCGGGTTGTCCGTAGGCGCAGCCGCCGATGTTGACGTCGAACCCGATGTTGGTGGGATCGGAGGCGTAGGAATCGTTGGGGCCGAAGTGCGCTTTGCCGGCGTGGATGGTCCAGTAGCCGGCGTCGCGAAGGAGGGCGGGCAAGGTGACGTCGTCTTCGGTGAAGCCTTCCCATTTCCAATCTTCCGGGCCGAGGTCACCAGTGTTCTTTGTTTCCGGCTTGATGAATTGGGTGGTGGTATGCCGGGCCGAAGTCTGGCCGTTCATGATCGAAGCCCGGGTCGGCGAGCAGACGCTCATGGCGTAGAACTGACTGAAGCGAGTGCCCAGCGCGGCGAGACGCTCCATGTTGGGCGTGCGGTAGAATTCGTTGAGCGGGTGTCGCTCGGGCTTGCCATCCTTGTTGGTGAGGAAAGGGACGGAGGTATCCATCAGGCCCATGTCGTCGACGAGGAAAACGACAATGTTGGGTTTGTCGGCGGACTGGGCTTCCGGGGTGGTGAACCACAGAAGGCACAGAAGGGATAGAAAGAAGGTGGGGTATGCTTTCATTATGATGGGTCTGTGGACGAAACTCTCACGAGTTTCGATACGGTGTGATTCGTGGGTAGCGAGACCGTAACGGGTCTCGTGAGAGTTTCGTTGTCTGTGCGTTAGTTTTTCTTCTGAGTCGACAAAGGCACGTGAGCTTCCTTAATGATCTTCTTCATCGCATCCACCATTTCAGGCATGGAAGCGGCGAGGTCGTTCTCTTCGTAGGGATCTTTTTTCAAATTGTAGAGTTCGAGTTTTTGCTTAGTTTGCAGATAGGCCTTCCATTTCCCTTGGCGGACGGCCTGAGAATAGATCGTTTGGTCATTTCCTTTGCAGAATTCCCAGTAGAGATACTCGTGAGCGTTTTGGGTGTCGCCTTTGAGGGTGGCGACAAATGAAATGCCGTCGATGTCCTGGGGAGCCGGTTGTCCGACGAGCTCGGCCGCAGTGGGGAGGATGTCCTGAAAGCAGCTGAGGTGGTTCGTCGTGGTGCCCGGTTTGATTGTGCCGGGCCAACGAGCCAGCATCGGAGTGCGAATACCGCCCTCGTGCATGTCACGTTTGTGTCCGCGAAGAGAGCCGCTCGAATTCCAGAACTCAGGATCGTGTCCTCCTTCTTTGTGAGCGCCATTGTCGCTCGTAAACATGACGAGCGTGTTGTCGTCGATGCCGAGTTCTTCGAGCATATCGAGAATATGTCCGACCTGGTTGTCGAGGTTTTCGATCATGGCGGCGAAGCCGGCGATGGGGTTCTGGACGTCGGGGCAGTTTTCGTCGGGACCGGCACCGTATTTGCCGATCTTGTCGTCGAATTCAGGAAATTGTTTGCGCCACTTTTCGTGAAGTTCAGTTGGGGCCTGCATCGCGGCATGAGGAACGGCGGTGGGGATGTAACAAAAGAACGGAGTTTCGGCCTTGGCGTTTTTTTCGATAAAGCCGAAAGCTGCCTCCATCACAAGATCGTGAACATAGGTTTCGCCATCGAGGGGGATTTCCTCACCGTTTACCACATAGCTGGAGGGATAATAAGTGTGGGCGATCAGCTGACTCTTCCAGCCGCAGTATTCGTCGAATCCGTGGCTGAGCGGATTTTGTGGGCCTTCTTCAAAGGTATGCCCCAAGCCCCATTTGCCGAAGGCGCCTGTCGCGTATCCGGCTGCCTTGAAGACTTCGGGAAGAACGGTCCACTCCGGTTTGAGCGCGGCTCCGTTTTCACCACTGATATTGCCGCGAATGTAGCAGCGGCCGGAGTGCATCCCGGTCATGAGCACTGCGCGGGATGGGGTGCAGACGGTGTTGCCGGAGTAGTGGTTGGTGAACTGGAGGCCTTCTTTGGCGAGACGATCGATGTTCGGGGTGCTGAGCTTTTCCTGCCCGTAGCAAGAGAGGTCGCCGTAGCCCAGGTCATCGGCGAGGATGTAGATGATGTTGGGTTTATCGGCAGCTTGAGAAAAGCAGGTGGCTCCGCAGGCGAGAAGGGTGAAGATGAAGTTTTTCATGGTGATGGGGTATGAATGAAACTATTCGGCGAGGCCTTGTTCACGATATTTGTCGAGCAGCTTGGCCATCTTTTCGGCTACTTCGGGGTTTTGGGCAAGTAGGTTGTTCTTTTCTCCAATGTCGGCGGAGAGGTTGAACAGTTGACCGTTCGGACTGCTCGTAGCCGTCTTCTGTTTTTTGCCCTTCGTCTTGGGTGCTTTGGGTTCAAAGTATTTCCAGTCGCCCATCCGAAGCGCGACTCCTTTGGCTTGCTCGAGAATGATCTCGCTTCCCTGATCGTCTTCGCCCAGCAAAGCAGAGAGGGTGTTGCGGCTGTCAGGGGAACTGCCTTCTGGAGTTTTCTGGTTTAACAATCCGGCAAAGGAAGCGACCAGATCGACTTGTGAGACGAGTGCGTTGGAAACGCCGGGCTCAATTCGGCCGGGCCAGCGAACGATAAATGGCACGCGAGTGCCGCCTTCGAAAATTTGGTATTTCCCGCCTGAGTAGGGACCTGAGCCGTCGTGACCACGGTCGGCCTCCTCGCTCGAAGTCCGCACGGTGGTGCCATCCTGATAGCCGTCGTCATAGACAGGGCCATTGTCGCTGGAAAAGATGACGATGGTATTATCTTCGATGCCCGCGTCTTTGATCGCCTTCATGATTTCTCCTGCGGACCAATCGAGTTGGACCATGGCGTCGCCGCGGTAGCCAAGTTGGCTTTTGCCGTGGAAGCGGGGATGTGGGGTACGCGGGACATGGATGTCTTGCGAGGAGAAGAACAGGAAGAAGGGCTTCTCTTTATTCTTCGAGATGAAGTCTTTTGCTTTGTTGACGAAGTCGTCGGCCATGTCTTCATCCTTAAAGAGGGCGGACTTGCCACCTTTCATGTAACCGATTCGACCAATGCCGTTGATGACGGAATTGTTGTGGCCGTGCGAACTGGGATAGTAAGTCATGGCCTCAGGCGTGACTTTGGCATCGGGGTATTCGGTGCCCTCGATATTGGCGGGAACGGGCTTGCCGTAGGAGACGGTGAGGGGGTCTTCTGGATCGAGATTGATGATGTGGCGGTTCTCCATGTAGACGGAGGGAACGCGATCGTTGGTGGCGGGAAGCAAGAAGCAGTAGTCGAACCCGATGTCGAGCGGGCCAGGGGAGATCGCTTCGTTCCAGTTGATCGATCCGTCTCCTAGTCCGAGATGCCATTTGCCGATGACTCCGGTGTGATAGCCCGCTTGTTTGAAAAGATCAGCGATCGTGAATTGGTCAGGGCTGATCGCCATTTTGGCGTTGCCGGAGAGAATGCCGGTGCCTGCTTTGCGAAAGGCCATCGCCCCGGTCAGCATGGAGTAGCGCGAGGGAGTGCAGGTTGCGGCGGCGCAATGGCCATCGGTGAAGCGGAGTCCCTCGGCGGCCAGCTTGTCGAGGTTGGGCGTTGGGATCATGGTGGATCCGTAGACACCGAGGTCTGCGAAGCCGACGTCATCGCCATAGATGATGATGACGTTGGGCTGGTCGGCTGCGTGGGTGGTGAGGGTGGTGAATAACAGAGAGAGAATGAGGATGAATGACTTCATGAGAAGGGGAGCAAGAACAGGATTAAGAGCAAGATCAAGACTAGTTGCCGGGAGGAAACGATTTGTGAAGGAGAGGAAGAGGGTGTGGTAGCGAAAGTCGTGAGAGACTGTTGCAGAAGCATTCTACCTCAGTTCATGCGAGCATTGAGTGAG
>CAXBMX010000016.1:0-112206 GCA_963977055.1 uncultured Verrucomicrobiales bacterium
GGGCTCCGTGACAGCCGAGCAACACAGCCAGGCGGAATTCTGGCCGGTTCCAAAATACATCTCCGAGCGAAGCGAACTGAATTCAATTCAAAAAACAATCGATTTGCGAACAGGCTTTTGGCAAGCAGTCTAGGTCGGTGGCCCGACCCTGTTGCTTACGATTGAATCTCAGTCTTTTGGCATCTGCCAGTTGACCGGAACCTCCAGAGACTGATTGAAGCGGTTTTTGTATTTCACAATGCCGTGGCGGGCACCGTATTCGTGAACCATTTTGGTGACCTTGACGTCGAAGCAGCAGTATTCGGCGATGTCCATGATACGGCCTTCCTGCCACCACTTCAGGGCGTCAGTGCCGACCGCTGTTTTGCTTTCGCCCAGCGATTCGGCTGCGACGGCATCGAGCTTTGGTTTGTGCTCCAATTCCTTCTCCAAATCGAGCATGAGGTCGAGGTTGGTGGTGTGCTCTTTGAGGTCGAGGATGGTGTATCCCATCAGCACTTCGTAGTCGAACCAGATGTGGTTATAGCCAACCACGACATCGGCGCCACAAAGTTCATCAATCAGAGCCTGAACGTTCGACTCGTCGTAGATCATGTAGGCCTGCTTGGCGGAGCTGTAGGTCACACCTACAGACATTTTCATTTCGGCCTTACGATCCCAGCCCCCCACATCATTGGCGGAGCGTTGGGTTTCGAGATCGAAGTAAACGTAGTTCTCGGCCATATTCCCGAACGTTACTCGTAGGGTTCGTACAAGTTCCAGGGAAGATCGGAATAGATCGGATTGAGCGGTTCCACTTCGGCATACACTCCGCCATCGTCAGATTTGGTCGCCAGTGCCCAGACCCGGTCAAAGTTGTCGAAATGATCGTGAGTTCGCTTTTCAGCATACTCACGGGATGGCTCATTGTTCATCAGGAATCCCCAGTCACTCGATTGAGCCAGCAGTATCTCGCGGGTCATGAGCTGAATGCCGCGCTGCCGGTGGGCGACGGCTTCTTCGGTGTAGTCCTCGCGATTTTCTTCGAAGAGGCGAACAAAACGAGCCAGCCGCTCGGCCCTTGTTTGAATTTCATTGTGAACCCAATTATTGGTCTCACTGGTCCATGTTTCGAAATACCCTCCTTCGCCCCATGATGATGAGACAGGGGAAACGGGCGGCCATTCACTTTCCTTATTATCAGCCAGAAAAGCAGCGGGATTGGTGAAGGAAAAATCGCCGCGTTCGGCTGTTTTGCGAAACACACGCTCCAGAAACTCGGTGCCCTCATACCACCAGTGACCGAAAAGATCGGCGTCGAAGGCACAAACGACGATGGGGTTTTCGACTCCATTTGCTTCAAGTGAGGCGAGCTGAGCTCCGCGGTTGCTCACGAAATTCAGGGAATGCTCCTCCAGCGCTTTGCTGGCGAGTTCTTGGTCATAGGGTTCACTCTCGGAGCCGTTTCGGGTGGATCGGAAATACTTCAGGCCAGTGAACTGGCGTTGCTCGGAATCACCCAAATAGTCCTTGAGGTATTCGATCGGCGCATCGAGCCCGACGTCTTTCATGAAGTCACGGTAGCGTCCGTCACCCGGGTAGCCTTCGTCCGCGCTCCAGATTTCGCTACTGCTGGCCTGCGCTCTACCGAAAACGACTAATCCTTCTGCCGTGGCCCCGGGGGAATACGGAAATTGTTCGTCGGCTTGTGGAGAATCCGTCAATCCGTGTTCTTCGACGAGAGTCCAATCGATCCCTTCGTTTTTCAACAATCCAGCGAGGGAAGGCGCGTAGGCGCATTCCGGTAACCAGAAGCCACGGGGCATGCGCCCGAAACACTGAACGTATTGGCGAATGCCTGCTCGCACCTGAGCCTGGACAGACTCGGGAACTCGCATCAGTAGCGGCAGCAACCCGTGGGTGGCGGCGCTGGCAGTGAGCTCGAGGTGGCCGCTATCTCGCAAGTCTGTATAGGCGCGGATCAGATCACCTTGCCACTTTTCGATGAAAAGATTTCGAAAGTGAAAGAATCTGTCCTCGTAGGCTTCAGCCATCTTGCCGAATCCAGTGATGTCTCCGCGCTCAATTTCGTCGCGGCAAAGGCGTAGGGTCCGATCAAGATAAGCGAGGGTGCGGCGCTTCAGGGTCCGATCTCGCAACATCGCGAGAAAGGTGGGTGACAAATTGAGGGTGAGCTTCCAGGGCACGTTTTCCTCCCGAAGACGGTAAAGCATCTCAAGAAGAGGCAGGTGCGTTTCGAGCACAGCGCTGTGGAGCCAATCTTCCTCAAGGCAATGGGCTGCCTCTGGGTGTCTCACCCAGGGCACATGCGAATTCAGCACAATGGAACAATTCCGACTCATGAAAATTTAAGAGACTGTAACATTAGTAAGGCAAAAAAACCGAAAATGGCCAGAACTATCCTACGGGGGCTTGGTCGGGGTGTTTGCACTTCAAATCCCAAGTGCTGATCCCACAGGCACTTGCCGGTGGACATCATGCGGAAAAAACTGAAGATCATCCCGATGAGCATGAATGGGAAAAGATAGAATCCGACTCCCATCAGGTAGACGTAGAGTGAGCGACCTAGTGAACGGAGTGGCAAAATGGGGCCACCTCCGGTATTGGCCACTCGAATGCCGAACAGCGCTTTTCCGGGAGTCGTCCCAAACAGATAGATCAGCGCTGCTTCGACCAGATGCCATCCGATCAAAGAACGAACAAAGGTGTTGGCGATGGCGATTGTTTCCGGGGATCCCAGCGCTTCGGTGTAGCGGGCGAACCAGTCGGAGAATGATTCATCAGGTCCTGGCATCAGGAAACCGGTATCGACGAAAAAGTTCACAATCGTCATCACCAGCATCAGGTCGAACATGCGGGCCCAGAACCGGAGAAAAGGTCTCGTTTCGCGAACTCCAACGGCGATGGCCGGTCCGTCGACGAGTTTGGCTCCGGCCATGTCCATTTGAGAGTCTTCACCCGGGTCAGGAAGGGGTGCGGATGTTGTTTCAGGAGGTTCTGGACCTTCTTTTCCGGTGACAAAGGCCTCCAGAGCTGGGATTTCATTGATGGGCAGCCATCCCTCTTGATCTCGAGTCCACGCTAGCGTTTCGGGAGTGACTGTTCCCGAATCGAGCATATCCCCCACTTCCATCACTGGAAAGGGGCCTTGTTTTTCGCCGTCGACGGAAAGATAGAATTCCATAAATTACTGCCTGAGAGATGCGTGGAACTAAGAATAAGCTACTCGCTTCGGAGCGCTTTGGCTGGTTGTAAACATGCCGCAACCAATGCAGGAATGAGGGATGCCAGAATACAAAGAAAGAACGATCCAGCTGAAATAATCACCAGATCTCTCATTGTTTGTTTAGCGGGAAGTCCTCCATCAACCCGATAGACTTCTTCGGCGAAGAAATCGACCCCGAACTGCTGCCCCAGCCAGCCAGCCATGTCGTTTCTGAAATATATTGTGAAATGGGCCATAATGAGACCCAGGGAAACGCCGAGTAGGCCGACGATCATGCCCTGAAACAAAAAGACCCAGGCGACTTGCTCCTCGCGCGCGCCGAGAGCTTTCATTAGGCCGATTTCGGCGCGTTTCTGGAAGGTCACCGTGATCATTGTGTTCATCGTGCAGAAACTGGCGACGATCACGATCATGAAGAGGATCAGATACATCATCTGTCGTTCTCCTGCGACGGCATCGAACATCATCTTGTGCATCTGCCCCCAAGTGGTGACCTGAAACTCCTGAGGCAGTTTGTCGTAAAGAACTCCCTGATACTCAGTCGCTTTGAATGCGTCGTCGGTCCGCAAGGCGACGCCATGGCATTCCTCCAAATCAAACTTGTATAGGATCTGCGCTGTTTCCAGGTGCACGAAGATGATATTGCTGTCGAAGTCCCAGTGACCGGAGTCGAAGATGCCGGTCACTGTCACTTCCTGAGGAGCCGTCATGTCACGGACATCGTCGAGAACGGCATTTCGTGTCTCATCTGTCTTTGCCTGCGAAACCTTATCCAGACGCTCCATGATCGAATTGATGTCCTGAGGTGAATAGAGAAGCAATTTGTCGCCAATTTGGATATTCTGGGCCGCAGCCATCCCGTCGCCAATCACGGCGGAATAGAAGTCGTTGATATCAAAGTCGCCTCTCGGAATCGCTTTGGAGGCATCGTCTGGAAATTCGGGGTTTGGTGAGGTTGCGAGTTTGTTCCGCATTCGCTCCAATTCTTTGCCTTCCGGGGGGGCGATTCCACGAATCACTGGAGCGCTTCTCCGCCCGTTGTAGTCCATGATGACCTGCCCGCGAACATAGGGGGTTACGGATTCAACGCCTTCCATATCCAGTAGGCTTTCAACCACTGGGCCGTAGTCGCTTATTATGCCGCCAGAATCGACGATCAGATGAGGCTCAAAGCCAAGAATACTCTCCTTGATTCGCTCACCGTAGCCAGTGAAAACTGCGATTACGACGGCCAATAACCAGACCGCGAGTGACACGCCGATCACAGAGATCACGGTAATAATGCTCAGGTAGAGGCGCTTTGGTTTGAGGTATCTGGCCGCAATGAAAGGGCTGAAAAACATAACAGAAGGTTGACTTGGGCCTACATTACGCGCTTATCCTAAAACCGATAGTCGAATTCACCCTAAGAAACCCTCAATGATTGGCGAGAACCCGGACAAGTATAAGGCATTTATTTTCATTGGAGCCCCCGGCTGCGGTAAAGGCACGCAGGGGAAAATCCTTGGAGAAATACCGCGAATCTATCACTTCGCCATGGGCGATGCATTTCGCTCGATGGACACACGGACACCGATTGGGCAGGAGTTCATTTCCTTTTCACGAAAAGGTGAATTAGTTCCTGACGAACTCACCATCCGCTATTTCAAAATCCAGGTCGATGCCCGCGCCAATTTGCACATGTTCAAGCCTGACATTGACATTTTGATTCTCGACGGTATCCCCCGAAATGTTGAACAGGCTAAACTGTTGGAAGATCACATTAATGTGATCCAACTATTTCATCTTTCCTGCCCAAATCGTGATGAGCTCATCACCCGTATTCGGAAACGCGCCCTGAAAGAAGGCCGAATGGACGATGGAATCGATGACGTTATCCAAAAACGGATTCGAACCTACGAGAGCGAAACTAAAGGTTTGCTCGAGTACTACTCTGACCGCAGCACTGGCATCAATGCGAATCAGGTGCCAGCCAAAGTGACCTACGACATCCTGGGCGAGATCATGAGCCACCCTGAGTGGCAGGAGTTTTCCGCGGAGGTTTGATTGTT
Organism: uncultured Verrucomicrobiales bacterium; assembly: GCA_963977055.1. Lineage (GTDB taxonomy): Bacteria > Verrucomicrobiota > Verrucomicrobiia > Verrucomicrobiales > DEV007 > Arctic95D-9. The sequence continues at coordinate 5,278 of CAXBMX010000016.1, forward strand.
TTTCTTCAGTAGTTTGGGCCGGTCCTTGGGCGCAGCTAAGATTTGATCATCTTCTCTGCAATCGACTTCGCCTGCTCTACCAGCTTCGTGTCGCCGAGAAATTCGACGAACTTGAGGTCGGGTAGCCCACTTTGTTGAGTGCCTAACATTTCGCCAGGACCTCGCAGTTTGAGGTCCTCTTCTGCGATAATGAATCCATCGCGAGTCTGTTCTAGAACCTGGAGCCGCTCCTTGGCGTCGACATTTTCCGGGTCGATCATGAGCACACAGAAACTTTTGTGTTCGCTTCTGCCGATCCGTCCGCGCAGCTGATGTATCTGAGCGAGACCGAAGCGTTCAGCATTGTAGATCAGCATGATGTTGGCGTTAGGCACGTCGACACCCACTTCGATGACTGTGGTGGAGATCAGCACTTGGGCATGGCCGCTACGAAATTTGTCCATGACTGTGTCTTTCTCTTCTCCTGACATGCGACCATGCAGAAGAACCATCGTCACTCCGGGGAGTCGTTTCTGCCACGCTTCGAACTCAACTGTGGCGGCGCCGGCTGTGATTTTATCAGATTCATCAATCAGCGGGTATACCACGTAAGCTTGCCTTCCTGATTCGATTTGCTCGTGAACAAATTTCGCCGCCTGTTCTGTTTGTGTTGTCAGCCGAATCCCTGTGATGATTTTTCCTCGACCTGGGGGCAATTCGTCTAAGACGGACACATCAAGGTCTCCGTAAAATGAAAGAGCCAGCGTTCGAGGAATAGGGGTGGCTGTCATGACCAGCACGTCAGGAGAATCTCCGCGATCAATCAAAGCCTGGCGTTGGGAGACGCCAAATTTGTGTTGCTCATCAATCACTGCTAACCCCAGTCCATTTTCGAAGGCACTTTTGTCATGAATGAGGGCGTGGGTGCCGACCGTCAAAATTCCGTGAGGACCGTTGCCAACTTCGGAAAACAGAGGCATGTCTCCCCCAGCCTGCTTGGTTCCCGTTTTCAGTTTCACTTCAATTCCAAGCGGCTCAAACCAGGTTTGAAAATTCCTAAAATGTTGTTCGGCTAGTATTTGAGTTGGGGCCATCAGGGCGGCATCGAAGCCGGCTTCGATTGCCAAGACAATGGCTGCCGCTGCGACCAGGGTCTTTCCTGCTCCGACATCTCCCTGCAGAAGACGAACCATGGGAAATTCCGTCGACATGTCTTCTCGGATTTCTCCTATCGTTCGCCTTTGGGCCCCGGTTGGTTCGAAGTGGAGCTTAGACAAGAATTGCTCAAGGATCTTACCGGGGCCTGCGTGGGCTTTCCCTCCGGCTGCTCGATGCTCTGCTCTACGGCGCTGCAGAATTAACTGGAGCTGAGTGAACTCTTCCAATGCAAGGTATCGTCTCGCAAGGCCCAAATCGTCAAAGCTATCTGGGTAGTGCACTTGCCGAATGGCAGTTGATCGCGAGAGGCCGGAGCTATCGGATCCCTGAGGCAACCAGTCGGGAATCTCAGAATCAGCAATCGTCTCCAGCACGCCGTAGGCAAGGGATCGGATTGTTTTCTGGTTGATCCCACTCGCGAGTGGATAGATGGGAATAATCCGGCCCATATGGGCCGCGGCAGAGGATATGTCGTCATCAATGATCTCAAAATCAGGATGGTCGATGACAAGTTTTTTCCCGCTCATTTTCGGCTGACCAAAGATGACGAGCTGATGTCCTACGGTGATAATTTTCTGTATGTAGGCTAGATTGAACCAGCGCAGTACGATTCGATTTCCGAGAATATCGGAGCCGGTGGCGGGTTCGACAGTGGCCTCGAAAAATCGGCGGGCTTTCCCCCGGCCAAAGCGACTTTGGCAATCAATCACCTCAACATTCAGGCAGACTGGTTGAGGGGTCGGATTTTCCGGAAAGGTGTCGAAGCTGGTCCGATCTTCGTAGCGGCGAGGATAGTGAGAAAGGACATCGCCGACCGCTCGGAGACCCAATTTCTCCAATCCTTCGCAGGTTTTCTTATCGAATCGGACAAGATCAGTTTCGGTCAGAAGCGTATCGAGAGAAAACATAGAGCCGAGTGAATGCGATCTCAGTATCTTTTCCAAAGGGAGGGCACGAAAAGAACCAGAAGTGCGAAGAACTCCAATCGACCCAGAATCATAAGGAAGCTCAATACCACTTTGGTTGCCGAAGATAGAAAGGCGAAGTTTTGAGTGGGGCCGACCGCGTCAAATCCAGGACCAATGTTAAACAATGTGGCGAAGACGCAGCCGATTGTTGAGATCATATTTAAGTCCGGTTCGAACAGTGATACGACGATACCTGCGATGCCGGATACCACGAATCCAAGGGCAATAAAGAACGAAGTGGTTACAAACACTTTCTCATCAGGAGCCATCCCGTTGAGCTTGATTCGGAAGACTTGATTGGGACGAAAGGACCGGATCATTTCGCGATTGGCGATTTTGGCAAAAAGGATGATTCGGCTCATCTTGATGCCGCCGGCAGTGGAGCCAGCACAGCCGCCTACTAACATCATTACCATGAGAAGTATCTTGGAGAAGAGTGGCCACTGATCGTAATCGGATACGCAGAAACCGGTCGTGGAGCCAATCGAAACAACGTTGAAGAATCCATCGCGCAGCGATTTTGAGTAATCGTAGTGAGTCGCCGCAAAGTGCAGATCCAAAGCGATAGCCAATACCGCAGCGATGATCAGGATAAGGTAGTAGCGTGCCTCTTCTTCGGACTTGAGCCGTTCCCATCGGCGATTGATGAAGAACACGTAGAGCATGAATCCGACCGATGACAGGAACATAAACGCAGTGATCCAAAGCTCGATCCAGAGGTCCTGATAGTGACCGATGCTTTCGTTTTTGGGACTGAATCCACCCGTGGCAATGGTGCACATGGCGTGACAGACAGATTCGAAAATTGGCATTCCCAATGCAATGAGCCCTCCGAGACAAACGAAGGTTAAGGTGAGGTAAACCTTTAAAAGGGTGAAGGCGACATCCCGAATCCTTGAGGCGCCAGCGTCAGAAATATTAAGACTCGATTCCTGCTGCATGATGGAGCGGCTGCCGACCCCAAGAAAGGAAAGCACCGCAACGAATACGACCAGAATACCAATTCCGCCGAGCCACTGAGTGACGGATCGCCAGAGGAGGATGGCCTCAGGAAACTGCTCGAGATCAGTGATGATGGTTGAGCCAGTGGTAGTGAATCCTGAGACTGACTCGAAGATGGCGTCGAATGCGCCTAATCCAGGTTCGCAAAACCAATAGGGCAGTGCTCCTAGCAAACTCACCTCGATCCAGCTCAGGCCAACAATCACCATGGCTTCGCGGCGCAGTAGTTCGTGGGCACAGCCGACACCGGATAGATAGAGAAGGAGCCCGATGCCGATCGTAATTCCGGTGGATATGCCGAGTGCATCGGAAGCGCTTTGGTTGAGCTCCGCGGCTTCCCCGGTTCGGATTTGGAGCCAGGCAAAGAGCCAGCAGGCTGCCATGGTCAGTCCGATCAGAATGGCGAGGACGCCCATTGTCTTGGCGATGATGCGTGCGTTCATCAGGGAGCGACAAGCTTAAGGAAGGCCCGCTTGGCCTTGGGTTTGACCAAGGCGTAGAGACTGTCTTCTTTTGCGATGATGTCTTCGGCGGCGGGAACTTCGCTGCGCGAGCCATGGAGATGGGCAACGAGAACGCAATCTTCCGGCCACTGTATCTCTTTGACCATCTTATCGACAATGGATGAGTTTTCGCTAACCGATGATTCAATGAGCTCCACCCCTTCGAGTTTGTGGATTAAATGGAAGCGGTCGGATGTGATGAAGCGCGACAAGTCCTTACGAGTGGCCTCTCTCGGGCTGACGGCTGCGAGGATGCCAAGTTTTTCACCGAAGCCAGTCATGGCATCGGCGTAGTCGGCGCGGTGGATCAATGGCAGGCAGTACTTGGTGCCGAGGCTGTGAGCCTGAAGGCAGGTCATGACGTTGTCCTCGTCTACGTCAGTGACTGCGATGAAGAAATCGGCCTCTCCGATCAATTCTTCCTTCATCTCGGCAATCGAGGTGGCGTCGGCATTGAGAATCGTGACATTCGTAAGCAGGTCGCTGAGCTCTTCGCAACGTTCGGCGTCTACTTCGAAAATTCGGATGCGGCAATTCCAACTTTCCAGTGACTGTGCCAGAGAGAAGCCATATTCTCCGCCTCCAAAAATGACGATATTGCTTTTCTCGTCTTTTACGGATCGGTTCTGCATCCGCATGATGGTTTCATGAAGTTTCGAAGGTTCACCGCAAAGAGTAACCAGGTCTCCCGGCATTAGAAATTCATCGGCAGAGGGAACTATGGTTTCTTTACCCCGGGTGATAGCGCCTACTCTGACTCGAACCGGGAAATCAATAGCACTGAGTGGTTTGTTAGAAAATTTGCTTTTTTCTGACACGTAGACCTGCTGAATTTCGACATAGCCTTGAGCGATCTCTTCAACCATGGCTGATTCCGGATTTCTGACGTACTTGGCTAACTCGACCGCAGCCAGGCGTTCGGAACTGAACAAGTAATCCACTCCAAAGTGTTCTCCGAAATCGAGGAAAAGGCTGTCGCGTTGAACGCCGGGATGAACCCGTGCGATCGACTTCTTCGCGCCGAGCCGTTTTGCGACTGAAGCAGAGACAATATTGTTATTGTTGTCGCTGGTGAGTGAGAGGAACAGGTCGCAATCTGAAATGCCTGCTTCAATTAGCGAACTGATGGCCGTGCCGTCGGCGACCATGACACGGGCGTCGATCTGACTGTTCAGGTATTGTGCTACTTCTTCGTCTGCTTCAATAACCACAATGGCGTGATTCTCAGCAGCGAGACTGCGCGCAATGTGGGTGCCGATCTCGCCGGCGCCGACAATGATAATGTTCATAAGTGAAGGTAAGCGCCACACCCTAACCGCGGCATGACTGCGTTTCAATGATCGAAAACCAGATAGATTTGGTTACTGAATTGGCGATTGAGAGCGGTTTTTTGAGTCCCGGAGTGCAAAAAAATTATTCCCCTTCCCTCTCACAAACTTCGTCGAATTTTTCGTTTCGCCGTGCGTAGGACGGATAACGATCTTCTTCGCCTTCGGGCAAATATCTCCAGTGTTTGTACATCCACAACCAAGGTGCAGGATTCTCCTTAATGATTGGCTCGAATACATCCCAGCAAGCCTGCGCGATCGTTTGATTGGTGTCATCCGGTCCAAACTTCAACGCTTTGAATCCGCGAAATTCGTAGGTTCCGCCTGGTTTTGGAATGCAAATCCCCGGAATCACAGGCAGTCCAGTGCGTTTCATCAGCTCTGCGTGGATAGCAGTGACACAAGTTTTTCTGCCAAAACACTCGATGATGGTAGCGGGCTTTGAAGGTCGAATGGTTAAGTCGGTCAGGAAGGCGACGTGTCCTTGGTTTTTCAGATTTTTGAGCAATTTTCTCAGCGCTCCTCTCTGGGCGATGACTGCATGACCAGATATTTCACGGTTCTTCTTATAGACTTCTGTTAGACTTGGATTTTTGAAATCCTGCGCCACGATGGTGAATTGGTAGCCTTTGAAGCCCATGGCCAGGGAAATCCATTCAAAGTTGCTGTAATGTGGGCCGACCCAAATTGCCCCGGATTCTTTGGCCTGTTCGAGGGCATTGGGATCTTCAAGCTGGATCTCGCAGTATTGATCCAGGTTTTTGTCGTTGAGGCGATTGCTCCAGAATTGATCCACTATGGTCAGAGCAAAACTCTTGTATGAGTCGCGAGCAACCTGGCGAATTTCGTCTTCACTTTTTTCGTCGCCGAAAACCAAGGTCAGGTTTTCCAGGGCGGTATTGCGTCCTCGTTTGTCGACAAGATATGCGAGGCTGCCCAGTAATAGGCTGAGACCATGGGCACAGCACCGGGGTAGCAGTGGGATGGAGAAATACAGCCATTGCAGCCCCAGCCACTCGATCTTATAGCGAATCTTCTTCCAGATGGACATTGCAGGGGAATAAGCCAGCTTTTAAGGCAATTGCCAGTCAGTGATTTTCTGTTCCTAGTTTTGTTATGAACCATCAACGTTTCGTTTCCCTTTTCCGCAAAGTGCTTTCCGCGCCAACTGCGCCGTATCATGAATACCATGTTGCGTCTCTAGTCAGGGATCTGATAGAGAAAATGCCGCACGTCAGCATTGAAGAGGACAAATTTGGAAATCTCATCGCCTGTTATCGGAAGGGGCGCAAAAAGCCTTCGCTGGCCTATGCCGCGCACATGGATCACCCGGGGTGGGTGCGATTTGAGGGGCGGGCTGAATTCCTCGGAGGCGTACCGAAAAATCGTCTTGATACCCATCCGGTTGAATGGTTTGGCAATTTTGGGATGTGGAAATTGAAGCCGTTTGAGCTAAAAGACGGCGTGATCCGTTCCCGTGTTTGTGACGACCTAGTTGGATGTGCTGCGATTTTGGCGATGTTCATGGAGCTGGAGGCCAATGAAGTTGATGCCACCGTATACGGACTATTCACCCGGGCGGAGGAAGTGGGATTCGTCGGGGCGGTAGAAATGGCCAAAGAATGGCCGCTTCCCGATGGAGTTTGTTTCGTGTCACTCGAAACCAGTGCAGCCAGGGGCGGGGCGGAACAAGGGAAGGGACCTGCGATCAGAGTCGGAGATCGGATCAGTGTTTTTGACGACGGTGTCACAGCAGAGCTAGTTGATGCTGCCACTGAGGGCAAAATCCCTCACCAGCGAGCTCTCCTCGACGGGGGGGCCTGCGAAGCGACGGCACTTAATCTCTATCATATCCCTGCGGCAGGGATCTCGGTCATTTTAGGCAATTACCACAACTGCCCGCCTAAGAAGGGGATATCGGAAGAATTCATCTCGCTCGATGATGCCAAGAATCTCGTCAAGTTGATCACGGCGACGGTTGTGAAGACGGCAGGTAGCAAGAAAGGGGATAACTCGAAAGCCCAGCTTCGAAAGAGACTGGAAAAACGCGTTCGCGACAATCGAAAATACGACAAATCGGCTCGAAAAGACTGGAAAGAGTTTGGACATCCAATTGGCTGAATGCAGGCTGAAATAGCTACTCTATCAGGGCTTTCGACTAATTCATGATAATGATCTTATTTAAAAAACCGGTGTTTTCTTATTTAAAGAAACGATAGTCACTAAAATAAGAAAACATTGGTCTCTTATTAGTGGATTCACTGAAATTCTCTGCTAAACTGGTTTCACTAGGATTGAATGAGTGATGTCGGGTCAAATACGTCGGACTGGGAAAGGGCGAGAAAACCTGAACAGATAGAAGCGCGGCGCGAATCTATATTGACGGCGGCCCGGCATCTTCTCGATCAAGGAGGAGTTGAAGAGGCAGGATTGAGCGCGATTGCCAGAACAGCAAACCTCTCGAAGGCCAACATATATCGCTATTTCGAGAGCCGTGAAGTTGTCCTGATGGAGATCCTGATGTCCGAGATGGGAGAATGGGCTCGTGAACTGGCTCAGGCCCTTCGGGAAATAACGGATAAAGGAAACGTCTCGGTGGTGGCACAAGCGATGGCCGACACCTTGGAATCGCGAAAGCGATACTGCTGTCTGCTGGCATCTTTTGCCTCCGTTCTGGAACGGAATTTGCCCCCTGTTTCGATCAAGCGATACAGGGCTGATCTAAGGGATTGTTTTATCGGCCTGATTGATCCGCTCATGACGGCTCTTCCGCAGCTTTCGAAATCTCAGGCCAATGAGTTCCTTGTGATGCAGGCGATGTTTCAAATTGGGATTTGGGCCCACGCCAATCCCTCTGACTCAGCTGCTGAAGTTCTCAATGAGAATGAGTTTTCCGACCTGAAGATGGACTTTATCGAAAGGGTCCGCTGGCATGCGCTGATCCTGCTGCTGGGGTTGGAGTCTGTCGACCAACCCCGTTTGAGACCTTTGCAGTGATTTTCGAATTCCTTTACCGAAAGAAAATCATTAGGACGGTGATGCCTTCACCTACTCCGGTGAGTAAGGCCATCGAGCGAAAATCGCGTAGTTTTTCGAAGACGAAAAAGACACTCGCGATCAGGATCGCAAAGCTGAAGATGATTCGATCCAGTGTGTTGGTGACGTCACCAAGGAAGGTGGTGAGTAGAACAACAACCAGACCCGTCACGAGTAAAATTCCGATCCCGGAAATTACTTTTCCGGTTCCGTAGGTATCATCGTCATTGAGGTTTTCCCGCCTCTTGTTGTAGACGAAGAAAGCAAACAAAAGAAGGGAGATTGCACCGAAAGGGGCAATTGCGATCTTTAGGAATTCCGCTTCGCCTTCGGCTGAAAGTGCGAAGTTCAGGGTGGCGATAAGGATGAGCAGGATGGAAACCCATCCCTGGAGCTTGAATAGTTTGGTTCTTTTCATAGGTCGATATGTTTAGGTTAGGAAAATCACGATGGCTGTTAAGCTAGTGCTGGCGCCGCTTAGGACGGCCGCGATAGGTGGGCTGCGAAAGAAGAGGAAATTCAAAACCGAGGCGGAGAATACCGAAGACTCAGCGATAATTGGACCAGTCGTAAACGAGCTGATATCGGAGTTCGAAAGATGGCCAATGAAGCCGATCGCCATGGTTCCGAAAAATGAAGCGGCGAGGAGGGCCACCATTTTCAATGGTGCCGGATCCTCCCGTTTTGGGCCCTCTCGTTGCGCGAGGCAGAAAGCCAAAAAAATGGCAAGAGGAACAGGAATTGCCAGACCGGCAAAAAGGCGGGGGATTTCCTCCCAGGCCTTTTTCGAAATAACGAACTCTTGGAGCAACAGAATAAAGCAGACGCCGATCAGCCCCAGGGCGAGACCAGAAAGGGCTACTGATTTGCTATTAGGATTCATCGGCGGGGTTCACTCGTGTTGCTGAGTAAACCTTGGCCGCAAAATCACATTAGCCTAAATCGATAGTGTTTTTATTATCATCATTTAAAATGATGAATTAAAGACGGCTCCGAATCGATAAAAATTCGCTTGCCCTTATTTTGAAATGGCGACGTTGTTTCGGGCAAGCTCTTGAGCTGAATCAAAAGCGCCCTGCCCCAATTTGCTGACAAACCAATACAACAAACGGGCTTTTCTCCGGGCGGCCTTTGGCCTTTTTGAATCTTCGGAGGCAGCGAGCATATTGGCTAAGAACTCGTCGTCACAACGTTCCTTCGAGGCCCCGAGGGTATCGTAACAGAGATCATGCTGCCGGCACGAATCACGAAAGTCAGCGCCCCGGTGTCCTTGAATGAATAGAAGCCTGATCGGTCCTTTTAAGGCATCAGGTCCGCAGGGGCACTTTTCGAGAAGGTCGGCCGAAAACGCAGGTGAGTGCAGACAAAGTAAGAGTGCGACGAGGCACACGGGAGAGAGAGCGGTGCGCGAGATCATACGATCTGCCCTCCTTCCGGTACAAACTCATCATCGTAGTAGAGACGGTATCGTCCGAGGCGCGACCGAAGCCTAAGTTCGCTATCAAAGGCACGGGAGAGGCTCAGTGAGTTCAGAGCCCGTCTCTTTTCGCCCTCTGAAATGACAGAGCCGTCTTTGAGCACCATGGCATGAGAAATAGCGGGAATGATTTCCTCGACGTGGTGTGTCACCATCAATAGCGATCGGAACGAGCCTTTCTCTGTCAGTTCCTGGATGAAGTTGAGAAAATGTTCGCGTGCCACTGGGTCCAAGCCGGCACATGGCTCATCAAGAATCAAAACATCCATCCGCTGTGCCATCAACGCTCGACCAATCAGGAGGCGCTGTCGCTCACCCTGAGAGAACTGGGCCCAGGGTTCATCGCGCAGGTAGCTGCAATCCACTTTCGCAAGAATCTGGTCCGCTGCTTTGATCTCCTTGGGATCCTCGCTTTTCTGCCAGTAATTTACCATGGCGTGACGCCCTGCCATGACGACATCAAGGGCGGTTTCGCCGGGTTCGATTAATTCGGAGATACTACTGCTGACAAAACCGATCCGTTTGCGCCAGTCATCCCAGCTCTGTGATTTTGAATTAACCGCATCTTCCCGGCCACGCATGTGAACTTCACCAGCGGTCGGGGTGAGGTAACCCATGAGGACATTGAGCATCGAGGTTTTGCCGGAGCCGTTGCCCCCGACGATGACCCAGTGCTGGTCGCGCTCTACCTGCAAAGAGATGTCATTGAGGATCTTCCGTCCGCCCCGTGTGACGGTCACATTCTCCATTTCAAAAACCGGTGCTGCCATAGGCATTAGGCTAAGGGGATTCCAAGTCATTTCCAGTGAGTTTTTGCAGTTCGTTGAGATTTTGAAAAACGACCTAACATTATACTGCTAAGAGCATTACAAGAGTTGTTTAAGTTAGATTAAATAAACAAAACGCATTCAGTATCGTTCAATCAATAGTGAAAAACGGTTGCCGATGAGATGAAGAAATCGGCCCGAAACTTTGCACCAAAACTCTGGACACCGGACCGATCCGAAATGACGATAGGACATGGCGAATCAACTCGAACAACTCAAGCAGTTCACCGTGGTGGTGGCTGATACCGGCGACTTTGAAACGATGCGGGAGTATCAGCCTCAGGACGCGACTACCAATCCTTCGTTGATTCTCAAAGCGGCTCAGCAGGAGCAGTACGCTCCATTGGTTGACCAAGCCGTAACAGACCTTAAGGGCTCTTCCTTGGCCGGTTCCGACCTGACCGCGGCTATCATCGACAAGGTTCTAATCAATTTCGGAAAAGAGATCCTCAATATTGTTCCCGGCCGGGTCTCCACTGAAGTTGACGCCCGCCTCTCTTTCGATGAGCAGGCCACCATTGAAAAAGCGCGGCATTTGATTCAGCTCTATGAGGACGAGGGGATCGCGCGGGAGCGCATTTTGATCAAGATCGCCTCCACTTGGGAAGGAATCGAAGCCGCCGCAAAACTTCAGGATGAAGGCATCAACTGCAACCTGACACTTATGTTCTCTCTCGCCCAGGCCGTTGCTTGCGCGGAGGGAGGGATTCAGCTGATTTCCCCTTTTGTTGGTCGAATCTACGATTGGTTCAAGAAAGATACCGGGCTGGAATACACGGGTGATGAGGACCCCGGCGTTCTGTCCGTGCAGCAGATCTATGGGTACTATCGCAAGTTCGGATTCGAAACCGAAGTGATGGGCGCCAGTTTTCGAAATACGGGGCAGATCATCGAGTTGGCGGGATGCGATCTGCTGACGATTGGACCTGACTTACTCGAACAACTTCAGAATACGGAGGGAACAGTCGAACGAAAACTCGATCCGGAAACTGCTGCGCAGTCGGATATCGAAAAGCTCGATCTCGATGAAAAGACTTTCCGCTTCCTGCTCAACGAAGATGCCATGGCCACCGAAAAGACTGCCCAGGGTATCCGTGCTTTTGCTGCAGACATTGTGAAGATGGAGGCTCTGATCGAGTCAAAGCTTTGACCTCGAAAAGAGGCCGAATCGCTAGCTTTTCGGGGTAAGGAAAGGCGGAACAAGGGGGGCGCTGGCCTCTTGCTTCCTGCTGATCGCGCGTTAGTGTCCTCGCGCTATGACCTCACGTGAAATCCGGCAGTCCTTTCTCGATTTTTTCGCAGAAAAAGAGCACACCATTGTGCCCTCTGCCAGCTTGATGCCGACATCCCCGAACCTCTTGTTCACTAATGCGGGGATGAATCAGTTTATTCCGTATTTCCTGGGAACAGAGGCTGCCCCATACAATCCGCCACGGGCAGCGGACACTCAGAAGTGCATTCGGGCCGGAGGAAAGCACAACGATCTCGACGACGTCGGTTACGACACCTACCACCACACGCTCTTCGAGATGCTGGGCAATTGGAGCTTCGGAAACTATTTCAAAAAGGAGGCGATCACCTGGGGCTGGGAACTTCTCACCGAACGCTGGAAGCTTCCTCCCGAGCGTCTCTACGCGACTGTTTATGCTCCGGCGGAAGGGGACCCAGCCGAATTTGATCAAGAGGCTTATGATTTATGGGCGGCCATTTTTGAAAAAGCCGGACTCGATCCCAAGGTCCACATCGTCAATGGCAATAAGAAGGACAACTTCTGGATGATGGGGGAGACAGGTCCATGCGGTCCTTGTTCAGAGCTCCACATCGACCTCACACCGAACGGCGACACCAAAGGAAGCCTCGTCAATGCGGATGACTCTCGTTGCATTGAAATCTGGAACCTCGTTTTCATTCAGTTCAACGCCAACGAAGACGGTAGCTTCCGTCCACTTCCAGCTTGTCACGTGGATACGGGAATGGGATTCGAGCGGGTTGCTTCCATCATCCAGTGCACCAAAGGCCTGACTGATTTCTCAACCTTGGCATCGAACTATGACACGGATGTCTTTTCGCCCATTTTCACGGTGCTGTCTGAACAGACTGGTAAACAATACACCTCCACTGTTCCGGAAGGAGGCAAACGCCATGGTCTTTCCGAACAGGAGCAAATCGACGTCGCCTTTCGTGTGATTGGAGATCATATCCGAACGGTAAGCTTTGCGATTGCCGATGGCATTGACCCCGGAAATGCTGGTCGTAACTATGTTATTCGAAATATCCTGCGCCGTGCCGTTCGATTTGGACGGGTGTTAGGATTTGATGCAGGAAATCCTTTTCTTCATCGCTTAGTGTCTGTTCTCGTTGCAGAAATGGGCGATGTGTTTCCTGAGTTGGCTAGCCGTCAGGAAAAGATCGAAGCGACACTTCTCGCCGAAGAAGAGCAGTTCAATCGCACTCTCGACCGAGGTCTCAAACTCTTTGATGACGCCGCCGCAAAAGTATCCGGGAACGAAAACTTTCCGGCCGATACCGTGGTGAAACTCTGGGAAACCTATGGGTTCCCTACGGACCTGACGCAGCTCCTGCTTGATGAGCGCTCTCTCAAAACGGATCAGGATGAAGTGGAGCAACTCGTTGAAGCTCACAAGAACACGGGGTCAGTCGGCCAAAAGACCCAAGTGGTCGAAGCGGTTGCCATCGAGACAGACGCAGTAACCGAATTCGTTGGTTTTGATCAGGACGAAACAGAAGCCGCGGTATTGGAGTGGCTTGAGAATGAAGCGGGCATTTTCGCGATTGTTGATAAGAGCCCGTTCTATATCGAAAAAGGCGGGCAGCTTGGCGACTTGGGTGAAATGATTTCGGGTGATGAGGTCATCCCTGTTCTTTCCGTGAGCGGGGTAGGGGAGGCCACGGTTCTTCAGGTAGCTAAGAAACCAGAAGAGGCATCCATCGTTACATTGAAACTCGATACTTCACGCCGCCGCGAGATTGAAAAACACCACACCGCGACTCATCTTTTTCACTGGGCCTTACATCAAATCGTGAATCCAGACGCGACTCAGCAGGGCTCGCTCGTGGCGCCGGATCGCCTTCGTTTTGACTTCAATTCGAAAGCCCTGGATGCCGACCAGATCAGTCGTATCGAAGCCGAGGTCAATAGTTGTATTTCCTCTAACGATCCTGTTTCGATATCGGAAGTGCCGCATGGGGAAATCAAGGATCACCCGGACATCATGCAGTTTTTCGGAGACAAGTACGGGGACAAAGTTCGCGTGGTGCAAATCGGCGGAAAGGAAGGAGCCTTCGATGGTTACTCCATGGAGTTGTGCGGCGGAACCCATGTCCCATCGACGCAGGCGATTGGATTCTTCAAAGTGAAAAGCGAAGGAGCAGTCGCCGCCGGTATTCGCCGGGTGGAAGCCGTCTGTGGCAACGCCGCTGGCGAGTTGATGGCTAATCAGACTGCTGCTGTCACCGCTGAGCTCGACGAAGCGATGGCGAAGCTGGAAGCGGCTAACCAAAAATTAAAAGCGATGGGCAATGATTTGGTCAAAGCCGATTCGGAGGAAAATTTTGCAAAACAGATTGAGAAAGCACTCGCCGGAGGCGACCTAGCCGTCGGCAACAGCCTCCTGAAACAATTTGAGAAGCAGCGAGATGCCGTCAAAGCAGCTGCGATTCAAGCAGATAAAGCGGTGAAGAAGGCGTCAGCCGGTGCCGCCGCGGCGATCGCATCGGAGTGGTATGACGAAACGCTCGCCAGTCTCGGTGGTTCGACCTACGTCGGTATGTTGCCGGGAGATTCTCCCGCTCTTCTCCAGGAAGCCATGAATGTGGTTAAAGCGCGGCAGTTCAGTGGAGCGGTTGCCCTTGGCGTGCTCGATGATGGCACGCTCCATTTTGGGGCCGTGGTTTCCACGGAATTTACCGACAAGGTTAGAGCCGGAGACATCGTTCGAGAGTCGCTGGCAGTTGCTGGCGGCAAAGGAGGTGGCAAGCCGGAGATGGCTCGCGGCGCGGCGCAAAACGCAGGCGATCAAGCCGATGCTGTGATCGCTAAGGCGAAGGAACTAATGGGCGCTTAGAACAATCGGATTCGATTGTTCTAAGCGCTCAGCAAAGACTTAAATTTCCGAGCCACTCGCTCGAAGAGATAGTCGCGAACTTCTTCCCCGGCGAGTTTGGAGATAGACTCATTGAGGAATCCGAGGCTGATAATCTGGCGAGCTGATTCCGCGGGAATACCGCGGGCTTGCAGATAGAAAATCTCTTCATCACTGATCTGACCGGAGGTGGATCCGTGAGAGCATTTCACCTGGTCGGCATCGATTTCGAGACCAGGCAGTGCATTGGCTTCGGCTTGGTCGCTTCCAAGGAGATTGCGACAAGTCTGATAAGAATCCGTGTGATGTGATCCTGGTTTCACATCGATGAGTCCGGCAAAAATGGTGCGGGATTGATCGTAGAGAGCGTTCTTAAAAAGAAGGTTACTTGTGGTGTGCTGCGCCTCGTGGGACTGCAAGGTCCTCTGGTCGTATTCCTGAATTCCGTTGGCGAGGTTGGCGCTGAAAATCTGAATGTCGGAACCTTGTTCCATCATGCGGGAGATAGATTCCTGACGCAGCCAGGTCGCTCCAAGGTTCACAAATGCTGCTTTAATTTTCGCATCGCGTCCCACTCGAGAGCTGTTGAGTTGAACGTGTTTCGGGCCGTGATCACTCTCGTCTTGCAGAGCGACGTACTGGACGTTGGCCCCATTGTTGGCGACGAGATCGACATTGCCAAAAACAAAGCTCTGCTCGTTGTCTCTCTCCGATTCGAAGGTGTCGACCACTGACACAGATGCATTGTCTTCCGCTACTACGAGGGTGTGTGGGAAGATGCAGTTAAAATCACCGGAGGCAAAATGGTGGACAAGAATAGGCTGGTCGCAGATGGCGTTCTTCGGGAAATAGACAAAAAGTCCACTCAAGGTCGCAGCGCCATGCAGGGCGGAAAATTTAGCACCGCCGAGGGAGCCTTCCTCTTTCATGAAGTGTTCCTTCACCAGGTCGCCATGCTCAACGATTGCTTGATTGATAGGAAGGCAGATGGCGCCTTCCGGCAGTTCATTGATTTCCGAATGAATGAGACGGTTGTTGGCAAAAACAAAGTGGGCCGCGAAGTGCTCAGTGCGCTCCTCTTTGGCGCGTTGGACCAGCGCTTCCGTATCGTCGATCGGATTCGCTGCCTGAAGTTCGGAGAATCGGACTTTTTTGAGATCCGCGAATCGCCAATCTTGGTGTTTGCGAGCTGGCTCGGGAATAGCCTTGTAGCTCTCCCATGATTTTTGCTGCAGAGCCTGATACCAATCGGGAAATTCCAGTTCGGTATCAAAAACAGGTGGGGCGGCAAACCAGGGATCCGCTGGCTCCAGTGCCGTCGAACTTTGGGTGGGCATGAGGGTAGTAGACATCAGTAAAATTCAATTGTGACCGACGGGCGATCAGCCAACGCTGTCTTCCATCTCCATGTCGATGAGACGCTTCAGTTCAACGCTGTATTCCATGGGGAATTCCCGGACCAGGTCGTTCACAAAACCGTTCACGCTCAGGCTCATAGCGGCGGCTTCTGTGAGGCCGCGTTGCTTCATGTAGAAGATCTGGTCTTCGTTGATCTGACTAACACTCGCCTCGTGCTGAGTGGAGTGCTGGTTCCCGCGGACGGTGATAGCAGGGTAGGTTTCCGTGCGGCTGTCCGAATTAATCAAAAGCGCATCACACTCAGTGTTGTTCTTGCAGCCTTTGAGGTGCTTAGGGATGTGAACTTGACCGCGGTAGGTCGATCGGCCTTTGCCGACCGAAATTGATTTTGCCACAATGTTAGAAGTGGTTTCGTCAGCAGCGTGAATCATTTTCGCGCCAGTATCCTGGTGTTGGCCGTCGTTAGCTAAGGCGATGGAGATCACTTCGCCTCGAGCCTTTCGGCCTTTCATGATCACACCTGGATACTTCATGGTGAGTCGCGATCCGATGTTGCAGTCGATCCAACGAATCTCGGCATTCTCGTGTGCGAGTCCGCGCTTGGTCACCAAGTTAAAAACGTTGTTCGACCAGTTTTGAACGGTGATGTATTGGATCTTGGCATCTTTCATTGCCACCAGTTCGACCACTGCGCTGTGAAGCGTCGTCGTTTCGAATTTTGGGGCGGTGCATCCTTCCATGTAGGTTACTTCGGCACCTTCATCGACAATGATGAGGGTTCGCTCAAACTGTCCGAAGTTCTCTGCGTTAATCCGGAAGTAGGCTTGAAGGGGATGAGATACTTTCACCCCCGGAGGTACATAGATGAAGCTGCCGCCGGAAAATACCGCACTGTTGAGGGCAGAAAATTTGTTGTCTCCCGTAGGAATAACTTTTCCAAACCACTTCTTAAAGATCTCAGGGTGCTCGCGAAGGCCTTCTGTTGAGTTCACGAATATGACACCTTCTTTCTCCAGTGATTCTTTCACATTGGAGTAAGCAGCCTCTGAATCAAACTGAGCTTCGACACCTGCGAGAAACTTGCGTTCCTTCTCAGGGATTCCCAAGCGCTCAAAGGTTTCTTTAACGTCGTCCGGCACTTCGTCCCAATTGCGGGTCGGCTTCAGTCCTTTGGCGAGATAGTAGCGAATTTCCTGAAAAATGATGTTCTCCAAGTCCTCGCTCGCCCAGTGGGTCGGCATTGGCTTGTCGTTGAAAACCTTGAGGGCTTTCTTGCGGAATTCTCGGATCCACTCAGCTTCTCCCTTAGTATTCGAGATATAGTCAATCGTTCCCTCGTTCAGGCCAGTCCCGGCATCGTGCTTATATTCCTCGGGATAGGAAAAATCTCCTTCAGCTTGGTCAATAGTGACCGCTTCCATTGTTGCGCTGTTTGCCATGATATTTTTCCTCCGAATATGATTTCACCTGAGTGGCGACGACTACGCCGACACCAACTCTTCTGTTACCCAGTCGTAACCCTTCTCTTCCAGTTCCAGTGCCAACTCTTTTCCACCCGTTTTCACGATGCGGCCATCAGCCATCACATGGACGACATCCGGCACGATGTAGTCGAGCAGTCTCTGGTAATGAGTGATCACCAGGAAGCCGCGCTCTGGTGATCTCATTCGATTGACGCCTTCCGCCACGATTTGGAGAGCATCGATATCGAGACCGCTATCGGTTTCGTCGAGGATGGCATAGGTCGGCTCGAGCATCATCATTTGCAGAATCTCGTTACGCTTTTTCTCACCGCCGGAAAAGCCGTCGTTGACCGCGCGACCAGTGAATTTCCGGTCCATGTTCAAGGCGTCCATCTTGGCATACATGTTCTTATAAAAAGCGACAGCATCGATCTCCTCACCTTTTGGAAGGCGTGCCTGCAAGGCGGCACGGAGGAAGTTTGCATTGCTGACACCCGGAATTTCGTGCGGATACTGAAAAGCGAGAAAGAAACCCTCCCGGGACCGCGCATCAATCTCCATCTCCAGTAGGTTCACGTCGTCCATGAAGACGGTGCCTTCAGAAACCTCGTAGTCATCGTGACCTGCGATCACTTTGGACAAAGTCGACTTTCCAGACCCATTGGGCCCCATGATGGCGTGGACCTCACCTTTGGGCACCTCGAGAGTGAGACCTTTGAGGATTTCATTTCCATCCACTGATGCGTGGAGATTTTGAATGTTGAGTGATTGGCTCATTAGAATAAAAATTCAGTCTTCGCGGCAATTAGGGCAGATACCCCGCATGGCTACGTTAATTTGTTCGATCCGCGATCCATCGGGCAGATTCCATGGTTCCGACGCATCGGCCTTTTCGTTCAGACCAACATCGAAAACGGAATCGCACTTGGCGCAGAAAAAATGGGCATGCGGCTGCAGATTGGGGCAAAAGCGGGAGGCGTCGCGGTCGATATTGACCTGGGTGATTGCTCCTGCATCGGTCAATACTTCCAGGCAATTGTAGACCGTAGCCAATGAAATGGAGGGCATCAGGCGCCTGGATCGGTCGTATACTGCCGAGGCAGTGGGGTGCTCTGGCTCCATGTCCTGCACGACCTCGAAGACCAAACGGCGTTGTTTGGTCATTCTCATGCCATCGGGCATCTCTGCCTGGGCCGGTTCTGCTGCTTTTTCTGCCATCTCTCCACTAAGGAATACGTCCACAAATAGCTCAAGGGTTATTGAGATCAAGAATTATTCTAAAAAAGGTTTCCGGCGGGTTAAAGACTCGGTTTTCGTTGCTCGAACAGCCGATTGGCCCCAAAATACAAGGTATGTGGAGATCTTTTCGGACGATTTGTGGGTCAATTACGCTTTGTGCAATGGCACTACTTGGATTGGCTCAGGACCGTTCAGGGGCCCATTCTCCGACTTATTTTGGGATTCAGGATGGTCAGATGCCGGAAGATCCCAGGGACTGGCGTGGTGGTAGTTTCTATGATTTCCCCGATTGGGAGGTGAATCAAGACCTGCCCAACGACGTCTTTACCTTCGCTCGACTCCGATACAACTCTGGAACCTGGATGGGGCAAAGGGCCAAGTGGATGATCGATTATCCCGACAGTGAGCTGAATTTTTCCTATCGACTCCAGCAGTTGACCTCGCTCGAAGTGAATCCGAAGGGAGCCATCGTCGATATCGATGCCGAGCAACTGCGGCATTACCCGTTCGTCTACATGATTGAGCCGGGGGATATTTGGCTGACGGATGAGGAATCAACCACCTTGCGGGAATACATGCTCAACGGAGGATTCATCATGGTGGATGACTTCTGGGGGGCCTATGAGTGGAAAAATTTCTATCGAGCACTCAAGCAAATTTTCCCGGATCGGGAGCCGATAGAGCTGGAACTGGATCATCCCATCTTTCACCTCGTGTTTGATCTTGAGATCAAACCACAGATTCCCGCTGTTGGGATGGCCATGATGGGGAGAGAGCAGGGGATCACCTACGAGTGGAACAAACCGGGTTCAGAAACCCCGCACTATCGTGCTGTCTACGATGACGAAGGACGGATGTGTATGATCATCTGCTTTAATACCGATCTTGGCGACGGTTGGGAAGAGGAGGGGACTGATCCCTGGTATTTCGAGAATTTTTCAGAAAAGTATGCCTATCCCCTCGGAATCAACATCGTGTTCTACGCTCTGACTCACTAGCAGGAGCACTGCGGTGATCCTGCGGTCCGGCGATGCTGGATTGCCGGATCGGAGTTGAGAGCTGTGTGTTCCTTGCCGGTCACCCGTTAGGAACCAGGAGGGGCTTTTCTGGCAGGCAAAGGGATAGAAAGAGGGGTGACTGGCCGGGCCGGTGCAGGGGCTCCTGGCTGGGGAGCCGGAGCGCCAGGTCGTACCGGCATGTCATTCGGCCGAACTTTATCAAGCCTGATCGTTGAAGGGCCCTGGCTCGGAGGGGCCGCTCCCCCTGCAGGAGCTGCAGGGGCAACAGGTGAACTCGCGACTGGCCTGACTGGAGCGGGAGCAGCAGCAGCTATTGCCGCTACGGGAGCGGTTTCAGGGACGGCTGAATCGATTGAATTAATGACCTCGTTTATGGGAGTTGAATCCAGGACCGCAGTTGGAACGAAATAAACAGGGATGGTGTTCCCGAGTGTTAATTTGTCATTGGGCGACAGGCTGATAGGCACGCTGGCGATCCGTGTTCCGTTGACAGCAGTGCCGTTGGTAGATCCAACATCGGCGATTTTGGTGCCTTCTGCTGAGACACGGAATTCAGCATGTTTGACGGAAACTTCGGAAACTAAAACCTGAATATCACTGTCGGGTCCGCGACCCAGAGTTACGACCTCGCCCCTCAAGTCGTGCCGGGCTGGTGCCTGGCCCGCAATACTAACAATAATCGAAAATTGATTTGAGGACATTCTGTGATTGTAGAAACGGAATGCCGCTTGTCAATCTGTTGTCTCAATTCTCTTTTGCGCCTGGATTTTCAACCAGGAGCGGGTCGGATTGAAAAAGCGGAGCCCAGGGCGTTCAAAAAATGGTTCGTGGAGGGCTCCGTTGATAAAAATCAGCGTTTTCTCAGAGGAAGGAATCCGTTGGAACGCATCCGTGGCGTATCCGGGAGGGCACACGCTATCCGAAGCCCCTTGAGTGATTAGATACGACAAATTGGGAGGGAGATTTTCGATGGCCTGATTCAGTTTCGGTTCTGCTTTGATCAGGCTGGCTCCAAACCTGACTGCAATTCGGCTGTGAACGCCTTCTGGCTTGGTTCTCTCTTGGTCCGGCGCACGATGATAACAAACTGAGGATTTCACTCCGGTACTCAGGGTCAATTTTGGAAAGAGTCGTGACAAACCCTTGGCAATAGCGATTTTTAGAGCGCCTTGTCCATGGGAGGGCTTCAAAAGTGGCGAGCTCAACCAGAGCCATTCCAAATCTCCAAAACATTCCGGCTTATTGGCTAATAATGGAATCGAGAGAAAAGCACCGGTCGAATGGGCCAAAATCCCGCACGGCGATATGTCGAGTTTTCCAAGGACTTCCTCGATTAGCTTACCGGCTTCGTTGGGAAGAGGGAGATCTCCTCTGACGCCTTCGGAGAGGCCGTTTCCAGGCCAGTCGAATCCGCATACTTCGTATCCAAGGTCTGTTAGCATTTGGCGCGCCCAGTCATATCGACCCATATGGTCTCCAAGGCCGTGGAGCATCAAAATGGTGCCAATTGCCTGGCCTTTGGGGGCTGCTCGAACACATCGGATCTCGCTACCTGTCACCTCGGAGCGAAAGCGGGAATCTATGAACTGATGATCGGGCACTCGCCAAGGTTCACGCTCCGTAGAAATATTCCAGTTGCGAATTTTTTCCGATATGTTTAAATTCGCGCCCTTCTCAGGAGGGCTTTTCGCGCGATTAGCTCAGGGGTAGAGCATCACCTTGACACGGTGGGGGTCGTAGGTTCAAATCCTACATCGCGCACCATCTTTTTTGATACGAACTGAAACATTCCCAGCACTTAGGGCAGGGATCGATTAAGTGGATTGGTTCAGTTTTTGCAGAAGTCGATATTTGGCAAAAACCTCTCGAGTGCTAATTCTGGCAATCGTCCATCCAATCTGGCCATCCAGAAATCCTCCTCGAAAAATGTAGCTCCGCAGCCAGCGTGCCGCGGCGTGAGTGTAAGGATCGAGCAAGCTTGCCGAGCGTCCGTTCTCTTTGGCAGATTCAGCCCATAGTTGAGCGTAGTGTTCACCTCTCTCCTCGTGGTCTTTGATGCTGCGGAATGAATAGTGTTCGATATCTCCCTTCAAAGATAGGATTGGTCCCTCAATTTCCAGTCTTTCGTGAACCTTCCCGCCGGCAAAGTGTGCTTTCGATTTTCGAAAAAATCTCACGAGGCGGTCCGGATACCAGTCGCCGTGCCGAATCCATCTGCCTTCGTAGCAAACACAGCGCGGCATGCAAAATCCCGAGGACTCCGGTTCCGGGCTCAATTTCTTTAAAGAGAGCAACTCTTCAGCAAGAGTCGAAGAAAGGGCTTCGTCTCCATCCAAACTGAGGACCCATTCATTCTCTGCCAAATCCAGAACCGCATTTTTCTGATCCACAAAGCCTGACCATTCCCGGGTTTTCCAGAGCGCTCCGAACTCCTTCGCCACGGCTTCAGTGTCGTCGGTGCTTCCAGAGTCAAGAACCACTATCTGATCCACCAGCTCGGCGGCACTCGTCAAACATCGTCGGAGATTCTCTTCTTCATTCCGAGTGATGATGCAGAGAGAAATCTTCATGAATTCGAATTCGCGGTTCGCGAGGTGCTGCCTTTGAGACGAGCAGCGAGTGCGAATCGTATACCAGTATTTGCTTCCTGTGGTGCTAAAGCAACTCCGCAGCGAGAGCCGAGCACCCGAGAATACCAGCGGTGTTTCCAAAACGAGCTGGAACGATGCTTAAGTGTTTGACGCATTCTTCGGTGAGCGAATCCTTGAGATATCGCTTCAGAGGATTGAAGAGAAGATCACCGGCGTGAGATATGCCGCCGCCAATCACGATCGCATCCGGGTTCAGTAGGAAAATGGTACTGGAGAGATTGGAACTCAGGTAGCGTGCGATCTTTGACCAGGCTTCTGTGGCGATGGGGTCGCCGGCCTGTGCCAGATCTGCAAGGCCTTCAGGCGTATGATCCGCAGGGAGCTCAACTCCCTTTTCACGATACATCCCAGCAGCCATTTCTTCGATCTGCCGGTTTCCGATATAGCGTTCCAAAGCTCCGGAGTTTCCGTAGGGGCCGTCGACTCCGTCATAAGCGATACTCATCTGGCCAATTTCTCCCGCGGCGTAGTTGCTGCCGCGATAGAGCTCTCCGCTGAGGATCAAACCTCCTCCGACTCCGGTGCCGAGGGTCATGCAAATCACATTTCGATAGCCTTGCCCGGCGCCATACTTGTACTCGGCATAAGCCATGCAGTTGGCGTCGTTGTCGATCACTGTTGGAAGGCCGGTCTTTTTCGCCATCTCATCCCGCAGAGCGACCGATGACCAGCCCTTCACGTTGGTCAGGTTGTAGGTCACACCCTTGGAGAAGTCCACTGCCCCGGGAACGCCGACACCAATGGCTGCGATATTCGGGAAATCTTTCTGCACTTCCTTTACCGTCTCAACGATGGCGTCGATCAAAGGGTCAGAGCCTTCGAAATCCTGAGTGGGGATGCGATACACATCAGTCAGAAGCTCCGATCCTTCGACCACGGCGAGTTTAACCGAAGTGCCGCCAAAATCGATGCCGATGACTTGTGGATTACTCATATGGGAAAGTTCAAATTTGCCACCCGCAGGAGTCCCTGCATGGTGAGATATGGCTCCACCGATTCAATCTCCGGTAAGCCGTCTGCTATCAAAGCCGCATATCCTCCCGTGGCAATCACTTTTGCCGGACAATCCAATTCAGCTTTGACCTGATTTAGGATCTCACGCGTCAGTCCCCGGTAGCCATGAAAGGCTCCGGACTGCATCGCATGGACCGTTGATTTACCAATCGCCATCTCAGGTCGTTCCAGATCAATCTCGGGAAGTAAGGCTGTTTTTTGATGAAGGTAATGCTTCATCGCATCTAGCCCGGGGGCAATGACCCCACCAATGTAAGCGGGCCGGGAGTCGATAATATCGAAGGTGACTGCCGTCCCGAAATCAACTACCACGACACCTTCTCTTTTGGATTCACCGCTGACCGCAGCCGCGTTCGCGAGCCGGTCCGCGCCGACGGCGGAGGGATCGGGAAAATCTACCTCAATTCCGAGCTCAATTTCGTGGCTGATCTGAATCAAAGGATGGTTTCCCTGAGATTCCAGGATCACAGGTACGTTCGCGGGCACCACGGAAGCCAGGACCACTTTTTCGTAGTTCCAATGGCTGAGTAATTTCTTGAGCGAAGGAAGGTCGAGGTCTTTGGAGGCCAATGATTCGTGAACCAGCAATTTCTGACGGTTCGCCAACGCAAATTTGGTCCGCGTATTGTTGTTATTGATGAGAAGAAATTCGCCGGAGATCATCATCTATTCTGGCAACTCAGCTTCCAGCTGCTTGCCTTGGATATCGACTTGGATTGATTTTGCCTGATTCTCCAACCAGAGCTTGACCGTAGCGATTGAGTCTTCGTCGGCCGAGAGCGAGGCCGCTTCACGAAACGGTTCAAAGAAAAAGCTTAGCTGTTCGCCTCCATCGGTCGTTGCTTTTAAAGTCGATTCGTTCAGCTCGATATCTTCTCCGCTGAGGGAGCGCCCTAACAGGGTTAACTCAATGATCTTACCCTGTTGAGTCGGCTTCACCGTGAGCTGTTCGATCACGACTGGGTCTTTCTCGATGGTTTCCGCGCTCCCTGCAGAATCTTCCTGAGTCACGGTGGGGAGGGTTTCAGGAATTGGTTGAGGGACATTTGATTCGTCAATCTGATCAGTCGAGCGAAGAGCGAAAACGAACAATCCCGCCACCACTATGAGTAGTAACCAGATTTCGATTCGTTTTAGGACAACCAGATATCTCATATTGATCTGCGGCTAGGGGTCTTTCTTTTTCAGCCAAGAGAATGGCCCCCTTTTTTCTGATGGTTTCTGGCCGGGTGAGGGAGGCGGCGAGCTTGAACGCGGTGAGGCTCTTTCGGAATTGGTATTGTCTTTAGGATAAAACAATACTCCTCTTTGATTGAGTTTGTCAGCAAAGCTGGTCAAATCCTCTCTTAGTGACGAGTCATTAAGTAGAGCGCTTGCGAGCCCGTTTCCGTGATCCAGCTTATCAACAATCCGATTGGCCTGGGTTAATGTTTTTCTGAATTCGTCAATCGTCGCGTCGAGGTCTGCAATGACGGGGTCGACGGAATCCAAAGTATTGGAAAAATTATCCATTCCTTCTTGAATTTGCAGGATGGCCTGATTGGCGCCTTCGGCGGCGCCCTTAACCTCATGTGCAGCCGTCATTGCTTCGTCGGCAGCTTCCTCGGATTTAGCCAACAATGGATTTAGTTTCGCTGCTGCTGCTTCGATATATTCCGAGGAGGCTCTCAAGGATTTTAATAGCACATTAATATTCTCGACATTCTCTTCGTGGAGCACGTTTTCCTCCATGGTTTTGAACATCTGATTCAACTCGCCAATGGTGGCATCGACGCTCTCCAGAACCTCGCTCGCTTTCTCGAGTGTCTCATCGGCACTCCCTGCCAAGTCTCCAATATTCCCTGCGCTGGCGGCAACGATTCGGTCTCCTTCACCGAAAAATTCGGAGGCCCTTTCTTTCGGGGGAGTGATCCGGATAAAGCTATCACCCATCAATCCGCTGGTACCGACTTTAACATCAGAACCCATTGGAATTTTTCGCCCTTCATAGATTTTCAATTCGATGGAAAGGGTCGTGAAATCGTCGCTCAAGCTTGGTTCCGAGGCGACGTAGCCAATTTCCACTCCGCCCAGATTTACCGGTACGCCCGATCTAATTCCTGTTGCATCGCTGACTTCAACATAGATAGGGTACCCGCCGCGGGGCTTGCCCCCCAATTCTCCCAGGTGCACGATCATCCATCCGAGGAGAAGAACCCCGATGATCACGAAAAGACCCACATAGATCTCAACTGGTTGTCTGCGTTCTGACATTGTGTTTCAGGAGCCATTATGTTCCCGAATCGTCTTCGCGGCAATGGCTTTGAGTGGGAGCTGAGGTTAGCGGCCTAACCGCCGCCGCCCTTAGCGGATAGGAAGGTTTGAATCGATTCGTCTTCGGCGTTCTCTAAATCGATCAAACTACCGGAGAATCTGACGACTCCCTCTTTGATAAATATCACATGATCGGCGATCAGTCGCATTGCCTCTAGATCGTGCGAAACGACTACCGAAGTAAGATCTTGTTCCCGGCTCATTCGCTGAATAAGTAGGGAGATGGTTTGGGAAAGAACTGGATCGAGGCCAGCGGTTGGTTCATCGCAAAGAAGGCAGTCAGGGCGAGTGATCAAGGCTCTCGCGAGGGCCACTCTTTTGCGCATTCCCCCGGAAAGTTCGGAGGGCATTTTCGATTCTTCGCCTGGCAGCTCGATTTTCTCCAGCACAGCTGCAACTGCCTCGCGAATCGAAAGCGGATCGCTGTGTCCAGCTTCCCGGAGAGGGAACGCCACGTTTTCAAATACCGTCATGGAATCGAACAAGGCACCGTCCTGAAACAGAATGCCTATTCTTCTCCGGATCGGAACCAGTTGTCGTTCGTTCAAGTTCGTAATCTCTGTTCCCTCAACTGAAATGCTGCCGGAATCGGGTTTCATCAAACCAATGAGGTGTTTTAGAATCACACTTTTCCCGGCGCCACTTCCACCAAGGATGACAGTGGTTTGCCCAGTAGGAATTTCCAGCGAAACGCCCTGGAGGATTTTATGTCCACCTAGTTGCTTCTGCACTCCGACGAGCTGGAAGAAAGGTTTCGCTGAATCACGAGTCGGCATCAGAGCTGAAAGGAAACCATGGGGAGTAGTTGATTGAGTATGAGAGTGAGAAACAAATTCACAATCAGGATCGCAAGCGATGAGTCGACGACGGCCCTCGTTGTTGCCTGACCGACCCCGACCGCTCCGTTCCGTGTCTGGAGCCCCTGCCGACAGGCGATCAATACGATCAAGATACCAAAAATGACCCCTTTGATGAGACCGGTTAAAATATCGCCTGCTTCGGTGGCGTTGATCAGTTGGATGCGGAACCAGGCTGCCGGAAGCCCGAATCCTTTCACGGTTAATAAATCAGCTGCGCCGATACCAAATGCGATCGCCTCACCGACAAGAATAGGCATCGAAATAATCATTGCGATGGTTCTTGGTACGACCAAATAATCGACTGGGCTAACCCCCATCGAGCGAAGCGCATCAATTTGTTCGGTGACCTTCATCGTTCCGATTTCAGCCGCGATGGAGGCTCCGACTCGACCGGCTACCATTAGTCCTGCTAGAACCGGGCCCAGCTCGCGACACAAGGCGAGCGAAACGACTGGTCCAGTGGCGCTACCCAGACCGAGGCTATTGAATTTGAAATAGGCTTGTGCCGCAAAAACAGCACCCGTGAAAGCACCGGTGATAATGACTACCAGTTGGGAGCCAATTCCGATTCTGACGATTTGCGAGAGCACCAGATTCCAGCGGATCCGATGATGGAGCGGAGCGCTGAGTACTTCCCAAGTGAGCGAGCCGAGTTGGCCGAAGTAGACGGAAAGATCTAGGGCGATCGAACCAGCTCTCTGGAGTAACGCCGTCACTTACTAAGTTTTTCCTTTCCGTGTTTGATAATTTTCACAGCAGCACAGCCATCAAGCCAGGTTTGAACGATAGGACCGCGTTTTTCGAATCGCCTGGCAGAACTGAGGACGGCAGGAGATAGCGTTGCTGTCTTGCCGGCGAGTCGCATCCTTACTGAAAAATCCAGATCTTCGCCCATTTCAATTTCTTCATCGAATGTACCTAGCTTCATGAACGGTTCCTTTCGTACAAACATGGCCTGATCACCGAGGAATAGTCTAAACAATCTACTTCGCAAGCCGGCGATGAAACAGGAAACCCGTAGGAAGAGTGAGGGAGAGTTGAATTTTCGAGTGAACCCGCCGCCTACTACTTCAGCTCTCGAATCCATCACCTCGCGAAGCGCATCAATCGCGGTGGGGGTGACTGTTGTATCGGCGTGCAAAAAAAGCAGGACGTCGCCTTGGCTTTCTTTTGCTCCCAGGTTCAGCTGGTGAGCGCGGCTTTTGACTGGGGAGAGAATCACCCGGCAGCCCAGGCTCTCTGCGATTTCGCGAGTTCCGTCTTCACTGCCTCCGTCGATGACCAGCACTTCGTCGACTGAGGTATTGCGGATCGCTGTGATCACCGCCGCAATCCGTTCGGCCTCGTTGAGAGTTGGGATGATTGCTGAAATGAAAGCCACGAGGCCAGCAAACACGAAAGCACCGTTTTCATCAACCCAACAAGTTTCCGCAATTTGCCACGCGTTAAGGCGGCAGAGCCGGTTCTTGACCAGAAAGCCGTAGCCGATAGACTCGCTTCACTCAATTTTGCCTACCTGAATCCATACATGAGCGAATCCCAGAATTCCGATCAAGAATCCAACTCAGCAGAAATTGCTGAGCTGGAACAGATCAACCAAGAGCCCTTTGCCAAGCGCGTCGGATACTACACCAAGAAATCCGGCCCCGGCTGGCTTCAGGGTGCGATCACTCTAGGCGGAGGGTCCCTCGCCGGAGCGCTCTATCTGGGAGTTTTTATGGGCTACAACATGATGTGGCTTCAGCCTCTTGCTATGATCTTGGGAGTGATCATGCTGAGCGCCATTTCCTATGTGACCCTATCCACCGGAGAACGTCCCTTTCAGGCCATTAAGACTCATGTCAGCCCCATCCTGGCCTGGGCTTGGATTATTGCCACGCTCATGGCCAACATTGTCTGGTGCATGCCCCAGTTCGCCTTGGGCACGGCCGCGGTGCAACAGAACCTGATGGGAGGAAAGACCGACGGAATCGCCTCGACTGAGGTTATCTGTATCGCCCTCCTCATCGTTGGGCTGATCATCAACTATTTCTACGAAAGCGGAAGCAAGGGAATCAAGCTGTTCGAGATGATTCTCAAGATCATGGTTGGAGTCGTCGTGCTCTCCTTCTTCGGAGTCGTGGTTGCTCTCGGCATTTCCGGCACGCTTGACTACGGAGCAATTGTCGCCGGTTTTGTCCCCAACTTTTCCCTCCTGGGGTCACCCGCACCGACCTTCGCCGATGCAATCGCTGCGACCGGAAGTTTTGCCGATTTCTGGAACAAAGAGATCGCCTCAAGCCAACGCGACATAATGATGACCGCCTTCGGAACTGCTGTTGGAATCAACATGACCTTCCTTCTGCCCTACTCCATGCTGAAGAAGAAATGGGGCAAAGCACATCGCAGCCTCGCGATCTTCGATCTTTCCATCGGTCTAATCGTTCCCTTCGTCATCGCAACGACCTGCGTGGTCATCGCCGCTGCTTCACAGTTTCATGCCCAATCTGGTGACGTCCTCAACGACGACGGAACCGTCCAGGAATCCATGGCGGGTGCCTTTGCCGACCAGGCTAACAAGCGGGTCGAGTTTGAGAATGTCGAAGCCTTTGCCCTGATGGATGACGCCGCCAAATCTGCCGCGCGGGACGCCCTGCCTCCAGCGGACCGCGAACTCGCTGCCATGCTGGCCAAGCGGGACAACATGAATCTCGCCAGCGCCCTTCAGCCGCTTACCGGGCCCACCGTCGCACAGGTTGTCTTCGGAATCGGAGTGCTCGGCATGGCCGTTTCCACCATCATCATTCTGATGTTGATCAATGGATTCACCCTCTGCGAGATGTTCAACAAACCGGGCAACAAGGTGATTCACCTGATCGGCACGCTCATCGCCGGACTGGGAGGCTTCCTCGGGCCCCTCTACTTCTGGGCTAATGCGAGTTCCAAAGCGGCGCTGGCGATTCCCACTTCCGTCATCGGAGGCGCCATGATCCCAATCGCCTATTTTACCTTTCTCCTCCTGATGAACTCGAAGAGCCTGCTGGGCGACCGACGACCCACTGGCGCGCAAGCTCTCAAGTGGAACGTTCTGATGATCATTGCCACTGTGATCGCAACCGCGGGTTCCGTATGGGTCCTCCTCGGCAAGGGCACTGCCGGCAAGGCTGGAATCGTAGCGCTCGTGGTGCTCTTCGTTCTCGGTTTGATTGGCTTTATCGCGAAGTCTTCAAAGCATAACAAGGAATCCTGACCCCGAACACCCATTCGCTCAGTTATGAAATTCGGAATCATCGGTGCCGGCATGATTGCCAACTTTCACGCCAAGGCCATTCAGGCCATGGAAGGTGGGGAGCTACATTCTTTCTATGGACGTCGGCAGGAAGCTGTCGATGAGCTCGTTGCCGAACACGGAGGCAAAGGATTTACGGATCTCGATGCGTTCCTTTCGGATCCCGAGTTGGACATTGTCACCATCGCTACTCCCAGTGGGGCTCACCTCGAGCCGGCAATCGCCGCGGCCAAGGCAGGCAAACACGTTATCTGCGAAAAGCCCCTCGAGATCACTCCTGAGCGAATCGATCTTATGATTTCTGCGTGCGAAGACGCAGGTGTGACTTTGTCAGGCATTTTTAATCGTCGGTTTCATCCTGCGATGGATGCTTTCAAAAAGGCTGTGGACGATGGCCGATTTGGTACCCTGACTCTGTGCGAAGCCAGCGTGAAATGGTTCCGGGATCAGGCTTACTATGATTCCGGCGCTTGGCGTGGAACTTGGAAACTGGATGGGGGAGGGGCGCTCATGAATCAATCGATTCATCTGATTGATCAACTGATCTATCTCGCCGGGGATGTGGCGTCAGTTTCCGCCTCGACAGCCTGTCTGGCACACGAAGGAATAGAGGTTGAGGACACCGCAGTGGCGATCCTGGAGTTTAAGAACGGAGCGCGTGGAGTGATTCAGGGATCCACTGCCTGCTGGTCGTCGACGGGCCACCCTGCTGAAGTTAATCTTTGTGGGGATCAAGGTTCAGCTTTTCTCGCCGATGAAAAATTCCGGGTCTGGGATTTTGCGGAGTCAGCGCCAGAAGACAAAGTGGTTGAGGCCGAACTGATGCAGAACAGTGAGGCCAAAGGGCTTGGCGCCAATGATCCGAGTGCGATTAATTTCACAGGCCATCAACTCAATTTTGAGGATGTTGTGAGTGCGATTCAGGAGGGCCGACCTCCTAGTGTCAGGGGGCAGGAAGCCCGCCGCGCCGTTGCACTGATTTGTGCTATCTACGAGAGCGCCAAAAACGGTGGTGCCAAGGTCTGTCTCTGAGATATACCCCGGCTTGGCCATGTAGGCGCGACTGGAATTTCCGAGAGACAATTATGGAAATTAGACCTACCTTTGCTGCTCAGTGTCAGACTGACAGGGTTGGCCTATTCCGTTGATCTGCTTTGGGCGCTGATATTTCAATAGCATGAAAACCGTTCTCGTTACCGGATCTGCCGGCTTCATTGGTAATCGCGTCGTACAACTCCTTCTCGAAGAAGGGGTCCAGGTCATTGGCGTGGACAATCTAAACGATGCCTACGACTCACGGCTCAAAGATCATCGGCAGGAAGTGCTCGCGGGAAAAGAAGGATTTCAGTTCTACGAGGCAGATCTGGCCAATCTCGATGAAATCACTCCTGTTTTTGAAAAGCATTCCTTTGATGTGGTTTTCAATCTCGCTGCCCGAGCCGGGGTGCGCTACAGCATCGAGAACCCTCACGTCTATCTGCAGTCCAATGCTCAGGGGGCCCTCAATATTCTGGAACTGATGCATCAACACGATTGCCCTAAACTGGTTCTCGCTTCGACTTCTTCGCTTTACGCCGGCCAGCCGATGCCGTTTCACGAAGGGCTGCCAGTGGAGAAGCCGCTCTCGCCCTACGCTGCCTCCAAGAAGGCTGCCGAAGTGCTCGCCTACACTTATCATCATATTTATCAGATCGACGTCACCATTGCTCGCTATTTTACTGTATTTGGTCCGGCGGGACGCCCTGACATGGCACCATTTAGGTTCATTAAATGGATACACGAGGGGACGCCAATTACCGTTTTCGGCGACGGTACCCAGACTCGAGATTTTACCTATGTTGATGACATCGCCCGTGGCACAATTCTCGCAGCCAAACCGATGGGATACGAGGTCATCAATCTAGGAGGAGGGAAACGCCCCATCGCTCTGCTCGACTTTATTCGAATGATCGAAGATCGACTTGGGAAAAAGGCAGAGATCCAATGGCAGGAAATGAGCGCCACTGAAATGATCGACACTTCTGCTGATATCAGGAAGGCGAAAGAAGTGCTTGGTTGGGAGCCTCAGGTCGATCTCGACGAGGGTCTCGATCGAACCATTGAATGGTACCTTCAAAATCTCGACTGGGTGTCCAAGGTCGAGCTGTAGCGGTTTCCTTTTAGAGATCTTTGGCAACTGAGTTAAGAGCTCTCAGTCCTGCCATTCCGCCATACTTCAACGCTCCTGGAACCATGTAGTCGTCGTTGAGGTCGGAAATTTTGCCGAAGTCGAACCCTTCGGGATCGATCGATATTTGGTCCACCTGATCCCCAAGAATCACTCCAGCAGCAAGGGCAACCGCGGCCAACTCTCCGCGGGCCTCGATCACGATCTCAGTGGCATCCCACTTCGGGTGATTGTTCACCATCGAAACAGCAGAGACAAGGTCATGAACTCTACGCACGAATACGGAATCATTGTAGCCATAGAAATAGATGGGTGAGCGCTGCCAACTGTCAGCTGGCTGGACCTTGTTGCCCGACACGGCGGTCGCTTGGTTTTGAGCGGCATCATCGTTTTGACCGTAGAGGTCGGGAATTAGAATTGTTGTGTCTCCGGCATCTTCAATACCAGCGGCAATGCCGTGTGGTTCCAGTCTGATCAGCACTTGGTTGTTCCAATTCTCCGGGTAGTGAACCAGGGTGGTGAAAGAATCTCCGTCGGACTCGCGAGCGATGATGCCTTTCATTTCAACGACACCGTTCGTGTGTTGTTTTTCCGTCAATTCGAACTGAGAGACAAGGTCCCTCACTGCGTTTGCCCGGAGGATGGTTTCCCATCCAGTTCGCAACCAACCTTCTTCTTGGTTGGAGTTTTTTGGATTGAGCGCCGCCAGCAATTGATGATCAGAGTTCTCTGCCCAGATACGGTTGAGCGCGCGTTCGTGATCCTCGCCCTCCGAATAATCTACGAATGGAGAGGTGTCTCCCTGGAGCAGGCTTAAGTCATCTTTCCCAAGATAGGCAAAATCGCTTTCCAAAATGGGCGCTTCAAACCCCAGTCCAAAATGACTGTTCACAAAGGCGTACATCTGAGCCCGAGAAACCTGGTTGTAGTTGTGTTTGAAGTGCGTATTAAAATGAGCTTCGTAATTAGCTGGTTTCTTCAATTGTTGGTACAAACTTCTCAGATCGGGATGGCCTTTGGTTTGCAGCTCTATCGTCCAATCATCGGCCGCAGTCAGGCCTTGTGGTTTTGGGGCGAAGGCGGCGGCGATGTCCACGTTTCCCTGATCAATCCGGAGATAGTGACTGTTTTCGCAAGTGCATCCGCCTTGCATGGCGGTGGAAGCCATGACCGCCGGAAAGGAGGCATCAACTCGATCATCGATCGCTGCAAGGACTAAAGTCTGAGTCGCGCCGCCGCTGGCGCCCGTCACGAGAATTCGATCGGTGTCCACTTCTGCGAGTTCGGAAAGGCAATCCAGGGCTCTAATACTGTTCCAGGTCTGCAGGCCAAAATTCGTCTGCAGTCGCAACGTTGCCTGAGGGCTAATAAATCCCCATTTGCCGGCTTCGGATGAATTCATTTCTGCCCGGGAACCGCGTCGATGTTCGGGTAGCTGAACCGAATCTGCATAGCCGATCATGTCATAGACAAGGACGACACAGCCCATGCGAGCCAATTGAACACAGCGGGCAATGATTGGATTTCTGGCTGCCGTTTCGAACCGTTCCCCTCCCGAGGCAATTTGGGCACGGACTGCGCGTTCCCCACTTTTTTCGATCAAATCGAAGAAACGTCCATTGGTCCAGTGCCCGTGGGGACAGAGAATGCCGGGACGCTTTCCGTCGATGAGGCCGAGATTCAGAGATTTCCCCCGTGGAGTGAATAAGCTGCCCGTCACGTAGTGGCCTGGAAATGACTCAAAGCAGATCCTTTCTACCTGGAAACCCTCTCGTTCAACGGTGCCAAATCGGCTGGTATTTAGAGGGGTTCGTTCAGGGAAAGGGAGTAGTCCTGCGGAGAGTAAAACTCGATTACGAATTTCCACTTTTCGTTTATCCCAGTTCGCGGCAGCAGCTAGCTGACGGAAGGGATGGTAGTCGTGAAGTGTGACTGGTTCTACGAAGCGTGATTCCTGCCCTGTCGCGGATCCAAGAACTAAAGCAAAAACGAAAACAACGGAAATGAATTTCATAGTGATACCAATCAATTTACCAAAGCACTGGTGGAACTGCCCCTGTTTTGGCGTTCTTTCGTAGTGGTTTGGCGTCTACTTCCTTTCGCCAATCGGTGAGAGCTTTTGCCAGTTCCTCGGTTTTTTCGGCCTCAAGTTGCTCCAGATTATTGTGTTCCTTTTGATCGGTGGACAGATCGTAGAGTTCGTAGGCTCCATCTTCGAGGTCTTGAATTAGTTTGTAGTTCCCGTCACGGATCGCGCTGGCCGGAAATCCACCTTGATTGGCGTAGTGTGGGTAATGAAAAAACAGCGGCCCACGATTGAACTTCGAGAAGGGATTTTTCAACAGGGGAACCAAGCTGACGCCGTCGACGTGTTGATCTGGAAGTAGAGGCAGCCCAGCCATCTCGAGCATAGTGGGATAGAAATCTGTGCTCACGGCTGGAGCGGTGCAAACTTTGCCGGCAGAGGTAACTCCAGGCCATCGAATGATGACGGGCTCTCGAATCCCGCCTTCATACATCCATCCCTTTCCTCCGCGAAGGGGCAGGTTGGATGTGGGAAGGCCCTCCGAGGTAGCGAGACCGCCATTGTCAGACATGAATACGATCGCTGTGGTCTGACGTAGGCCTAGTTCATCGAGCCGCCCCATGACTCGCCCGATCGCTGAGTCGAGACTTTCCACCATCGCGGCATATACCGCGTGGTCCTGGCGAATTCGCACTTTTCTTGAATCTTTGCTGTTAGCCGAGATCTGGCGCTCGCCGTCTGGATCGAAGCTCCCGTCTTCATCGTCGATGCCGAGCTTCTTCGCTTTTCTCTGATACTTTTCGATCAGAGGTTTGGGTGCTTGGAGTGGGGTGTGGACGCTGTAAAACGAAAGGTAAAGCAGGAACGGGGAATCCTTCTTTGCGGCGTGCTTCAGAAAATTCTCCGACTCTTTGGCTAGCCGATCCGTCAAAAATTCCCCTTCCGGTCCGGCTGGGAGATTCTCCACATTTTTGTAGGGAGAAAAATAGCTGCGGGGGAGGCCATTTCCGCCACCACCTTTATTGATTTGAAATCCCTGGTCGGTGGGAAGATGGCCACTGGATCCCAGATGCCATTTCCCTGCGAAGAAGGTTTGGTAGCCATTGTCTCTGAAGGTTTCAGCGAGAGTTACTTCCTCAAGTGCCATCACGGTATTGAAGTGTGCTGGCTCGAATTTTTCGGCGCGTCTTCCGGCGAAGTAATTAGTCGTGTCTGTCCGGGCTGGATATTTTCCGGTCAGAATACTGGCCCGCGTTGGAGAACAGACCTGGCATGCCGCATAGAAATCGGTAAATACCATTCCGCTCGCAGCCAAGCTGTCGAGGTGGGGCGTTTCGTAAAAGGTTTTGGGATTGTTGAAGCCGACATCCATGTATCCCAAGTCGTCTGCCAGGATAAAGATGAAATTTAACTTCTCATCGGCATCGGCAGAAGAGACGGCTCCATGGCCGATCAGTAGCATTCCCAAAATAATTGATATTCTTTGCGTCATTTTTTAAGAGGGGAAGAATCCCACGATCCTCCTCAGTCACCAAGCAAAACCGCGCCGTAATACTTCAATGCGCCGAGACGGTCGATTAGCAGCATTGAAAAGCCTTCCGAATACTGGTACCCTCTCAGTCATGCCCCGAAAGGTTCGTCTATCTCATATGATCGGGAAAACTGAGGACGTCGCTCGCGACCTGAGTAGTCTTCATTTTTCCGGATTTCAGTCCATCCAGGGATGGACGCCAGATATTAATGCGTACCGCTACGACGACCGGATCGAAGTTTGGGTCGATTTATCTGGTGTTGAGAAGTCTGACATCCACGTCGACGTTCTCTTGGATCGACTTCGCATTTCGGGGGAGCGAAAGCCACCGCTACCGACGCGTGATACCTCGAGCCAGTGTCGCAGGGTGTTGGCTATGGAAATCGAAAGTGGACATTTCGGTCGTGAATTCGAACTGCCTGATGAGATTGATCGTAATCGAGTGACCGCAAAACAGGAAAACGGTCTGCTTTGGATCATTCTTCCTTTCGCTGAAGATTGATTTTCTCTTTTCCAGCGTCTCACCACTGTTGAGGCGTTGACCCCTTCTTATTCTATATGGACGATTTTGAACAAATGCTGAACGAATCCTCTGGGGAGATCATTGAGATCTCCACCAATTTACCGGATTCAGAATTACCGGAATGGCGCAGCGATCTGCCGGGGGTGATTTCCGTCATGCCTCTCCGAGGAGTGGTCCTTTTTCCCGGATCAGTGGCTCCACTAACTGTCGAACGTGCTGCCAGCCAGCGGTTGCTCGAAGAGCTGCTCCCCACTGGGAAGCTTCTGGGTCTGGTTGCCCAGAAAGACTCTGATCAGGACGTGCCGGGACCGGAGGATGTCTACAAGACGGGTGTGCTCGGCAACGTGCTGCGTATGGTTCGACAGGATGATGACAAGACTTTGGTTTTGGTGCAGGTGGTCGAGCGCATTCGCTTCACCAAGTTCCTTTCCAAAAAGCCATACCTCAAAGCTCGTTTTGAAATTCTTGAGAATAAATTCCCGAGCGGCGGCGACGTTTGGGAGGCGACCCAGAGAAACCTGAAGGAATCAGCAGAACGTTTCATCGAGCTGAACCCGAATATTCCCGATGAGGCCACACAGGCGCTTCGGGCGATCGATTCCGCATCTATTCTCACCGACTTTCTCGCGACTAACCTCAGTTTGGATTTGCCTCAGAAGCAGGCTCTTCTTGAGCAAACCAATGTCAAAAAGCGCGCTAAGAAAGTGCAGCAAGTACTCAATAACCAGCTTCATATCGCGGAACTTCAAGTGAAGTTGCGGGCCGATGTCGAAGACGAATTTTCCGACGCCCAACGACGCGCCTATCTTCGGGAACAGCTTCGCGCGATTCAGAAAGAACTTGGGGAAGGGGACGGAAGTGAGGAGCAGGCGGAAGAACTTAGAGACAGGATCGAGGCGGCAGGCCTACCAGAGGCCGTTATGGTGCAGGCGAAAAGAGAGCTCAAACGACTCGATATCATTCCGCCGGTCAGCCCGGAGCACTCTGTCATTGTTGGGTATTTAGAAACCTTGGCTGAATTGCCGTGGAATAAACTGAGTGATGATAATCAAGACCTGGAACGGGCTCAAGAAATTCTGGACCGAGATCATTTTGGGCTCGAGAAGGTGAAGCGTCGCTTGATCGAATACCTCGCTGTTCGCAAGCTCAACCCGGATGGGCGAGGCCCTATCCTTTGTCTATTAGGTCCCCCTGGAGTTGGAAAAACGAGTCTCGGGCAGTCGATCGCTGAAGCACTGGGACGTGAATTTGCTCGCATCAGCGTCGGCGGAATCCGTGATGAGGCGGAAATACGCGGTCACCGTCGAACTTACATTGGCTCGATGCCGGGGCGTCTCATTCAGGAGATACGACGGGTGGGGACTCGAAATCCTGTCATCATGCTCGACGAGATCGATAAAATCGGAGCCGACTTCCGTGGTGATCCGGCCAGCGCACTGCTCGAAGTACTCGACCCCAGGCAGAATCAACATTTCGTAGACCGCTATCTCGATGTGCCTTTCGATCTCAGTCAGATCATCTTTATCTCGACTGCGAACACGATCTATCCTGTGCCAGCGCCTTTGCGAGATCGCATGGAAATCATCTCCATCCCCGGATACACCGAGGAAGAGAAACTGGAGATCGCTCTTCGTTATTTGGTGAAGCGACAGATTAAAGAGAACGGCCTCAAAGTCCGGCATTGTCGCTGGAACAAAACAGCTCTCCGCAAAGTGATCGAAGACTATACCCGCGAAGCTGGGGTTCGAAATTTGGAACGCGAAATCGGAAGTGTTTGTCGTTCAGTAGCTGCAAAAGTAGCCGAGGATGACTCGGTCGCCATCAAAGTGACGCCCGACTATATTGAAGAAGTGCTTGGTCCTCCCAAGTACGCGAGGGAGACCATGATGCGCGAAAGCCGACCCGGCGTCGTGAATGGTTTGGCCTACACGACTGTTGGCGGCGAAGTGCTTAATATCGAAGCGATACGATACCCTGGCAAAGGGACCATCAATCTCACTGGCCAGATTGGCGATGTGATGAAAGAATCGATGTCTGCCGCCTGGAGCCTGGTCCGGGCTCGCGCCGAAAAGCTCGGCATTGATCAGGAAGATTTTGGTCGATATGACGTTCATGTCCACGTTCCTGCCGGGGCCGTTCCGAAAGACGGGCCCTCTGCCGGTTGTGCCATGTACACAGCGTTGGCTTCGTTGTTTTCAGATAGGCGGGTGGATAAAAACATCGCTATGACGGGCGAGATCAATCTTCGTGGATCAGTTCTGCCTATTGGCGGATTGAAAGAGAAAGCACTCGGAGCTGTTCAGGCCGGTATCAAAACGATTCTGGTGCCTGAACTCAATATGAAAGACGTACCCGAAATCCCGAAATCAGCCCGGAAACTTCTGAAGATCCTGCCTATGTCAAACGTCGACGACGTTCTCGAGGCCGTGTTGTTGAAGCGTTAGGCGTTCGTCGCTTTGCGTACGCCCTGGATCACCATATTGAGCCGAACCCGGCCCCGAAATTCGTTGCGATCAATGGTGTAGGCGATATCCCAGGGCGGTTTGGGCAGGTCGTGATCGGCGGAGTTGAAATAGATGCCTTCCTGCTCGGTCCGGTTCTGGCGGAACCGAAATTTGAGATGTTTCTCTTTGATGACACGCGGAGCAAAAGGAATATCGATTCCACGGGACATGAAAACCGGCTGAGGATTTCCCGCTCCAAAAGGCCTCAATAATTCGTAGCTGTCGAGAAGGTCTAAAGACAATTCGCTGAAAGGAAGCTCGGCATCAATATGCAGTTTTGGAATGAGGGTATCGTTGTCGACCTGCTCCACCACATTGCTGATAAAAGCCTCGCGGAACTTATCCAGATTTTCTTCCCGGACACTGACTCCGGCAGCCATCTCATGACCTCCGCCTGCTTCGATGACGTCGTGTGCGGCGTCCAGGGCCTCGATCAGAGAGATTCCAGGAATACTGCGCCCGCTCCCTTTTCCTAGCCCCTCTTCAGTGAAGCCAATCACGAATGTTGGACGGTGATACTGTTTCGAAATACGGGATGCGACGATGCCTACTACCCCTGGATGCCACCCTCTGTCGCCAACGATAATGGCGTGGCTTCGTTGTTCTGGTGAGAGATCGTGGATCATCTTTTCCGCGCTCTCCCGCGTCCCCAATTCCAATGCTTGGCGTTCTTTATTCTGTCTGTCTAGATTCTCAGCAAGTCCAACCGCTTCCGTAGGATCCTGACATAGGACCAGATCGAGCGAGGCTGAAGCCGTATCCAGTCTTCCGGCTGCATTGATGCGGGGGCCCAGCTTGAATCCTACATCATGCGAGCCCACCGGTGATCGGACCCCAGAGACCGTTTTCAGCGCGGTCAGGCCGGGATGGATGGTGCGATCAAGTTGGGCGAGACCGCGCCGTGCAATAATTCGATTCTCGTCCTTCAATGGAACAATATCCGCTATGGTCCCCAGAGCGACGAGATCCAGTTGTTCTTTTAGATCAAAGTCAGGAAGCGGACGGGTCTTCAATAGACCGTGGGCGACTTTAAATACGACTCCCGCCGTGCAAAGGTAGTGAAATTCTTCACCCAGCTTCGGATTGACTAGGGCAACACATTCAGCGGTGCCTTCAGCATCCGGTTCGTGATGATCCAGTACGATCAGGTCGACGCCCTGTTCGCGGAGGATCGTTGCCTCGTCTCTGGAGTTGGTGCCGCAATCAGCTGCGATTAACAAATCAGGGTTGGTGCCATCCAGGCTGTTTTTGATGCCTTTCATGCTCAGCCCGTATCCTTCTTCGAGTCGGGTTGGGAGAAAGGGTTTTGGGTCCAGCCCATATGCTCTCAGGACATTGACCAATACAGCGACAGAACTGACACCGTCGACGTCATAGTCTCCGTAGAGAACGACTGACTGTTTTTCATCGACGGCGGTTAGAATTCGAGCGACTGCCTTGTCCACCTGAGGAAGAGAGAAGGGGTCTCCAAGATCTTTCAGTCGGGGATACAGGAATCGCTCGAGTTCCTCTTTGTCGCTGAAGCCTCGCTGGAGCGCCAGTGAGACCACTACTGGAGCAAGATCCAGCGCATCCGCGAATTCGCGGATGCGTTCTGGATCAGGTGAGGGGGCAATCACCCATTTCTGCTTGGCCGGCATCTTCGCATTCTAGGCCGTTCGTGTCCCGTGTAAAGACAGCCATCGCTCTGATCGTATTTTCTTTTGCTTTGGAGAGAGGGTTTCCAGAAAAAATACATTTTTCTCAATCAGAATCGTCTACTCCTCGATTCTCTTCCTGAACATCACGTATGACAAAAACCAAAACCACTCAGCTAAATATTAAATCTTATGAAAACACTCACCCTCACCATCTTCGCGATTGCCGCGGCTTTCGTTCTCACTGATTCAAAAAGCGATTCACCAGCGAATGAATCCGTGACCGCCAACGATTCAGACGCCGCCTCCATCAATCACTTCAAAGTTCCCGAGAGACTCAACATTTCAGTTCATACTCCCTACTCCAATTTCGTCTAATCAATCCAACTAACATCAATCAATTTGACCAACGACTATCATGAAAATCATCATTCTCTCTAT
Organism: uncultured Verrucomicrobiales bacterium; assembly: GCA_963977055.1. Taxonomy (GTDB): domain Bacteria; phylum Verrucomicrobiota; class Verrucomicrobiia; order Verrucomicrobiales; family DEV007; genus Arctic95D-9. The sequence continues at coordinate 45,674 of CAXBMX010000016.1, forward strand.
TCTTGCTGTTGCCGCTACTTTTGGTCTCACTCTCAAAGCTGACGCAGGTACCTGCTATCGTCCCTCCTCCAGCTATTGTGCGCCTAAAGTCTATAAAACTAACACATGCGAGATCAATCGCTGCTATCGGACAAGCCGTGCCTATGACAATTGCGGACGCCAGTACACCTATCGGGTTGCCGTGATCACTTACAAAGATATTTACTCTAACGGATCTTGGCGCACTTGGAGCAAAACGGTCCGAGTCTAAAAATCGACTAAAGCATCATCAGGGATCAAACAACCGGGCGGGGAAACTCGTCCGGTTGTTTTTTGTGTCGCGGGGCGCGGGGCGCGGGGTGACTTGGTTTCCGACTTTATAAAAGCGAAGTGGCTTTCAAAGAGTCAGCAGTTCCTGAATCATCGGCAGTAGGCGGGAGTGAGTCCGGTTCCGGCCGGCCCGGTTGAGAACATCGGAGACCAGGACCACGTCAGTCAGAGTTTTGGCAGGGAGCCAGTCTTCGTCCGTGGTCCCTTCGCCGCGGTGGGTTAGCGTTCGAAGAAAACTTCGCGTCTGGCATCGGCTGATCTCGACGCGGGTATCGTTGAGCACGAAATCAGCTTCTACAGTTCCTTTTCGTTCATCGTCCAATTTACTGATACTCAACGCAAAGCTCGCAGGATTTCCTGATTTCTGACCGGTAAAGACGATGCGTTCTGCGGTTGATTGGGACAAATCTACTGTGGCATTGAGTCTGAGCGCGATCCATCCGGCCAAATAGAGGGCGCTCATGTGATACCCTGACGCGTATCTCAGCTTCACTTCACTGAGGGTATTGATGAGTTGGCTTACTGCTGGTCGGTCAAAGGCATTGGCAATGGCATGTCTGATCAGGTTCATTCGGGTGAACGCGAGGTCGTGCATCACGAAGGGTGACGATGATTGGCTTTGAGCCTCTGTGATTCTAATGAACTGATTGCGCGGCGACTCCCACGATTCGCTGTCGAACAGCAATCGATCGATCCGGGAATAGAGGCTCTCTTCAAACACGTCAGAAAACTCACCTCGCCACCAGAATGCCAGAGGCAGGTCGGAGTCCAGATTGGCGAAAACGATATTGCGAACCATTCCGGGAGAATCCCCTGTCAGGTAAAAGCTGATTTGCTCGGTGCAGACTGACTTGTTTCCGGAACGGTCGATCTGACAATGGGCCTGCACCCACGCCTGAGCACTGAGCTCGGGTGAGCGGGTATCTGTAATGATCAAGAGAGAGCGACAGGCAGATTCGTTGGTCAATTCTGCCAGAACTGAAGCGTCTTTTTCGAGGCCATCCTGATCTTCGTTGTAGAGGGCTAGATTGATCAGGGAAGCGCGGGCAATTCCTGCGGTATTGGGAGATTTCTCAGATTCACCGTCCATAAAAAGGAGCTGCAATTCTTTTTCGATCCGGGAGATCTCGACTGGTTGTCCGAGCAATTGAAACGCGGGCAGGGAAGGGAGGGTGGAAGAAGAGCTCATACTGGCTTCATCATACGCGGATTATTCGTGGTGGAAAACAGAATCACGTTGGAGCAAGTTGCGTTCCCCTCTTTCTCAAAATGTCGGCACACACAAAACTCCTCCAACTAGAAAACGGTCTTCGCCTCGCAACTGTCGCCATGCCCCACATGGCGAGCGTATCAGTAGGTCTGTGGGCCAATGTGGGAAGCCGTCATGAGACGGCATCAGACCACGGAATGGCGCATCTCGTTGAGCACATGCTCTTTAAAGGCACTCCGACCCGCTCGGCAGAGGAGGTTTCACGACAGATCGAAGGTCTTGGTTCATCGATTGACGGATTCACCGTGGAAGATCACACCGCCTACCATGCCAAGGCTCCTGCTGAGCAATTCGAGCGACTCTTTGCTGTTCTTTCAGATTTTTACCTTAGTCCAACAATCGACCCCGGTGAGCTTGAGTCGGAAAAGCAGGTCATCCATGAGGAGATCGCGATGGTCCGTGATCAGCCTTCCCAATATCTGGAGGACCTTATCAGTGAAGCGACCTGGGGTCCCGAGCATCCGCTGGGGCGTTCCATCACTGGAACTGATGCCAGCCTGGATTCGTTTCAGCGCGACGATGTCCTGCGCTTTTTTCAGGCCGGGTATTGTGGTGCTAATACCGTGATTTCCGTTGCGGGTAACATTGATCATGAGGCGGTGATCAATCAGATTTCATCCAGCTTCGGAACCTTATCCGCTGGATCGAGGGTTACCTTTGAACCGGCCATTGCGCCCCTGGACCATCACCGGTTTCGTGAAGAGACAGAGCAGGAGCAGTCACACGTTGCTCTATCCTTTCCTGGAGTTGACCGGTATGATCCAAATCGATTTGCCCACAAGTTGCTCAATGTGATTCTCGGAGAAAACATGAGTTCACGGCTCTTTCAGGAATTGCGGGAGCAGCGGGGGCTTTGTTACGAAATTCAGAGCGATTTTGTTTCATTTGCCGACGGCGGCCTGATTCAGATATATCTCGCGCTCAATCCAAAGCACCTTCAGTCCGCTCTTGATACGATTGATAAAGTCACGCAAGATCTTGCGACCAATGGTGTGACTGATGGCGAACTAGAGTCGGCCAAAGCGTATGTGGTAGGCCAAAGTCGAATCAGTCTCGAAAACACCGTTTCACAGATGATGTGGGCCGGGGAGTGTTTTCTATTCTTTGAAGACTGGAAAGATCCCGAGGAGGCCCATCGCAAAATAGAATCGACCACAGCGGCTGAAGTTCATGAGGCTGCCCGGCAGCTTTTCGGTAGTCGAGTTTTCTCATCTGCTCTGATTGGTAACCAAGAGAGCAATACGGTGTTTGAGAATTGGCGGAGAGCGGCAGTTTAGTTTTATGCCCCCGCAGCGCTGCGGCTTTAATGGGTGCAACACATGGGCCCGTCGAGCGAGTCGAGGCGGCGGAACCACATCAGTTTTCGCTGCAGGAACGGAGGCGGCTCAAATGCTTCGTATTCCCCATATTGTTCTCCATTTTTTCGACCTAACTCAAGCGTCTCTCCGCCACGGGTGTAGGAAACTTCAAAGTCGTCGGGCATTTCACTAACCAAACGGCGAAATTCGAACCACGGAATGATGCGATGGCCGAGATTGGCGAATTGCTGAATACCCTGAGGGCGTTTCGATGGCGCGAGAATGTTCGGAGCGGAACTGGTTACCTCGACCATGTCGGTCTGGAACCCAAGAAGATCGACCCTTTTGAAAAACAGATGATTCCCAGTGCCTTCGGATCGGAGATTGCTATACATCGAAAATGAAGTCTGAGTGCGGCCGCCGATCCAGGGCAGCGTGCCATTGAGTAACACAGGTATTAGTGCAATCCACGCCAAGCTCCAACTGGCTCGGTTAGGAAGTCTCCCTGGTTCTTTCCTCGCTTGCCATCCAGCGATGAGAAAGCTCAGGCCGATCCAACAACCCCAGATGAAAAAAGCGACCCAGCCAATGCGATTGGCCGTGAAGAACACTTCATAACTCCGTTCTTTGGTGAGATAGAGAATCCCCTGAATGATCAGAGTTGCGAAGAATGCCCCAACCGTAATCCACGCCGCAATCTTCCTTCCTTTTGGAATGTCGCCTCGACCCAGCCAATTGAGTTGTTTGTCCCACAGTGCCTGGAGTTGTTTTCCCCATGAAAGCGGTAGGAAAACAGCCAAGATTGCCAGGATCAGCGAACTGAAACTGAAAATGCCGGCCGCGGGGTGAATGGAAAGCCAGAGGTGAAAGAAGACCGCGGCCACAAAACCGATCAAACGCGTTCTTCGAAAAATGAGCAGTAGAGGGATGCCAAACTCAAAGAGGTAAGATCCCAAAATGGCACCATTTAAGGCCCAGTTTGCTGTTGGGATCAGATTTCCGAAATAGGCCGCAATCTCGGTATGGAGTTGGGCAGCGCATGAAATTTCAGGATTGAGGTAGTCCCAATTCATTTTCTGAGTTCCCGCCCAGAAATACATCAAAACGACAGCGACACGGACGATTGGCGCAAACCGGCTCAGATAGATATCCCCGCCACCCATTTCCGGTGCCTTTACGAGGAGGCGTCCCAAGGCGAATAGTAGCAAAAGGGTGGTCAGCGCCCCTAACAGATAGCCATGAGGAATAAACGGGAGCTGAAAATACAACCACTTGAGAAAGCCAGCTACGATCAGCAGGGGAATATGGCGTTTCCAGCCCGCTCCAATCTGGCGCCACTCGTCCTTGCCTCTTTTGCTGAAAAAGAACCCTCCCAGGGCTAGCAGCATGATGAGGTGCAGCATCCCTTCATATAGAATGTGATTGGGAACGAAGGGTAGTTTGTGGATTAGATTGATTGATGAAGTGCCGATCAACACTCCGAATCGAAGAACGCAGGATGGGCGGAAGATGGAAGCAGACGCCGCAATGACTAACATCCAACCCTGCCAGGACTCGGCCCAAAAGGTAAAGGCGAGTTGGTGCACCAAAGTCGTGATCGCCCATATCAGGGCGAATGTAGCAAAGGGGCGGTAGGATGATGCGGAGGCAGGTTGAATCATCTGGGGGACTCAGGTCACAAGAGGGACTTTAGCTGTTGGGTTGACCTATCAGCAACCCGGAAAATGTCCGCTTTTCCGCATATATAATTGGTAGCTTGCTGAAGCTAGTGCTTTTTGCAAAAGTCCCGCGGAATCAAATCGTGAGGAACCCGTTCGATATAAACGGAATCGGCGGCCTCGCACTCTTTGTGGGCGAGTAATCCCGATTCCCGGCAGAGCTGCATTTCGATCACTGCCTCGGGCGGCGCGAAATCAGTGAATTCATACCCGACTCTGCTTGCTGAAGCCATGATATCGGCCCAGATCGGCATCGCGATTTTGCCGCCATAGGCATCTTTCATGATGGTTCCCGGTTGATCCAGTCCGACCCAAACGCCACCGGAGAGCCGGCTTGTATAGCCCGCGAACCAAGCATCATAGAAATCATTAGTGGTGCCGGTTTTGCCCCCGGCTGGAGCGGTAAAGCCCATCGAGCGTATGTTGGCCCCGGTTCCGCCCTCGTCGAGAACCTGTTTTAAGATAGTCGATGTCAACCAGGCTGCACCAGGGGACAAGACTCGATAGTTTTCGTCCTCATGTTGATAAAGTGTCGTGCCATCTCTATCCTGAATCGCTCCGATGAAAAAGGGTCGGTGACGAATTCCGCCGGTGGCAAACACAGAGTAGGCGCTCGCAATATCCCTGACGCTGGCTCCCTCGGTTCCTATGTAGACTGTCGGCGAAATTTCTTTGGTTTTGGCCGACCCTAATCCGGCATGTTCTCTCATGGTTAGGACATTGTTGATCCCGGCCCATTCTCCGACTCGCGTTGTCATCGTGTTGCGCGATCTAATAATTCCCAGTTCAGCAGGAAGTCTCCCCCCGAACACATGATCTGAATTTTCTGGGCTCCATCCCTCATTGTCCCAGGGAATTTCTCCGGGTTCGATTTTTCCATCGCTGATTAATACCCCTGGAAATAATCCGCGTTCAAAAGCGGTTCCGTAGACGAGAGGTTTGAAAATGGATCCCATGGGACGCCGTGCTTGAGTAGCCCGGTTAAAGGCGCTGTGGGAGTAGGCTCGCCCCCCTACTGCCACGCGAATTGCACCGGTGAAATTCTCGACGATCGTCACGGCCGCCTGCACATAGCGGGGATCTCCTGAAGAATAGGAAGAAAGGGTTTGGTTAGGATAACCTGGAAGTGACTCCAGTTCTTGAAGCCGTCGCTCCACCGCCTTGTCGGCGATTGATTGCAGCCGCATGTCAAAAGTAGTTTGAATCGTCAGTCCTCCGACGCCGTTGTGTGAGGGTAGGAGCTCAGCGATTTTGTCTTCGACCATTTTCAAGACATAGGACTGCCCGGAAACCTTGGATTGCTTCCGCAATAGCTCCATCCACCTGTCTTGGTCCAGAACGATAGGCCTGGCCGTCGCGTAGCGCGCGGCTTCCTCTTCAGAAATCACTCCCTCATCCTCCAGTCGCAGGATCGCTCCCCGCATTTCGCGAAGCGCGGTCTCGTAGTGTCTGAAGGGAGAAAAACCGTTGGGTGCTCGAATGACGCCAGCGATCATGGCAGCTTCAGGGAGCGTCAATTCGGCTGATGATTTGCCGAAATATCCGCGAGCAGCTTGCTCGATTCCGTTCATGCCTGTGCCAAGAAAGACCCGGTTCACATACTGAGAAAGAACCTCTTCTTTGGTGTAGTGCTTTTCGATACGGCGCGCCAAGGCCATTTCGAGCAGCTTGCGCTGCATCGTCTTCTCGGTCAGACCATAGGTCATTCGGGCGAGTTGCATCGTGATGGTGCTGGCGCCCTGGACCGTTCTTTTTTCGCGAGTGTTTCTGAGCCAGGCACGAAGCACCCCGATTTGATCCACTCCCTTGTGTCGGTAAAAGCGGGAGTCCTCCCGGGCAATAAGGGCTTCAATAAAATAGGGCGAAATCGATTCAAGAGGCAGTGGGATTCCTACGTCCTCGCCGTGCAGGTAGCCGATCAACTCACCTGTTGCATCGAGGACTTTAGTCTCGAGCGGTAAGCGCCCAACGGCGGAGATGTCATAGCGCGCGGCTTGCCTGTCGTACTGAAAGAGGACCATGGCAGCCACTGCTGCGCAGATAAACATCGCGACCAGACCAATCAGGATGAGAAGGCGCACCAAAGGATGGCGAAACCAGTCGCTCTTCTTTTTCGCAGCAGGTTTCGGCCGCGAATTAGAGCGGCTTCGCTTACGCGAGGCTTTGCGGGGGCGTGTCATCAGAGTTTGGTTTCAAACGGTGACCCCATTCTGGAGTTTCGAAAAAACAATGATCAAGTCATGGCGAGAATGAGTCGAACCGAATCCATCCGAAGGGGAGTATCGGCGAGATACTTCTTCAAATCCGACATTTCTTCACGCGCCATTTCAATTTCAGTATCCCGAACCGGGTGTCCCAATTCTTTGAGTTGAATGAGTCGGTCTATCTCAAGATTGTATTGCTCCTCCATCGCCTCAATGGCTTCTTTTCGGTAGGCATCGGCTTCCTTTTCAGATTCTTTATCTGCCACTTCAAGTAGGGCAGGAACCGTCGCCTTGAGCGCTTTAGCTTTTTCACGGAGAAAGGTCGATGGACCAGGGCGGCCTTCACCCCGGATACGTTCCACGGGAAAGTCTTCGGTCCGGTTCCCCCCTTTTTGGTCAACGATTTGGCGAATTGGCTTGGCCGGAAGAAACCGGTCAGCATGCAGGTGAGCCGGTGCGACGCATTCCAGAACAGAAACAGATTCAACCATGAGAAGTTGCTCCCCGGCTTTCTCCAGTCGGAAAAAGGCTGAGTTTCCGTGGTCGGTAGAGAGGAAGCTATCAATCGCATTGATCACCATGGGGTGGTCGGCAGTCAGGAAGGTGATGTCTTCACGGGTCAGCGCGAGGGCTCGATCGAAAGTCACCGAGAGTCCGTCTTCGGGAAGGCCCGGAAATGCCTCAGCGGAAAAAAGATGCTCAGGCAGCAGCACATAACTTCGATCGTCGAGATCCTCCACGGTCACGCCGAAGTGGTCGAGCAACTTCAACATCAGATGCTCAAGTCTGTCATCCTCGTCGAGGTCCTCGATCTGTGAGGCGAGAGCTTGCCCTTGATCGCGATCAAACGAACTCAATTCGAGCAGATGATCCCGGCCTTCCTCAAGTTCGTGATCGATCCTGACTTTGCATTCACGAGTGCGTTCCAGCAGGCCAGGTAGGGCCGATTCACGATCTTTTACCGGAGCTGCAAATAATGAGCTCAGTTCTTCTTGGAATTCTCTATAGATGGCTCCGGCTCCGTGAAGAGTGTTTTCAAATGCACCGAGACCGCTGTGATACCAGTGCGCTTTCAACTCTTCGCCATTGCCATCGATAAAAGGCACGTGGATGTGGATGTCTTCAGTCTGGCCAATTCGGTCGAGACGACCAATTCGCTGTTCGAGCAGTCCTGGATCATCAGGGAGGTCAAAAAGAACAAGATGATGGGCAAACTGGAAGTTCCGTCCTTCCGAACCGATTTCGGAACAAATTAGAAGCCGGGCTCCCATTTCGTCAGCGAACCAGGCCGCGTTCTTGTCGCGCTGCAAGAGGCTGAGCCCCTCGTGAAACATGGTCGCCTGCGAGCTGATTCGTTCGCGTAGAGCTTCTTCGATGGCTTCGACGGTTTCACGCTCACGGGTGATGAGGAGAAATTTTGCTTCCGATTCTTCTTTGAGAAGAGTTACGAGCCAGTCCACTTTGGTTTCAAACTCCTTGCCGGAGTCACAAGTCAGCGGCAAAAGATGGGCCGTTCTGGTTGGAAATGTGTCCAATACCAAACGGCGGTTTCGGAACAGCACCCGGCCAGTGCCATGTAGATCGATCAGGGCGGCTCGGCAGATTTCGCGTTGGGCCGGTGTATCAACCTCCACGATTTTCTCGGCGGCCTCAGCCCCAAGCAGTGTCTTGATTTGCTTCAGGTCAGTCTTTCTGAGTTTTTCTTCACTGCTGAGTCGATCAGCCAGATCGGAGATTTCCCGATAGTGTTCCGACTCTTTGATGAATTCATTCAGATCCGAAAACCGTGCCGGATCGAGCAGCCGCAGTCGTGCAAAGTGCCCCTCGCGTCCAAGTTGCTCGGGAGTCGCTGTGAGCAGCAGCAGGCCAGCTGACTTCTGAGCGATTGCTTCAACTGCATCGTATTCAGGGCTCGACGATTCGACCGTCCATTCGAGGTGATGAGCCTCGTCAACGATCGTCAGGTCCCATTCTGCATTGGATGCCTGCTCGGCCCTTTTCGGATTGCCTGCGAGCCATGAGGTCGCACAAAGAATCAATTGATCGTCAAAGAAGGGGTTGGAATCCGTGCCCTCATCCGCTCCGCCTTCAATGGCGGCGGCGCGTTCTTCATCATAGATAGAAAAAGAAATGGCGAAACGGCGATAGAGTTCCACAAACCACTGATTGACCAGCGCATCAGGAACCAGAATCAGAATTCGTTTGGCGCGACCGCAGAGCTGAAGCCGGTGCAAAATCAGGCAGGCTTCAATGGTTTTTCCCAGGCCCACCTCGTCCGCGAGGAGAACTCGCGGCGCCTGACGGTTTGCTACTTCTTCGGCAATGTACAACTGGTGTTGAATCAGCGAAACACGACCTCCGATCAGTCCACGCACGTCGCGGGACCTGGCTTGGTGCTGATTCCGGATCGCTGACTGACGCAGGCTCCATAGGCGTGGATCATCGCTGACTCCTGACAGCAAGCGCTGCTCAGGCCGCTGCACATTCATCGTGTCTGACAGGCTGCTCTCCTGTAATTCATTCCCCTCAGCATCCACATAGACGAGGCACTTGTCTTGCTCGCGGACTGCGCTCACGGCGAAGGATTTGCCGTCCTGATCTTTTACGGTATCGCCCGGTTCGAATGCGACGCGGCGTAGCGGAGCGTTGCGGGATGCGTAAGTCAAGGTTTCGCCCACGGCAGGAAAGAATGCCTGCACAATGGTAGAATCTGCTTTGAGAATCAGGGCTAGGCCATACTCAGCTTGAGTTTCACTGATCCAGCGTTGGCCAGGAGCAAATTGGGACGGGTCTGCGGTGTCGGTCTTGTAACGAGAGGCTCTCATTGATAGGCGTGGGGAAAGATTTTAGCCGGTTTCGACAAATGCGCCACCTTTCCGAAAAGGAAATTTACTAAACCTTCTTGGGCACTGATTCAACAGGGTTAAGTCACTCATTCTACCCTGTTGAAACTGCCGCAGTGGCGATTTCCCAGTGTTATTTGTGATTTTGCCCACGCTTGACAAGCGATTCACTGTCGCGTTCCTTGGACCTCGCATGCGCAAATTCTCCGGCAACGTTTTGTTTCTGGTCGCGTCGATTGCTCTCGCAGTCGGAACGCAGGCGACTTGGTGCGAAGTCGTCAACCTTTTCGGAGGCGACGCCCATCACCATGTGGAAAACGGCGACTCCCTCTGCCTGACCTCTCATCAGTTGTGTGATCACGGGCATCAGTCGGATACATCACATGAGGAGGAGCGGGTTCCCTGCTCCGAGGAGAGTGCGTTTGATTTTTCCGATGGCCAGCTTCCGAGGAGCGAGGCGGCTACTATCTCGGCGCTTGTTGTTGATCTTCCGGCCTGGCTCGATGTGCGACCTCCGGTCGCGCGCACGATTTTTGAGGAAAGGGCGTTCCCCGTTCCTGAGCGGTCGGGCCATCTGCCGCAACAGCATTCCCCGTCGTTCACGGGCTGCTTTCTTATCTGATACTCAGATCCCCTTTTTGGGAACACGCAGCCTTGCGTTTCTTTCCCCGAATGGCACCCCTTTCAGTGGCTCTTCTTTTGCTGGCTGAATTTTGCCTTCGTCAGGACTATCGGTCCTCGTTTTTCTACCTTGAAGTATTTTTTGAATTCTCGATCTGTCATGAATCCATTTCACCAACCGGCCGCTTTTGTGGCAGGCTTGGCCCTGTTGGGCGTTGTGTCGTTAGGCATGTTTTCTGGTTTAGCTGAAGAATCGCGGTCCCTGACACGTGACGAAGCAATCCAGATGGCGTTTCGCAATAATCGCGAACTTGGAATCGCTACGCTCGAAATCGATCGCGCCGCTTCGCGCCTGCAATGGTCCGGGCGCCTTGAGAACCCCGAACTCGAAGTTTCCGCTAGCGGCGATGGGATCGGGAGTGATGAAGGGGAAAGTAATTACGAGGTCGCTTTCACTCAGAGTTTTCCGCTCACTGCAAAACTCAAGAATGAAAGAGGACTCCGCCGTTATCAGGTCATTTTGGCCGAAGCAGAGATTTCGGAAAAGAGACGAGCACTCGCTGGAGGGGTTGATCTAGCTATCGTCGATCTTTTAGCCACGAGGGAGGCGATCCGTTTGGAACGACAGTTGGTGGGCCTCAATAAAGAAATCGTTAGTCTCTTGTCTGCCCAAGCGGAGCGAGGAGAGATCTCAAAATTCGAAGTCAATCAGGCCATTCTCAGCGGGAGAACCCGGGAGCAATCCTTGAAGTCGCTCGAACTCGTTGAAAAGCAGCAGCGCCTGAAGTTGAATCAAGCCCTTGGTGTCGATCCTGACTCAGCGATCCAAATCGAGGGGGATCTGAGGCTTCCTGGCGAGAGCCCATCTTTCGACGTATCACTGGAAACCATCTTGCAACAGCGGCCTGACTACGTGCTCGCCCTCGCCAAGATTGACGAAGCCAATGCTGCCATCGTGCTCGAGGAATCCAACCGGTGGGAGGACCTTTCGGTGAAGCTTTTTGTTGAAGGCGACGAATCTGTCGATGCCCCCAATGGGCTGGATCGGAACACCTTTGCTGGAATCGGGTTTTCTCTGCCGCTGCCCTTGCGAAAGAGAAACCAGGATGGCATCGCCCAGGCGCAGATTGATCGCGAAGCCGCTAATCAAGAGGTCGATGCGGTCAGGTTCAGAATTAGAGCAGAGTGTGAAGAAGCTTTTCACGAACGCGCTGACGCATGGAGTTTGGCGCGCGAAGCTTCCGGAGAAATCCTCGATCTTGCCGAAGAAAATCTGGAGGGATTTCGAACCGCCTACGAGCAGGGCCAGACTAGCATCATTAAGGTGCAAACAGCTCAGGAGCAGATTCTTGAGCTTCGGACAGCGGCGATCAATTTTGGTGCCGCCTATCACAGGGCCTCGGCCCGAGTCAGAAAGGCGACCGGTTCCTATCCTGGTCTGAGTCTGTCTAGACCTGCCAAATAATTAGAAAAAATCTCTAACAATGCGCTATTTATCAATAATCATCCTTTGGGTCGGGTTTCTGCTACCGGTTCAATCCGAGGAGGTCATCGATCCTGACCGGGCTGCTGCTACCGTTATTCTTGACGAAACAGCGATCCGGAATTTGCGAATCGAAACGAAGTCTGTCAGCGAAGAAGCTTTCGAATCCACCGTTTTTGCGATCGGACGAATCGAGGCGATCCCGGCGAAGCTTTCGGTTCTTTCCTCACGAATCGCCGGAAGGGTTATCGGTCTCGAAGTATTTACCGGCGATACGGTTAAACAAGGGCAGGTTCTCGCCCGGATCGAAAGCCGACAACCCGGAGATCCTCCTCCTGTCATCGAACTAAAGGCTCCTCAGGGAGGACTGGTAATCGATTCTCATATTCGTCTGGGGGAGCCCGTGGAGCCTGACAAGGACCTGCTCGATATTTCGGACCGGTCCAGGGTCTGGGCGATTGCTCGGATTCCTGAGCCTGAGGCTGCCGGCATCGTTCCAGGATCGAAGGCGAGGATTAAGGTGCCTGCAATTGGAGATGAATTCATTGAAACCACCTTGATTCGCTATGGCGTTGAAGCCGATCGGGAAGCCGGAGCGCTGGAGGGAATTTTCGAACTCGATAACTCCGAAGGTCGACTTCAGCCTGGAATGCGGGTCGAGTTTTCTATCATCACCAGCAGGCGTGACGACATCATGGCCGTGCCTCGCACTGCCATTCAGGGAGATCCTGCCAAACGCGTGGTATTTGTAGAAGACTTCGAGCTTCCAAATGCTTTTGTTCGCGTTCCAGTGGTTCTGGGAGAACAGAACGAGCAATTCGTAGAAGTGATTTCGGGGCTTTTTCCCGGAGATGAAGTGGTCACCCGAGGATCTTACGCGCTCAGTTTTGCTGGCGGCGGTAGCGGCATGTCTCTGAAGGATGCACTCGACGCGGCTCATGGCCACGAGCATAACGTGGATGGTTCTGAAATGACGGCAGACCAGAAGTCTTCGAATGAAAATGCGATGCAGTCTTCATCCGGGGCTGAATTCTCCGGCTCGATCGCCAACGCTATTGTGTTGGTCTGGGCGGGTGTTGCCACCGTAATTTGCCTCATTCTCGCTCAAGTGCTCTGGAAGGCCAGGCGCGTCAGGGCAACGCCGTCAGATAGCTGACCAAACCAAATTCTATCGTAATGCTAAACGCCCTCATTCGCTTCTCACTCGCTCAGCGCGCTTTGGTTCTCGCGCTGGCTGGGGCGCTGTTGGGTCTTGGTGTCTGGAAGATCACGGAGTTGCCGGTCGAGGTGCTTCCTGATCTGACTAAGCCAACCGTAACTATCCTAACCGAGGCACCAGGATTCGCTCCTGAGGAAGTGGAGACGCTCGTTTCGCTACCGCTCGAAAATGCCCTCATGGGCGTTAACGGTGTCACGAGGCTTCGAACAGTGAATGACATTTCTCTGTCCCTTATTTTTGTCGAATTTGATTGGGACACCGATATCTACCGGGCCCGTCAGTTTGTTCAGGAAAGACTGGCCGGTGCTGCCGAAAACCTGCCTGAGGGGATCAGCCCCTACATGACGCCAGTCGCTTCATTGATGGGTGAAATCATGCTGATCGGGTTGACCGATCCAAGTGGTCAGACCGACCCGAGAGATCTGAGGACGATCGCTGACTGGACCCTTGCAACAGGGATTCGCTCGGAACCCGGCATTGCCGAGGTGCTCGCCATGGGGGGCGGGATCAAACAAGTTCACGTTCAGCCTCGTCCCAATGAAATGCTGGCTCTCGGTGTCAGCTTCGAGCAACTGCGCGAGGCTGCAGCCGGAGCTGTCAGAAACACCACGGGAGGATTCCTCACTGAATCGGACCGGGAGATCATGGTGCGAAATCTTGCGATGACGACTGATCTCGAGGAAATCGCTGATACCATCGTCAAACACGAGAACGATCGACCTATTCGGATCGGTGATGTGGCTGAAGTGATATGGGATATTGAACCCATGCGTGGCGACGCTGCGATGGGTTCGCACAATCTTTCCCTCGGGCCGGACGGGGAGCTTCGTGGCTATCCTGGGGTGCTGCTTAGCGTGACCAAATCTCCGGGATTCGACACGATTAGTCTGACGAAAGCAGTTGAAGAGAAACTCAAGGAACTGGACTCGACTCTGCCCGGAGGAGCAGAAACCGTCGTTCTCTATCGTCAGGCTGATTTTATCGAGCTCGCGATTGGAAACCTCGAGGAGGCCCTTCGCGATGGAGCGATTATGGTCGCGGTGGTCCTGTTCCTTTTTCTGTTTAATTTAAGGGTCACTTTAATCACTCTGACGGCTATCCCGCTTTCGTTGGCAGTGTCGATTCTTGTCTTTGACCTTTTGGGGCTCACTGTTAATTCGATGACTCTGGGAGGATTTGCCGTGGCCATCGGAATGGTGGTCGATGATGCCATTGTTGATGTGGAGAACGTCTTTCGGCGACTGCGAATGAACGCGGCTCTCGATTCACCAAAAGGGAAAATCGAAGTCATTGCCAAGGCGTCAAGCGAGGTCAGGTCATCCATTCTCTATGCAACGGTTCTCATCATTCTCGTCTTTGTTCCATTGCTTGGACTGAGTGGTGTGGAAGGGCGTCTCTTTGCTCCAATTGCCATTGCCACGATCGTCAGTATGGCAGCTTCCTTCCTCGTCTCGTTGACCGTGATTCCTGTATTGAGTTCCTATTTGCTCAATCCCAAACCGGAAAAAGAGCACCGTGACAACTTTGCCGTTCGTGGTTTAAAAAAGCTCTTTCGCAATAGCTGTCTGAAATTGTCGTTAGGGCAGCCGTTTCTTGTCATTGCGATTTCATTGGGGCTCATGATTGTTGCTGGTGTGATCTATGCTGGTATGGGCGGCAATTTTCTTCCTGCCTTTCGGGAGCCGACTGCTGTGATTGCCACGGCGGCAGCGCCGGGAACCTCGCTCAAGCAGACCACTGAGTTGGCCGATACGGCGCTGGATCAACTATTGAAAATTCCCGAAGTGGAAACGGTTGGGTACCGCGCTGGGCGGGCGGAACGCGGCGATCATGTCGTTCCGGTTTCAACCGTTGAATTCGATGTCGAATTTGATGACTCCGGCGAACGTTCTCGCGATCAGATTCTCGCGCACATCCGTGAAACGATGAAGGGTATTCCCGGCACATTCAGCGCGATCAGCGGTCCCTTGGCGGACAGGATAGGGCATATGCTCAGTGGGGTCTCAGCCAAAGTGGCGGTTAAAATTTATGGCCCGGATTTGGAAGTGCTTCGGCAGCTCGGAACTGAGGTGGCAACGATTGCCAGGAAGATTCCCGGAATGGAGGAGGCTCGGATCGAGCAGCAGGCTCCCATTCCGCAGCTGCGCATTGAGGTCGATCGAAAGAGAGCGCTGGCCTACGGAGTTCTACCTGGTCATCTCAACGAAGAACTGGCCGCACTCATCGGAGGTGAGCCGGTCGCAGAAATTTATGAGAACCAGCGCGTCTACGATCTGGTGATACGGCTTCCAGTGGAATGGAGAGAGTCCCCTGAGCGGCTCAAAGAGCTCTACATTGACACCATTAATGGTCAGCAGATCCCTCTTTCTTATGTCGCCGATATTCGTCAGGCAAGTGGGCCGAATACGATTCTGAGGGAAGACATGCAAAGACGGTTTGTGGTTTCGATTAATCCCACGGTGAGCGATCTCAACTCGGCGGTAGAACAGTTGCAGCGTGAAGTTGCTGCCAAGGTCGTTTTACCCGAAGGTTACACGCTTTCCTTCGAGGGGGAATATCAGGCGCAAGAGGATGCAAAGAGGCGAATCGCTTTGATGTCTTCTGTGATCCTGCTCGTCATCATATTCTTACTATTCAGCTACTTTCGCAGCGGCTTCTTTGTTGTTCTGGTACTGACTAACATTCCAATCTCCATGATCGGCGGAGTGTTATTGACCCACTGGACACTCGATACGGTCAGCATTGCCACCTTGGTCGGACTCATCGCGATCTCTGGTATATCGGCTCGAAATACCATCATGATGCTGTCTCACTACCTTCATCTGATGCGTCACGAAGGCGAGTCATTCGATCGGAAGATGGTCGAGCGGGGCACAGAGGAACGACTCGTGCCGGTGCTGATGACAGCTCTATCCGCTGGGATCGCCTTGATTCCGCTCGTCCTCGCTGCCGACGATCCAGGGAAGGAAATTCTAAACCCAGTAGCGATTGTTATCGTAGGGGGACTGGTTAGCTCCACCTTGCTTGGCCTGGCTGTAACGCCTGCCATTTTTTATGCCTTTTGCCGTAAAGCAGCCGAAAGAGCAATCTCTCGGAATGCCGCGGCTTCTCAATAACTCGGTATCCACCAACTCAAAACAACTATGAAAACACACATCAAACATCTAGCGCTCCTGCTTGGGGCAACCTGCTTCGCCCTGTCCGCGACCGCTTGCAGCGATCCCGACCATGGGCACGACCATGAAGATCATGGTCATGATCACGGCGAAAATCATGATCACGGAGAGGGTAAAGAGCATGACGAAGGACACGATCACGCAGAAGGCCATGACCACGACGAGAGTAAAGGGCACGACGAGGGACACGCCCATGGAGACGAGTCGCACGGTCACGGAGAAGATGGGGACCATGGCCATGCTCATATTGAAGCCGGCCCAAATGGTGGGCGCCTTCTCACCGCAGTTGAGCCGCACTTGGAGTTCTTGGTTACCGAGGACCGGAAAGTAAAAATTTCTTCGATCACCGAAGAAGGAAAAGTTCAGCCGCTTGCCGCGCAAACGCTCACAGTGATTGGTGGAGACCGCTCCAGTCCGACTCGCATGAAGTTCACTAAAGAGGGTGATTCATTGATCTCCGATGTCGCCTTTCCAGCGGGAAATGATTTCCCTATTGTTGTTCAGATCAAGACCACACCCGACGCAGATTCGATCACCGAAAAATTCAATCTCAATTTGGAGGCGTGCCCTACTTGTGATAACGGCGAATATGCCTGCACTTGCGATCACTGATCCCAGTTTTTAACTATCACACCCATATTTCTATGAAAATTATTTCAGGTGTTTTTGTTTTGAGTTTGATGCTGTCAGGTTGTACTACGCCTCCAGAGGGCGATGGGCGTTTTCACAAGCGCCATGGTCGTCCTGCCCATTATCATCAGGGAAGTTCTGACATTTCACCCTTCAGTATTGAGGAAGTGGATCGCGTGCGATCGCAGAAGCGGTTGCACGCATAAGCAAGCCTATAGGTCATGGTGCGCCGCTGGTTCAGCCGGCGGTGCGCGTGGCTATTTTATGGGAAAGTCGAAGTAGGTTTCCGGGAATGGTTCGTTGATCAGAGTGAAATGCCACCATTCACGGTCGTAGGGCCGAAAGCCATGCTCTTTCATCGCAGTGCGTAGGCGCATTCGGTTGGCGTGTTGTTCAGCGGTGACCTCGTCGGAGTAGGGCCAGGATCGGCGATCAAAAAAATCGAATGGTGTTCCCATATCAACCTCCTGTTTTTTTGGCTCCAGTTTGATCAGGGTTAAGTCGAGGGTACTGCCTCTCGAGTGTCCTGATTGGCGGGCGATGTAGCCGCGATTGAATAGTTCGGCCTTTGCTACGTCGGGATAATATTTAGCTTTCGTGTCCTGTGCATTCAGATCTCGACCCCAGCGAACGAAATGATTCACAGCCCGCTGAGGGCGATAGGCATCAAATACCTTCAGGGAGAAACCCTCTTTAAGGAGATGCTCCTGCACTTCTCTTAGCGCTTCGGCGGCCTGGCTCGTCAGTACTATTTTTTTTGCGAGGTAGCCGTCCACAGGCTCACCTAAAAAATTCTGATTTGAGGCATAGCGGACGCTAGCTTCGATATCGGGAGCCACATCGGAGAGATACACAAACCCCCTCTGAAGCGGTTTGGGGGCTGCCTCGGGAGGCTCCGCGGAAATAATCGGTATGAGTAGACATAGGCCGAAAACAAGGGCGATACCTGGAGCGACGGTACTTTTCATTGCTCGAAAACTAAGACTTTGGCGGGACGAGGGCAATTCAGAATCCTATTCCCTGCACTTGAGTTTCTATTCATCCGCGGCACCTTTCCACTTCATGGCAAAAAACGAACCGTTTCCTCTGCCCAACGAGTTGGTTCCCGAAGAATGGTTTGGGAGACTGAAGCGTGAGGATATTTTTATCAACACCAATCCGATCGATCTTGATCTCGGTTCCGGAGATGGTTCTTTCCTGATTCGGATGGCGGAGCATTTTCCTGAGCGGAATTTCATTGGTGTTGAGAGGCTGCTTGGACGTATTCGAAAAGTCAGCCGTAGGTCAGAGAAAGGCGGACTCGAAAACGTCAAAGCTCTTCGCCTTGATTCCAATTACGCCGTCAACGAACTCCTACCCTACGAATTTGCCAACCGGATTCATTTACTCTGCCCGGATCCCTGGCCCAAGAAGAAACACGCGCGCCGTCGACAGATGTGCCAGATGCCATTTCTCAAGTCGCTTCACGGTCTACTCGAAAAGGACGGTGAGCTGCTCTTCATGACTGATTCCCGAGAATACTTTGATGAAGCAATGGAGGCGCAGGAGCACTGTGAGTTCTTTGAGCGGAATCCGTGGGAAGAAGGGGATTTCTTCTACGCCAAAACCGACTTCGAAGAGCAATGGCTTGCGGAAGGGCGCACCATGAATCGCCTTCGTCTGAGAAAAGTTTCCTAACAGATTTTCACTTCAGCTTTGCGAATGACGATTTCTTCCTCGTCTTCGGGACAATAGAGAACTCCACGTTGCAGGGTCTTATCGATTCGAGTGCGATCACCTTCGGCTTTGCCTTCAACGACAAGAATTCGAGATCTGATAGTCGAATCGACGGGTGTGCCCGGTTCATATTCGTAGGTGTTGTATGAGCAGCCTTCCAAAAGGCCGTTCATGTCACCGTGAAGAATATTCAGCTGGCTCACTAGATCTTCTTTGGATTGTCGCCCGGCACTCTTGATCAGAATTTCAAGCAGGTCCAAATTCTTCACCACCGCATTTCCTACTTCCATATCCCGATGCCGGTCGTGAGGTGATTTTGCGATTTCAACCATTGGCTTGATGGGGGCGGTGGGGTCGTCTGATTCTTCTTCTTTTTCGATTTCGATAGAAGCTGGCTTGTCGATTTTTGTTCGCCTTCGAATCTTTCCCAACCCAAATCCGAGGAGTCCGATCAAGGCTCCGAAGAGAAACAAGATCCATCCATCGAGACTGAATTCGCTAACATTCATGATGCAAGAGCACGGGCAAGTGATTCGATATTTCCTTCAAAAAGAGGGACGTCTTTCAGTAACTTTCTCAGTACCCTGCCGTTTGACTCGGTCGATTGGTCCTCTGCCGTCGGAAGGGTGTTGAGATAGACCCCGAAACAGGTTAGGTCCGCTGCCTCAATCGCGCGAAGGGTCAGCAGGGTGTGGTTCAGAACGCCGAGCTGATTAGCAGCGACGATCAAAACGGGGAGATCAAGTTTGGCAGCCAGATCAGCCATGGTCCTTTCACGGTCGATAGGCACGAGCCATCCGCCAGCACCTTCCACGACGACAACATCAGCCCGTGACTTCAGCGCTTTGTAGTTGGCGAGCGTTTGATCAAAATCGATCAGGGCGGGGGTTGTTGCTGCAGCCGGGGCGACCGGTTCTGGCAATATCACTTGATTGATGTCTTGAAGGGTCAACTCGGGATCGCTGGACGCCGCGAGGATGGCGAGGGCATCATCGTTACCGCCACATTCGATTGGTTTCATCCCGACTGCGGCAATCCTATCGTCCCGTAACTGACGAAGCAATCCGGTGGTGACCCAGGTTTTTCCTACTCCGGTGTCTGTTCCGGTTACGAATAGACCGGGAGACTTCATTCACCTATTTCAGCTGAAATAATCTCCACGAGAGCATCAGCTTCGCGATCAATGTAGTCGGAATCTTTGCCTTCAATCAAGATGCGTAACAGGGGTTCGGTTCCTGAATAGCGAAGAAGAACCCGCCCATTTTCGCCGAGCGTTTCTTCGATGGCAGCGACTTTGGCGGCGGCTTTCATCTCTTCGAGGGCGGGCTTTCGCGATACCCGGACGTTTCGCTGGGCCTGAGGGTACTTGGTGAGGACCTTCCTGAGTTCGCTCAGAGGTTGTCCTGACTGACGCATAATTCTCAAGAGCTGAAGAGCGGATACGATTCCGTCTCCGGTTGTATTGAAGTCGTGGAAAATAAAATGTCCGCTTTGTTCACCGCCGAGGTTGTAACCATGTTTCAGCATCAGTTCCATCACGTAGCGATCTCCAACGCCTGCACGAATGACTTGGCCGCCGGCATTGCGAATCGCTTCGTCGAGGCCAGCGTTGCTCATCACCGTAGCGACAAGGGTGTTGTCTTTGAGTGTGCCTTCTTTGATCATGGCCACCGCAGCAATGGCCATAATTTCGTCTCCGTCGAGCACGGATCCATTCTCGTCGGAAAGTAAAACCCGATCGGCATCGCCGTCGTGTGAGATGCCGACTTGAGCGCCACTTTCCTTGACGAGAGCCTCGATCACTTCGGCATGAGTACAGCCGCAGTCAGCGTTAATATTGATCCCGTTGGGCTGATTGTGATAAGTCGTCACGGTGGCGCCGAGGGAGTGCAAAACCGCTTCGCTGGTCTGATAGCTGGCTCCATTGGCTGTATCGAGAGCAATGGTGAGGCCTTCGAGCAGGTCATTGTCGTTGCCAACGGTTTCGCGGACGAAGGCGACATACTTCTCGACAGCATTATCCAGGGTAAAGCTTCTCCCGATTGCTCCGGAATTATTCTGTGGCGAATCCGCCAGCGCCCTCTTCTCGATTTCGATTTCCAAATCATCGTCGAGCTTGTAGCCGTCTGGTCCGAAAAATTTGACGCCGTTGTCTTCAAATGGATTGTGTGATGCGGAAATCACCACTCCGAGAATGGCTTCTTTCTCGCGAGTTAACTGCGCTATTGCTGGAGTAGGAATGACTCCGGCGAGATAGACATCGACCCCTCTTGAATTGAGTCCTGCGGTGATCGCGCTTTCCAGCATATCACCTGACTGCCGGGTATCTTTTCCAATTACCACGGTGGGCCAGTCACGCCCTTTGTCCTGCCTTTTCAGGAACACTTCGGCAACGGCTTGACCGAGTCTGACCACAAATTCCGGAGTCAAGGGATGAGCATTGGCTTTGCCTCGAATGCCGTCAGTTCCGAAGAACTGTCTTTTGTCGTTACTCATAGTCTGAAAGGTCTCAGTTAGCTTTGTTACCCGGAACCGGAGGCGTCAACGGGCTCAGAATACTTTCTTCCAGTCCAGGAACGGACGAAGAGCGAACAGGAACGGTGCTCTCAGTTCCGGGGACTGGGAATGACTTATTGTCTCCATCGAGGTGTGACTTGATGAGATACCAAATCGCAGTTGCGATCAGAAGCGAGGTTAACTTGGCGATCCAGCCTTCGAGAAATAGACTCTTAATTATCGTCATATTCCTCCTCGGTTTCCTGATTGCTTAGCAGTTCATTGAGTCGAGCGCTCAGTTCGGATTTTTCCAAGTCACGTTCCAGTTTGCCTCCTATCGCGATTGAAATAGCTCCGGTTTCCTCAGAAACCACCAGAGCAATGGCGTCAGACTCTTCGGTAATTCCCATCGCAGCCCGGTGTCGGAGTCCAATACTTTGATCTTTGAGTTCTCTTTGAAAGACAGGGAAGAGACACCCGGCGCCGGAGATTCTCTCGTCTGCCATCCGGACAATCAACCCTCCGTCGTGCAGGGTCGTTCCGTTGTGGAAAATGGTGTAAACGAGGGCTGAACTCAGCTCGCTATCCAGTTTTGTGCCGGTATCAACATATTGCTTTAGATCAATACCCCGCTCGATTGCGATGAGTGCCCCAACTCGCCTTCCGGCCAGGGTCTCAACAATCCCTATCAACGTTTCTGCGAACCGCACTCGGGAATCTTCATTCATCGATGAGAAAAAACGATGGCTTCCCAACTCAGCCAGGGCCCGGCGGAGTTCAGGTTGGAAAATAATGACCAAAGCGATGGCCAGAAAGACGGATACGTATTTGAGCAGCCAGCCGATCACAGCGAGATCGAGCGACTCCGAGAGGAGGGTCATCCCGATGTAAATACCAATCAAGGCCGTGAAAATCCGGGCGCCGCGCGTTGCCCGAAAGTAGCGATAGGTATTGTAAATGATCACCGTGAGGATGATCACTTCCAGGCCCTGACGCCAATATTGATTAATAAATTGCTCTACAGCATCCATTCGAATTGCCCCAAGGGCCGCTCCCAACTTACTACGGATGCTCCGGTTTGCATCCGCTGTGACGGAGAAATTTAGTCCCTGTCAGGCAGGGCGATCGAAGCAGATGCCAATGCGGCCATTCCTTCTTCCCGTCCGACAAAGCCCATTGTTTCGTTGGTGGTCGCTTTGATCCCTACGTCAGCGGGATCAATTGACAGGGCCTCAGCGATGGCCTGCTTCATGGCTGGTGCGTGAGCCATGATTTTGGGCGCCTCAGCGACGAGGGTAGAGTCGATGTTTTCAATCCGACCACCTTTCTCCCGCACTAACGCAGCCGCTTTCTCTAATATCTTGAGGCTGCAAATTCCCTCTATTGAAGCGTCAGTAGGGGGGAACCAATAGCCGATGTCTGGCTCGCCGATGGCCCCGAGGATCGCATCTGCGATCGCATGGGAAAGAACATCTGCGTCGGAATGCCCCGCCAAGCCCTTGCTGTGTGGGACTGTCACTCCTCCAAGCACGAGAGGTCGCCCCTCTGCGAATTGATGAACATCGTATCCTATGCCGCTGCGGTATCTCATTTTTTAAAGAATGTCTTCGAAGTCGAGTTTGCCGTTACTGGAAACGATCGATGATTTGTCGGGATCGGAAGAAGATTGGGTCAGCTCGACGGAGCCGCCGCCTCTTTCGAGGAGCAATTGGCCCGCTGCTATATCCCATATACTGATCTGTTCTTCGATGTAGGCATCGAGTCGGCCGCAGGCGATGTATGCCAACGCCAGGGCGGCACTTCCCATCATCCTGGTTTTGCGGACGCGATGGGCGACTCTCCCGTAGCGAGACAGGCCAGCTTCGATAGCATCTTTGCTTTTGGAGAATCCGATGGTGACAACGGCTTCGCTCAAGTTCGCTCGCTCGCTCGGCTTGATAGCTTTGCCGTTTTTCGTGGCCGGCCCTTCAAAATCAACCGCATACATTTCATCCATCATCGGGTCGTAGATCGCGCCGATCTTCAATTCGTCATCCTGTCTCATGGCAATGGAAATACAGAAGTGAGGGATGCCGAAAAAGAAGTTCACGGTACCGTCGATGGGATCAACGATCCACTGTGTCGAACTCTCCTGATCTCCTGCGATTCCTTCCTCTCCGTAGATGGCATGATTCGGAAAAGTTTTCAGAATGCGGTTCTCGATCAAAGTCTGGGTCTCTACGTCGAGAGCCAACTTGATATCGTGAGCGTGCATCTCATCGACCTCGAGATTGGTTTCAAAGTTTTCGCGCAAGAGGGCTCCAGCTTCGCGGGCTGCAGTGATGGCGAGTTCCAATTCGGGAGACATAGGAGATCAAAAGGGTGGATGAGAAATCTAAACTGCAGCAAAATCCGCGACAGCAAGAGGTCGGTTCGGATGAGTGGTTTGGCAAGTTTTCCTGCGGAGAGTGGTCATGTGCGTTGAAGAGGGATTCAATTCTCCAACTGAATCACCATGCGACGGTGGGGGATGCCGACTTCATGAAATACTTCTCCTTCTGCGACGAATCCCAGCTTTTCGTAGAATGAAATCACCGGCTCTCGGGAATGGAGAACGATCTTCTGTATCCCCTGATTCTGAATCCACACCATGGCTTCAACCATGAGGATTCGGCCAATTCCGCGGCTCTGGAATGCTTCGCTGACCGCAACCTGGCGGATTTTGAAAACCCCGGGATCCTGCTCTTGATCGTTCACGATCAAGCCGCCGACCATAGCTTCGTCGATCCAGCCCACGAGGTGGCGCTGTTGGCGCTCATCGGCTAAATCTTGCTCAGAATACTTCAGGCCGAGAGGGTCGCGTAGAATCTGCTGTCGCAGCGCGACCCATTCGGAGAAGGCCTCATGTTCGTGATCGATCCAGAGCGTTTTCACGGTGCTGAATCGATCACATATGAGATCAGTGAGCGAGACAGAACTGCTCGAATCGGTCGAGGCCTGTCTTGATGACATCAAGGCTGGTGGCGTAGCTGAGTCGAATCGAATTGTCGTATCCGAACGCTGCGCCGGGTACTGCTGCCACGAGGAAGCGGGAGAGTAGTTTCTCGGTGAGATTCATGGAGCTAAGGCCGATCTTGCTCGTATCGACGAGGAAGTAGAACGCGCCTTCCGGCTCGACGACTGAGACATTTTTGATCTTCTGGAGGCGGCTCTGCATATACTGACGACGCATGTCATACTCATCAACCATGTCCACGATAGCATTCTGAGGCCCCTCGAGAGCAGCGATGGCTCCATACTGGGCGAATGATGTTGGATTCGAAGTCGTGTGGCTTTGGATGATGCCGATCGCGTTGGCGATCTCCGGAGGAGCAGCAGTAAAACCGAGACGCCATCCAGTCATCGCGTAAACCTTGCTGAAACCGTTGATGGTGATGGTGAGGTTCTTTGCTGCTTCGCTCACTGACGCCGTGCTGACGTGTTTTTTGCCGTTGTAGATCAACTTCTCGTAAATTTCATCTGAAAGAATGATGATGTCCTCGGACTCTGCCACTTCAACGAGAGCTGCCAGTTCTTCTTTCGAGTATACCGCTCCGGTCGGATTGCCCGGGCTGTTCAGAATGACCATGCGAGTGCGACCGCTGATGGCATCTTCGAACTGGTCTGGAGTCATCTTCCAGCCATTTTCAGGCTTGGTGTTGACGATGTAGGGCTCTGCTCCCGCAAGGCGAACCATCTCAGGGTAGCTTGTCCAGTAAGGGGCCGGAATAACGACTTCGTCCTCCGGGTCACAGCAAGCGAGGATGGCGTTGTAGCAGGAATGCTTAGCGCCACAGTTCACTGAAATCTGGCTCACATCATACTCGAGGCCGTTCTCCACGAGCAGTTTTTTAGCAATGGCCTCCTTTAGCTCAGGGATTCCGGTGGCAGGGGTGTATTTGGTCTTTCCGTCCTGAAGCGCCTGAATGGCAGCATCCTTGATGTGCTGAGGCGTATCGAGATCGGGCTCTCCAGCTCCAAGGCTGGCAACGTCGTGTCCTTCGTCACGCAGTTTTTTGGCAGCGGCGGAGATCGCTAGGGTTTGGGACGGGGCGATTTCGGAGAATTTTTCGGCAATGAAACTCATGTCTGTAGGAGGCTCTGATTAGGTTCAAACCCGAAACTCCTGCGAACATCTGGACTGACTGAAGAGTCAGCAAATCCGGAGTGTATCGCCTGAAATCGGGCCTTCTTGGTACAACTATCCCGCATCGACGGGGATATGGTGATGGCTCTGGCGAAGGCTCGACCGCAACTCCGTAAATAATGCGGATTTTCCAGTACGCGATCTACCGTGTGTTTCAAGCAAAATGCTCGATTGCGGCCAATTTCCTGACTCTTTTTTGGGCGATTCGGTTGGTTTCAGGATTGCAGAACGCGGCTGACCGATTTACTTCTGATGTTACATGGCCGCAAAGACGAACATATATGCCTTTTTTGGCAACGATGAGGCTCAGGTCAAAGAAGCGGCTTTGCGGCTTTCTCAAAAGCTCGCACCCAAAGATGACGAATTCGGCCTCGAGACCGTCAGCGGTAGCGCTGACAACTCCGATCACGCCGTCCGAATCATCGGGCAAACCATCGAATCGATCCAAACGCTGCCCTTTTTCGGCGGGGATAAGGTGGTTTGGCTCCAGGGCGCTAATTTCTTTGCCGACAATCAGACTGGCAAGTCAGAGACCACACTTTCAGGCGTAGAGACCTTGACCGAGATACTCCAGTCGGGATTGCCGTCCGATGTGACGGTCATCATCAGTGCGACTGATGTCGATAAACGGCGCTCCTTTTACAAAAAGGTCTCCAAAATAGCTGAGGTGAAGTCCTTTGATAAAGTTGATGTATCCAAGGCGGGATGGGAAACGGCTGTGATGGGACAGGTTTCCAAAAAGGCTCAGGCGCTTGGTCTCACTTTCGAAGGCAATACGCTGGAGCGATTCGTCCTCATGGTAGGTGCTGAGACCCGGGTGCTCGATATGGAGTTGGAGAAATTATCCCTTTTTGTCGGTGATCGCCCTGCTACCGCCAAGGATATCAGCCAAATCGTCGCAGCCAGTCACACCGGTGTGATTTTTGAAATCGGTGATGCAATTGCGCGCAAGGATCTACCGACAACGCTCAGTTTGATCGAAAAGCAGCTTCGACGGGGTGAGAGCGCGGTCGGCATATTGCTCGCTGCCATTGTTCCTCGGGTGCGCAGCCTGCTTCACGCTCGCGACCTCATTGAACGGCACGGAATCCAGGCGGGCCGGAATTACCAGGGCTTTCAAAGGCAGATTGATTCTTTGCCCGCGTCAGAAACCGCTCATTTGCCTCGGAAAAAGGACGGAGGTATCTCCGCTTATCCTTTGTTTCTCGCTGGGCAGGTATCGAATCGCTTCAGTGTCTCCGAGTTGAAAAATGCGCTTGAAGCCTGCTTAGAGGCGAATGAACGACTCGTCACGACGCAGTTGGAGCCGCATCTTGTTCTGAATCAACTCGTCACGCGCATTCTCACTAAGCCTGCCTAACTCTCGAATTTGCCATGAAAATCATCCTCATTTCTCTCGGTATTGGCCTTTTCGCCGGCGTCATGGCGGGACTTTGTGGTGTGGGTGGCGGTATTGTCATGGTGCCCGCCTTTGTTTATCTGCTCGGATTGGATCAGAAAGCGGCCGTGGCCACGAGTATGGCAGTGATTGTGCCAACTTCTCTGATGGCCATCGGGCGGTTCACTCAGGGAGGGCTGGTGCACTGGAATATTTTTTGGCCGACAGCGATCGCTGCGGTGGTGGCTGCCTATTTCGCGACCGGGTGGATGCGCAAGATGAGCAACGATCAGCTCACTCGAGTATTCGCGGTTCTGATGATCCTGGTGGGAGTCAGCATGCTGTTCAAGAAAGCCTGAATCAGCGCGGATACTTGCGGATAGCAGCAGCGGCCATGTTTTCCATGACGTCAGCGAGTGTCGGCGGTGCCGGATGAGGTGGTGGCGGCGGATAACAAACCTCGGAGCAGGAAGAACGAGTGTTGCTCTCGCTGAAATCGCTGGAGCTTGCCCAGACTTTTTGGCCGGTGGACAAATCGTAGAGCAGGTACTCTGCTTTGGCAGAGTGGTAGGCGTAGGAGGTAGTCGTGTATTCTGTCCAGTGCTTGCAGTCGACTTCGTTGCCATCTTTGTCATAAATGGGCTCTTCATGGGTGGTGCAGGCCTCACCTACATCGCACCAGGTTTTGTTCTTCGACAAAGAAATGACAAGGCCGAAAGTGGCGCCGGACGCTTTTGCCTTGCTGATCTGACTGGACGAAAGCGCATAGGAAAGAGAGCCGGTGTAGCCACTTCCGATAGATCGTGGCTTGCCCACTTTTCTTTCGAATTCCGAGTGGCTCATGACTTGAAGCTTCCGCCGCTTTTGGCTCAACTTGGTTTCCAGGTGGTTCAAAATTGCCTGCCGCTCCCGTCCCGTCGGCTGGCAGGAGCTATCTCGCGCAATTAAGCCAATCACCGCAACCGAGCCGGGTTGTTTGATCGCAGCTACCTTCGATTCATCGACATAATCCAGCTGCGAGGTGGCACAGCTACTGAAGGACAGCGTCATCACAGCGGCGCCAATCGGCGTCCACCAATTAAGGGGTTGGGAAAATATCATCGGGCAGGAAGCGGGGAAACCGCCGAGAGACAGACGAGTCGAAGATTCCCGTGATTCAATCTATTGGAAGAAAACGATCATACCGCAGTGAGGGGCCGCGATGCGGCAGCGTTGTGGGCTGGTATCGCGTCAACGAATCATGCAAGAATCAGAAGATCATCTCCCGCTTTGTGGTTCGATTGCTCCATGACTCCTGTCCTTGAAACTCTTTCGTCGCTGATTTCGATCAATAGCGTTAACCCGGAATGGGGTGGCCCCGGGGAAGCGGAGGCGGGGGATTTTGTGGAGGCTTTCTTTGACGGTTCCGGTCTCGAAGTAGCCATTGATGAGGTGCTTCCGGGTCGTTCCAATCGGATGATTCGTTTGCCGGGCAGGGATCACAATCGTGCCGTCTTGCTTGAGGCTCATCTGGATACAGTGTCCGTGAGTGGAATGACGATTGAGCCATTTTCGCCGGTTATTGAAGACGGTTTACTCTACGGACGAGGATCCTGTGACACCAAGGCTGGACTCGCTGCAATGATGCACGCTGTCCGATCATTTTCTGAAAACGGAACCCAGCCGCCCTGTGATGTTTATCTCGCAGCTGTTGTGGATGAGGAGCATGCCTTCAGGGGAGCGCTCGCTGCGATCGAGTGGTTTCAGAAACGGAACATTCAACTCGAAGGCGCTGTGGTCGCAGAGCCGACAGAATTTCGCCTGGTGCGTGCCAACAAGGGGGTGCTGCGCTGGCGAATCGAAACGAAAGGTGTATCGGCCCACAGTTCCAAGCCGCATCTCGGCACCAACGCGATCACTACGATGGCGGAAGTGATTCGACGCCTTGATCAATTTCACCAGTCACTTGAGAAAGATGAGCATCCGCTACTGGGCCCAGCCACCGGCAGCATCGGCTTAATTGAGGGGGGGCAGCAGATCAATTTTGTCCCTTCCTCTTGTATCATTTCTCTCGACCGGCGCCTCCTTCCGGGACAGCAATCCGATGCGATACTGGAGGAATACCGGGTACTACTTTCTGATATGGGGGATGAAGTGATCGTTCACCCAGCCGACCTTTCTGATGAAGCGATGGAAACGCCTGAATCCGCTTCAGTTGTTCAGGTGGGGCGGCAAGTGCTCCATGAACTAGACAAAAACTCCGAGCCTTGCGGGGTTCCTTTCGGCTGCGACGTGACGAAGTTCTCACGCGCCGGTATTCCCGGGATTATTTTTGGACCCGGTTCGATTGATCAGGCCCACGGGGCAGTCGAATTCGTTGACGTGAATGAGGTAGAGTTGGCATTCGATTTCTACCGCCGTTTTCTGGTTAACTTTGGGGTATGAGTGCACAAACGAGACGAACCGTTCTTGGGGCTAGCCTTACGGCGGGACTAAGTGCTGCGGGAGTTGCCGTCAGTTGTTCCGGGGATAAGTCGCCTGAGCGAAACTGGATCGACGCTCACGTTCATGTCTGGACCCCTGATCAGCAGGCTTATCCAATCTCTCCTAACTTTAGCGAAAAAGAGATGGAGCCGGCGTCTTTTCAGCCCGCTGAATTGTTTGCCGAGCAGAAGGGGTCTGGAGTGAGCCGGACCGTGCTGATTCAAATGAGTTTTTACGAGTTCGACAATCGCTACATGCTCGATTCGATGGCGAAGTACCCGGGCCGTTTTGGAGGAGTGGCCATTGTGGACGCCGAAACTGAGGGGGTGGCTCAAACGATGAAGGACCTGGGAGCGCAAGGGGTTCGTGGGTTCAGGCTCTATGCATTTCCGGATCGGGTGAAAGATTGGGAAGCGTCTAAAGGAATTCAGGCGATGTGGAAAACAGGGGGAGAGGAGGGACTTGCAATGTGCTGCCTGACCGACCCCGCTTCTCTGCCTGTCATTCATCGCATGTGTCAGGCTTACCCAGAGACGAGGGTGGTGATCGATCACTTTGCCAGGATCGGGTTGCAGGGGGAAGTGGACCAGGCAGTACTGGATCAACTTCTCGCTATGGCGGATTTTCCGAATACCTACCTAAAAACATCAGCCTTCTACGCGCTGGGGAAAAAGACTCCTCCCTACACTGATCTGGCGGATATGTACCGACAGGTGCGTGATGCATTCGGATCGGAACGCCTTATGTGGGGTTCTGATTGTCCCTATCAAGTTCAGGGCGAGCATACCTATGATGCCTCACTCTCACTGGTGACAGATGAGCTCGATTTTCTCACTGAGCAGGACAAAGAAAATATTCTTCGGAATACCGCCGAGAAATTGTTTTTCAGTTAGTCTTTCTAAAATCCTTCAGGGCCTCGAGACAGCGATCGATATCTTCCTCAGTGTTGTAACCATGAATGGAGATTCGAATACGCCCAGCCTGGTGCATGACGTGAATATTCTTCGAGAGAAGAAAGTCGCTCAGTGCCGCGTCGGCAGTGGTTTGGAATGAGATAATCCCAGAGCTATTTCCGGGTTGCGGTGGCGACATGGTTTCAAAGCCCAGTTCTGCTAACCCCTCGTGGATGCGGGCGACGAGTGGGTCGGCGTGTTCGGCGATGCGCCGGGCGCCGGTTTCCCGAATCAGGTCAATTCCGCTCCGGAGAGCATAGATGGCAGGAAACGCGGGCATGCCAACGGCAAACCCGGGCGCGCCAGGAAATGGTTCGGCGCGTGAAAAACGATCAGCATCGAAGGCGTTGGCAAGATGATACCACCCTCCTGCACGCACAATGATGCGATCTCTGGCATGCCGGGGAACAGCCACGACGCAACTTCCGTGACTGCCGAGTAACCATTTGTAGCTGGATGCGAAAAGGCAGTCGGCATCGAGACAGTCCAGATCGACCCGCCCGGCCGCTTGGGTCACGTCGACGGCAAGGATTGCTTGCGGTGCTTTTTCTCGAACTAGATCACGGAAGTGGGCCCACGGAATGCGATACCCAGTTAGAAAGCTGACCAGCGAAACCTGAACCAGTTTCGTGTTTTCATTTAGGAGGGCGTCAAGCTCATCTAATTCGAGAATGCCGTCCCGGTTTTTCCAAAGGCAAACCGATGGATGGGCTGGAAGTTGCAGCCATGGAGTCGCACCGGCCGGAAAATCCAAATCAGTGACAACCACCTCGCCGTGTTCTCCAAACTCGATTGCCGTGGCGAGCAGGTTGTAGGCCTCTGAGGTCGATGAGCAGAATGAAACCTCTTCCCGGGATAGTCCGAGTAGATCACCGGCGCTCTCCCGGCATCGGTCCATCTCGGCAAAAAGCAATGGGCGACCTTCCATGCCCAAGTCCTTGTCGGCGGCATAGTTTGCCAGGGCTTCTTTTGATTGAATGGGCAGAATTCCCTCCGCTGCCGTATTGAGGTAAGATCGGTCACGGAGCCTGGGAAAATCACGGTCGCGGATTGATTCAGTCAACATGGGGCAACAGTAACCCCAACCTTGTCAGGGTGTCAGCACGTCATGACGGATGGATTTCGCTGGTCGATTGGTGATGCATTTTCCAAAGTGCACGGCATGGAGGACCAGGACGAGAGCCTTAATTTGAGATCATCCTTTGAGCAGGCGCGCAAAGAGTTCTGGTTCATGATAGTCACCTGGGTCTTCTTTGCGGGGTGGACCACGACCTACAATGGCCTCTTTGCTAAAGGAGAGCCGGGAGTCCCGGTCGAGATTGTATTGGGCGTGCCGAGATGGGTCGTCTTCGGGGTGGGGTTACCCTGGGTAGTCGCGGTTTCCGTGACCGTTTGGTTCGCCTTCTGTTTCATGAAAGACACCCCTCTGGGTGGAGAGGAGGAGGGGGAATGACTGCTCTGATTAGTTTTACGATCTATCTCTTTTTCGTCTTCCTCTTGGCTTTCTTTGCCAATCGCGCCGGCAAATCGAAATCGTTCCTCAGCGAGTATTTTCTGGGCAGTAAAAGTATTGGTCTTTGGGCCTTCGCCTTCACTTATGCGGCGACCTCGGCGTCAGGAGGGAGCTTCATGGGTTTCCCTTCTCTTATTTATACCCATGGTTGGGTTCTGGCATGGTGGATCGCGGGCTACATGGTGGTGCCAATGATCGCTTTGGGACTCCTCGCAAAACGACTGAATCAGATCGGTCGGATTGCGGGAGCTATTACAATTCCCGAACTGCTTCGGCGTCGCTTTGAGAGCAAATCGGTTGGAAATGTTGCGACGGCCCTCGTCGTGTTTTTCATGTTCTTCTTCCTCATGGCACAGTTCAAAGCGGGTGCTCAGATCATGGCGACGCTGCTGGAGGGTGTCGCGGGTTATCAGTCGCTCGTCATTGCGATCGAATCCGCTACAGACGGGATGCCCTGGGTTGGTGCCGCCGATGGTGATTACTTGCTCTGCCTGATCATCTTTGCCGTGTCGGTGATCGTTTACACGACGTTTGGAGGCTTTCGGGCGGTCGTTTGGACCGATGTGATGCAGGGAATTGTCATGGGGATAGGCGTTCTTGTCATGTTGGTTCTGGCAATCAGTCAGGTAGGTGGATTGGCTAATGCCACGAGGCAACTTGATGAAATGACCCCGCCCCGGCATGTCACTGTTGTCCTGCAAAGCGATGGCCCGCTCGAGAGTGAAATCATCCTTGCCCGTGGCGATTGGATATTGATGAAGGATGAGGAAGGAGTCGTACGACTGAAATCAACCGAATTGATTAGTGTCGGCGAGATGGAAAGTCATCCGGTGGAAGCGCTCCAGATCACGACTCCTGCCGAGATCGCAAAGGTTCGTAAGCTGGTGGATCCGAAAATTTCCCTGCGAGCGAGCCTCATTGAGGAGCCGATTCTCTATGCTTATGGAGATAGCAAAAAAGGAGTCTATGTTCATGCTCCGGGACCGTCAAAGGACAGTCCGGCAGGCTTTCTGGGTGTCATGCTTGCCCTCAGTTTTTTTGCCTTCTGGAACTTCAGTGGTGCGGGTCAGCCAAGCTACATGGTTCGTCAGATGGCGTTTCGGGATACGTTGACCTTGCGGCGGTCCATGGTCATGGTCGCCTTCTACTTCAGCCTGATCTATTTCCCTCTGGTAATCATCTTTACCTGCGCGCGAGTCTTGCTTCCAGGTATGGAGATCCATCCGGATCGCGTCATGCCTGAGATGGCGGCGGCGCTCACTGAGAATGCCGGGGTGCCGTGGTTAGCAGGTTTGCTAGTGGCTGCACCTTTTGCCGCGGTCATGTCGAGTGTGGACAGTTTCCTGCTGCTGGTGTCGTCTGGTGTCGTCCGGGATATTTATCAGGAATCGATCAATCCAAATGCGAGCGAGAAGCAGATGAAGCGCCTGAGTTATCTTGTCACCGTGGTTGTTGGCCTGTTGGGGGTTATTGCGGTCCTTCATCCGCCGCAGTTCCTGCAAGACTTGATTGTTTTTGCTTCAAGCGGATTGGGGGCCTGCTTTCTGATGCCCATGATTTTTGCTCTTTACTGGCCGAGAACGACGTCATCGGGAATGGTATGGGGAATGTTGAGCGGCGGAGCTGTCGTGCTCCTCCTCTATCTCGTAGGGTACTGTATCAATGATCGCTTCGGCGAATACCTGCTTCTGGGTCTTCACCCATTCATCTGGTCAGTATTGGTATCGACGGTCTTCATCGTGACTCTCAGTCTGACGGGCCGCGAGCCTCCCGCTGCGCTGAGAGAGCGATTCTTTGGTCAGGTGTGATCAAACCGGGGAAAAGTTCTGGATCGCATTTCGGTTTCGACACGTAATGGTTCGAGATGAAGAAGAATGAAGTGCTCGCTCGGATACAGGAAGTTGAGGACCGGATTGTAAAACGGTTCTGTTCCGTGAAGCGCCGGCTCGAGCGGAAGATGGAATGGGTCGATGACACCATAGAGTTCGCGGCGCTTGAAACTCCGATTCTCGAGCAGATCATTTTTTACGAGGCCCGGGGATACTATCTTTTTCAGGAGCCTTGGCTCGAGCACCAGCCATTCAAGCATCGGTATCGGGTAGTTCTGACATTTCGGCCAACCGAATCGAATCGTTAGATTCGGGATACCAGCGAGTCCAGGGATCGGTACCCTTCTCAATTGCTGAAAGTGAACATTTCATAGGAAGAATCATGTTTGACAGATTGTAATAATTATTGTAATTTAGATAAATATCTGATAAAATTCGCATTTTTGATTTTTATCTGTATTTCCATACACAAGGAAGCCGGAGTGAAACACCGAGAAAACCTGATTCAATCGTGAACACAACAAACCATTCCCGAAGGAGCGTCCTCACCGCTAAAGCGCACGAGATTCTGGCCGAATTGTCAGAGATCTCTGGCGAGGAATCGGCAGAAGATGGTGTGACTAGACTGAGCGAGGATGAGTCGCTTTCGTTTCAGAGCGTTAGTGGCGATGCTGTCCAATCTGTTATTCAACAGCAGTTGGAGCTGATGAAACAGCAGTTGGAATTGTTGAAAAGCGGTTCAAAAACTTTGGACTCCGGGGTAAGCCGGGTTTCGCATGCGGTTCCTTCGATGCTGGCTGGGAACTCTCAGGTCGATCGGCAAAATGGATTATCGTTTTCGACGGACACCATTTATCCTTTGACGGAACCCGTCACTGAAATCTGGCTGGCCTCGCAAGCAAGCGCTCAAAGCGCGCTTTGTTTCAATGAAGCGATTCAACTGAATTTTTCAGGCCCGCTTGATCCCAATGCCATGCACGGTGCCTTGGACGACGTGATGGATCGCCACGAAGGCCTCAGGGCAACTTTTTTGGAAGATGGAGAAGGATTCCAGATCCAGCCCAACTTGAAAGTCGCAATGTCAGTGACAGACCTTTCAGACCTAGATTCTGACGAGCGTGACGAAAGGGTGGAGGCATTGCTGAATTGGGAGCGAAATACTCCTTTCGAGTTGGTGAACAGCCCCCTCATTCGAGCCCGATTGATCAAACTTTCTGAGGAGCAGCATTCTTTGGTTATATGCACTCATCATCTCATCTGTGACGGATGGAGCTTCGGGGTCATTTCCGGTGATTTGGGACTATTCTATACCGCGCGGCTCACCGGCACGGTGCTTGAGATGGAACCTGCTCCCCGTTTTGGTCAGTATGCCGAGGATGTGGTGAGAAGCGCTTTGAATCGTAATGACGACAAGTGCGATCAATTCTGGCAGTCACAATATGACGAACCTGTCCCTGCGTTGTCGATGCCACGTGACGGAGATTTAAGAGACGGTGATGAAGCGGGATACCGCTGCAAATCCATTTCTGACCATCTAAGTCCGGAGACGGTGAGCCAGCTCAAAGGCGTCGCCAGTGAAGCAGGCGCGACGATGTTTACATTATTGTTAGGTGCCTATCGAATCCTGTTGAGCCGTATTGGACGGCAAACCAGAATCATGACCCCGTTCCCGCTGTCTGGTCAGGGCGCCAATATTGAAAATGAAAACCTGGTGGGACAGTGTGTGAACTTCCTTCCTTTTGTTGGTGAAGTTGATCTAGAGGTTTCTTTCTCCGAATTCTTGAGCCGGACACAGCAGGAATTGCTCGAGGTATTTGATCATCAGGATTACACCTACGGACAACTGCTTAAAAATTTGCCTGCCGACAAGCGCCCCAGTGCCGAAGCCGCATTCAAATACGAAGTATTGAACAGCTTCGACGAGTTCTCCGGGCTCCAAACCGACTTAGCAGAGGTCACTGCGAACTACTTGTTCTACCCGCTCTTTCTCGATGTGGTGGAAGGGGCCGATTCGATCGAATTTCGATTCACCTTTCAAACGGATCAATTCTCTCGCGAGACCGTGGAGCAGTGGACGAATTCCTATCGGGCTATTCTCGAAACGATTGCGGAATCAAAAGAGTCTACCGTTTCCAGGATTAGCTCAGCACTGACACCGGAACAGTGGGAAATGATGTGTCAGTGGAACGAAACCAAAGTCGACTATCCCGGTGAGAAAACAGTGATCAGTCTTTTCGAGGAAGTCGCTGCCACACGAAAAGAGGCGAACGCGTTGATCTGGGACGGTGGCAAGATGAGCTACACCGAACTCAAGAGCATGGCCGATCATATCGCCCAGCATCTCGCTGCAAAAGGAGTGACTGAGGGATCGCGTGTTGGTCTATTCCTCGATCGGTCCGCTGAGCGGATTGCGGCAATTCTTGGAATCTTAAAACTGGGTGCTGCCTATGTTCCGTTGGATCCTGAGTATCCGGAAGAACGATTGGATTTGATTCTGGAAGACAGCGGGACTTCGATCGTCGTCACTCAAGGGTCGCTTCTTCCCCGTTTACCAAAGCACTGCGAAACAGTCATTGATGTGCAGGTCGCAACTCATGGTGAGCTTGGGCAGCCTTTTCCACAGACTTTCGCCGGAGACAGCACGAAAACAGCGATGTGCGTGATGTACACGTCTGGATCCACCGGAAACCCCAAGGGCGCGGTATACGCTCATAAAGGTCTCATCCGGGCGGTCTGTAACATCAACTACTGCGATCTCAACCCTGACGAAACGATTCTACATACCTCCAGTATTTGTTTCGATGTTTCTACTTTCGAAATGTTCGGGGCGCTTCTCAATGGAGGCACATTGGCGATTCCACCCGCTGAACCGCTTTCTTTGGGGACCATTTCGGATTGCATCGCAAATTTGAACGTCACCACACTCTGGCTCACGAGCGGGTTGTTTCAGTTGATGGTTGAGGAGCAGGTCGAAGCCTTTTCGGGGGTCCGGCAGCTGCTGACTGGTGGCGATATTGTACCGGTGAGCCATTCCGCACGGCTCATGAAGGCGCACCCGGAGCTCCAATTGATCAATTGCTACGGACCGACTGAGAATACCACTTTCTCTACGGCCCATCCTGTCAGCAAGTCGGACTTAGCACGCAAAGCGCTTCCAGTTGGTCGGCCGATCTCCAATTCTTCCGTATGGATTTTGGACCAGAACAATGTCCCGGTTGCCCCCGGCGTTGCCGGTGAGCTTTGCTGTGGAGGCGATGGTGTTTGCCTTGGTTATCTCAACAACCCTGAATTAACGGACGAAAAGTTTTTCACGATCAAGCTGGGCGAGAATCGTCCTGCTGAGCGTCTTTATCGTTCAGGTGACTTGTGTCGCAATCGCGCAGATGGAACCATCGAATTCATCGGTCGTATCGATCATCAAGTCAAAATTCGTGGCTTCCGGGTCGAACCGGGTGAAATCGAAATCTGTCTTTCCTCCAATCCAATGGTGGGGCAATGCAAGGTGATAGCCTATGGAGAAGGGGCGACGGAAAAGTCGCTCATTGCCTACGTCTCTCCTTTCAACGGGCACCGGCCAACTCCAGAAGAGCTTCGTGATTTTTCCTTGTCGAAACTGCCCGCCTACATGGTGCCGGCTACCTGCGTGGTGATGGATGAGCTTCCGGTTAATACGAATGGAAAAATCGATACTCGGGCGCTGCCTCTTCCTGAAATAATACAGGCCCGCGAGGAAGAATCTAGTGAGGGATTCGCACCGGTGGAAGCGAGACTTTCTGCGCTTTGGGTAAAGACACTCAAGGTTCAGCAGATAGATCGAAATGATGACTTCTTCGCTCTCGGGGGTCATTCACTACTCGGGATGAAGTTGTTCGCGCAAATTCAGCGTGAATTTGATCTGTCACTTCCACTGTCCGTCCTGTTTAAACATCCTACGGTCCGGTTGCTGGCCGCAGAAATTCAAAGCCGAACCGGGGTGTCTGATTCACTGGACGTCACTAACAAAATCCCCGAAATTGAGAAAAGGGAAAGAATCGAGCCAGTTGCCGTCGTAGAAATACCTGCGCCGGAACTGGAGGAAACGACAGTGTTGCTCCAGCCCCACGGAAACGAGCCGCCACTCTTCGGCATCCATGGTGGTGACGGTGGGGTATTTTTCTACCGTGACTTAGCAAAAAGAATGGGAGCAAGCCGTCCCTTCTACGCACTGGAGTCCCCCTTTCTGACGAACGGCGGAGAGATTCCCCTCGAGCCGGTTGAAGAGACGGCCGCCCGATATGTTTCTGAAATTCAGAAAATTCAGTCGGTGGGGCCCTACCACATTTGCGGATACTCTTTTGGCGGTATGATTGCTTACGAGATGGCTTGTCAGCTTGAGGAGCAGGGTGCTGAAGTCTCCTTTCTTGGGGTGATCGATGCTCAGAATCCAGCCTTTGATCCCAGACGAAGGAATCTCGCTGAAAGAGTTGCGGTTAACTGGAACGATCCGAATCGTCAAGGGGCAGGCAGTCTCAAGAAAGCCGCTAGTCTTGGGAACCGCGTTAGAAGCGGACTCGGCTTCCGTTTGAAATCTGATGCAGAAGGCCTGGCTGCCCGTGCTCTACCGGTTTCAAAGAACACGGGATGGCTCCGACAGGCCCAGATCCGCCAGGCGAACACACAGGCTCAGAATCAATACTATCCGCCACAATATCAGGGCGGTATCACTCTATTCCGGGCCACCGACGGTAACGACAAATTCGACTACGGTGAGGATTTTGGTTGGGGCCAGGTGGTGGCCGGCAAAATCGACCTGATTGATGTCCCGGGGAATCACATCACGATGTTTGATCAAACGCACATTCACGGTATTTCCAATGGGATGCGTGAGGCCCTTTCAAATTCGAAAGATAAAGTCAAAGCATGATCGCAAAGAGAGAAAAACTGGAACACCTCGAGGTGCGACCAATTGACTCATGCGTGGGGCAACTTCCAGACCTCAATCATGGTGCTGTGCATCTGTGGTCTTCCAGAACGGATCTCGTGGGAGACCCTTTTAGCAAATTGTTGAAGACCTTGTCTTCGGAAGAGAATCAACGTGCGCGTCGTTATCGATTCAAAGAGAATCAACGTGAATTCGTTTCGTCACGCGGTCTATTGAGAATGCTGATTGGCCGCTATCTCGACGTGCCTCCGGAGAAAGTCACCTTTGAATATGGAGAGTT
Organism: uncultured Verrucomicrobiales bacterium; assembly: GCA_963977055.1. Lineage (GTDB taxonomy): Bacteria > Verrucomicrobiota > Verrucomicrobiia > Verrucomicrobiales > DEV007 > Arctic95D-9. Next base: position 84,159 of record CAXBMX010000016.1, read on the forward strand.
TGGAAAACCAGTTTTGAAGTCGTTTCCACAGCTCCACTTCAATTTGGCTCACAGTGGCAATTTTGTTCTGATAGGATTTTCTCGATCACATGAAATTGGCGTCGACCTCGAAGAGAAAAAATCCAATAAGGAGCGTTTCTCTAGTATTGCCGAAATGATCTGCACCAAGAACGAATTGGGAATCATTAAGGAACTCAATCCGAAGGATGCCGAAGCGGCTTTGGCGAGACTTTGGACGGCGAAAGAGGCCTACTTGAAATGGGTAGGAACTGGCTTGCAAATCTCTCCTGATCGAATCGAGATTCCAGAGGCTGTTTTGATGGGAGGGGCTGCGCCTGACCGGTTGTGGTCTCCGGGTGCGCCAGTTAGTGAGGTCGTCCACACGCTCTACCCACTGCCGATGTGTGAAGACCAGTTAGGGTGTTCAGCTGCGCTGGTGGCTTCCGGAAGCGGTTCCGACTTAGGGTAGGACTGGCAGTGACTCGTTGGCACGGGGTTCAAGTTGGGTGCCTTCGTGCCATTCATTGAATGATGTGATCGCAATCACATTGAGTTCAGGGTCGATTTGGCGAATCGCCATTTGAGAGAAACTTGGATAGATGGAACGAGGGATGGGATAGTGTTTTCCAGATGCCTCTCGGCTGTCGAATCCCGGCATCACACCAGGGATGAATCCGACGCTCAGGCCTGAGGCGATGTCGCGATAGCGTTGATAAACTCCTTCACATCGCTCCACAAAAATGGACCAGTCTTTTAGCCCCGAAAACTCTTCGGGGCCGTGCATGTTGTAGGAAGTAATGGCATCGAATTGCTGAATCCTCTCTTCATCCGGACCGCCCCAGTAAACCTCATCGCCTATCAGGAAGAGACCGAACCCGTGAGCCTCTGCTGCGGTCCTAGCTCTTGTGATAGCGAGGGAATAGTCCCCCGAAAAAGTGCGAGAGAGGTAAAGATAAACGACAGGCTTTCCATCGATTTTGAGATACTGAGGATGGGCAAAGTAAGTTCGTGCCAGGTAGCGGAAATGATCGGGAAACTTCGTCGTGACGCCAGGAGAATCGAAATCGATTCCGTTCACTGGATCTAGTCCTAGCAAACCACCCGATTCGTAAAAGATGCAAAATTTTGGAGCGGCCGCGGACTCGGTCCCTGATCCGGCCTCGTTTCCTTCCAATTGTGGGATCACGTGATTGTGAAGAGTGACATCCTCCCAACTTTGAGGCCCCCACCAGGAGCAGATCCAGTGATCGATACCGAGACTTTGTGACCACTTGATGTGTTGGCGTATCGTTGACTCCGAACGCGAGGAATACTGTCCGAGGGCAGGTTCGAGACCTTTCGTTTCTCCTTCGTAACCTTCGTCCCAATGTCTCCCGTCTGAGTGATACCAGGGATAGTAGTAGGCTCCAGTTGATACTTCTGCTTCCTCACCTGCTGAGGGCAGGCAGATAATCAGAGAGAGAAAAGCGAATCCGAATCCCCGCATCTCAGGACTGAACAGGGTTGGGTTCGGGGATGTACCCTGTTGAGTCCGATAGCATGTTTTGCTGAATTGGTAACTCGATCTGTCTGAATTTCGCTATGGTCTCACAGGTTTCGGTAAGAAATCGATCCCTTGAAAATCGCTCTGCATTTTTTCGGATCGTGTCTCGATTCCAGGAAGTGTTTTCAAAGTTAAGGACTGCTTCGCGCAGGGAATCCGGATCAGGTTCGTCAAAGAAGACACCCGTTTCGCCGTCGATAACAGTCTCAAGAGCACCGCCATTTCGAAAGGCGATGACTGGCTTTCCGCAGGCCTGGGCTTCGACTGGGGTGATGCCAAAATCCTCGCTACCAGGAAAAACAAATCCCCGACAAGTCGCCATCTTTTCCGTGACTGTTTCGTTGGGCGCGCGGCCGAGGAACTCGATAGTTGGACCTGCCATGGATTCAAGTCGAGCCCGGTCTGGGCCGTCACCAATAATGATCAATTTCTTTCCGATTCTGGAGAAGGCCTCAACCGCCAGGTCGATCCGTTTGTAGGCGACCAATCGGGATACGATTAGGAAAAAATCCTCTGTCCGATCGCTGACCTGAAATCGCTCAACATCGACAGGTGGATAGATGACGACACTTTCTCTACCGTAGCAGTCGCGGATGCGTTGCTGCACATTTTTCGAGTTGGCGATGAAGAGATCCACTTTTCTTGCTTGTCGCCGGTCACTCCATCGGAAGATGGGCATTAGAGCTCGAACCATCTTTCGAAGAATGGGGTTTCCGATTTCATTTTCGAGGTAAACATCGGGGTTCCAGAAAAAGCGAGGCGGAGTGTGGCAGTAGCAGACAAATTTGGCTCCGCGGGGTTTTGGAATCCATTTGGAGAAACTACTTGAGCTGATCCAGGCCAAACTATTCTCGGGAAGACGGAGGCTCTTGAAGGCGAAAGGGTAGAGAAAAAACAGCTTCTTGTGATGCTTTTGCATTCCCGGTAGCCGTTGCATCCAGGTGTTGTGGACGCGATTGGTTTTGAATACGGGAAACAGATTTTCACCGAAGGTGGCGCTAGTGAAAATCGGCGCTTCGGAGAATTCTTTAGCAACGACTTCGACCACGTTTTCAGCCCCACCCATTTGAATCAGGAAATCATGGGCGATCGCGAAGGGGCGAGTGGTGTTCGATGGTTTTGACATTGATGCCAGGGGCTCCATTATCGGGCGGAATCTAGTGGGGCAACCACCTGAAGAGCGGTATCGCAAACAATGCAGACATCGAGCAAGGGTGACCAATGACGCAGGTAAAAGTGATCGAGACGAACGCGTTGCCTCACTTGCCTCTCGGCGAGTGTTTCTCCCCGGCAGCCCTTCACCTGAGCGAGTCCGGTTATTCCAGGTTTTGCGAACTGACGGATGGGATAACTTCCGATGATCTCGCTAAACTGTTCGTCGTGGTCGACATAGTGTGGGCGTGGTCCGATGACGCTCATTTCGCCATTGAGCACGTTGAGAAACTGCGGCATTTCATCGAGACTGCTGCGTCTCAGAAATCCGCCGCATGGAAAGATTCTCGGGTCACCGGTAGTGGCCTGAACACCGGGTGTATCGTTCATGTGCATAGAACGAAATTTAAGCATATCAAACACTTCGCCATCCCGCCCTGTTCTTTGTTGTTTATAGAATAGTGGGCCAGGCGAAAAGATCCGATGAAGAATCCAAATGCTGAGACATAGGAAGGGGAGAACGGTGATTGCCACGACTCCAGAGAATCCGAGATCGAAACCTCTTTTGATCGCTCGATTGATAGGGTCCTCGAGTGGTTCGTGCCAGTTGGTGAGCATCAACTTTGACCCGGATTGGTGAGAGTCGAGTCGCCCTTTAAATCGGAGTGCTTTGTCCTCAACCCAGATCAGTCTCATGCCTAAAGAATCGCAGAGATCCTGGAGTGTTCGGACTAGATCTGGACTGTCATCCAGCCCGAGCGCAAGCAATAATCGGGCGTTACAGTTTCGGCAAATTTCGCGGATATCTTCAAAATTTCCGAGGTTAGGGAAGCCGGGCATCGTGATGGCCGCAGCGCCACCGTAGGGCACGTGTCCGACTAGCTTTGCACCGGGAAGATCATCGGTCATTTGCATTGCAGTGCCAAGCTCGATTTCTCTCGGAGGCGCCACTACCACCGTATTAGACCGTCCACGTTCTGAGGATCGGAAAAGTCGTTTCTGCAGGATGCGATGGCCGACATGGTTCATCCAGGTGATCCATAGTGCGTAGAGTATGATGAATGTCGCGAGGAAAAATCGCGAGAGGGACGGATCTTTGCCCATGACGATCACGCCAAAAATCGTTACGAGAGCAAAAAGAATCTCGCGCTGGGTGACGCTCCAGATCTTTGAACGGTGCATCCCGCTTAAAGAGCGGGACTTCTTTTCTCTTACCAGAATCTCGATCAAAGCCGCCATCGGAATCAAAAGCGATATGAGCAGGTAGTTGTCGGGCAAAAGGTTCGGTCCGTAGACGAGCATGTGCAACATCCACACCAAGGTCCAAAAGAGAGTCATGCCCCCAATTATCTTCATGGTGGCGTGGAGACGGATTAGTCCGTGATAGCGACTGGAAATCATAATTACTGATGAAAACTCCCTTTAGCAATACTGAGAGCAATTTTTGATTATTTTCTCAAATATGTATTGTAATTACAGCCATTGCAAGCTATTTTCCACTAATTCCCAATTTTCCATAATTTTCATCTTGGCCGACATCCACTGCACATGACTAACCATTCCATTACAAAACACCAGCCTCCTCAAGGAGCTGCTCACCATGAGCCGTGGGATCTTGTGGAGGTGTCGCCGCTTCTCGATGTTCGGGATTTGAAGAGCATCATTCGTCGACGCCTTATGTTGATCATTGCGATCCCGGTTCTCTGCATCGGTCTGGCGCTTGGCTATCTGTTCTTCATCGCCACTCCGATGTATGAAAGTTCTGCACTCGTGTTTGTGGATCCGAAGTTTGATCGAACCTTTCGAATTGAGGATGTCCAGTCGGCCGGATCAGATCTCGATTCATTGAATTCGCTGGAGAGAGCTATCACCTCCGACTCCATGGTCATTCGAGTTGTCGATCAATTGGACCTCCGAAACGATATGGGGTTTCTCCCGAGGACACTTCGAAAGCGATTGGAAAAAGGTCAGTCGATTTCTGATTCCCGCCTACTCGAAGAGATTCGAGGGAAAAGAGTTACAGCGAGCCTGATTCGTCCGACCCGACTTCTCAATCTTAGTGTTCTCGATCCGGATCCTGAGCGGGCTCAAAAAATCGCCGCTACCTTTGTGAAGGAGTTTGATATTTTCCTGGGAGAACAAAAACGAAAGGAAGCTCAGAACTCGGAACTTGGTTTGAGGCAGCAGGCCGAAGCAGCCTACGATCGGGCCCTTGAGTCTGAAAAACAGTTGGAGGAATTTCGACAGTCCAGCCCAGAATTTACAGTCGAGCAGGACCATCAGCTTTTCGCTGAACGGCTTAGCAAAATGGGAGATGAGCTAAATGTTGCCTCGGGCATTGTTCTTGACTTGCAAAGTCGCGCCGAAACTCTGTCTACGATTGATCCCGAGAGAGAGCCGATCAAAGTGATTGAGACCGGCCGATTCTCCGATCTAAAGCAAGTGGCCGATATTCTCGCGCAACGCACCGCGGTGAAGGCGCACTATACGGAGGCCGAATCGCAATACACGATTACTCATCCCCGCTTTCAGCTCGCCCTTTCTCAGTTGGAAGATATCGAAGCCCAAGTTCGGCAGCTCGCCACTGAACTGAAAAGTTCAGTCTCCTCGTCGCTGGAAGCAGCCAGTCGAAATGAAGAACTACTCAAGACAAGAGTGAGCGAGTTACAGGTAACTCTCTCCACGGTTAAGTCGGCCAGCTCAAAGTTCCGTGCGATTCAGCAGAAGGTCGAAACGGAGTGGCTTGTTCACCAGAACTTGCAGACTCAAATAGGCCAGACCGCTCTCTCCGCCGAAAAATCTTCAACGATCGCCACGGTCATGTCGGAGCCAATGGTTCCTCACAAGCCCGCCAAACCCAGCAAGCCGTTAACCGTTTTGATCGCGGGGTTTCTTGGATCACTCCTCAGCATGGGGTTTGTCACGACAGAGCTATTCAGAAGACGGCCGTATGTGGATGGACGTCAGGCAGAAGACCATCTCAACGTCAGGTCCGTCGCTCAGATTCCGGCAGCCGATGATCCTAGAGCGACAGATCAATTGCTCATGAGCGAACTGTCCAAAGTCTTCTATTCCCCAGAGCATCGACACGCCCGGTTGATTCATGTATCCGCAGTCACTGAGAGCCCGGACGGTCTGCGGACTTCGGCGTGCCTCGCGTCAGTGTCTGCCAATCACGGCTGTTCGACACTTCTCGTGTCGGTGTTGCCAGCGGAAAATTCGAATGCACTGGTTTCATTTGTTCCGCAGCGCTCGGCGATTGAAAATCTCTATACTCTCACGCTATCATCCGATTTTCTGATCACGCCAGACACAGCCCTGCAACATCTGAAGGTCTACTACGAGAAGTTTGGAAGAATTGTGATTGAGAGCACTGCGGTTTCTCAAAGTTCACAAGTACCGGCGGCCTTCACGTCATTTTCCGAGTCAAATTTGTTGATCGTATCACTCAATCAAGACACTCGGCAGGATGCGCTCGATACGGTGAATCAATTAACTCGCCATGCGAAGGCGCCCATTTCATTGATCTTTCAGGGCTAATATATTTTTGGCCAACGAATGAGCGATACCGTCACAATTACCGAGTCGAAAATGCTGTCTGGCAAAATCCAATTGCCGGCCTTTTTCGTTGGGTTACTTCGCGTAATTGGTCCTCCTGGATTGCGGCTCCTTGGAGCCTGTGTTCAGTTTCTCAGCACAGTCATGATCGCTCGCCAGTTGGGGGATCAGAACAGTGCCGATTTCTTTTTCTGGGCAGCTGTTTTGACTACGTTTGCACCAGTTGCGACCTATGGGATGGAGCACCTCGTCCTTCGGGCCGTGCCACGTTTGAAAGAATCGGATTCATCTCAGAAGCTTGAACGCTACTTGTCATCGGTTCGGTCATTCACACTTGGGCTTTCCGCTTTGATCGGTGTCCTCCTGTTTTCATACGCTATCTTCAGAAATGGAGGCGAAGCGGGCGGATTTCAGTTCTGGCAACTTCTCATTCCTGTCGCCCTCGGTGCCATGGCACTTCTTCTGATCAGCGGCGAAGCCCTGAAGGGACTGTCCCATCCAGTCGCTGGAATCTTCTTTAGCCATTTTGTGCCGGTGACGCTTTTCTGCGGACTCATTGCGCTAAATATAGATCGGCTCAGCTCTCCATTTTTGATTGCAATCTATTCTGCCGCCTACGTTTTCGCGCTTTTCATCATTCGATTTTCGCCTTCGAAAACAATGCGATCCAATCAGTTTTCGATACCGGATTGCAGCCAACTGAAGACGACTTTCGCCGAAGGTTTTTCCGTTTTCTCTGTCAACATGTTGGGAGCCCTTTGTTACATCATCCCGCTGATGATTTTAGACTTTTCCCGTGAGGCGTCGGAGGTCGCTTACGTAACAACTTCGTTCCGGATCAGCATCTTGTTTGCGATTCTGGCGACTGCAATCCACGGCGTTTACGCTCCTTCGCTTTCACGCGCTGCTGAGAAACGAGGTAACCGCCGAGAGATCTGGAGAGTCTATCGAAAAACAACCCTGATGACACTGCTGACTCTGATCGTTCCCTTCGGTGTTGGTATCGCTTTTCCGGATTTCGTGATGTCCGTTTTTGGCGAGGCGTTCCGATCAGGATCCGAAACTCTTCGGCTTCTTCTCATTGGTGGGATGATTTCACTTTGTCTTGGGCCGACCTTGCAGCTTCTTCTCATGACCGGAAATACGAAACTGCTCGCTCGTCTAGGGGTGGTGAAGTTGATTCTCGTTTCCGTCCTCTCTCTTGTGCTGATCCCTCAGTTTGGAGGCATCGGAATGGTTAGTTCGATGGCTGTCGTGATGATACTGGAAGCCGTCACCGGACTGGCAATGGTTGCCCGGCAGCTAGCCCTGGAGAGTCCCAAGCCCTCGACTACACCGTGAAAGCATCGCGACATCAAAACCCTGAGGCTGGCCTCAAGCTCGATTTACCCTGGTGGTTTCGCCCCTCATTGTTTCTTACTGGGGTTTCGTTGCCCGGTGTCCTGCTGTTTGCGAATGCTGATCCAAGTTTGTCTCTGTCGCGGGCTCAGCTTTTCTATGCGCCTCGCGACACCGTTCTCGGTGTCATCGCAATTCTCATTCTAGTGGCTGGTTCCCTCGTGGGCGAGTCGGGGATCCTGAGTCGCCTCCGGACTCGAGGAAAATCGAGGCGCAGTCCTCAATTGGTCGCTGGCACAAAATTTCACGATCGTCTCGCCGAAGCATTTCTGACTCAAAAGATCGACTGGATTCTGATGGGGATATTCGTCGGCGCTCACCTCATTTTCTTTCGGGGCTTCTTCACCAACCCTGGATTGATTGCAGGGGTGTTGGGAGGAAACCTGGAGTTAAAACACACCTTCAAAACGATTCCCGGAATCACCACCTGGACTCAGGTATCTTTGCTGCTCGCTACGATTCGTGGGCTTCGTTGGTCAGGTGTTTTGCCAGGAAAAGTGAAGCTGATATCCCTGTTTCACCTGATCCTTTTTGGCACCCTCTTTATCCGGGCCATTCTCTGGTCCGAACGCCTCGCGCTGATCGAAGGAGTTGTTCCCTTCTTTCTCTGTGCTCTCCCAAAATTGATTCGGATGACTGGAAAGCGATGGAAAATCGTTCTTCAACTTTTCCCGCTCGTTGTGCCTTTGTTATTACTGGGTGTGTTCATCACTTTTGAGTTCTTCCGTTCCTGGCAGAGTAACGCGTCTCAGCACGGCAGTATTTTCCAGTTCGGTTGGCTACGTCTCTTTACCTACTACTTTGAAGCGATGAATACCGGGTCGGCTACTCTTGGGCTCTCAGGGTTTTACGACCGCCTGACCGGCCCGATCACCGATGGCCAATTCGATACCATTTTCTACGGCTTGTATCAGGGGTCTCTCGACAAGGAGTTTAACAATCCCTCTGGCATTTGGTATCTGGCCACCTACACCGGAAATTTGTTGTTGGGTCCTGTTCTGTTTATGCTCGGAACATTTTATGGTTTCGTCTGGCGCGCCTTTCGCGAAGGACGAATCTTTGGATTCTTTTTCCCGATTAACTTTCTTGGCCTCATGGAAATCATGAGGATCCACTATTGGTTTGGAACAAACCGGGTTCTTGCTTCCACTGTTTTCATCTTTCTTCTGCTGGCGTGGGCAGTCATTCTACCAAGGCGGCTTCGCATGCGATCGGGGAGTCAAAAATTAGATCAGACAAACTCCGACAGCCTGCCACAACAGACTTTTTCCAGTTGATGCATCTCAGCCTGAATGCTCGTTTTAGAACTCGTCCTGTCACTGGAGTCGAGCGATTCGCCAGTGAAGTGACGAAGCGTCTCGTTTCAATTGCCGATGTGGATATTCACGAAATTTTACCGGGCTCCTCGCTGGCAGGATTAAAAGGACATGCCTGGGAACAATTCGTTCTTCCCCGGAAAGTGGATCGGGATACCGTGCTGTTCTCTCCATGCAACACGGGTCCGATTTCTGTTCACCGTCAGCTTGTCGTGATCCACGACGCCGCGGTTTGGGACTGCCCGGATGCATTCAGCCGGAGCTTCCGGACCTTGTATCAAAACCTTTTGCCAGCCCTTGCGAAACGCGCGGCCGGTATTGCGACCGTTTCTGAGTTCTCCCGATTACGTCTCGCGAAGCATCTCAATATTTCGCCTGAAAAAATTCACGTTCTCGGGAACGCCAGCGGTCCATCCTTTTCCCTCGGATCTTCCGAAGGAGTTTCCGAAGGAGTTTCCGAAGGATCTTCCGAAGGATCAGGTCGGCGCGATGACCCTAACAGCGGCCCGACGCTTCTTTGCGTGGGCTCGCTTGATCCCCGCAAGAATATCGGCCGCTTGATCGAAGCCTGGATCGAACTCAGCCGTTCTGGACGGATACCGGAAGGGGCGCGTCTGGAGATTGTGGGATCAGCAAAGCCATCAAATTTTTCACATTTTGAAATGGTTGATGTGCCGGGGATTCACTGGATCGGGCGGGTCAATGATCAAGAACTGGTGCAACGATATCGGAATGCCGATGCTTTCGTTTTTCCGAGTCTATACGAAGGCTTTGGGCTCCCGCCACTTGAGGCCATGGCCTCTGGCTGCCCTGTTTTGCTTTCTTCTGAGGCAAGTTTACCTGAGGTCGGTGGGCCCGCCTTTGATCCCGCTGATCTTGATTCGGCAGGGGCAGCGACATATTTCGATCCTCGAAGCGTTTCTGAAATGGCATCTGCGATTGAGAGTATGCTCAATCTTGATGCAGCGAAGCGAAAGCGTCTCACTGAAAACGCGCTGGCTCATGCTTCCAAGTTTTCCTGGGGGAAAGTTGCCGAGCGTACTTTCCTCGCGCTTGAGTCGCTCTGAGCTGTCAGGTGACCTGAATGGCACGGCTCTTTGAAGGCGGGAGAAAGAATTCGGGCATCATTGCGCGTTCAAGCGAAGCCCGGGGTCACAGACCCCGGCTACAGAAGATAGGGGCCTTAGCGCCATGCATTTCTACGCCATTTTATTTAGGCCAACGCTACGATACCACCGCTTAAAGCCGTGTTATTCTCAGGAGATCTATTTCTTTCGAAACAAGAAATTATTTCGGTAAGAGGAAGTGTCAGGATCCTTTTGGTGGATCCTGGAATCAAATTCAGAGATGTCACGCATGACGCCGCCATCAAGAAAACTTCCGGCGTAGCCCTGATCATCCAGCCAGTCAAAGATCTGTTGAATGGGTTCTGAGTGATGACGTTCTTCAATTTCGATGAGGAGATTCGGTCCGTCACGTCGAATCAATTCTTCGGCGCCTTTCAGGACCGCGAATTCATGGCCTTCGACATCGATCTTGATGAAGCTAACTCCGGTGATACCGAGGTCGTCGAGACGCTTCACTGGGACCGTCACCGTACGAACCTCAGTTACTTCCCTTCCTTTCCAGGTCTGGCCAATAAAGTTACGATTTAGTCCCGCCCATCCATGGAGTTCCAATCCGTCCACATAGGGAATATTCAAATCAAACTCGCCCTCTTCGTCACCCAACCCGATATTCTGAACCTCCACCGGCAATCCGGTGAGGAGCCTTTTCAGTTCAACGGAAAGGCTTGGATTGGGTTCGAAGCAATAAACCTTGGATGCCAATTGGGCGAGAAACAGGGAATAGTCACCGCGGTTTCCACCCACATCAATGGCGACACCGCCGGCCGGACACCAGTCTGCCAGATGCAGAATCTCCGGCTCGACCGCCTTTTGGCGATAGTAGCTGCGTCTCAGAGCCCGCTCGACTGGCCGGGGCAGGATCCGCATCATGGATTGGGCCGTGGATTTCGCCGAACCCTTGAATTCTTGTGCACACATCTCTACCCGTAAAAGAATGCGGGTAACGGCTTTGATTTCAACAGAAAAGCGGTGAAACCGTTTTTGCTGTGGGGATGTAGCGTTGCAATGTGATGGAAGCGAGAGATTGAAAACCGCTTCGCAACGCGAATCCTAACCGCGCATCTGGCACGAGGCCTTTTTGCCAGCGGCGAAAAAGGCGAGGGCGGGAATTATCCTGCACTGCGTGCACGATCTGCCTGTGGCAGTGAAACATCGCTTCCCGCCCCGGTGGGGGGGGTGATGCACATTGCGTTGCAATGTGATGGAGGCGAGGGCGGGAATCGAACCCGCGATAGAGCTTTTGCAGAGCCCGGCCTTACCACTTGGCTACCTCGCCATCACATTTCCTTCCCGGAGTCGGGAAGGGCGGTATTAAAATCGCTTTAGAGTAAACTGTCAACGGCTTACCTTCCTCTCTGGTAGCCGAATTATCCCACTTTCGCACCTTTTACCATCGCCCCTTTTCACGCTGCGTGTGGCTTACACAATCATTCCTGCAGCCACGGTTTCGTTGGTTTGGGAATCGATCAGAATGAAGCTTCCGGTCTGTCGGTTGCGTTGGTAGGAATCGTAGATCAGGGGTGCCGAAGTCCGGATGCTGATACGGCCTATCTCATTGAGACTCAAAGTTTTGTCGTCTTCAATTTTGTGCAGGGTGTTGATGTTCACCTTGTAGCGAACTTCCTCAACGATGGCTTTGACCTCATTGGTGGTGTGGCGCAGGTGATATTTTCCGCGTGGTTGAAGCTGGGTCGTATCGGAGAACCAACAAATCATGGCGTCGATTTCCTGTCCTTTTTTGGGAGGATTGTTTGGCTTCGAAATCATGTCGCCGCGGCTGATATCGATTTCGTCTTCGAGTGTCACGGTGCAGGAGAGCGGTGCGAATGCTTCCTCGACAGGACCGTCGAGAGTTTCGATCGATTTGATTTTGGTCGTGAAGCCTGATGGCTGGACGATGACATCGTCACCGGGTTTGAATACTCCGCCTGCGACACGACCGGCGTAGCCACGAAAGTCGTGATACTCGTCGGAGTGAGGACGAATCACCCATTGCACCGGGAGGCGTGCATCAATGTGATTGTGATCGGATCCGATATAAACGGTTTCGAGTTGATAGAGCAGAGTCGGTCCCTGATACCAAGGCATTTTTTCTGACTTATCGACCACATTGTCTCCGTGCAGCGCGCTGACCGGGATGGCGGTCATGTCGACGATGTTATCGAGACGAGAGGCGAACTTCTTAAAGTCTTCGGTAATCTCTTCGAATCGCTCCTCGCTGTAGTCGGCCAGGTCCATCTTGTTCACCGCGAGAATGACGTGGCGAATGCGAAGCAGATTGGCGATGAAAGCGTGGCGGCAGGTTTGCTCGATGACGCCGGTCCTCGCATCCACCAGAATGATAGCGAGGTTCGCGGTCGATGCGCCGGTTACCATGTTGCGGGTGTACTGAATGTGACCCGGAGTATCCGCGATGATAAATTTGCGCTTCGGCGTCGCGAAGTAGCGGTAGGCGACATCAATGGTGATGCCTTGCTCGCGTTCGGCTCGAAGCCCATCAGTGAGAAGAGCCAGATTAATGTGCTCGTCGCCTCGCTTTTTGGAGGTGGCTTCCACCGCTTCGATTTGGTCTTCAAAGGTATTCTTTGAATCGTATAATAAGCGGCCGATCAGGGTCGACTTTCCATCATCGACACTACCGGCGGTAGTGAAGCGAAGGAGGTCCATGTTGAGATAACCTTCGTCGTAGGGAACTTCGTGAGACATAACTAGATAGGATTAAAACGTTGTTTGAGAGAACGAATAAGTAAAAGGTGGGAAAGTAAAAGGTGTTGGCAGAGATTACGGAGTGCGAAGGTGAAAGGTGTGAAAGTGCAAAGGTAGTCCGCGTCAATTGCGCAGTGATTTGGAGAGTGCTTCGATCCCTCTGGAGAGGTGCAAGGCGTCGTTACGAAATTGGAAGGCACTTTCTGGTGCTAGGTAACTGAGGTCTTCCGCGAGATAAAACATGGAGCGAACTTCTCCGCAAGAGCCTTTCGCAATTTGGAGCATGTGAGCAAACTCCTTTTTACTTTTGCGCTCAAATCCTTCGGCAATATTATTCATCACCGAAACTGCAGCACGTTGAATCTGATCACGGAACCCAAAGTCTCTCTCAGCAGGAGATCCAACCCCAAAAGATTGGTACACCTGACCAGCCATTTTTCGGGCCTCCTGCCAGATTCTCAATTCTTCAAACTGTTTAGCTAGCGCTCCCATTCTCGAATCACTTTCGCACTTTCGCACTTTCGCACTTTCGCACTTTTGCACTTTTGCACTTTTCACCTTCGCACCTTTCACCTAGCGGTGAAGCCGCTAGAAGTAGCCTTCTTTTTTTCTGTCTTCCATCGCCGTTTCGGAGCGCTTGTCATCCGAGCGGGTTCCGCGTTCGGTCTGGCGAGCGGTAGCGACTTCCTGAATAATGGCATCCATGTCGGAAGCCTCTGAATAAACAGCGCCAGTGCAGGTCATGTCACCGATGGTACGGAAACGAACCGTGGCGTTTTTCTCGATTTTTTCGCCCTTTTGAGGAACAACGACATCGGAAATGGACAGCATGGAGCCGTTGCGGTGTACGACATCGCGTTGGTGCGAAAAGTAGAGGTTTGGAAGAGGGATCTCTTCAGCTTTGATGTATTGCCAGACATCCATCTCGGTCCAGTTGGAGAGAGGGAAAACACGGAAGTTCTCGCCGTGATGTTTGCGTCCGTTGAAGAGGTTCCACAATTCGGGGCGCTGATTTTTCGGGTCCCACTGACCAAAGTCGTTACGGTGGGAAAAGAAACGCTCTTTGGCGCGGGCTTTTTCCTCGTCGCGGCGGCCACCACCAAGACAGGCGTCATATTGATTGTTTTCGATGGTGTCGAGCAGGGTGGTTGTCTGAAGGGAGTTCCGACTCGCAAAGGGACCTTTTTCTTCTTGGACGCGGCCTTGGTCGATGGAGTCCTGGACTAACCCGACAACTAATTCGGCACGAATCTCTGCTACGTATTTGTCTCGATAGGCAATCGTCTCGTCAAAGTTGTGACCCGTATCGACATGCACGAGAGGGAAGGGGATACGAGCGGGGTGAAAAGCTTTCCGCGCCAGGTGTGCCATGACGATGGAGTCTTTGCCGCCCGAAAAAAGCAGGGCTGGCTTTTCAAATTGAGCTGCTGTTTCCCGGAGAATGAAGATCGCTTCGGACTCCAGTTGGGCGAGATGGTTGACTCGGTATGAGTTTCTTTCCGTATCCATGATCTTTGGCGCTTAGCGCCGTAAAAAGTTTAAGGTAAAAAGTAAAAAGTCTGGTTGGTTTTGCCTAAATGTGGCGGAACGAATTTCGTTCCGCCTGATGGGATAGGCTCTTACGGATTGAGCTTTGCTGTTTCGACTAGAACATTGAGGCTCTCTTCTTCGCTGTGGGCTTCGGTATCTATGATGAGATCTGCCTGGTCAGGCTCTTCGAAAGCGGAATCTTTTCCGGTAAATTGCTTTACTTTGCCTGCTTCAACTTTGGCGTAAAGGCCTTTGGGATCACGCTCGGCACAGGTTTCGAAAGAGGCTTTGACGTAAACTTCGAGAAGATCTTCTTCACCGATGACATTGCGAGCAATTTGGCGCAGCTCGTTGTTCGGGGTGATGAAGGAGGCGATGACAATGACGCCGCTATTGGAAAACAGTTTCGCCACTTCGGCAACACGCCGGATATTTTCAAGGCGATCTTCGTCTGAGAACCCGAGGTTCTGATTGAGACCGCTTCGGATATTGTCACCGTCGAGCACTTTGACGAGGCGACCTTCTGCATGGAGGCGACGCTCTAGAAGATTCGCAAGAGTGCTTTTGCCCGATCCGCTGAGTCCATACATCCAAATGACGCGGCCACGCTGGCCCAGTAGTTCTTCTTTTGCTTCGCGGGGAAGCATTTTGTCGAAGACAGGATAAATGTGGTCAAGGTTTGAACCCATAGCGGCAGCGGATGACTTTAATGGATTAGATGACGAAGTCCATCTCCTCGTGGAGACCACATTCACGCTTCAGACCAAAGAAGCGGGTTTCTTCTTCGCTCATTCCATCGGTGAGCTTCTGGGACGTATGCCAGTCGCCGATGGAAACATACCCTTCATCCCAAAGTGGATGATAAGGCAAATCGTTGTCCGTGAGATATTGACCGATGTCCATGTCGGTCCAATCGATGATGGGATGAACTTTGTAGCGACCCTTTTGGGCGGCTAGGGCCGGCAGATTCTCACGGGAACTGCTTTGTTGGCGCCGAATTCCACTGATCGCTGCTTCCAAGCTGAGGCTTTCCATGACTCGATCCATGGGCTCGACCTTATTCATCTGGTTATATTGCTCGAGGCCTTCGAGGCCCTTTTCCCACAATTTCCCCCAACGGGCTTCCTGCCAGGCGGCGGAGAGAGGGCTCTTGCAGACGTGAATGTTCAAATTCAGTCGCTCGGTGAGCTGATCAACGAAATGATAGGTCTCCTCAAAGAGGTAACCGGTATCGGCAAGCAACACTGGGATATCTGGCTTTACTTGGGTAACCATGTGAAGCAGGACCGCCGATTGTGCCCCAAAACTGGAGGTTAGCCCAATGCCCTCACCCCATTTTCCCACGGCCCACTGAATCCGCTCTTGAGCCGTGAGGGACTCAAGGCGTTTAGCCTCAGTGGCTAGTTCTTCATTCGCAGTAGAAGAACTCGTTGTGGTTTCGGGATTCATTAAAATACCTATTGTCGATAGGATTGGTCGACTTTAGTCGTTTCCAACTAACATTCCTTACCGTCTCGGGTCAAATATTTTTCTGGGCGAATCCCGAAATTTCGAGAAAGAAGAGTCTGTCTTCTGTTCCGATCCGTAGTTGACTCAGCAGCGGATGCGACCAATTTCCCCCTCAACTTTTTGAACCCATTGCATAATACATCATGTCAGTACTCGTAGGAAAATCAGCCCCATCATTCAGTTCCAGCGCCGTCGTTAACGGTCGGATTGTCGAGAATTTCTCATTGGACCAATACATTGGAAAGAAATACGTCATCCTCTTTTTTTACCCCAAGGATTTCACTTTTGTCTGCCCAACTGAGTTACATGCATTTCAGGATCATCTCGCTGAGTTCGAGAGTCGCGATGTCGCCATCGTTGGCTGTTCGACCGATACCGAAATGTCTCACTGGGGTTGGCTTCAGGTCCCTCGTGAAAAAGGTGGCATTGGTGGTGTGACTTATCCGCTTGTAGCCGACACTAACAAAACGATTTCAACGGACTACGATGTGCTGGTCGGTGACTACGAGATTGATGAATTTGGTGAGCTTTGTGTCGAAGGTGAGTTGATCGCCTACCGCGGTCTTTTCCTGATCGACAAAGAGGGAATCGTTCAGCATCAGTTGGTCAATAACCTGCCACTCGGCCGGTCAATCAAGGAGGCCATCCGCACGGTCGACGCGCTTCAGCACTTCGAAGAGAACGGTGAAGTTTGCCCGATGAACTGGGAAAAAGGCGACGAAGCGATGGAGGCTACCCACGAAAGCACGGCCGCGTATTTGGCCAAAGGTTCCTTAGCAGTCTAGGGCATCAAATTTATCAAAAGGCGCAGAGTGATCTGCGCCTTTTTTGTTTTCACGAAGCAATGCCACCCCTCCTTAACAGGGTTGAGTGCCTGAGTTAACCCTGTTGGTCGACTGCTCGAAACTCTCACGGGACCCGTTAAGGTTTCGCTACGAATTGAATCGAAGGGGTAGCAACAGTCTCCTAAGTTTTTCGTTGTTTTGCCAGGCAGGCTACTTCTTAAGGCCGGGGGGTGGTATCCGCTTATCAAGCGGCGACCGACCGGGGTCACAGACCCCGGCTACAGACCTTGAAGTCCAAGCTGTCACCATTTCAATTCCCGCCAGTAGCGAATCAGGAGCCATGCCGGGAGAAGGAGCGCGACGGCATGGATCAGGTTCCAAAAAAGCCAGGGTAGAGGGACTGCGCCGATTGAGCCGATTCCCAAACTGATTCCTGCGACCGTCGCGGGCAGCGCAACGGCAATCGCGCCGGATCGACGAAATAAGGCCATCCCAATGCCACCAAACAGTCCCAGGCATCCGAAGAGGAGCGATAGCTTCCCATTGATATTGGCATCTTTTCTGGATTCGAGATCCGCCGCGTTGAAAAAGATGACCAGAAAGGCGACTCCTGCCAGAATAGCAAAAATCCCGCAAATGGGAAACCAGGTTCTGGCGGCAGGGGAATCGGGTTTTGAGATCTTCATTACTCCCGGTTCTTCGAATCGATCCAAATCGTGACAGGGCCATCATTGGTCAGGGCCACATCCATCATCGCGCCGAACTCGCCGGTGCCGATCGGTTTGCCCAGGCCAGACTCTAAGGTTGAAATAAACTTTTCGTAGAGTGGAATCGCAATCTCCGGGCGAGCGGCGCGTTCGAAGCTGGGCCGGGTTCCCTTTTTGACTCGTGCGTGAAGGGTGAATTGACTCACCACCAGTGCGTCTCCGCCGGTTTCAAGGATGGAGAGATTCATCTTGCCTTCAGCATCCTCAAAGACGCGAAGCGAAAGCAGTTTTTTCACGAGCCACTCGATGTCGTCAATCCTATCCTCCCGTTCGATTCCCAAAAGCAGGAGCATTCCGGGGCCAATTTGGCACCGATCTTCGCCCGCAATCGTAACGGAAGCGTGACTCACTCGTTGCAGTAAAACTCGCATGGGACTCGATCGTAGAAGATTTCAGGGGCAGGAAAGCGAACCTAACCCATTGAATATTGATTTTGAATAGAATTCGTAATTACTAGACTTTGCCTCTTTCCCTGTCGGTGGTATATTCGCCGCCCCTCGCTCAGCGTAAGAATTTTTTTTCAATACAACCTTATATGGAATTCCTCATTTCTGCTCTCCGATTTATCGGCGTCGTCCTTCTTGTCATCATGATGTTCAACATCATGATTGTCGTTCACGAATGGGGGCATTTCCTGGCCGGACGTTGGCGCGGGCTCTACATCGATCGCTTTCAGATTTGGTTCGGTAAGCCAATTTGGAAAAAGACCATCAATGGAGTGCAGTATGGCCTCGGGTCGATTCCGGCTGGTGGGTTCGTTTCTCTTCCGCAAATGGCTCCGATGGAGGGCATTGAAGGAAAAGTAGACGGTGAGGAAGAACAGAAGGAGCTGCCTCCAATCACTCCGCTCGACAAGATCATTGTCGCGTTTGCGGGTCCTTTGTTTAGCTTTCTGTTAGCCGTCGTTTTCGCCTGCATCGTCTGGGCGGTGGGCAAGCCATCGTCTGATGTGGTCAGCACCACTACGATTGGATACGTGGTGAAAGAATCTCCGGCCGAAGAGGCCGGGCTCAAGATTGGCGACCAGATTACTTTCGTCGATGGGAAAAAAGTGAAGCGCTTCCAGGGCATGGACAGCTCCATCATGTGGACCATCATTTCGAGTGAGAACCAGGATATCGAAGTCGATTTCATTCGTCCGGGAGAAGGGGAGCAGTCCGTGATCGTTAAACGCGCTTCCGAAGCGAATCATGAAGAGGTGGATGGCCCTTGGTTTAAAAAGGCATGGGCTTACCTTAGCCGGCGTCCCGCTTTGAGAACGATTGGGATTGGGCCTCACCGCTCTGCCGTGGTAGCTAAAATGCTTCCGAACAGTCCTGCTGCTGCATCGGATCTTCGTCCTGGTGATATCATCATGAAGGTGGATGAGACGATTGTCTCACAACCTGTAGATCTCATTGGCGTCGAATGGGCACTCGGTAAAGAAGTCACCGTCGAATACAAGCGCGGTGAAGATGTGGCGACCACTACCATGATTCCACGGGTGCCTGAGATGAATGGCACTGGTCCAAAGCTCGGTATCATGTGGGACAGTGAAGGCGTTCGCACGCTCGACCATATCAGCCCAGTCACCCAGGTGGTGGAGAGCTTCCAAGCGATCATATTCACATTGCAGGCGGTTTTCTCACCCAAGTCGGATGTCAGTGCGGGCCACCTCAGTGGACCATTCGGTATCATGGGTCTCTACTACGACCTTTTTCAGCACGAAGATGGATGGCGCAAGGCTCTCTGGTTCAGCGTTCTTCTTAATGTGAACTTGGGTATCCTAAATTTGATGCCATTCCCAGTTCTTGACGGTGGTCATATTGTGATGGCGGTCATTGAGTGGATCCGCAAACGCCCTATTCCTTTCAAGGTGCTCGAAGTCGTTCAAACTGCTTTCGTCCTCTTCCTTCTCGGATTCATGGCCTTCGTCACTCTCAAAGATGTAGGGGATCGAATACCCGAAGGAGGCGAAGAGGTTGAGCAAGGAGAGCCGGCTGAATTTCTTCCGCTCAAAGACTAGTCGGCATTCTCCGGGGAACTTTTCATGAGCCGAATCTACTCTCCCGCACCTCTCAGCATCAAACGCCGTCCCGCGCGGGCGGCGCAGGTCGGGACCGTCGGTATCGGCGGTGACAACCCGGTTCGGGTGCAGTCGATGCTGACGAGTGATACTCGAGACGCGGAGGCCTGTGTTCAAGAATCGCTAGGCCTGATCGAAGCAGGTTGTGAGATTGTCAGGGTGACGGCGCAGACCCGAAAGATCGCCGAGAACCTGGAGCACATCGTCTCCGGCATTCGCGCGACGGGCTCTGATGTGCCAGTCGTTGCTGATATTCATTTCAAACCCGATGCCGCGATGGAAGCGGTGAAATGGGTCGAGAAAGTACGCGTCAATCCGGGCAACTACGCGGATAAAAAGAAATTCCAAATTCTCGAATACACCGATGAGGAATACGCTGAAGAGCTGGCGCGAATCGACGAAGCATTTTCACCTCTGGTGGAGGAATCCAAGGCGCGCGGCGCTGGAATGCGGATCGGAACGAACCATGGTTCGCTCAGTGATCGCATCATGAATCGTTTCGGCGATACCCCGCTGGGAATGGTGGAGAGCGCTTTGGAGTTTGCCAACATTGCCCGGAAACACGACTACCACGACTTTGTTTTTTCGATGAAGGCGAGTAACCCAAAGGTGATGATCGAGGCCTACCGCCTGCTCGTCGCCCGGCTCGCTGAGGAAGGCGATGATTGGAATTATCCCATTCACCTCGGTGTCACGGAAGCTGGTGATGGAGAGGATGGTCGCATCAAGAGCGCCATTGGAATCGGCTCCCTGCTGGCAGACGGAGTGGGGGATACGATTCGAGTGAGCCTGACCGAAGACTCAGTCTATGAAATTCCGGTAGCGAAAGCGCTCGTGGAATTGATCAATGAGATTCGAGACAACTCGCCAGACCTGTCCGCCGAACTGGCTTGGGACGAGGTCCCCTGGAATCCATTTGAGTACGAGAGACGGGCTTCGGGGAAAATCGAAATCCAAGGAATCAAACTAGGTGGAGACGAAACAGTCAGAGTCTTTACCTCCGAGTCAAAATGGGACGCTCTCTCGCACAAGTTGGACAAGTTGGGTGAGTTTCAGCCCGAGATCGTGGTTGAGAAGTCCGGGGTCGTCTCAATCGATCCCCGTGATGGGAAAGCGCTGGATGAATTGAACAAACTGACCGAACCACAACTGATTACGGTTGCTGACGGTCTCGATATTCCCGTGATCTCAGCCTTTCGCCTACTGGCGGCAAAAGCCGATCCGAAGCATCCCATTTTACTGAAGGACACTCTGATTCCGTCAGAGGATCCCGATGCCGATTTTCTGCCAACATTGCTTCGGGCGAGCATGAACATCGGCTCCTTGATCTGCGACGGGGTTGGCGATGCTGTGTTAATTCAAGGTGAGCAAGCTCCAGGCCAGTCCTTGCGTCTCGCCTACAATGTTTTACAAGCATCTGGAGCTCGTATTTTCAAAACCGACTACGTGGCCTGCCCGAGTTGTGGGCGGACTTTGTTCAATCTGCAGACGACGACTCAGAAGATCCGCGAAGCGACCGGCCATCTCAAAGGGGTCCGTATCGCGGTGATGGGATGCATCGTTAATGGTCCCGGCGAAATGGCTGATGCCGATTTCGGCTACGTCGGCGGAGCTCCCGGTAAGATCAATCTCTACGTGGGGAAAGAAGCGGTGAAGTTCAATATTCCCGAGGACGAAGCGGTTGAGCGGCTCACGGATTTGATCAAAGAGCACAACCGCTGGATCGAAGTGCCGGTGCCGGTGGGTCAGTAGCGAAACTCGTGAGAGTTTCGGACGTGACCGCTCAACGAAAGACTCACGTCTTTAGTTACCTACTTCCTCTCCAAGGTCACCACACATTCCAAATGCTTGGTCTGGGGAAATAGATCAAAGGGTTGGATCCGGGTGATGTCATAGTGTTCCTTCATCTGCTCCAGGTCACGAATCTGGGTGGCGGGATTGCAGCTCACATAGACCACTCGCTTTGGCCCGAAGGCGATTAGCTGTTCGAGAAATTCGGGGCTGCTTCCTTTGCGAGGAGGGTCGATCACCACGGCGGTTTTTGAGGGGTTGAAGGTCACCTCGGCAAAAATATCGGTCGCATCACCTTGGGTGAACTGACAATTCTCGATCTTGTTCTGTTTGGCGTTCCGCTTGGCCCAGTCGATTGAGGACACGCTGATTTCGATTCCGACAGCCTCCTTGAAATGGCTCGCCGCGGTGAGGCAAAACAGTCCCGATCCGCAGTAGGCATCGACGAGAAATTCAACCCCGCCATCACCGAGCGCCTCACTGCGAACGTGATCGGCGAATGCTGGAAGAATATGGGGATTGTTCTGGAAGAATTCACCGGAGTGGAAGGAGAATCGCAGGTCGCCTACCATCTGCTCACACATTTCGGTGGGATCGGTGCAGACGTATCCATCGAGGGAGTCCCGCAGCAGGAGGGTGACTCCTTTCTTGTAGAACGCGGCTTTTTCAGCCGATTCCTTTCTCACTTCGGGGAGTTTCGCATTGATCGTTTCAGACGAAATGGGGCAATGGGATACGTCGAGCAATTGCTGGCGTCGCCCGTAAAGAAGGAATCCGATCTCTCCCATCTTGCCGTCCTGTGGCTTTTTGAAGTGAGGTGTGATTTTGGAACGGTAGCCGTAGGTTTTGGGAGATGGGTGGACGGGGTCTACCGGGTGTTCAATCCCTGCCATGCGCTGGAGTAATTCGGCGACCTGACGTTGTTTCCAGTCCAACTGTCCTTCGTAGGACAAGTTTTGATACTGGCAGCCGCCGCATTGGGTGAACAGGGGGCACTCGGGTTCAACCCGGTCGGGGCTGGGTTCGATCACTTCGATCAGGTCCGCTTCGGAATAGCTGGCTGAGTTCCTGAAGACTCTTACCCGTACCTTTTCTCCCGGTAGGGCAAAAGTGACAAAGACTACCCAGTCATCGACTCGAGCCACGCCTTGGCCGAGGTTCGTCAGTGATTCGATTTCGACCACCAATTCTTGATGGTATTCGAATGGGTCGGGATTGAACTTCTTTTGTTTTCGTGACATGGCATTGCAGGCGCTGTGCAAACTACGCAATCTTCCAGACACTGCTTTGGAAAAATCAGATTTTAGCCTACAGTGAGCCGCTATGCCGTCGGAAAAAACTACTTCTACCTCAGATCCCAATCAGATATCTCAAATTTTGGGGGCGACCCACTTGGATCCATTTGGATTTCTGGGCTTACACCCCAATCCGGCAGGTCAGGGGCTGGTGCTTCGCGTTTTCCGTCCAGATACCGCGAAGGTAGCAGTAGTGCCTACGTCTGGCGACGAAGTTGAGATGACAAAGCTGGATAAGGCGGGCTTTTACGAGTGCCTCTTCCCGGTTCAGCGCGCCAAGTTTCCCTATCAGTTGCAATATCAGTTGGGAGAATCACTGACCGGGCCACAGTCCGATGTGTATTCATTTGGCCCTGTTTTGGGTGATCAAGATATCCATTTCCTTGGTGAAGGCACTCACCGCTTTTTGTGGAAGTGTCTTGGGGCACACCCCATTGAATTTGAGGGTGTAGATGGTGTTTCGTTTGCCGTATGGGCACCGAACGCCCATCGCGTCAGTCTTGTTGGAGATTTTAACTCATGGGATGGCCGAGTCAGTCCGATGCGGAATCACAACGGCGTCTGGGAAATCTTTATTCCGCATATTGGAACGGGGGTTCATTACAAATTTGAGATTGTAGGAGCTGAAGGAGATCTCTTTACCAAAAGCGACCCGTTCGCGTTCTTCTCGCAAAACGGAACTCAGACGGCATCCATCACCTTTGATTTGGATCAGTATGAGTGGAAAGACTCGGACTGGATGGAGAAACGGAAAGACGTGGATCCTTACCACAGCCCCATGTCTATCTACGAGGTGCATCTCGGTTCGTGGAAGCGTCGTTTCGACGAGGAAAATCGTTATCTCACCTATCTCGAGATGGCAGATGAGCTCATCGATTACGTAGTCGACATGGGCTACACGCACCTTGAGTTGATGCCGATGGCTGAATTTCCCTTCGACGGGTCATGGGGATATCAGATATGTGGGTTCTTTGCTCCGACGAGCCGATTTGGATCGCCTGATGAGTTTCGAGCGTTTGTGGATCGCTGCCACCAGAAGGGCATCGGCGTGATTGTTGACTGGGTGCCAGCGCACTTTCCCAAAGACGCGCATGGATTGGCCAAGTTTGATGGCACCGCTCTCTATGAACATGCCGACCCACGCCAGGGTGAGCATTCCGACTGGGGAACGCTGATTTTTAATTACGGCCGTAACGAAGTTCGGAACTTCCTGATCAGCAACGCGATGTTCTGGCTGCGTGAATTCCACATTGATGGTCTCCGGGTCGATGCGGTGGCGTCCATGCTTTATCTGGATTACTCCCGGGAAGAAGGTCAGTGGGTGCCGAATCGATTTGGGGGCAGGGAAAATATCGAGGCGATCGAATTCATCAAGCAGCTCAACCAGATTTGTTACGAAGAGAATCCGGGTATCATGACGATCGCGGAGGAATCCACCGCATTCCCCGGTGTTTCACGTCCCGTTGATACGGGCGGTCTTGGGTTTGGGTTCAAATGGAACATGGGTTGGATGAATGATTCGCTCAGTTACATGAGCCATGAGCCGGTCCACCGAAAGTACCATCACGGCATGGCGACTTTCTCGATGATCTACGCCTATCACGAAAACTATGTTTTGGTTTTGAGCCATGATGAAGTGGTTCACGGCAAAGGTTCCATCGTCCAAAAAATGCCGGGAGATCGCTGGCAGCAGATGGCGAACCTTAGATTTTTCTTTTCGTGGATGTTCGCTCATCCCGGTAAGAAATTATTGTTTCAAGGCCTCGATATCGGGCAATCCGAAGAGTGGGATCACGATCAGAGCATCCCCTGGCATTTGCTCGAATACAGTGAGCACAGCGGAGTTCAGCGTCTCGTTAAGGATCTGAACCGTCTCTATACTTCAGAGCCGGCTCTCTACGAGCTGGATCACGAGCCCGGCGGATTCGAGTGGTTGGATCACAATGACGCGAAGCACAGCTTATTTTCATTCGTCAGACGAGGACGAAACGGCGAGACCATCGTGGTTGCGATCAATGCGACTCCGGTGACGCGGGAAGGGTATCACCTTGGCGTTCCGGATGCTGGATTCTACGAAGAGATATTCAATTCCGATTCCGAGATCTACGGAGGATCCAATACCGGATCTGCAGGGGGTATCCCGACCAACGATCATGAAGCTCATGACCGCCCTTTCTCGATCAATGTAAACATTCCGCCCCTGGGGGCTGTGTTTTTTAAGCTTCGCGCGGTTTAACCGGTAAAAGGGCACAAAAAAACGGAGGGCATTTGGCCCACCGTCTTCATGCCTGATATGTCCTGGACGGACAATCAGATAGATTTGTCAGAACTAGTAGTTCTGTTGGTACCCGCGATTGCGATAAGCGCGGTTTTTGGAGATTTCTGAACCAGCTACGGCGCCGACAGCACCACCAATGAGAGCGCCAGTGCCGTTCCCGGCAAGGGCACCAATGCCTGCGCCGATAGCACCACCAGTGACCGCGCCGCGTTCACCTGGAGTGCAGGACACACCGATGAGAGCCATCGCGCTGAGTAAAGTAAGTATGACTGTTTTTTTCATGATTATTTGTGATTTGGTTACTCAGCAATATTACGAATCTCAGATACCCCTAACAAGCAGAAAACGGGTGTTTTTTGTGACGAGCATGCAGACCGCGATTCAGAGATGGAGCTTTTCCTCTGGAAAATTCGCCTCTCGACAGGATAGCTGACCCAGTTTATGAAAAGCATTCAGGCATCTCAATGCTTCGTTGCCGGCATTCACTTCGTAACCAATTATTCTCTATGGCTGATCTTCCGTCCAGTGACTCACCCCAGGTTGGAATTATCATGGGCAGTACCTCGGATTGGCCGACTCTTTTGAAGTCGGCTGAGGTGTTGCGCGATTTCGGCATTCCATTCGAAACCAAAGTGGTCAGTGCCCACCGCACGCCGGAATTACTTTTTGAATATGCCAAGAGCGCCAAAGAGAGAGGGTTGAAATGCATCATTGCGGGAGCGGGCGGTGCGGCTCATCTGCCGGGTATGGCTGCGGCTTTGACGACGGTTCCCGTGCTCGCTGTCCCGGTGAAATCTAGAGTTCTCAATGGGGTGGATTCCTTGTTGTCGATTGTCCAGATGCCCGCAGGAATTCCGACGGCAACTTTTGCGATTGGTGAGGCTGGAGCTACCAATGCTGGCCTGTTTGCTGTGGCCTTGTTAGCCAACGAAAATGCCGAATTGGCAGATAAACTCACTTCTTATCGGGAAGCGCTTCGCGCCAAAGTGGAATCTGCTGAACTGCCATCACTTGACGATCCTACATGAGTAGCCCGCTTTTGCCTGGATCCACCATCGGCGTTCTCGGTGGAGGCCAACTCGGCCGAATGCTCACGATGGCGGCCCGCCGGATGGGCTATCGCGTGATTTCCTGGATTGGGGCCCCGGATTCCGGCCCTGCCGGGATGGCAGATGCTGTGATCGAAGAGGCGTTTGATTCTCCTGAGGGTTTGAAGCGATTCCTCGAGGAGGCCGATGTCGCGACGGTGGAGTTTGAGAATATTCCCCGCGAGTTACTCGAAAAGATTTCCGAGAAATTACCGCTCATGCCGGGCGTGTTGGCAATCACGACCTGCCAGCATCGCGAGCGGGAGAAGCGCTTCCTCTCTGACAATGGATTTCCCTGCGCGGCGTATCACGTGGTCGATTCCGCTGAGACACTTGCAGCGGCATTGAAGCAGTTGCCCGAGAACGGAGGCATTTTGAAGACGGCAGAATTCGGTTACGACGGCAAAGGTCAGTTGCCCGTGACTCGCGATTCCAATGCGGCGGAAGTCTGGACTAATTTCGATGCGCCTCGCGCGGTGCTCGAGGAAAAAATTGATTTGGCTGCGGAGCTGTCAGTTCTTGTGGTTCGAGATCAGCGGGGAAAAGCCGTCTGTTACGATCCGGCGGAGAATATTCACCGAGATCACATTCTCGACGTGTCTATCGTGCCTGCGAGGATCGACGACTCGATCATGGAAGAAGCTCGCGATATCGCGCACGGTATCGCCGAAGCGCTTGAGTATGTCGGCATCATGGCGGTGGAATTTTTCCTGTCCCGTGATGGCCGCTTGATCGTCAACGAGATGGCTCCTCGTCCGCACAATTCCGGGCATCATACGATCGATGCCAATGAAGTGTCGCAGTTCGAGCAGCAGCTTCGGGCGATCTGTGGTTTGCCAGTGGGTAGCACTCGGGCGCACAGTCCGACGGTGATGTTGAATATTCTCGGCGATATCTGGGGTGAGAAGGGAGAATCACCAGATTGGCCTTCTGTCTTGGAGATGCCAGGCGCAGCCTTGCACCTCTACGGCAAACATGAAGCCCGCAACGGCCGCAAGATGGGGCACGTGACCTTCACTGCGCCAACACTTGAGGAGGCGCTCGCCAATCAGAATCAAGCGCGCGAGATTCTGGGCATTCCGGTGTTGAAGTAGGGTTAGCTGTTTAAGTGATATCAGGGAGGGCATGTCAGCCTTAACCGGTGAGCGTTAGTGCTCTGGATATACCCACTAATTTGGTGGAAAACCCTTGTAATGTCAGGGCTTGGCCGAGATTCTATCACCAACAGTGCCTCTGGATATCACTTCCCGAGATGGTACGAATAAATACTGTTCTGCCAAGAAATGGAAACCTTCTCCTTCGGATTCCCTCCTGACGGTAAGTCTGCGATTCTTTCGGAAGCCAGGGACTATCCCGAATGGCACTGACTTAAGGTGTGTTTCCCGGGAAACGGGGTGTCTCTGGGCCTCCGGACACTAACGAAAACACAAAAAAGCATTAGCCGATTAATGCCCTCTACGAGCAATTGTGCTCCAAAGAAATCGCCGACTACAAAGACTGCTACTCATTGTACTGGCGAAACTCACCGATCCGAGTTCCATTGTTAACCATGGAACCGAATACAACAGAAGAGAAACAACGGATGAGTAGCAAAGCCCCTTTCGGGTCGGCAATCATATTTTTTACGATCGCTTGGGGTCAATCTTTCATGTTCCCTAAATCCGCTGACGCTGGAGCCGACTCTTTCGCGATCTTTGCGACGGCAATCTTTGTATTCCTGGGGTTTTGTGCACTGATTATCGGCATTCGCCTCCAAGTAAAGGGCGTGAAGACGATCGATCCACCGAGTAGCCGACATCTCGTTTGGTCACTCGTAGCGGTGTTCGTCATTGCAGTAATCGGCGGTGCGGTCATCTACTTCCAACGTTAATCTTCGAGTGGGAGCCGCAGCACCGAATTTCTGTGAGCCAACACGCTCTGCTAAGAGCGCCGGCGATGGGATTCCATAAGTTTGTGAAGTGGACACGTGGCAAAGCCGCACGGGCAGAACAAGTCGTGGATGATCAATCCCCGACCCGCCGTGGAGTTGACGCGTGAGGAAAATTCAACCATCATCATTCCAATCCATCCGCGAAATTAATCAGGAAATTAATCAGGGACAGGTAATTTATTGAACAATGTTCTTGTGAACACCATTTCA
>CAXBMX010000017.1:0-105242 GCA_963977055.1 uncultured Verrucomicrobiales bacterium
AAAGCACCCGTAGCTCAACTGGATAGAGCGCTTGACTACGGATCAGGAGGTTTGGGGTTCGAATCCCTACGGGTGTGCCATTGAGATTTTTCAGGCTGTAAACGATGTCACGTTGAGCCTCGCGTGCCCCGCCTTTTGGTTAACGCCGAGATCAGGGGCTGATTGAGTAAGCCCTTGGCAGGGATGCCGAAAAAGAGCTGACAATTATTGGCCTGTCCCTATCGGATGATACGGTTTTAAGGGCAGTTGTTCAAGGGTGGGGCGCTCACGTATCGGAACTTGTCCCGCGTCCGCGGGATTCCGACGATTGGAATTTGCGATTCAGATTTTCTTGAAATCGTGCCATTCTCGACTGACCCCTATTCCTGCTAGCCTGGGTTTCCCGGAGAAAACTTCGAGCGCAAGCGGTTGATATCGTTGGCCCTCAGGAAAACCAAGTAGGTCATCATCATCGTCAGAGAGAACATTGCGATGTTTGGCGACACGAAGATTATCGAAAGGTGAAAGCTGCATCCCAAAATAATTCCGATCCATCGGGTCCTCGGAATAAGAAGGAGAAAAGGAAGCGATACTTCAACAACAAGAGTGGACCACGTCACCAATTTTAGCAGAGCGAGATTCTCGAGAATCCAGGGGCCTGACCAAGTGGAATGGTAGGAAAAAAGAAAATAGGGAAAGAATTCGCCGTTCTTCCACCACGGGTCCCGCAACTTGGGAATGACCGCCTGCAAATAGATCACAACAACCTGGAGTCGCATTAAAGTCAGTCCGTAGCTCAAGACTGCCCTTTTCGGGGGGAATCCCTTTCGCGGAATCTTCCATCCGTTCCCGAGGGGACTGACTAGAATCAGAAAGGAGAAACATCGAAGAACGAAATCCCAACCGGCGGCCGCGACGGGCGCGCGAACCGAAAAGGACATTAACCAGAGGAAGACAAAGAATGCTGCGATTCTTGGTTTCCATCCGATGGCAAGGCAAGCAATCGCGAGCGCGCTGAAGACAAAATAGACGCTTACCACGAAGGGGGATTGGAAGATCCCGAAGAACGAGAGATAAAAATATTGAGTCTCCGCGAAAGCAACACCTTGAGGGATGATTCCCTCAGCAGAGAAAAAGGCATGTCGATAGGTCCATAGTTCGCAAAGATTCAGAAAGGCTATGATCGAAAATGAGATCCGGATCAGCGCGTACTGGCATTCATCAACCGGCTTGAACCAGAGAGACTCATAGGCGTTCCGGATTTTTTCCCGTCCGCTATTAGTTTTCGCTGGAGTCTCCATGAGTACCGAATCGATTGTAAAGTTTTTTGAAAAACACACCGTCCTTTTTAATGTGGAAAAAATCTCTGGTTGCTTCGATCACGACTTCAATTTCAAACGATTCTCCTCCGTCTTGATACACCTGTTCAGCGACTTCTTCGGACCATCCTCTGCGATATTCCTCAAATCTCTTCGATTGGACAACCCGTTCGATCATATAGGAATACCTGATATCGTCATCAGTGCTTAGAAGCCCCGGCAGGATAGGGCCCATTTCCTCGACCCGACCGTCAGGATATCTGATCGTCATTTTCGATGACAGAGAGTGCGTCGTCGGGACTGTGTGGAACAAACTCCAGTCCTGACTGGTTCCAGTAAGCTCATGGTATGGCCGCAATGCCGACAACAAAGTGGAGTGAGGCGCCTGGTAAACGGGGGCAATTGAAATGATCAACATGACACCGTGAAATGTTCCGAATATCAGGATAATCCACCGAGTCAAGCGAGGGATTTGGAGCGGACGGGAATGGGCTTCACTGTTGCTTGAATTCATAAAAGGGCGCGGTGATTGCCTGACTGATTGGAATTTTCTTTTTCAAAGGTTTTTATGAGGGATCGGTCCTGCCCCGTTCTTCGCCCGACGAACTATTCTTCGCCAAAGCTACGAAGCTCATTAGGGCAAGCTGGGATTGAGGGGATACAGGAGGAGAAAGGGTTAAATTAGGTCTTGATGGAGAGATCTGGCCATGAAGACGGATTGGAGTCAAGACTGTGAGCCGTGAATCTACGCGACCGCTATAAAAAAGAATTAAAGAGGGGCGGACCCGAATGACCCTGCACTAAACGTCTTGGTCGAGTTGATCTACGGAAGATGGCGCAGGAAGGCATGGTGGGAAGCGGACTGTAATCTAGATCCGCTTCCCTGTAGTTGGGGCCCAGCCTGCCGGCTACAGGATGCCGCGACCATTTGGAAAGGTTGTTCTCCTGATCTTTTATTCGCTTAAACTCAGGTTCATCCGGACGAATCCATTGTTATTTAGATCACTAAAAGGCTCGTCAACTCGAGCCGTGACCAATTCGAATTCGCTATCGATCACGGTGGCTTCGGTTTCCGTGATCCCCACAGGGGTCCAACTACCAGGGGACATATTCGAGCTAAACTGTGGAGTATAACTGAGGCCACGCACGATATAGTCTCGACGTCTCCGATATTGAAAGTCGAAGTAGTTTTGAGCGGTGTCCTCTACCACCTGAAAGGTAGGCCCGATACCGTCAGAGCCTGGGTTTGCCACACCAGGGTCACCGCCATAGGCATACTCTTCCAGATTGGAGTAGCCGTCGTTGTCCGGGTTCGCATCATAAGAGAGGTCTTCTTCGGGGAGAGCAGGGTAGCCAGCTCCCCAGTCGGTGAAGTATGGGTTATCGGGCACGAGTGAAACGTCGGAGAATGTGGCGACCTTTCCGTCGTCCGCCGCCAATCTCAGGACATGGAGTCCCGGGGACGTGAGGTTGGCGACTGTATCGATGCCGCTTGGATCAGGCGCGCTAAAGGTGACGGCAGTAGGACTGCTCACCACACTCCACGTGTGAGTCAGCGCGCCGGTCCAACGACCATCATCGCTACTACTCCCGGATAGAGATATATTGGGATATCCGGGAACGTCGATTGTATCCGTGCCAGCATCAACGAAGGGACCAATGTTACCGAAAGAGTAGAGCGCCCCAATTTCTTCGGGGGTGAGAATTCGCCCGGTCCAGAGGTGAAACTCGTCAATCAACCCTGAAAAGTAGCTTCCGTCTCCGTTCTGATTGCCGTCGTGAAATTTGGTGTCGCTTCGCATCCCGCCGATGCCGATGTTACCCGTATGAGATGTCATTTCGGCCCCCTCACCTATACCAATGAGCACGCCATCGAGGTAGGCTTTAAATCCCTCATCGACCAGAGAGCCGTCCGAAGGAGTGTCGAGACAAAGGACTGCTTGGTGCCACTGGTCGGCGTTGACTGGCGCGTTCAGATAGGTCTGGTTCCACCCATTGGTGTTGCCATTCCAGCCTCCAAAATAGAGCCTGCCGTTTTCGAGATACAGGTTCAACCCACGGGTGGCTCCTCCTTCTTCGTAGAGGACTTCCTTTCCGGAGGCCCCTGGATCTGTGGCTTTGAACCAGACCGAGATGGCACGTTGATTAAACGTGCCTGAATTAATAGAGGAGGAATTAGCGATCGCGACAACATCATCGGTCCCATCGAAACTGAGAGCTGAACCGGATACCCCTCCATCCGCAGCGGTCCAAGCAGGTCCGTTTGTCAGGGTCCCGTTATGGTTGCCGCCGATGGTATCCCCGGCGGTCGTTCCTGTGCCTTCGTCCAGCGAATAATAAATGACCTGGTTGGCCGTGGATGGATTGGATGGCGAGTCAATCCCAGCATGGACATGGATCTCGACACCCGTAGCGAGGCCGGTACCAGTCGCGGTAAAACGTAGCAGGTAGTAGCCGGGATTAGAAAACGTAGCGGTAGTGGCTGGAGTCGTGTTATCACCAAAAGTCACGCTTGATCCGCCCGGACTTTCTAACGTTGTCCATTCATTCGAAGGCGTTCCTGGTCCAGACACTGTTCCGTCGAGAACAAGACCGACTCCGTTTGGAATCACAACGGCTTCCGCTCCGGCTCCGCCGGTAGCCAGGGTAAGTTCAGCCCCGATTTCACCTTGCGAGGCGAAGAGTTGGGTGACCTCTGTTGCTGAGATCGCGCGGTTCCAAAGGTGAAATTCATCAATGAGCCCTTCAAACCAGTCTGCCGTTCCGCTGCTATTGCCGTCGTGGTAGCGCGTCGCGTCTCGCTTCGCACCAATCGCGCAATCAGCAGAATGGGCGTTCAGTCCTCCCGCATCTCCTCGGGTGATCTCAAACCCGTCGAGGTAAGCGATCAACTCTCCGTTGGTAGTGCTGGGTGCGTCGAGAACCATCGCTACGTGATGCCAACTGTCGTCACTCAGAGAAGTCGTGAGGAAAGTCTCATCCCAGCCATTCTCGTTATTGTTCCAACCTCCGAAATAGAGAATTCCGGATTCCAGATACACGTTAAGTCCCCGGGACGCCCCTCCTTCCTCAAAGAGAACCTGCTTTGCCGGCTTCGAGGAGTCAGCTGCTTGAAACCAGAAAGCGATGGTCCTCTCGTTGTGGCTCCCGGTGTTGATATCAGAAGAATCGGCAATGTTGACCTGGTCATTCACCCCATCTAGCTGAACTGCTGTCCCAGTGATGCCGCCATCAGCGAGAGTCCAGGTGGCACCGTTGGCGAGGGTTCCGTTGTGATTACCGCCCCGGCTATCGTTAGCGGTGGAGCCGCTACCTTCGTCGAAGGTGTAGTAGATAATTTCGTTAGTCGTCGATGGAGTCCCGCTTTGCACTCCCGCAGCGACACTGATTTGGGCTGAGGCAGAGTTCGGTCCATCGCTTGCGACTAAGGCCAACTGGTAGGTTCCAGGAACGCTGAAGCGGGCTAGTGTTTCAAAGGCTTGAGGCGAAGAAAAAGATATCGTCCCCCCGGTCGGGCCGGAGATAAGACTCCATTTTGCGCGCAAAGGATTAGGTAGTCCGTCGTCTGTTGCGCTGCCTTTGAGGACAAGCCCGGTTCCAGGAGGCACCAAAACAGGACTCGCCGTCGGAGATATGATAGTCACTTCTGGCGCTATGTCGCCGTCATCATCGATGGATACCGTGGCAGTCACTTCGGTCCCGAGAACCTGGTAGGCGGGGTCTGACGCTAGGCCGACAACAACGATCTCAGCAGTCTCGACTTCGAAGTCATTCAGCGGCGTAATCGAAATGTCGACCGAAGACTGCCCACCTGAGAAATTGATGGAAGTGGAGGGTGCTGTGTAGTCAGATCCGGAGATCGCAGTACCACCAAGAGTGAGCTTGACGGTTACCGGAGCCGAGATATCTCCATAGCGCTGAATGCGAACTAAGCCGGTATCGTTTCCAGACTCTGCGGCTTGTCCATCAATCGTCAAAATGCCGATGGCCGATACATTCAAAACCGACACAGTCGCAGTGGCTACGGTTGAGCCTTCGGTTGCTGTCACCGTATAGGTCCCTGTGGTAGAGGCAGTGAAGAGGCCGGCACTGTCGATGGTCCCTCCGCCGGCGACAGACCACGACGGAGAAATTACTGCCGAATTTCCAGCTAAATCCCAGCCCTGGGCGGTGAATCGAGCAGACGCTCCAATAGGGATTTCGATTTCATACGGCATGACTGCCATAGTTAGGCCACCGCTTCCGGAAAGCCCCTCGCTCGCGTGGAAATCCTTGCCGAAGGCGTTCAAGGTTGAGAGCGCTGCAGGATTGTTGAACTGCGGATTTAAAGTTAGGCCGTGCTTGGCGGCACTCACTGTGTAGTCTCCCGTAGCGAGACCTGCGAGGGTATAGGTTCCGTCGCCTTCGGTCCAAGTCTGGTCGTTGTTGCCCACGCTGACTCGCGCGCCTTCCACCGGAAGGCCACCATGAAGGACTCGACCGGAAATCTGGTAGACATTGGCGGGAGAGCCTACCGTGATGACAAGGTCGCGGGTGTCGATTCCACCTTTCATGTCAGACACAGTGGTGCGGACAAGGTATTGACCGGCTGAGCTCCAACTCTTTGTCGCGGTATTTGAATTAAGTGCCGCTGTGACAATCGAATTGTCTCCGAAATCCCAGGAATAAGCCAGGGTATCCCCGTCCGAATCGATCGCCGACATGGTGAAATTAACTGCCACGCCAGTCCCCACCTCAGTGGCGTCAGCACTGAAAGCGGTGATATCAGGTGAACTGTTTCCCGCCTGGGTGTCGAGGTTTACCACCACATCGAACCATTGGTTAGGGGAACTCCCGCCCTTGCCAGTGGGAGTGATGTGAATGTCCGCGACGGTATCCGTGTAGGTGCGCCCAACGATGAGAGCGCTGTCCTCCTTGTCGTTATTATCGACGGTCCAGTTTCCATCGATAGCGGTGCTATTATTGTTGGAGAAGGGCGTCATATCTAGCAGGATGCTGCCATCCCCTCCGTAGGTTTCCCGTTGCCAATCAATTTGGAGCCCCTGCCGGAGCCAGGTTTCGGCGATTCCATTGGTGGGAAGCCAGCGATGAGTCAACCAGTAGCGGCGTTTATTGTTCGTGCTGGAGTAGTCGTCCGAATCCCGGTTGATCTTAATACTCCGAGCCACGCCCGTGGTCATGGCTCCATGCTCCGCCTCAGGGATGTCATGACGATAGAGTCGCACCGTAGAACTGCTGGTTAGGCTCACATGATCGCCATCACCTTCGACCAACCAGTCGATTCGCACTTTCTCTCCCGTAGAGAAATGCGCCCTTCCGGCATCAAAATCTCCACTCCCGCCTTGAGCACTCATGGTGGAAAACTTGTGACCGTATGGGATGTGTTCGTCGCCCGCATTGTCTCCCTGATACCCTCCGGGAACACTGTCTCTTCCAATCGGCGAAGGAGAATCGGTTCGCCAATAGTTGGCATGAAGTAACCCGAGGTTGTGACCGAATTCGTGGGCGGCCGTCCGGATATTGGTGGCACCGGCTCCATTGAGGTGGGACCCGGTACCGCCGACGAAAGCGACGCCGCCATAGCCCCAACCGCTACCGCCGCTGGTCACTACGGTGTAGAAATCGAAGTTACTATGGTCCCAATCCTGTCCTGCTGGTTGGGCAGCAAGAGCTGCCTCTCGGGCTTGCTGCAGCAGGGTCCCCAAACCCTGAGGCCAGGAGGCCGTGGGATCGGCGAGGGTCACCGTGTCAGTGAAAGTCGTTGTCAGGTTAGATTTGCCGAAGGAATTATCGGTCCAGAATTGTTCGACTCCAGCCTGGCGGGTCTGAAGCGTAGCCAGGGCAATCGGGTCGAATGCGGGATCCTGGTCAGCGAAACGAGCCCGGATGTATAGCATCGTTTTGGCTCCCTCAGTATGGGGCGATTGGGCGATGGGAGGCTCATCGTCGGCCGAGCCCAATGCGGCCACTTCGCCGGGAGTGGCTGAGGATAGGAAGCGGATGCCGGGGCTGTTTTGAGATCGAAGTGCTCGGTAGTTTGCTATGAAATTGGGGCCCAGGGTACGCTCATCTTCAATCAGTCGTGCCCGAAGGTCGGCAATCGCAGCTTCATCATTTGCTACGAAAAAGCTACCTCCTACTTGGATCGTGTTTTCCGGGAGTCCGAGTGAAATCCGCTCTTGCTCAGGAACATTTCGAACAGGATCGGGTGCTAGAGCCATGACGTCGTCAACAGCGATTCCCTGGATTGAAATACCTCGTTTTGTGGTGACATCTTGTCGGGCACCGACGGGGAAAGCTTGATATCGAATATCTCGAAGCCTATCCACCGCGAAGTGATCGGTCCGACTGGACTGTCCTTCAGATAGTCCGCATACAGAGATAACCTCAAGGTCACCTGTCGTACGAACCGGTAATTCCAGAAGCTGCTGGATTTCTTCCGGCAAACTTTCCCTATCTTCAAAGGAAAGCGCCTCGGCCAGGGCTGAAGCCGGGTCGGCTTGGATGAGTGCCTTCATTGCCTCGCGACGCTGGGCAGCGAGAAGGACACCAGTTACTAGATCTGAGGTATCGGGATCCTCGCTATAGTTTTCGAGCCAACCGTCGAAAGCTTTGAGATCGGCTTCATCGATTGAGACTGGCCTGATCGACCGGAGGGCAAGCCTATCAGAAACTGCGGCGGCGATTTTTGGGTCAGGTCCTGACTGATCTTTTCGGATACGCTGATTCGAAACGACGGCCAGTAGAATCAGCAGCAGAAGCGCGGGGGCGACAAGGGTGATGGTGGTTGATCTCCGGCTCACGACCTTATGAAGGTGCACTCTCAAACCCTGAAAGCAAGTAGCAGCAAGCACTGGACGAGGTGTTCAAACTTACTGAATGGATGTCTGCCAGTAGAAAGCGCACTGCTACATAAAGTGGGGGGCTATGGTCTCAGATCTGGAAATAGAGCATTTTTGGAGAAAAACTCTTCAGTAAGCCCCGAATTTCAGAATTGACTGAGCCCCTCCAACCCCGGCCTAAGGGCGGCTTGAAGGCGCAAGGATAGGAGGGGGCGAACCGGGGACGCAGCACAGATAGAATGCCGGCAGGCAGCCCAGAGGGTGGAGCGAAAGCGACATCAAAAAGGAATTTCCCAGCAGTAATTTCAGCCATCGTTGAAGTCAGCTACAAGCTGACAATCGAGCTGGAGGTGATCACTCGGCTTACGACTGCTCGCTCGTAACTACCCTGCTCCAGCACAGTAGCTTCGCCCAACGGTGCTTTAACGTAGGCCTGGTGAATTGACGGGGTGATCCGACTTGAGCGATTCCATATCAAGCTTGGCCCAGGGAACGGCCACCTCGTCACCGCCTTCTTTAATTCGCAGCCATTGCCTTGATCAACCGCCTCACGAATGCCATCAAAGGGAATCACGCGACCGTTGCTACCCCGAATCCGAACTGGCTCAGCAAGGAGAACTGAGGTAAGCCCGAAGAGGGCAAAAAGGAGCAGCAGTCGACTCATAGGAATTTGCTTTTGAAGGGCCAGGCGGATGGTCTCACCGCACGGGCTTGAATCAATTTCCGGTGGGCGTGTGGAATTGCTCCTTTCGCAGGAAGAAGGAAACCGATCGTGAAATGCGGGGTTTGTGGGTGAAGACAAATGAATTTAAGACTTGGTAGAACGATGAATCATTCCACCCCTGGATTTGCCCTGGGCTGTGTCGCCGTAATTCTCTCCTTATCGCTGGATTCAGGGCTTTCCGCGTCTGAGGTGAAAACCTGGCTTCTTGATCCGGTAGATGAACCCCGGGAGCGGACTGTTCCTTTGAAAGTGTATTGCGTTGAACAGAATGGTCCTCAGCCGGTGATATTGTTCTCTCACGGTCTCGGCGGCTCTCGCGAAGGCAATGCATACCTCGGGAATTATTGGGCAGTCCGTGGCTACGTGGTTGTATTCATGCAGCACTCCGGCAGTGACCGTGAAGTTTGGCAATCGGTTCCCCTGGCTCAGCGGATGTCGGCCCTGAAAGAGGCGGCAGGTTTAAAGGCAACGCTGGACCGGTTTCAAGATGTGCCATTTGTGATCGATGTTCTGGAATCTTGGAATGAAGAAGAGGGGCATGAGCTGAAAGGGCGGCTGGATCTTGAACACATTGGTTTGAGCGGTCACAGTTATGGTGCCGTGACGACGCTCGGGCTTAGCGGGAGGAAGTTTCCCGGTGACCGTGCTTTCCGCGATGATCGCATCGATGCATTTTTGCCTCTCAGCCCACAGCCGGGGAAAGGATTGACCCCATTGGAGGCATTCGGGCATTTGGAGGTGCCAATGCTTTGCATGACGGGGACGGAGGACGGGAGTCCCATCGATCCGAACCTTTCACCGGCGATGCGACTTGAGGTTTATGGGGCTCTTCCCGCCGGAAATAAATTTCAGCTCGTATTCGATGGGGCTGAGCACTCTGCATTTGGCGACAGCGGTGGTTTGAAGGCGAGAAAGCGTGATCCCAACCACCACCCGGCTATTCAGAAAATTTCGGGTCACTTCTGGGATGCTTACCTGAAAAGTTCTGTTGAATCGAAGGCGTGGCTCCAGTCCGATTCGCCAAGGGAAGCCTGTGATCTGAATGAGCGAGATACGTGGGAGTGGAAGTAGCGATCGAGTGATTCAGATTGTGAGATTTCGAAGGTAGAATCCCAGCCACTGCCCAGTTTCGGACAATTGATGCAGCGTTAACGCATTCACTTCATGGCATCATATGGTGTGATGATGAAACGAAATTTCTGGTGCGTGGTTGTTCCTGTTTGCCTTATTTTGGCGGCGGGGTCATTGACTGAAGGAGCTGATAAACAAGGCGGATTCCGCTTTCCCGGGGGGGATTCAGAGGCAGGGGCGGAGGCATTTGTTTTGCTCAGCTGTGTTCAGTGTCACACCGTTAAAGGCATCAAATTGGACGAGCCTAAAGGTAAGTGGCGATTGCAATTGCAGCTGGCCGCTGAGTTACGGTTCGTGAAGGATTATGAGGATTTGATTACGGCAATCATGAGTCCAAAACACGTGGTGGCAGAGCAATATCGGGCCATTCTGAGCCCTGCGGAGAGGAACGGGGAAATCGAGGCATTCATGCCTGATCTGAGCAACGATATGAGTGCCCGCCAATTGATGGATATCGTTGCGTTTTTGGATGGTGTTTACCGGGCTGGTCTGAAAGGCTATTCAAGTAAGTAGCCAACCAATCGCAACCGTGTTGACCGATGAAGAAAGAGATTGAAGAAATTCGCCAGGCGCTCATTGAGCTTAAGGCCTACGATGATGAAGCCCGGGAGGCATTGGAGTCTCTGGAAGGTTCAATGGATGAAATTGATCAGCATCCCGCGATGGAGCGGTTGAGGCAGGTCATCGGTGAAACCGCGGTCGAGGTAAGGAAGTCTCCAGAGGGTGAGAATGCTGGAGGTGTTTCAGGGAAATGGCAGGCGCTCAAGGATCACTTGGGAGAGTGGGAAGATGATCACCCTAAGATGGTCCTTTCCGTCGGGAAAATGGCCGAGGCCCTTGCTGTAGTCGGGCTGTAGTGGTTCCCGGTCTCGATGGTGTGGAACAAGCTTTTTCAGTGGGAGCGGAATATGGCCGAGGCCCTTGCTGTGGTCGGGCTGTAGTGGTTCCCGGGCTCGATGGTGTGGAACAAGCTTTTTCAGTGGGAGAGGAATAGAGCGGTATCTCCTCGTTCGATCAGGCCAAGGGTAAAGCTTCCGACAAAGAAGTCTTTCACTCGATTTTTTGAATGAATTCCAGCCACGATGAGGTCGGACTCTTCGATGATTGAACCGCTGATTGCCTCGTCGATTGGGCTTCTGCTGGAAATTGTTTCAACGTTAGTAAAGCTGTGGGAACTGAGAAGGTCAGTTGCGCTCTTCAGTAAAAAATCTAACTCTTCAGCGTTGTTTCCGGATGTGATCAAGGTAATGGCAGGATTATAAGGTTTAGCAAAGACCATGAAATCACGCAAGGCGCGGGAAGCGCTGAAGCTGCCATCAAAGGTGATGGTGACTTTTTCGATGGAGCGCAGTCCAGCCGGAGGAACTGCCAGGACCGGGGTGGAGGTACGGTTGAGCAGCTTGTCGAGGGTGTCGCCGCTTCCGGGGCGTGTTTCAAAGTGAAACGAGGTTTCTAATCCCATTACGATGAGATCATAGAAGATGGAGGACTCCAGCAGCTTTTGTGCCGGTATTCCCTCATACTCTGACTCGATGTGGGGCACTTTTGCCTCATCGCAGACTTCGACGAATCGTTCGATGCACTCGGTCAAAACTTTATCGGCATGCCGCACCTTTGCCTGCACCTCGTCGACCATCATGGGGTAGTAGGGGCCTGCTGCGGGAATGATGCTCGATCGTATTTCGGGGGAATCGAGGACTGCGATGCCGGCGATCCTCGCTTGGTGAACCTGAGCAATTCGGCAGGCTGTTTCGACCGCTCCGTCAGCAAAGGCAGAGGGATCAAGGGGAACCAGTAGTCTTTTGAGGGCCATGTCTTAAGATATTCCAGAAGCAAAACCTGCGCTCATCATCTCTTGCGGTTCCTTTTGCATTAATTGCGCACTGGTTGCCTTTCGTCTGAAACGATGAGAAGAAGGAATCTGGCGAATTTCGAGGCTTGCTGTTGCAATTTGTTTCAGAATGCGTCGAACTAAAGGGCCTCAAGGCATTGATGAAATCAAAGGATGATACGGATTTGCTCCGGGCTCGAATAGTAGAGTTGGAGCAGCAGATCGAGAACGGTCAGGAAGATGAGCGTTTTCGTGTCGTCGTTGAGTCTGCGCCTAGCGGTATTGTGGTGGCGGATACGTCCGGGGCAATTGTGATGGTGAACCGGCAGGCCGAAGAGATGTTCGGATATTCGCGCGAGGAGTTCCTGAAGCTGTCGATAGATGCGCTGGTTCCAGAGCGGTATCGCGGAGGTCATGGAGGATTGCGAGAGGGGTTTCACCACGAGTCTCGACCTCGAGCTATGGGAGCG
The DNA here is from genome assembly GCA_963977055.1 of uncultured Verrucomicrobiales bacterium. Classification (GTDB taxonomy): domain Bacteria; phylum Verrucomicrobiota; class Verrucomicrobiia; order Verrucomicrobiales; family DEV007; genus Arctic95D-9. Next base: position 12,297 of record CAXBMX010000017.1, read on the forward strand.
GGACGGGATTTGTTTGCGGCCCGAAAAGATGGATCTGAAGTGGCCGTGGAGATCGCGCTAACCCCTTTGCCGCGCGAAGACGGAATGTGGGTGCTGAGTTCCATTATCGATATTACCGAGCGCAAAGCAATTGAGGCGCAGCTTGGCTTTCAGTCGGAGATTCTCAGAAACGTCCACGATGCGGTTTTTTACGTCGGTGATGATGGTATCGTTAGGGATTGGAATGAGGGCGCTTCGCGCATTTTTGGGGTGTCTGCCACGGATGCTATTGGCCAGCCCATCGATGAGGTCTGTCGAGGTAAGGGGGCGAATTTAATTCCGCCACGCATCCTCGAAGCGATCAAAAAGCGAGGAGTGGCTGAGGAAGTTATTCAGTGCCTGCCTCTTTCCGGTGGCGAGATACATGTGAGAGCCAAATTTACGAGGATGTCTCAAGGAGACATGAAGGGGTTGGTGGTTTGTGCCAGCGATATCACGAAGGAAACCCGCCTGGAAGCGGAAATTGTTCGGGTCAGTGAGAATGAGCAGCGGCGCATCGGTCAGGATATTCACGATGATTTGTGTTCGCAACTGTCAGGCATAGGATGTCTGACCAAGGTGCTCGAACAACAGGTGGCTGCCAAGTTCCCTGATGGGGCTGAGCTGGCATCAAAGATTGCCGAAATGGTGGCAAATGCCGGAATGAAGGCACGGGAGATCGCCAAAGGGCTGGTTCCAACTGTCTTGGAAACGCAGGGCTTGGCCGGTGCGGTTGAAGTATTGGCAGAACGGAATCAAGAAGTGTTCGGGGTTCATTGTCAGGTTGTGATTGAAGATGGAGGGGGGCTCGACGAATTGAGCCAGGAGAAGGCGGTCCAGCTTTATCGAATCACTCAAGAAGCGCTGAACAATGCGGTGAAACATAGTGATGCGGATTCGATCTCGGTATCGGTCAAAGGGCAACCTGAATGTGTCGAACTGGTTATTGAAGATGATGGAAAGGGCATGCAGCTGGATCTCATTTCCTCTGGGATGGGATTGTTGACGATGCAACGGCGGGCTGAAATCATTGGAGCGGATCTTGAGGTTAAGGCTTCGCCGGGCAGCGGTACTTTGATTCGATGTGTGCTAACTAATTTTGATTCATGAGTGATACTGAACCGGCAAAAGTGGTGATTGTAGATGATCATCCGGTGATGAGGCTGGGGCTGACCCAGTTAATTCAATCAACCGGCGAAGTCGTCGTGGTGGGAGAAGCGGGAAGTGCCACTGAAGCGCTCCACTTGATGGAGTCGATTGGAGAGGTCGATCTTGTGGTGGTGGACGTGTCTCTTCCTGATCGAAACGGAATTGAATTGATAAAGGATCTGCGTGTTCTCGATGAGAGCCTGAAATGCCTCGTCATTTCGTCACATGATGAAAACGTCTATGCTGAAAGAGTTTTGAGAGCGGGGGGGCGCGGGTACATGATGAAAGACCGGGCGCCGGATCAGTTGGTTGAGGCGGTGAAGCAGGTTTTGGGTGGTGGTATTTTTCTGAGTAAGGAAATGACGACCAAGATGATGGAGCTGATCGCCGGAGGGAGTGGCGGTTCATCGGTCTCTGCCTTGAGTGATAGGGAATTGGAAGTTTTCAGGGCGATCGGGAAAGGGAAAAGCTCTCGTGAGATAGCGGGATTGCTGGGTATTAGCATTCGAACAGTGGATGCTCATCGGACTCACATTAAAGAAAAAATGGGTCTGCGGGATGCCCCTGAATTGAACTACGAGGCGATCCGCTGGGTAGAGTCTCAATCCTGAACCGGGTGGGGAAGGATCCTGAAAGGCGGGGATTGGAAAGGATGGGTTTTGTCCATTCGGTGGCCCTTTCGGAGATCAGTACGAAAATCTCGTACAGGGTGCGGTGGCAGGCTCGTAGGTCGGATTGAGAAATGGGGGCAATAGGCGAGAGGCATGGGAGGGGATACTTTCATGGAGTCATTCGAACCCCAAGCAATCCCCATGATCAATCGAGCCAATCCCAAAGAAAACTCCGAAACGCGTATTTACCGCAAGCTGGTGGAGTCTCCGTTTTTCCAAACGTATCGGCAGGCGTTCTTTGCTGCCACAGGACTTGATCCAGGGCTGGTTCCGGCGGAATTGGAAGACGAGCAGGACCTAGTGACTGATCGCTATCGCAATCCTTTTTGCCGAAAGCTGAATGAGCGACGAAGATCATGTCAGGAATGCAAAGCGGCCCACGGGGCGCTGTATGCAAGGGCGAGAGACAAGGCTGGCACAATCACTTGTTTTGCGGGAATGAGAGAGACTGCCATACCGATCAAGTCAGGGGATCGCACCATAGCCATGCTGACGGTCGGTCAGGTTTTTACGGGATCTCCAGGTAGGGCTCCAGATGCGGTGACCCGGTTGATTGGGGCTGAAGGATTCACGGCATCTCAGAAGAAGAGTCTGTTGAGAGACTGGCAGAATGGAACGGTAGTGACTAAGGATCAGTATGAGGGGGCGATAACGCTTTTGGCGGCGTTTGGATTGCAGCTTTCCGAACTGATGAATCGAATGATGATCGAGGAATCCAATGCCGAGCCCGAGGTCATCGTGAAGGCGAAACGGTTTGTGAGCGCTCACCTCGACGAAAAGCTGTCTCTCGAAAAAGTGGCTCATCACGTGGGCGTGAGCCCTTATTATTTCTGCAAAGTCTTTAAGCAGTCTACGGCAATGACGTTGACTGAGTTTGTGAATCGCCGCCGGGTCGAGTGGGCCAAACGCCGATTGTTGAATCCGAGGGCAAGAGTAACTGAGGTCGCATTCGACGTGGGTTTTCAGTCGATCTCACAGTTCAATCGCAGCTTTCTGAAATACGTGGGCGAGTCGCCGACTCGTTACCGTGAGAACCATGAGAGTGGCGCCGGCCTGAAGTCGGTGGCGGCCTGAGATAGGGGTAAACAAGTCTATTCCTTTGGGTAGAAGGTAGGCCGAATAAGGCCTGCCCAGCCATTTGGCCATTTGGCACCTTCAGCGATCCATTGTCGAATTAATTGGATATCGCGAATAGAAGGCTTGGGGCCAGTTTGTGGCATCGCCAACTCGAAATGACTACCTCCCTCCAGAGCCAGGAGGATGAGGCTCTTTTCCGGTGCACCGGGGACGATTATTTTCTGTCCTGATTTTGTGGTGGTGAATGCCTCCGAAGCAGATTCGAAACTGACTCGGTCCGGCAGTATTTTTTTGTTGTGGCAATGGACACATTTTTCCCGGAGAACTGGTTTGATGTCTTTCTTGAAAGACACCGCCGTTTCGTTTGCTGAAGAAGTGGTTGGTAGGAGAATCGCGAATGCGATTAGCGGGCAAATGAAGCAGTGGAAGTGTTGCATTTTATCTTTTTTCGAAGTGCCGAGCTGAGTTAACTTGCATTGGTCGGAGAGCTTGCTTCTCTGGTCGAATGCGATTCTTTCTCATGAGCCCATTCGAGCAGTGAGTCCGCCAGAATAGATGTGATCGTGTTGTCGTCCATATCGTCGGTATTGATGGTGAGGTGGTAGGCAGATGGATCCTCAATCTCAGAATGGGTGTAGCGCTTTACGAACTTTGATCGTGAGAGGTCGGTCTCATTGATTAGTTTTTCAGACTCCAGGCTGGAAACGAGATGGCGGGCTTGAATGCGCTGTTTCCGCATCGGGATAGAGCCCACCAGTCGAACGTGAAATGTGTTGGCAAGATCAGCGCTGACATAATTACCGGCTCTCCCGACGATGATGGCGTTACCCAGGGTGCAAAGGAGCCGAATCGTCTTAGAGGTGTAATTAAAGAGGGTCCACTTCGAAGGATCCAGATTGAGGGATTCTTCAAGTGCTTGAACCGCAGAGAACTTGGCGTTCTTGGCAAGATATGGGCCAACTGTGTCGGGTAATTTGTGATCTTCGATGACGCGCCCGATGAGTGATTGGTCGAACAGGGCCCAGCCATGAGTCGCCGATTCATCGGCTTCATCAAGGTATTCGACGAGTCGCTGGCCAATGCGGTCAGCTCCCGATCCGCATTGGCGCGAGATAGTGAGTGATGGTCGAAACACTTCTCCGGATTGGTAGGCTTCTTCGGCAAGTCGCCCCCGCAAGAATGATTTCATGCGGTTGAGATGAAAGTCCCGTTGATTCATATAACAGCATTTGAGGTGCTGTTAATACTAGCAAGACTTTGGAGCCGAACTCCGCATGACTTGCCAATGGAGACGCATCAATTGAATGCCGCGTCCTTCTAGATCCCCGGAAGATCGTTCAAGAGGATTTGATTGATCTGAGTCTGAAGGTTCCCTGTTGCATTGATCACTACCACGATTCCAGGGGAATCAGGTGCGTCGGGAAAGGGCCGGGTGATGGTGTAGATGTCGGCGAGTTGGATGTTGAGGTCCTGGACGGAGACATCAATTCCGGCAGGCAAATCGGCTGAGGCGATCGCCTTCTGGACTTCCTCGTGGAGCTCTTCTTTGTAGTCGTCAAGATTGACCCTGAGCTCTTTTTCGAGGGACTTGATGAGAAGCTCTTCCATGAGCCATGCCGCAATGCTGGTGAGTTGGCTTCGAGTCTCAACGGTGAAGTCAATGTTAGTGAATCCGAGAGACTGATTTTCGAAATCGATCACTGGGCTGCCTTGAATCCAAATCTCACCTTCGATGCCGCGAGCCAGGCTGTTCTGGCTCGCCTTCAAAGAGAGTTTCAGGTTAAGCATTCCAGCTTGACCTACCTCGGCTTCGATCCCTGAAATTTTGAGGCTCGTTCCCGCTCCACTGTCGATTTCGAAAGTTTCATCCTTCAGCATGGTGTTCAGTTCTGAGATGCTGACGATGACGGGAAGATTCAGATTGGTGGTCAACGGTGTCTCATGCGCAACAAGGTCGGGGAGTGGGATGGCTTGAGCGATATCGGGTTTTCGATTGGTGAGAAACGTTTCCGATTGGATGGCAACGGTGACAGAAAGTTGTTCGGGGTCGGAGTAGTCAATCGGTGCGAGGTGCACTTGTTGTGGAGTGACGCTGATCCAGATGACGGGATCATCATTGACCATTTCGGTCAGGTAGGCCTGGCGCCACAACTGATCGACCTGATCCCTGAGGTTCAAGCTATTCTGCAGAGAGGGGGCGAGTCGCTGCGCTTCTTTTTGCACATATTGACCGATGCTTCCTCCGAGAATATCACTGATGTCGATTTGTCCGATGCCGCCAAGGGATAGGGATGCCTGTGATAGATTGAGGGCGGGAACAAGATTGGGAATAATACTCCAGTCGGGAGCGATGCTGGGGGAGAGGGTTCCACCGGCTACTCCGGCGAGTTGGGCGGTGCTGTTCAAAGGGATCTGGATGATTTTTGCGTCGAGGTTGCCTTGGAATTGAGCCGCTCCCTGGATCTCAGTGGCAAAGCCAAGGTTTGTTCCGGAGTTTTGAAAGGTGATCGGGCCCCGGGCTGCTTTCCAGGCGTAGCCGCCTCCTTTGATGTTTTTGTGGAAGTCCTTTTGTTCACTTCCCTCGAACTCCAATGGTACGTTGGTGTTGGCGAGTTCGCTCAGCATCGTCATGGGAACGCCTATTGAAACGGCAAGGAGTGATGTCTCCGGGCGCGGGATATCAAACTCTCCGATGGGGTTTCCGGAAGGTGCATCTACCAAGATGAGTCTCGGCCCCAGGACCCTCGTAGTAATCGGAATGGCAACAAAGATCAGCGCGAGCAGCGCAGCGACGATGATAAGAACTTTTTTCATGGAGGGAAGGGCCTGAAAACCTAGGCAGACTTTATAGGGACGTCTGACTATCGGTAAGAAATAGCGGATTGTTCTATCAATTTCAAAGCCTTCCGAGGAAATTGCTCACGGTTGAGAGCGAATGACATTTTCGCCACTCCTGTTAGAGTATGCCCATGCCCTCTATAATCGATCCTGAAACGACGCCGCCGCGTCGGGCGATATTTGGCGGATCATTTGATCCTGTCCATTTAGGGCACCTGGGTATGGTTACTGCGTCGCAAGGGGCGCTTGAGTTGGATGAAGTGATTTTTGTGCCCTGTCACGTGTCTCCATTCAAAAGTGGAACGGTGGCGACTGGTGCTCAAAGAATGGAGCTGTTGGAGCTTGCGATTCGTGATTCAGGTTTTTCATGGGCATCAGTTTCACCGATCGAGATTGATCGTGAGGGATCTAGCTATTCATGGGAGACTGCCTCATTTTTCGCAGCGGAAGATTCTGCCTCGGAATGGTATTGGATTCTGGGAACGGATCAGTGGGATTCCATCGAGCGTTGGGCTAATCCGGAAATCTTGAAGGAACTGCTGCACTTCGTCGTTTTGACTCGGGATGGTCAGCCGGTAAGCGAGCGGGAAGGATGGCGGTATACCGCAGTGCCATTCTCACATCCGGCTTCGTCGACGGTGATTCGAGCCGGGGTAGAGGAAAAACGTGGCTGGGTGACTCCTGGCGTGCTGGAATATTGCCTGGAGAATAAATTGTACCAGGAGGCTGAGGAAATTTGACCGCAGCAGGAAATTTGCTGGAGGTTTTTGGCTCCGAGGATCAGAGTCTATCCCATGAGTGAGCGGAGCGAACTTTGTGAATCACACGGGGAAGAGTTGGCCAATACCATCAGTCACGGGATTGGGGCCATTCTCAGTGTTGTTGCTTTAGCGCTGATGATTTTTCTCGCGGCGCCTCTCACCGCCTGGCATGTGGTGGGCGTTTCTGTGTTCGGGAGCAGTCTTATTTTGCTCTACTCGTCATCGGCGATCTATCACGCGGTCACCTCTCATCGGCTCAAGCGATTCTTCCAGGTTCTTGATCATGCTTTTATCTTTGTGCTCATTGCGGGGAGCTACACTCCCTGGTTGTTGGTCAATCTCAGGGGTGCGTGGGGATGGTCAATGTTTGGTGCGGTTTGGGGCCTGGCGCTATCAGGTGTTGTGCTGAAGGTATTTTTGCTTCCTCGTTTTGATAAGCTGGGCACGGCTCTCTATGTGGTGATGGGATGGCTGATCTGTGTGGCCGCGAAACCTCTGCTGGAGCAGGTGGAGCCGCTGGGGATCGCCTGGCTCGTCGCAGGAGGATTGTGCTACACCGGCGGGGTGGCTTTCTATATGATGCGGAGCAAGAGGTTTGCCCATTTCGCCTGGCATCTGTTCGTGATGGCAGGCAGCCTTTGCCATGTGGTGGCGGTTGTGGTGGGAGTCTTGAGGCCCGGGTAGACTGTTTTCCAAAAGCTTGTTCGCAAATCGATTGTTTTTTGGAATTGAATTCAGTTCGCTTCGCTCGGAGGTGTATTTTGGAACCGGCCAGAATTCCGCCTGGCTGTGTTGCTCGTCAGTCACGGAGCTCGCTCCGCTTCTTTTCTCGCGCCTTGCCAGACGAAATTCTGACTCGGTCGTTTCACGAACATACTTTTGGCAAACCGTCTAATCACCCGCCCGCCTGAAAATCGAGAACAGGGTCCGGCTGGGCGCTTGGTTCCGGATATTCAAATACTTTGCCCTCGAAGTTTCGGATGACCACGCGATCTTTGTTTCTTTGGAGCACGTATTCCGGATTGATGGGAACTTTTCCGCCACCGCCGGGAGCGTCGATCACATACTGTGGAATGCTGTATCCCGTGGTGTGACCCCGGAGGCCTTCGATGATTTCGAGTCCTTTGGCGACGGGAACCTGAAGGTGGGATGAGCCCTGAATCAGATCCAACTGGTAGAGGTAGTAGGGGCGGACCCGACACATCAGAAGTTTGTGGTTGAGGCTTTTCATGACCTCCAGATCGTCGTTGACCCCACGAAGCAACACGGACTGATTTCCGAGAGGGATGCCGTGATTAGCAAGACGTTCGAGCGCTTCCTTTACCTCAATCGTCAATTCTCTGGGATGATTGATGTGAACGCTTATGAAGAGCGGATGATACTTCTGTAGCATTTCACAAAGTTGCGGAGTGATACGCTGAGGAAGAAAGGTCGGAATTCTGGATCCAATCCGGAGGAATTCGATGTGCTTTATTTTGCTGAGTCGGCTTAGAATTTTTTCCAGCTTGGCGTCTGAGAAAAGCAACGGGTCGCCGCCGGAAAGGAGCACGTCGCGAACTTCGGTGTGTTGTTCGAGGTATGCAAATGCCGCTTCGTAGTCGGTTTCCAGTTCCTGCTCGCCAGCTCCGCTGACGACGCGGCTTCGAGTGCAGTAACGGCAGTAAGAGGCACAGCGGTCAGTCACTAAGAATAAGACTCTGTCTGGATAACGATGGACCAATCCGGGGACAGGCATGTTGGAATCTTCCCCACAGGGATCTGCCATTTCGTGTGGAGAAGTCCAGGTTTCTTCGACGCGCGGGATGACCTGCTTGCGAATGGGGCATTCCGGATCGTCGCGGTCGATCAGATTGAAAAAGTGTGGCGTGATTGCCATGGCCAATTTTGTTCCTGACAAAATCACTCCATTTCTTTCGTCCTCAGACAAGTCGAGGTGTTCTTCGAGCTGGCTCAGGGTTGTGATCCGGTTCTTCAACTGCCAGATATGGCTGTTCCAATCCTCTTGGGATACACCTTGATCTACCCAGTAGCCAGGGGCGTGGGAGGGGAAGGATTTTTCCAAATCAAACTTGGGGTCGTGATGCATGGATGGGTTGGTGGAAGGCAGGTTTGGCACGGTTGAATACAGAAGACGCTGCGGCGTCTGATATTCTTACTACCCCGCCAAGGATAAAGTTGTGAGGGAAATAGTCAAATTCGGCACTTTTTTTACGTATTGCGTGATAATTATGCGGTAAATGTCGGAATCAGCTGTTACAAAGTTTTCTGACGTTTGTATCAGGGGGTAGTGATCACTGCTTTTCTGAGCATCATGAATCCGACTGTTTAGTTGCCGTGACAAAGTATCTCAAGATCCTAAAGAATTTCTCCAAGCCTCATTGGTTTGACATTATTCATCTGATTAAGTGTTCCCAGGGAATGTCAGTTGGGGAATTGGCGGAGGTGTTAAACATGAGTTACATGGGTGTGAAAAAGCACTGCCTTGTGATGCAGAAGTTGGGCTACCTCGATACATGGAGGCGACCGAAAGCGGTGGGGCGTCCGGAAAAGCTCTACCGTTTGACCGATAAGTTGGCTCCACTTTTTCCGGCTATCGGTGAAGACGTTAGTTTGTCGATTCTCGATGCGGCAGCGCAGTTGGAATCCAACGCGGGGGAAAAGCTACTCTTCTCTTTCTTTCGCGATCAGACCGAGCGATTCGCCAAAGCGGTGACGGGAGACTCAGTTCAGGAGCGAGCAGAAAAGTTGGCCGATGCGAGATCAAAGAAGGGGTACTTTTCGCGCTGTGTCTACACAGAGGAAGAGGGATTGCGGATCGATGAGTTTCACAATCCACTGCAGACTTTGTTTGATCGATATCCTACGCTTGATCGGATGGAGGTGCAGATGTTTGAAAAGCTACTGGGAGCGCGGGTGGATCGCTCAATCACCCAGTCTTCAGGATTGACTCGTTACCGGTTTGACTTATCCCCTCGCTAGTGTCCCTTCACCAAACCTTTTGATAATGAGTAAATACGCAGACGAAAATGTACTGGTCGTGTCCCGTGAATTGTTCGACCAATTAGGAGCCTTTGAGGGGATTTCACTGAAGCCGGAGAAATATCTGCCGGTGATGTTGGATCCTGCTAACAACTATTTTCTGGCGCGAGATCTGGCAGAGGACGACCCCTCTCATAAGCAGATTATTCCCTACGCCATTTTCCGACACGGTGATCGGTTTCTTCACTATGTGAGAGGCGGTGGATCCGGAGAAAAGCGTCTCGCCTCGAAAGGGTCGATCGGAATCGGTGGTCATATCAATGATATCGACTATTCCGCTTCGTCACTTGATAAAGACACTTACACGATTGGGGTGGAGCGTGAGATCGACGAGGAATTGAATATTGAGGGTAGTCACACTCAGGAAATCCTGGGGTTGATCAACGACGATTCGAATGATGTCGGAAAAGTCCACCTGGGGGTGGTTCACCTTTTCACTCTGGATTCGGATCAGGTCACGGCGGGTGAAGACAATATCGTCGATTTGAAATTTCGGACTCTCGACGAATTAGAGGCCGATCGAGAAAACCTCGAGACCTGGTCGCAAATTTGTCTGGATGGCCTCCGTCAGCTTTGGCGGGATAAGTGAAGCAGCCTGCTGATTCCGGTTCCCAAGCCGAGTCCATAGAACAATCCCCAGGAAAGGCGCGCCACCAACCGAACGGTTGAGGGCTCTGCATTCAACATGATTCCGAGAGGGCCTTTGTTCTGGAGGCTCATGTAGGCAAAGCCGCCGGTGTAGTAGCCGAGGGTGTGCCATAGAAAGATCACTGCGGTTGCGGTCATGAGGGGCTGCGGGAATTTCAGGGTGGTGCGAAGCACCGCGGTGAATGCCAATAGGCCAAAGAATGAACCGATGACTTCACCAAACGTATTAGGTAGAGAAAACCACGCGACCGACCAGATGACAGCATAGAGGAGAAATCCGCCGGCGAAGGATAGGCAGAAGCGAAGGCGGGAACCGGCTTGGATGTTGGACTCCGGGAGCATAGCCAATCCTCCAAAACCGAGAAATACCACGGCGCAGGCAGCATACATAGTTGGCTCCGATGGGAAAATTGGAGCACAAAACGCCCAAATTGAATACGAGATCACCGCGACAAGCGTAAACAAAAGTGAAGGGATGATTGAACGGATATTCATGTAAAATGACTAATGAGTGTCTTTATAAGGTAATTAGATAGAATGAGATACAAAGATCGACGGAATGAGATACAAAGATCGTTATTGTCGGAAATGTATTTACTTCAAGGGAATGCTTCCTAGTGTCCGCGCAATCTCACAAACGAATTTTAGACAGTAAAATAAAGAGGATAAATATTATGGCTATTAGATACGATCAAAAGAAGAAAGACAAGGTGGTTGCTTTCATCGTCGACTATAACGAGAAAAACGGACGGGGTGGCCAGTCGGCTGCTGCTGCCAAGTGGAGTCTGAACCCCATCACGGTTAAGGCCTGGATGGAGAAGGCTGGTGTGGCATCGCCTGGGAAATCAGGGAAAAAGAAGAGTAAAGCAAAGGGAGGCGTGGCAAAAACAGTTCGTCGAGCTGGGGTTTCTTCGAAAAAGGTGGCTTCGTCTTCGATTTCCGGAGTGTTGAAGCGTATGGCTGACATTCAGGATCAGCTGGCATCGCTTCAGGGCGAGTACGATTCGTTAAAAGCGAAGCTTTGATTTTTGCGGGTTAATTCCTGTTACTATTCACCGAGACTGCGGCAAGGAATCTTGTCGCAGTTTTTGTGTACAGTGATTTCCATTTAGATAGATCGCGTAAGTTAAATGATGAAGTTGAGCATGATGAGTTTTTTTATCTATCCGGCAGCATTTCTGTATTTGCTGGGAGGTATAAAGGTAGTTCGCGGTGCCGAAAGCCATATCGTGGTTGATGCCAAAACCGGCTTCGTGCTATTATCAAAGGACGAAAATACCCCGCGTGAAGTGGCCAGTTTGACGAAAGTAGCGACGGTGTTGGCGGCCCTGGAGTGGGTGACCGAAAAAGGTGCCGAGCTATCAATCATGATGCCGGTATCCAAAAGCGCGGTGTCGGGGGGAGTGAATCCACTAAAGCTTCAGCTGGGGGATTCTCTATCGATCGAGTCCGCCCTGTTTGCCGCGATGATGGCATCGGACAATACCTCGGCTTATGTCCTAGCTGAATACGTGGGCTCTGAGATGGCGCCGGGCAATGATGGTGATGTTGCCGTAGGTGTGTTCGTTGAGCGAATGAACCGCCTCGCTTCTGACCTTGTAATGAGCAGCACTCGTTTCGTTAATCCCCACGGTCTAGATGGAGCAACGACGCGAGGAAAGTCTACTGCCGCAGATATGGCTCGGTTGACGATTCATGCTTATGAGGAGCCTGGATTTTCTCGATTGGTTTCTGAAAAAGAAAAAGAGATCGTCTTTTTCCGGGATGGCAATCCGGTTGCGATCCGAGTGAACAATACCAATGCGCTGGTGGGATCGCGCGGGATTGATGGTGTCAAAACTGGTACGACCTCGCGGGCGGGCGCTTGTCTCATTACTTCATCGGTCGGAGCTGGAGAGAACGATTCGGCTCGGTTGATTTCGGTGGTGCTGAAGGCGGATGATCGATTTCGAGAATCGGTCATATTGTTGAGTGATGGATGGCAGGCCAGAGGGGAATGGTTGGCGAAAGGTGGAGAAATTGGAGAGAACGAGAGCTTGCTAAGCGCCGGGAATTAGGTCTCTTTGCGGGCGATGAGAATCGGTTTATTAAACGGAGGAGGAGATTGTCCGGGCTTGAACGCAGTGACCCATGGCGTCGTGGGGGCTGCTGCGAAACTGGGCTGGGAAGTCGTTGGCTTTAAGCAAGGCTACGAGGGCTTGTTAGCTCCGGGCGAATATAAGATTCTCAAAGTCGAAAAAACCGAAGGAATTCTGAAACTCGGGGGCACCATTCTCGGGTCGACCAACCGGGGTCATTTTTCTTCAAAAGTGGGTGAGGGAGGCATTCGTCGAATTCCGGATGAACTCATGCAGGAGGCATTCACCACGCTGAAAGAATTGGAAGTGGAAGCTTTGGTTTGTGTGGGCGGCGACGGCACGCTGTCGACTGCCCTCCAGTTTTACGAAGATGGATTTCCCGTCGTGGGCGTTCCGAAAACAATCGACAACGATCTTGGGGCCACCGCGATGACGTTCGGTTTTGACTCAGCCACCCAAGTCGTGGTGGATGCGTTGGATCGCTTGCATACGACGGCAGAAAGCCACAAGAGAGTCATGGTGATCGAGGTGATGGGGCGTCACGCGGGATGGATCGCTCTGTATGGAGGCATTGGTGGGGGAGCTAGTGCGATTCTTCTTCCTGAAATTCCTTTCGATTGCAATGAGGTCGCGGCAGCAATCAAACGCCGTGATGAGATGGGCTTTCACAGCTCATTGGTGGTCGTTGCTGAAGGGGCATCCCCGGTTGGCGGAAAACCCGTGTATGAAGAAGTCAGCAAGGACGGCGAAAATCGGCTTGGCGGCATGGGAGATCGAGTGGCAAGAGAGTTGGAGGAATTGACAGGGAAAGAGACCCGATGCACCACTCTGGGGCATCTTCAGCGCGGTGGCAGCCCGACCTCGTTCGATCGGGTATTAGCGACCCGTTTCGGGGTAAAAGCCGTTAATCTGATAGAAGAAAAACGATTTGGCCGTATGGTCAGCTACCAGCAATATCATGTCGGTTCGGTGACGATTAAGGAAGCCGTTCGCGATTTGAATCTGGTCGATCCGGAAGGTGAGATTGTCAAAGCGGCTAAGGCCGTTGGCATCTGTTTCGGTGATTGACCTGATGTTGGAAGAATTCTGTCTGAAATGCGTCACGAATAGTGACACTTTGGCAGGTGAAATTTGGATATCATGAAAGCCCTGTTAGAACTACTGCAAAAGGAAGCCCGACTTTCCACTTCTCAGATGGCCGACCGGCTTGGGAAAACTGAAGCTGAGATAGAGGCTGCGTTGCAGTCACTGACTAGTGATGGTGCGATCCTTGGATTTCATGCCGTCATTGATAGCGACAAGGTAGGTGACCATCGGGTTTCGGCTCTGATTGAAGTGAAGCTGACACCTGAGCGAGAAGGTGGATTTGATCGCCTTGCAACTCGTATTGCCAAATTTGACCAAGTCTCGAACTGCTCTCTCATGAGTGGAGGCTACGATCTCTCTGTGATCGTAGAGGGTGATGATTTGCGCGAGGTAGCTCGGTTTGTGAGTGAAAAGCTGAGCACGCTGGACGGAGTGGTTTCCACGGCGACTCATTTCAGACTCAAAGTATACAAGCAAAATGGATTTCAGGCATTTGATCAGCCTGAAGATGAGCGGCTTCCTGTCACGCCTTGAGTTAGAGGCTTAACGTTCAACGTAGATAGCAGACAAAGATGAAGCCTCTTGAGGATCGCATAGCAACACAGGTGAAGAATCTTCCGAGATCTGGAATTCGGGATTTCTTTGAATTGGTTCTGGGACGAGACGATGTGATTTCGCTGGGTGTGGGAGAGCCTGATTTTTCGGCGCCTTGGCATATCCGCGAAGCTGCTATCTTTTCACTGGAGAAAGGCCACACCAGCTACACCTCGAATTTGGGGTTGTTGTCGCTGCGTGAGGAGATTTCCAAGTATGTGACGGAACAGTTTGATGTCACCTACGATCCGAAGTCTGAAATTCTCATCACGGTTGGGGTGTCTGAAGCATTGGATCTGGCTTGCCGGGCGCTGTTAAATCCTGGTGACGAAGTGATTTACCACGAGCCGTGTTACGTCAGCTACAATCCAAGTATCGCTCTCGCCTACGGAGTCGCTGTGCCAGTGGAGACGAAGGTAGAAGATGAATTTGTTTTGAAGGCAGAGGACGTCGAAGCCAAAATTTCTGACAAGACACGACTGCTTCTCTTGAATTTTCCGACGAACCCTACCGGTGCAGTGGAACCGATTGAGGAACTGGAGAAAATCGCCAAACTGGCAGTGAAGCACGACCTGATCGTGATCAGTGACGAGATCTACAGTGAGCTTCTCTACGGTGATGATTCCGGGATGGTTCGTGGTGAGCACACTTCCATCGCCAGTCTTCCCGGAATGAAAGAACGGACGATTCTTCTTCACGGATTTTCCAAAGCTTTTGCGATGACAGGTTTCAGGTTGGGGTACTCCTGTGCTCCGCCGGTACTGACCGAGGCGATGATGAAAATTCATCAGTATTCGATGCTGTGTGCTCCTATCATGAGCCAGCATGCTGCGATTGAGGCCTTGAAAAACGGGGCCGAGGAGATGGAGTCGATGAGGGTTGCCTATGCTCATCGACGGAATTTGATGTTGAAGCGATTCGAAGAGATGGGAGTTCCCTGTTTTGCTCCGGGCGGCGCTTTCTATCTGTTTCCAGACATTCGAAAATTCGGATTAAGCAGCAAGGAGTTTGCGACGCAATTACTCGAAGAAGAGAATGTTGCCGTCGTTCCCGGAACTGCTTTTGGCAATGCGGGTGAAGGCTGTGTCAGGGCGTGTTATGCGACAGCCTACGACAAACTGGAGGTTGCGCTCGACCGCATCGAGGCCTTTGTGGGTCGATTGAAGAACTGATACAGAATTATGAGTAAGGTGAAAAAAGCTGTGATCCTCGCCGCAGGTCGGGGAACCCGAATGGGCGGACTGACCGATGATATCCCCAAGCCAATGATGAAGGTGAAGGGGACTCCGATCCTCGAATCGATCGTCCGGGGATTGGTAGCGAACGGGATTTCCGAAGTGCTGGTCGTTGTCGGGTATCGCAAAGAGGTGATCACTGACTACTTTGGCGAAGGGGCGGATTTTGGCTGTAGCGTCAGCTATGTCGAACAAGTCGTTCAGGATGGTACCGGCCGGGTTGTCGACTTAGCGAAGGATTTCGCGGGTGATGATCCCTTTGTATTGAGCTACGGCGATATTTTGGTCGCGAAAGAGGCCTATGCCCCACTGGTTGATCTCACTGACGTCGATGGAATGCTGACGGTGAAGGTTAACGAGGATGTCAAAAAGGGAGGTGCCGTCTTTATTGAAAATGGCATGGTCACGAACCTGATCGAAAAGCCGAAAGACGGGCAGCCGACCAGCCCCTATTACAACGCCGGCATTTATGTGTTTTCCCCGGTGATTTTTGATTACACCGCCAAGCTTGAGCTTTCCCCTCGTGGAGAATACGAGCTGACTGATGCGATTATCGCGCAAGTGAATGATGGCCTAAAGCTCGCTGCGGTCGAGCTCTCCGGAGACTGGGCGGATGTCCGCGATCCCGAGGTTCTTGAAGAGCTGAATTCCTGAAGTGCTTGAAAGAGCAGACCCTGTTGGGTTAATCACTCAACCTTGTTGGGTTTGGGGGCTTTTTGTGTCGAGGCGAAGCAAGGCCAATATCGAAACGGCATCTGTGATCGATCCGTCCTTGGCCATGGCTATGGCTTCGGTGAGTGGCAGCCGGCGCACGGCGAGCTCTTCGGTGTCGTCAGGGCGCGCCTCGGACTGAACCAGATCCCGGGCGACGAAGATCGTGCATCTCTCGTCGGTGACAGAATTCGAGAGGGCGACGTTGTCTATCAGTAGCTCGATTTTTCCAGCAATCAGACCGGTTTCCTCCTCCAATTCGCGCAAGGCGGCAGCAGCAGGTTCTTCATTTTCGGGGCATCCGCCCTCGGGGATTTCCCACTCGTAGGTGTCGAAGGTGTAGCGGTACTGCCCGACGAGCCAGGTGTAGCCATCTTCGTCGATAGGGACTACCCCAATTGCCCGGTTTTTGAAGTGAACGACTCCATAGATGCCTTCGCCTCCTGAGGGATTGGTGACGTCACTTTCCGTTACTTTGATCCAGGGGTTGTCGTAAACCTCGCGCGTTTGATGGGTCGTCCATGGGTTTTTGTCAGGATTCGATTTCATCATCTCAGAACAGGACCGTAACAAAACGGTAACACGGTAGCTCCACGATAGGCAGGTCAGGAAGAGGAAATGAATTCCAAACCTGAGACATGAACCAAAATCATATCACTATCATGAAAATATATCATCATATTCGTGTTGGGGCCTTCACTCTGTTGGAGTTGTTGACCGTCATTTCGATCATGGCCATTCTCGCTACGATCGTATTTCCGGGAATAGGTGTTGCGATGACAAAAGCTAAGATGGCGGCAGCAATGGCGAATGCTCGAAGTATCGGCCAGGGACTGCGAAGTTATGCGTCGGATAATTCGGGGTTGTTTCCATCGGGGACGAACGATCTCGACGAGGAGATCGTGTCGTCCAACGATGCCTTCCGTTCATTGGTGCCGGAGTATATCGACAATGAAAAAGTCTTCTCGGTTGCGCGATCGGCCTGGGGAAGCGAAGCCGATGGGCGGATCGATGATCCGTCTGATATTCTGAGACCCGGCGAGAATCACTACAGCTATATTGCGGGACTCACCGATACGAGTCGCTCGAATTGGCCCTTGGTGTTTGATGGAACCGATGGGTCGGGGGCCTATAGCGAAACTTATGGAACCAAGGGTGGGTGCTGGGAAGGTCGGCGCGGCATAGTGGCCTACGTGGGGGGCAGTGCCGCCGTAGTAAAATTGGAGGGCAACCGCGGCGGACCTCGTTATTTGCCGAGGGAAGGTTACCCGGAAGAAAATGCTCTGAATGTGGAATACATGGGCAAGAACGTTACTTTGTTAGATCCGGATGAGGGATGAATTTGTTTCCTTCGTTTGGGGATTCTGTTATTCTTGTGCCTGTGAAATCAGGACTGTGGCTCAGCCAGCGACAAGTGAGATGGCTCATTGTGTTGCTGGCTCTCCTTCCTCTCATTCCGAGCGTTTTGCTGGTGCAGATGATGGTGCAAAGCGCGATGAGGGATCGCGATGGGGCAGTCGCTGAAATCACGGGGATCTATCGCAATCAACTTGGCTTAATCATCGAACGGTTTTCGGATGAGCGAACCGAGTCAGACGGTGAGGCTTTGATTGTTTATCTGCGGAGAATTTTCGGTGATGACATTTCTCTTTCAGTTTTGGATGAGAAGGGGATGTCAATTCGCGATCTGCCTTTTGAACCGACCCGCGATGCCATTATTTACGAAATAGCCGGTGGAAAATTTCGTGGCTGGACGGTCTCTCTCGATGGAGTTCCTGTGTTTCCGGATCACATTGAAGCGCAACGGAAAGAGACATGGTGGCATGCGGTCGCTATCATGACGGTGGTAATTTTGGTAGCAGGAGGGGTTTGGTTTACGGTGCACCGCCGGCTTCGGGTGGATGCGTTGCGAAGTGATCTATTGACGACGATTTCGCACGAAATTAAAACGCCGGTGGCGGCGATGAAGGTATTAATCGAAACCTTGGAAGGTGGTTCGCAGGATGAGGAAACGGTGGCGGACTACATTGAGCTGCTAGGTAAGGAGAATGAACGAATCGGGGAATTGGCGAATCAATTTTTGACCATTAGCCGTCTGGAGCGCGGTCAGGTCACGATTCGGCAGGTCGATTGTCGGCTGAAAGGTCTGCTGGAAGAGCAGGCTGAGTTGTTTCGTCCTCAATTCGAGTCTGTGGGAGGTGGAGTGAACTGCCTGTGTTCCGATGATGTAGTAGTGAGGACTGATCCCCAGGCTTTGAAAGTGGTGGTGGCGAACTTGCTTCAGAATGCGCTTAATTACGGAGGAGAACCGCCACGAGCGAAGATTTCGGTGGAGGAAGACCCCGGACAGTGTCGGATTCTGGTGAGCGACGGAGGGGCGGGCATTGCTGCGAGCGACCGCAGAGCTGTTTTTCAGCGTTTCTATCGGGGTGATGCTCAGCTGAACCAGGGGAAAGTGGGTGTCGGGCTGGGTTTGGCGATCTGTCGCCGATTTATGAAATTGTTGAAAGGAAAGATCTACCTCGAGAATTCCGGTGAAGGTGAGGGCGCTCGATTTGTGGTGTCGCTCCCATTCAAGAGATAGAGGGAACGATAAGCTTTATTGACGATGCACAGCGTATTGATAGTCGAAGATGATTCCACCTTACTGCGAGGCATTGGTGACAATTTCGCAGCGAACGGGTATCTAGTCGATACGGCCGAAAATGGGGAAATCGGGATTGAAAAGGCGATGAGAGGTCGTCCGGACTTGATCGTGCTGGATGTGATGCTCCCGAAAGTGAATGGATACGAGGTTTGCCGGCATTTGCGCCAGGAGGGATTCAGCAGCCCCATCATTTTTCTGACGGCAAAAGGCGAGGAATCAGATATTCTTTTGGGATTGGGGCTCGGCGCTGATGACTATCTTGCTAAGCCTTTTAGTATTAAAGAGCTGCTCGCTCGCGCCGCTGCAGTTCTCCGTCGGGGGGGAGAGGATCGCAAGAGTTTGGACGAAAATCTGTCTTTTGGGGGCTTCCGGTTGGATTTGAAGGCGAGGAAGTTGAAGACCGCCGAGGGGAAGCCGGTGAAGCTTTCCCCCAAAGAATATGAGCTATTGGTCATGTTCCTGAAGCACCGAGGCGAGGCGCTGAGCCGTTCTCAGATCATGGATGAGGTATGGGGATATGGCTCCCGAGTGACCCTGCGAAGCGTTGATCGCTTCGTTACGAGCTTGCGTAAAACGATTGAAACGGAGCAGGGAGAATTTATCGAGACGATACGGGAATTCGGGTATCGATTTCGAAAGGCGGACGCGATCGGGTGAAATTGGCTTGGTTTGTCCTGATTTCCGCTTGCTTAGGGGGGATTTTTCCCCTTACGTTGCGCCCCTCGCAAAAAGCGGGTCCTTATACTATGGGTAAGCAGCACAACAAAGTCGAAAAACGCCGTCGCCGCAGCGATTATTTGAAGCGGAAAAATGAGGCGTTAAAGGCCGAGATTGCCTTGGGCAAGAAGTCAGGGACTAAAAAGGCTCCAGCCAAGAAGGCCAAAGCGAAAGCTGATGACGAGGTGAAAGACTCCGACGCAGCTAAGAAGGCTCCAGCCAAGAAAGCTGCTGCTAAAAAGGCTCCAGCCAAGAAAGCTGCCGCTAAAAAAGCTCCAGCCAAGAAAGCCGCCGCTAAAAAGGCTCCAGCCAAGAAAGCTGCCGCTAAAAAGGCTCCAGCCAAGAAAGCTGCGCCTAAAAAGGACGCTCCTGAAAAGGACGGCGAGTAAGAGTCTTCTTTTCATCGGGGTATAATTCAGCCCCTTCAAACCATCATAGATGACGGCACGGGATGAATAATTCACGGCCGTCGTTTTTATTGGTTGATGGAAATAATATCATCCATGCCTGGCCTGAATTGCTGGAGCGGCATCGCCGCAGTCCGGGAAGTGCTCATGTTGAATTGGTGAATCAGCTGGGCGAATACAGGGACTGGGCAGAGGAAAGGGTGGTCGTGGTCTTTGATGGAAAAGGCGGCGCGGTCAACGAAGAGCAACGCGAGGGCGGATTGCAGGTCTTCTACACAGGGGCTGACAAGACGGCCGACGATGTTATCGAGCGATTGGCGATCAAGTATGCGGATCAGTATGGCATCACCGTCGCCACTGACGACAGGGCTGAACAGGACATCGTGATCGGAGCAGGAGGAGAGGCCCTTTCTTCTTCTGGGCTGAAAGACAGGATCGAAGCAGCGAGACGTTCGCGTGATGGATGGCTCGACCGACATCGCACTCGATGACATTTTTCGTGTTGCGTGATTCTTGAAATAGCGGATTCTAAGTTCTACCGATAATTCAATGACCTCCTGCAAACAGCTTACGACCTCAATTCACCGACCGCTTCTGGGTTGGATGGATGTTCGCGCCTATTGCAGGATAGTTTGGTAGATATTTAATTAGCACATTTTTTTGTCATCCAACCCTGCACGCGACACCGCATGCAGGGTTTTTTGTTTTCTGCGATGAACACTTCCAGCGACAATGCCCAACTAAACGAAACACTCATGGAGCAGATGCGTGCGCTGCCTCGTGTTGTTTGGATTCTATTCGCTGGATTGTTCATTCATCGTTTTGGGACGTTTGTGGTTCCGTTTCTGACATTGTACCTGAAGGATTCGGGTTATTCAGTAGGTGAGACGGCATCGGTTTTTGCTTCGATGGCGATAGGTGGAATCGGCGCCATGATTCTTGGTGGGCGGCTGACTGATCTCGTGGGCAGAAAGAATACGATGGGCATTTCCCTGTTTGGGGGGGCCGCTTCGATGTTGTTGATGTGGCAAGCGGAGGGGCTTTATGCCTACCTGATTTCGGCATTCTTCGTTGGATTGACTCATGGGATGTATCATCCAGCCTCAAATTCATTGTTGATCGATGTCGTTCCTCAGGAAAGAAGGGTCACAGCGTTTGCGGTGGTTCGTTGGGGCGTCAATATGGGATTTGCCTGTGGCATGGCGGCGGGGGGTCTTTTGGCCGAACACAATTACGCCTATCTTTTTATTGGTGATGCAGTCACTTCTGCGGCGTTCGCAATTATCGCTGTGACGATGTTGCCTCACGGCATCAAAATATCCCGAGAGAATAGCAGATGGTCTTCTGCTCTCCGCGACATGGCGAAGAACCGGGCCTTTCTGATTTTCTTTTTTGCTAATCTGCTCGCAATTGGCAGCTTCTTCCAATGGGGGAGCAGTGTGGCTCGCCTGATAGGGGACCTCGGCTACTCCAAGTCAGTTTATGGCTGGTTGATGGCAGGTAATGGGCTCGTCATTGCATTCTTTGAAATCCCCTTGAGTCAGGTAGTCCGAAAAAGGAATCCTCGATTTGTTATCGCGCTCGGTTTTTTGCTCTGCGGCATAGGAGTGTGGGGGAATGAGTTTGCCAATGTTTGGTGGATTATCGCGATTGCTCTGTTCGTATTCACTTTGGGGGAGATGATAAGCATGCCAGTTTCGGGAGCTTATGTGGCGTCCCTTGCTCCTGATGAAATGAGGGGGAGATACAGTGCCGCAGTTGGACTCAGCTGGAACTTAGGGCACGCGGTAGCGCCCGGCCTTGGGTTGATTCTCTATGAGACTGTTCCCAGCATTCTTTGGTATGGTTGCCTCGTATTAGGCTGTGTGGCTTCATTGCTCATGTTGAAGGCCCCTGAGGCTGATGAAAGACGAGGAGAGCAGTAATAGGTGACTCGGCTTGCAGTCCTGAGTCTACAAAGGTATGATGACAGTGATGTCGGGACAGAATTCAGAACGACTGTGGGAACGAGAAGCCGCCGGTGTCGCCAGGCGAGTGAATGCGGGGTGGTGGTTGGAGCGGTTTAATTTGATCTTAGTGGTGTCGCTAATTTTGTTTTCAGCAGTGATTCTTTGCCTGCGAACTTTTCAGATCGCATGGGTGGAAACTTCGGCGCCCATGATAGCCCTGAGTGGCATCGCGGCCAGTGCCGGTCTGCTCGCCTGGATTTGGAGTCGCAAGCATTACATCGACAAAGAAGATGCGATGGTAAGACTGGATGACAGGCTACATTTGAACAATGGGTTGAGTGCAGCTCTGGCAAGGGTTGCGCCATGGCCCGTTTACGAAGCGGGCAAAGGAGATGATGGGCTCCAATGGCGTTGGGGGGTAGCGGTATTGCCCGGGATTGTTGCTGCGGTGCTTGTGGTGGCAGCCTGGTTTGTTCCGGTGATCAGTCTCAAGGGCAAAGAGGCCCTGGTGACTAATGAGCCAAGTGCCTGGGGGCAGATGGAAGAGTGGGTCGCTACTCTGGAGGAGGAGGAATTGATTGACCCCGACAGTCTCAAAGAGATCGAGGAGAAGATTGAAGAGCTTCGAGAAAAGCCTGAAGAAGACTGGTTCGCCCATTCGAGTCTTGAAGCCACTGATACGCTCAAGGACAGTTTGGGAAGAGATATACAGAAGCTGGGGTCGGACATGGGGACGATTGAGAGGGACCTGGAGTCGCTTCGATCTTTCTCCAGTGAAATGACTGACGCTGGTAGGGAAATGCTTCTGCGCGAATTGGATGAAGCGTTGCAGAACCTGGCGATGAACGGTTTGGAAATTAACAGTGAGTTGGCCAGGCAGTTGAGCCAGATCGATCCTTCCCAACTGAGTCAGGAGATGATGAAGAACCTGTCTTCAGCTGAGATGCAGGCTTTGCAGAAGAAAATGTGCAAAGCATGTGATGCATTGGGTTCAATGGAGGGGCTTCCGGCTCTTTCTGAATCTCAAAAAATGATGATGGGTATTGGAATGATGCCTGGAGCAGGGGGGCTTTCAAGAGGGCGGGGTGATGCGCCATTGTTTTATGGCGACGAGGAGGATCTTGGAACTAGCCGAATCGAAAAGGTCGAAAATCTGGATTTGTCGCGGGCGACTCCCGGAGATTTGCTGGCCGTAGGGGAAACCGAGCATGAAGACGACATGGAAGCATCAAAGGCTCAGACGGGCGGTAAAGTGAATTCCAACGGAACCGGAGGTGACGCGGTGTGGCGCGATTCTCTTCTTCCTGATGAAAAAGCCGTGCTGAAACGTTATTTTAAGTAATACCATCTCAACAGTGAGACTGGAGGAATAAGGGGGGCTTTGGGGGATACAGAGCGCTTCGCGGATGTGTTAGAAAGCTGGCCGAATCTCGCCAATCGCTGTGTTCCTACTCAGTTACGATGCCCGCGGGGCGGCCTCCGCATCGCGCCTTCATCGCGCGGTAAGCTTGAAAAAATTCGACTCAGCTATTCCACCATTTTCACCATCGAATTGGTATAGGTATTAAGCACCCACCCAATGACTAATATTTGGGGGACGGTAGCCACCGGAAGTAATAGAGCGATCTTCCAGGATTTGGTCGTTTCACGAAGACTGAGTATCTCAGTGTAGTCGGTGGCCACGCCCGCCATGAGAAACGTGAATTCGTTTCCCGGGGCTCCGGCTCGATTGAGCAAGTCACCGGCAATGGGGCTGGATCCTTCCGAGCAGACTTCGATGATCGTAGCGGCGATCAGGGTCAGACCGAGTCCTGCCACCGATGGTCCAAACCAAGCGGCGAAGATGTCTGGGGCCACGGCGACTCGGAGGAAGGCGGCCAGAACGGTGCCAAATAGAATCCAGCGCAGATTCATTCGGGATTCCTGCATGGCAGCGGTTAAAAATGTTACCCATCCAGAAGGGCTGCTGAGGAGAGGTTTAAGCTGCTCCGAAAAAGAGGGCTCTGGCTCATTTTCGATTCGAAGGCCTCTCGATAAGGATTTTTTGGGACGAAAGATCGGCGCTCGAGCCAATCAAAGATCCATCCGCTGAGGAAGGCGACGACGGATGCCGCAATGAAAAGGGCTGTCCATTTCCATCCGATTAAGCCGATCAGAATCAGGGTGATAGAAAACGAATTCCAGGGACTTGCGATGAGGAAAGCCATGGTTTGTCCAAGGCTGAGACCTCGTCGATAGAGTTGCATCCCGACCAGAAGAATTCCGTGACTGCAGACATCAAAGAGCAGGCCTGCGCAAACGGCCCGAAGCAGGCCGGAAAAGTTGCTGCGTTCTCCAAGTCATTGTTTGACTCGCTCTTGTGGCACGTATCTCAAGAAGCCCACGGCAAGGATTCCGAGCACGACTCCCCACCACATCATGCCGACGAAGTCATGGACCGCTACGCAGAACTCGGCGAGTAGCCCGTGGTTGGGTTGCTTCAGATAGAAAAGCAGGTAGCTAACAATTACGACGATCAGAGATCCATACAAAATCCAATCGGGTCCTTTGCGTGGCGGATGACAGTCCGGCGTTGGATCCGGTTCATGGCCGCACTTTGGCATGTCGTCAGTTTTGCTCAGATCGCAGGTTAGCACAAAGGAGGTGATTACGGTGCGGGTAGCAGGAAAGATACTGGCTCGCAGGGAAATCAGGATTGCGAGAGCGCCATCGTAGAATATGGTGCGCTCCTATGCACCGCCAATCATTGATCGAATTGATCGACAGATATTGTGAAAGGGTTCCGGGAGAACTGGATACGGCTCTTCGATTTCGGGATTTCGTATCCCAAAACGCCGAATGTTTTGAGCGTTCTTTGGAAAAGGGGCATGTCACAGGATCGGGATGGATCGTTGACGAAGCCGGGAAGCGCACATTATTGACTCATCACAGGAAACTAAATATCTGGTTGCAGCCCGGCGGGCACGCCGATGGCAATTCTGACGTGCTTGCTGTGGCGATGCAGGAATGTCAGGAAGAAACCGGGTTGGCTAATCTTTCTCCTGTAACATCTGAAATTTTTGATCTGGATGTTCACGGTATCCCGGCGAGAAAGGATGAGCCGTCTCACTTTCACTATGACGTGAGATTCCTGATCCAGCATTCAGGAGATGATGCCTACACCGTGACGGAGGAGTCCCATGATTTAGCATGGGTGGCGATGGATTCACTCGAAGATTATACCGAAGAGTGGTCCATGAGACGAATGCGCGGAAAAGCGGTTCGCCAGTTCTCTGGCGTTTAGCTTGGCTTGGTGGCTTTGATTACTTCCTGACGGCGTAGAGATGATCGTCGGTGCGAATGTAAAGGCTTCCGTTGGCCGGAACGATAGAGGAGCGAATGTTGACGCTTTGTGAAACGCCGAACAGGGTTGAGTTCAGTAAGGTCCCTCCTTCTGTTCCGGCACTGTAGACGAACAGCTCTCCCATCTGACTGATGAAATAGATTTTTCCGTCAACTCCGGTAGGGGAAGATTCGATTTTGGTTTTGGCATCGATCCGGGTGCTCCATACGACTTTGCCGGTATTGGGATGGAGGCAGGTCAGAAACTTGTTGTTTCCATTGAGAACATAGAAATAACCGTCATAGAAAAGGGGAGTAGGGACATCGGCGGTGACTTCTTTTCCTTCCGATACCCAAAGCCTGGCCGAATCGGGAAGGTTTCCGTCGCTACCGGCTTCGATCGCGTGAACCGGCGACTTCTTCGGGCCGCAGACCAAAACGACCCCTTGGCCATAAGTCGGTGTGGGAACGAGACGCCAGTGTCCAATTCTCTCGGGGTTGTAGGTGCCCCATCTCCAAAGTTCTTTGCCTGTTTTTGGATCGTGGCTCGTGAGGCAGTCGCCGCCTGAGATCAGCAGTTCCTCTCTGTTTTCATGAACGATTGGGATAGGCGTGCTAAAAGCTTCTTTGGATTCCTGCACCGCCAGATTTTCACGCACGTGTTTCCAGATCGTTTCGCCGGAGGCAGGGTTCATCGCCAGGATGAAAGACTCGATAGGGCCGTCGGTGTTCCCCCGACCATTGACCGGGACATCGCGCTGCAAGACCTGAAGGTAGAGGATGCCATGGGCGAGTTGAGGGGTGCTGGAAAAAGTCCACTGCATCGCGAATTGGCCGTAGTCCTTTTCGATATTGCGATACCAGATCTGGTTCCCGTCGAAATCGTAGGCAGCGAGATCTCCGGATCCAGTGAAGAAGAAAACGGTCTCGCCGTCGGTCACGGCAGAGGCGCCTGCCGTATTGGATCGCTCATCGCGCATAGATTCGTCACTGAACTGTTTTGACCAGATGATTTTGCCGCTCTTGGCGTCGATTCTCAGGGCTACGATGCCACTGCCGTCTTCGCTGACGGAGGTCAAAAAGACGGAGTTGTCCCACACGACAGGAGTGGATCCTCCCGCCCCTGGAAGCTGACATTTCCAGGCGACGCCGTCCTCTTTTGAAAATTTTGCAGGGTAGCCTGTTTCGGTTGATGATCCGTCAAACTGAGGTCCCCGCCAGTTGGGCCAGTTCTCTGCGTTTGCTGCAGGAGCACCAATGAACATCGAGAAGGCGATGGCCGCGCCGGCGAATAAAAGTGAAGCGTGATTTTGCATGGTTTGAAAGATTTTGATGGCCTTCAGATTCGGTAGTCTGCTAGGCTCTGTCAAGCCACTGAATTGGCGCAGACAGGTGGCGTGGGGTGGTTTAGGATCCGGACAATGGCAAACAAGCAGATACTTCTCATCAGACACGGGAAATCGAGTTGGGACACGTTGGGGACCTCCGATCACGACCGACCACTCAATAAAAAGGGAGAAAAGGATGCACCCCGGATGGCGGCTGCTTTGAAGCAGCGAGGGGTACAACCTGACTTGATCGTATCGAGTACAGCCTTGCGCGCGACCACAACGGCGCAGTTGGTTTCTGAGGGATTGGATTTTTCTCCAGAAGATATTTTGTATTCAGATGCCTTGTATTTGGCATCACCTCAATCGATTCTTCAGGTTGTTCAAGAATTGGATGAAGGCCTCGATACGGTATTGTTTTTCGGGCACAATCCGGGGATGCATGAGTTAGCTAATCACATGGCATCCAGTGACTTTATTGAGTCTTTTCCAACGCTTGCAGTAGCCAGATTGGAATTGGTAGGTGAATTCTGGGCGGAGGCTGATGCGAGATCGGCAAAATTGATCGAAGTGATTACTCCACGGGTAATCAAGCAGGGCTGAGCTGTTTTCAGCGGAAATCTATCGGTTACGATCAATAGTAAATCATATGACAGGTAATCCTTCATCAGTCGATCCAGCGACCGACCCTTCGGCATCAGGAAGCGGCAAAAAGTGGGCGACCGGGTGCGGCATAGGATGCCTTGTCACGATTGTCTTACTGGTTGTGCTTGGCTTCGCCGGTTTCTACGCCTTGAAGAATAAGATGGATGAGGCGGTGACCGCTTTTACCTCGGATCAACCGGTTGCGATCGAGATGCCAGTGGCAGATGAGGCGGCAGTAGAAGACGTGTTGCAGCGGTTTGATGCTTTCACGGCGGCGATGGAAGCCGATGAGGTTCCGGCTCCCCTTGTTTTGACTGGCGATGAAATTAACGTTCTGATTTTTAATCACCCAAATTTCAGTATTTTGGTCGGGAAGACTAAGGTCTCGATCGAGGAGGATGTTCTTAAAAGCACCGTGAGCCTGGATCTTGAGGCGTTAAATATTCCGATCAAGTTTATCGCGGAAAAGGTCGAGGGGAGATACTTCAACGGCGAAGCGAGTCTCAATTTGGGTATGGCAGGGGGAAATCCGGTCCTATTTCTTCAGGGGCTCGAAATGAATGGAGCCATGGTACCTGATGAATTCATGAATGAACTAAAGGCAGAAAACCTCCTAAAAGAGGTGCTTTCTGATCCGGATGCGCAGGCATTTTTCGATCGTATCTCTGATCTCAAGGTTGAGGACGGAAAATTGACGATCGTACCCAAACCGGCTGAGTGAGGACTTCAGAGCGTCAGAGCTTTTCGTAAGTACCTTCGTCTCGCTTCTCCAGCACGGTGAAGCCTGCTTTCTTGGCATCGCTGACTGAGAGCGGCTTGGTGATCTTGGGCGAAGCAACACGTTTTGAGACAAGCTTCTTAACGGGCGCCCGGCAAAGAGGGCAGGTCTCCATTGGGGGGCGCGTAACAGGACGACGTATCTCAAACCCCTTTTTGCAAATTCGGCAGCCGTTTTCGGGATCTTCGGAGATGTATTCGTAGAGCGGCATTATCCTGAATATCCTGCGGCTAAAGAGCCTTTGCAACCGTTATGGACGGCAGATGTGGCGACCATTCACTTGATTGAATGAAGGTTTAGGGCAACAAAAAAGCGGAGCATGAGCTCCGCTTCTTAAAATTTAACTCGAGGCTGTAAAATGGCTACCAGCTCGACTTGGTCACGCCGGGGATCATTCCGTGCGAAGCGAGTTCGCGGAAGCAGATACGGGACATCTTGAAGCGACGGAGGTAACCGCGGCGACGACCGGTGATTTCGCAACGATTTACGAGCCGAGTTGGGCTCGCATCACGCGGCAGCATCGTAAGACCTGAATAGTCTTTCTCAGCTTTCAGCTTGGCACGAAGCTTCGCATACTTTTTGACAGTGCGTGCTTTACGCGCGTTTCGGGATATCCAACTAGTCTTCGCCATGGCTGGCCGGAACTTACTCAGTTTCAGCGTATTTCAAGCGGAAAATCAATAGATACGCAGGTTTTATCGAATTTTTAATCACCTGAAATCACTGATTTTGGATGGACTTTGGGCCTTGAAGCGGCCCAAAACCCAATGAAACCGTTAGCGAACGACCCTGGCGCCGCCTCCACTTACGATTTTCTCTACTTCGGCGAGAGACGCCATCGTAGTATCACCGGGGGTTGTCATGGCAAGGGCACCGTGCGCAGCCCCGTAGTTGATGGCCTTGGCTGGGTCATTGTGCTCGAGGAAGCCATAGGCGAGCCCGGAAGCAAAGCTGTCTCCGCCTCCGACCCGGTCGAGAATCTCGAGATTCGGGTAGGGATTGGCTTCGTAGAATTCTCCGTCATGCCAGCAGATCGCACCCCAATCGTTTACCGTGGCAGTGTGAACTTCACGCAGCGTGGTGGCCGTGGCCTTGAAGTTGGGGAATTCCTTCACCGCGGTTTCGATCATGCGTTTGAAATTACCTACATCGATGCCGCGAATGTTTTCGTCGACGCCTTCGACTTCAAACCCGAGGCAGGCGGTGAAGTCCTCTTCGTTGCCAATCATGACATCGACATATTGAGCGATTTCGCGATTCACTTCCTGGGCCTTTTCCAGACCGCCGATGGCATTCCAAAGGGATGGACGGTAGTTCAGATCATAGCTGACAATCGTGCCGTGCTTCTGAGCTGCCTTGCAAGCTTCGATGGTCACTTCGGCCGCGGTTTCACTGAGGGCGGCGAAAATGCCACCGGTGTGGAACCATCGTGCCCCATGATTGCCGAAGATGTCTTCCCAGTCGATATCGCCGGGTTTGAGCTGACTGGCGGCGGTGTTGGCTCGATCCGGGCAGCCTACTGCTCCACGGATACCAAAGCCGCGCTCAGTGAAATTCAGGCCATTGCGAACTTCCCGACCAATGCCGTCATACTCTTTCCATTGGATGAAACGGGTATCGACTCCGCCCTGTAGGATGAAATCTTCCACGAGGCGACCTACCGGGTTATCGGCAAAAGCGGTAACGCAGGCACTTCTGAGCCCAAAACAACGGCGAAGACCGCGTGCGACATTGTATTCGCCGCCGCCTTCCCAGGCAGAAAAACTTCGGGAGGTGTGGATACGACCTTCTCCCGGGTCGAGGCGGAGCATGACTTCGCCCATGGAAATGCAGTCATAGGCGACTTCGGAGGCTGGTTTGATTTTTAACATGGCTTGGCTGTGGGTATGGGGTCAAAATTGGTTTGCCTGAATGTAGTCGGAATCTCCATTCAGAAAATTGATAAGGTTGTGTGTCGCTCTCATGGCTTGTCGCTCGACACTTTCGTAAGTTCGCGAAGCGATGTGGCTGGTGATGATACAATTTGGCGCGGTGAAAAGGGGATGGTCCGAACGGGGCGGCTCTTCATCAAGGACGTCAGCGCCGTAGCCAGCTGCCTTGCCACTCTCGAGCGCGGCCGCGATGGCATCCGTGTCGACCAGTTCGCCACGAGCACAGTTGAGAACGATAACGTCGTCCTGCATTTCGGCGATTTTGGCCGAGTTGATCATCCCGTGGGTCTTTTCGTCGAGAAAGCAGTGGAGGCTGACCACGTTGGCTCCCAGAAGGACATCATCCATCGTGGCACAGCGGGTTACGTCATGCTTCTCGGCGAAGGCTTCGTCAAAATACGGATCGAAAGCGATCACGTTCATACCAAATGCTTTGGCCCTGGTGGCAACTTCCTTGCCGATGCGACCCAGACCAATGATACCCATCGTCTTACCGAGGATTTCGTGGCCGATGGGTTTTTTCCACCCGGCTTGCCACATCCCATTGCTGACGTCGACGGCGTTTTCCTGAATCTTCTTAGAAAGGCTCAAGAGCAGTCCGAAGGTATGCTCGGCTACGGTGGTGTGATTGACTCCAGGAGTGTTGAGAACCGGGATTTTTTGCTCTGTCGCATAAGCCACGTCGATTTTGTCGAGCCCGATTCCATATTTGCTGAGAACTTTGAGCCGGGGCTGTGATTTTTCAATGACGGCACGGGTGATGGCGTCGTCGCCACAAAGGAATGCATCAAATTCGCCAGCCAGGTCAAGCATGGCGGACTCCGGGAGGGGGCCTCGTTCACGGACAATTTCGTATCCCTGCGATTCGATTAACTCGTGATGAGGGCCTGGAGTATCCTGATAACTCGTGGTGCTGAGCAAAATTCGGGTTGTCATAAGCAAGACGCACGATTAGCGAGATGTAGCGACTGGGCAATATACAAATTGCGCAGACTTGCGAAAGTTTACGCAAACTGAAGGATTTACGCAGATGGAAGACGAAACTAATCGAAATCTAGGGACCCAACCGCTTGATGCCATGCTGACCGAGGCGGGCATTGATAATCATGGTGTCGTGGCTGCCAGCTCGGAGCAATTGACCCACAAGCAAATGCAACGGGCCAGAAACGGGCGCAAGCTTACCAAAAATATGCAGGACAAGATATTGATCGCAGTTCGTGCCGCTCTCGGCACGAAAGAAGGTGAGAAGGAGTTGAGGTGGCGCGATCTATTTAATTATCGGGGGTGACAGCTCTTTTCTTTCCTGCTGGTATCATTGAATCATGCAAATTTCGCGGAAAGCCGACTACGCGCTGAGAGCAGTGACTCTGCTCGGATCTCTGCCGCCGGATCGTACGATGCAGGCTCAGGAGTTGGCGTCAGCAGGCAAGATCCCAATCAAGTTTCTTGAACAGATCCTCCTCGTGTTGAAACGATCGGGTTTGTTGAAAAGCAAACGCGGTGTGGGCGGAGGGTATCGTCTTGGGCGTGAGAGTCGTCTCATCTCGGTGGCCGAGGTCATCGAGTCAGTTGATGGAGAGTTGGTCAGGTTAGTTGAACCCGAAGATTTTCCGACTTTCTCCGGTTCTGCTGGTGTGATTGAATGCCTCAGCGCCGCCGAAGGTTTGATCAATCGAAAGTTCGAAGAGACAAGCATCGAGGAGCTGGTCCAGCATGATGGAGGAGATGCGATGGTGGGCTACGGTATATAGAACACGCTTGTTTGTTTAGATGATTGCGGAAAAAATTGCGACTCAGTTTGACGTCCCGGGGAGGCTAGTGACCTTGCAGCCGATTGGTTCCGGAAATGTGAACGACACTTATCGAGTGATTCTCAGGACCACCTTTTCAGAGGAGCAATATATTTTGCAAAAGATCAATCGATCTGTCTTTACGGATCCAGCGGCGGTGATGTCGAACATGAAAGCGGTCACGGTTCATGCCCATGCTCAGATTGCGGCGGAAGCGGATCAGGCAGACCGAATCTGGCAACTGCCGCGAGTGATACCGTCAAAGGATGGAGGGGATTTTGTTTTGGACGATCAGGGAGAGTGTTGGCGGGCGCTGTCGATGATCGCGAGTACGACGAGTTATGATCGAGTGAGTATCCCTGAGCACGCTTTAGAGGCGGGGCGGGTGCTGGGTCATTTTCAGCGAATTATTTCCGGTTTACCCATTGATCAACTGGCGGACACGCTTCCTGGTTTTCATATCACCCCTGGGTATTTGTCGCAGTATGACCAATGTCTGGTTCAAGCGGATGCACGCGAGCGGTTAGAAGCGTCGTCTGAAGCTCAGCGGCTGAGTCAGTTTGTGGAGTCGCGACGTAATCTTGCCGAGGTTTTGGAATCGGCAAAAGAGCAGGGAAAATTAGTTGAGCGGCCGATTCATGGGGACCCGAAGATCACGAATGTGATGATCGATCAACTGACGGGGAAAGGAACCTGCATGGTGGATTTGGACACAGTGAAGCCAGGGTTGATTCACTACGATTTTGGCGACGCGGTTCGGAGTGGTTGCAATCCCGGGGGGGAAGAGACAACGGATCTGAGCGAAGTGTGCCTCGATCTCGAATTGTTTGAATCGCTGGTTCGCGGTTACTTGACTGAAGCGAAGGAATTTCTGACAGAGGAGGACAAACGTTACCTGTTTGACTCGATCCGGGTGATCACTTTCGAGTTAGGGCTCAGGTTCTTCGCGGATTATCTGGCAGGCGATGTGTATTTTAAAACCAACTACGACGGGCAGAATCTGAACCGAGCGCGAGTTCAGTTTGCCCTCTGCGAAAGCATCGAGGCCCGTGAATCCAAGATGAGAGATATTTTGGAGAAACACTTCGAATAGAGCGTCTCGTCGCGAATGGGTTTGGGGTCGTCCTGGACGGGTGACTCAATCGAAAGGGAATCCCTTTAACCGAAGTATTCCCGGTTCCACTTTTGTCCGTAGTAGTAGCCTATCAGGCTGGTCACACTACTCAGCACGAATGCGACAGAGAAACCAAAGAAGTTTCCAATCCACCATCCGACTGATCCAGCGACGGACGAAATAAGCATGACCAAAAAGAATCCCATAATTAACCTCAAATTACAATAATTATGGAAATTATAACACGATGCACAAGAATTGGAAGCTTAATTTTATTGGTGGGATAGACAGGCCGGCCGCTCTGATCAAATCTTGAAGTTGGAGCTACCGGCTTTCGATTTCGCTGGAGGTCGGCTATGGTGGCGCAAATGGTAGGCGATCGACGGGTTTATGAATAAAGCGAATCAAAGCTTATTGCGAGATTGGCCGAAGGGCGAAGTATGGTTTCGGGAGCGAATTCCGGAACATCTCGCATGGGGTGATGAGGCCCTACTCGAAGAAATTCCGGAATCAGCCCGTGGCACTTATGGGTTGAAAGTAGGGGAATATACTCACCTTGACGATCAGCGTTATGAACCGGGAAATATTATCACGGTTGAGACTGCGGACCAGTTGCTGGCTTTGATGCAAGGAGTCGAGAAAGTGGTCGGTGTGATAGTGCCATGGTATGATCGGCTAATTCCACCGGCCTTTTTGCAGAAGCATCATAGTCCTGTCGAACTGAAGTCGTATCGGGCGGATTTGGGTCGTCGCTGGATCAAGTCATTGATCATTACCTTAGCTCTGGTGGGGCTGGCATTTTTGCGCCCCGAGATGTTGATGATTGCCATCATGGGGGCAACCTTTTTTGGGCTTTTTCCTTTGGTTGAAGCTTCGATGGCCTGGCTTCGAAGGGTTGATCGATTCTCGGTGGATGACTTGAACCGTCGGCTGGTTCGCAACGAATTTTTCCGGTTGTGGGTGATACAACAGCCGACGGGAATGTTGAAAGTTGCAGTCGGAGTTTTGGTTGCTGTCTTTGCGGGGCAGTATTTTTTCGATGCGCAGCACCCGACGCTGCCCGGACGAATTTCAGCATCCATTCAAAGTGCGGCATTGGTTCGAACCGAGGTGCTTGAAAATGGAGAGTGGTGGCGATTGGTCACGACCGGACTGATGCACGGAGGTGTGTTGCACATTCTATTCAATGGAATGGCTCTCTACAGTTTGGGCAGAGTTATTGTAGCGCTGGTGAGCCCGTCGCTTCTCAGTATCGTATTTCTCGTCTCGGTGGTTACCGGTTCTCTCGCCAGCATCTGGTTGGGAAATGCACCGGCTTCGGTCGGGGCTTCCGGAGGAATTTTGGGGTGTCTAGGGTTTCTTCTCGTGGTGACGCAGAAATTCAAGGAAGAGCTTCCGGGACATCTGCGCTCAAGTTTAGTTCAGTCGAGCATTGTGATCGCGATATTCGGTTTCTTGGGGAGTCACTTTATCGACAATGCTGCGCATCTGGGCGGCTTTGCTGGAGGAATTGTGCTGGGAGAAATCTTTTCACCGTCTCTGAAATTGGTATCAGGTAGGACGAAGCCACTGGTTCGTGGTCTATCAGTTATCAGCGTGGTGATTTTGGTCGCTGGGGTGGTCAAGGTGGGATGGGAGCTTTGGCAGGCAAGGGGAGTTTGATTTTAGAAAGGGGCGCCGTAGATTTTTTGCTGCAGTGTCTATTGGACCAAGGATGACTGAAAACTCAAAAGGCACGACCACCTCTCTCGGAATCGACGAGATTCGGGTGACTCCGTTTTCGCTAGATGATGAAGCCTTGTTGCCTCTTGGGTTGGCCGAACAGTGGCTAAGCGATGAAGAACGAAAGCGCGCCGCCGCCTTTCATTTTGAGAACCACGGCGAACGGTTCATTCGCGGGCGCGCCATGGTTAGGAGAACGCTTTCAGAGCACTTGAACGTTTCTCCGAGGGCGTTGAAGTTTGGAACAGAGGAACGAGGAAAACCGTTTTTGATCGGAGAAGCGTTGCACTTTAATCTTTCGCATTCATTGGATCGTGCGGTGGTGGCGATCTCTCTCCTGCCGTCGATCGGAATTGATATCGAATATTTCAGCCGCGAGGTCGATATCGGAGGACTGAGCCGTCGGTGTTTTCGAGACTCTGAGATCAAGCGATTGGATGACTTGGGCGACGAGGAAAAGCAGAGAGCCTTCTTTTGGACATGGACGGCCAAAGAAGCGCGGATGAAAGCAACAGGTGAAGGGTTTAGTTTGGAGCCTATGAAGATCGAAATTGAGTTTGAGGGCGAATGGCCAAAAACTTGTCTCGAGCCTTCGGATCCGCTTGCTTACGTCTCGCCTGTTTTCTTTGATGACGAAGCGGTCGCCTGCACCGTCGCTGCGACCACCCCGTTCCGTATTGGAATGGCGATTGCCGAATCATAAGGCGCGCGCGGAGAGCCGGTATTGGCTGAATTGTGTCGATTTAGCCGGGTAAGTGTGTCATTCGGAGCTCGAGGACTATTTTTTGATTGCCCTTAGAGGGTTAATTCGATCTTCTCATTGCGAGCGAGTCGGTGAACTCGCTAAATCCCTGTTTTCTATGAAATTCAACATGTTCTCTAGCGCACTTCTTCAGTGCGCTGCTTTCGCATTGGTAACTGCTTCCCTGAACGCTCAGGACGATTTTGATATCTCTCTTCCTGGTGATGAGGCTCCGGTGGCAGCTCCGACGGCGGCAAGCGCTGATCCGGCATCGACCGGTGAGGTGAATTTGCTGGAGATGATTCAAGCTGGCGGATGGTCGATGTGGGTGCTGGGAACTTTTTCTGTCGCCGTGATTGGTCTGATGGTTTTTTGTTTGATTGATCTGCAGCGAAAAAACTTTCATCCGGAGCCACTAGTGACGGCATTGGCGAGTGACATGGAGAATGCTGATTTCGAATCAGCTTCCCGGAAAACGATGGGAGGTGAGAACTGCCTTAGTTGTGTGATGCACTCAGCGGTTCACTTTATTGCGGATCGCGGTTACGAAGTGCTCGACAGTGAGAAGTTGGAAGAAAAAATGGCAGCCGCCTCGCGAAAATTTAACCGTGGGCGGGTTCGGACGATTAACTATTTTTCTATCATTGCTCAGGCCGCTCCCATGATGGGGCTGCTGGGAACCGTCTCAGGTATGATTGGAGCATTTGCCCAATTGAGCAACGGAGGAACTGGTGACCCGTCTGCGTTTGCTGGAGATATTTCCGAGGCACTGATTACGACAGCTTCAGGGTTGGTCGTCGCTTTGCCGGCAATCTTTTGTTACTTCATTTTCAGGGATCGACTGCAGCAGTTGGTCGCCGAGTGCGACGAAGAGGCAGAGGCATTGATCGGGGGCTTGCGCCGAACAGTCGTGGCGTCTCAAGAGCAGCAGGGTTGATTTTAATTTAAGCTCAAGAAATGGCTAAGGAGAACGATCTATTCGGTGGGCCAGGCCTTAAGGCCGACCTTTCACCAATGATTGATTTGGTTTTTCTGCTCCTGATTTTTTTCATGGTGACAGCTAACATTATTACTTATCCGAAAGACCCGAATGTGATTATTCCCATTGCGAGTGATTCGCAAGTGCCCACCCTGGTGGAGGGGAGGATTGTGATAAATGTTTATATCGATGGCACGATTAAGGACGTCGATGGAAACATTTTGAGTCAAGATCAACTCACCCAGAAAGTTTCTCAGGTTAAGAGCCAGAATCCGAATGCGCGGCTCCATATGCGAGCTCACAAAGATGTGCCTTACAAGCATATCCAAGAGGTCAGTCGCGCTTCTGCGGCTGGAGGGGTGCCTACCGTAATCTTTTCGACTTATCAGGTTTCCAATTAAGCATGGCAGACAGCAATCCATTTGGGGGACAGGAAGATCCGGAGCTGGATATCAGCCCGTTGATCGACGTTGCCTTTTTGCTTCTGATCTATTTCCTGGTGACCACGACGCTTCAAAAATCGGAGGCGGATCTCAGTTTAACCCTGCCCGGGATTGAGAAACAAGACAGTCGTGAAGTGAAAATTGATCAAATGTTAGTCAAGGTCGATGCCAGTGGAGTGGTATTGGTGAACGAGGAGGTATCTGACTCGGACCCGGATGATCGCGAGCTTCCCAACTTGACTGAAAGGCTGTCGCGCTATTCGGCGAGCGCGGAGGTGGCGAATACTGAGACTCAGGTCATTATCGAATGTGATGGCGAGGCGGTTGGGCAGCGATTTATTGACGTGCTTAATGTCTGCGCAAAAGCTAAAATCAAGAATGTAAGCTTGGCGAATTGATTGGAATCAAATGAGTGAAATCGAAACAGCATTAATGACTGCCCTGGAATCGAATCCAGGAGATTGGTCAATCCGATTTCTCATTGCGGAGAAGATGGTCGAGCGGGGGGCTCCAGAGGAGGCTGCCGACTTGGTCATGTTGGCCCCGGTGGCACCTGATACAGAGCAGGAATTGCAGCGAGTAACTGACCTCGCTGGAGAGCGTGCGGTGCCGGCCATTCAAGCGTTTTTGGTGACGCATCCCACGAGCAGTTACGGTCATGAGTTGCTCGCTATGGTGCTCGAATACACGGGCGAGATCGATCGTGCTTCGCAGCATCGTGCTGTGGCTGCAGCGATGGGGGCGGTCACAGGGGCCTCAGCGGGTGAGGTGGATCAAAATTCCCCGGAACCTCTCGAAGCCGAATCGCAAATACCTCTTCCCCCGGCACCTGATGGACTGGCTATCTCCGATGAAGTTGAGCCCGAACCTGATGAATACCTGGCTCCTCCCAAGCAGTATGGGAAAAAAGCGACGGCGATTCTGGCCGCGGTGATTGTTCATCTCGTCATCGCATTGATTGCCATGCTTGTGGTGATTTTGCCCTCGTCCAAAGACGAGCCTGAAATTATTGCAGCGGTGATCGGGCCTACCGTGAAAAAGCAGGAGATGCAGAAGAAGAATGTGGTCAAGCAGACGAAAAAGACATCGGCTGCATCCGCCGCTGCTGCGCCATTAGCACAATTGATGCGCGCCAATGCAGTCGCTAAAATTTCACTGCCAAATGTGACGAGGACCAGCAAAGGGCCTTTAGGAATCGGCGATGCTGATTTCGGTGGGGGTGGATTCGGATCAGGCGGCGAAGGCTTGGGGTCGGGCGCTTCGTTCTTTGGCGGGACCTCGACGGGAAAACGATTTTTATTTGTGCTGGATCATTCGATGTCCATGAGCAGTCAGCAAGTGAAATTGCGTGATGCGGAATTGGAAAAAGCACTTAAGTCGCTCAAGGGAGTGCAGTACCAAGTCATGTTGTTCGCGGGAGGAAATTATTATGCGCATGAGGGGTGGGCGTTGCAGGGGGCGCCAAAGAGGGGGGGGAAAGTGAATCCATTTCGGTCTCCGAAAGGAGGCTACGTTTACAATTCGATTAAGGGCCAAGGTTACCAATTCGACGGACCCGATTCCAGGATTCCAAAAGCAGAGTGGGTGGACGGTAGCGCTAGCAATGTAGCTAAGACGATGAAAATTGTGAAGAAGGATAGTTTGTTCTGGGGAACGGATTGGGTGGCCGCTTTGAAAATGGGGCACTTGATGGATCCTCCCCCGGATGTGATCTTTTTTATGGCGGACGGTACGGGGGGGAATTCGCCCCCACCTATTTTGTCGATCAACTCGAAGATGGGAAAGCCTCCGATCAATATGGTGGCGATGCAGACAACCCAAGGTATCAAAGAGTTTGCTGAGATCGCAAAAAAAACCAAAGGCAGTTTCACGATTGTGGATAAAAAGGGGAAGCCAATCGATGGATTCGATTACATGGATAACCCTGGCAAATACAAGGGGAGATTGTAGTTCTGCAAAAGATGCTGAGTTTGAAGATAGGGGAGCGGTGCCTATATCGCGTTGGAGCATTTCTTTCGATGGCGATGATGTTTTGCCTGACGAGCCCGGTGCAGTCTCAGGAAGATAATCTTGATCCTTCGGTTGCTTATAATAAGGCGGTATCTGCTATTCAGCTCGAGAAGTGGGACGAAGGGCTGAAGTTGGTGGATGGCGTGATTCGTGAGCACGGGGAAGGTGCGATCACTCAGTATGGTCCAGTCTTTGGGCATTTCTATTTTTTGAAAGGCCTGATTCTTTTGGGGAAGGATAATGCGGCAGGAGCAGTCCAGGCGTTCCAGGTTTGTTACGAGACATTCGATAACAAGGTGATGCAGGATGCTTCAGATGGAGATGCGAAAAAGATGCTGCCTAATCTCTTTCAGAATGCTGCTTTAGTGCAATGGGCCAACGCCGAGATGAAGCGTGAAAAGTATGCGGAAGCGAGGGATCTTTATAAAAAAGTTCTGGTTGTAGCGAAAGACGATTCCAAGGTGAATAAAATCTATGTGGGGGTGAATTTAGGCCGATGTTACCTCAAGGCAGGGGAGTTGGAGAAGGGATTTGAATTCATGTCCAAGCCGCTCCGTAGTCAGAGTCTCAGCGACGGGCTGAGAGAAACGATCTTCATGATCATTGCGGAGGACTGGTCCACGGAAGTGGAATTCCCCGAAGTCCGGTCATTTCTCGATGAGTTTAGTGAGTTGATTGATTTTGACCCTTTCCAAGAGCGCTACGATCGCAATCCAAGGTTTCAATACTTGGCTCAGCTCGCGCTTTCCCAGCAGGATGCGGTTAGGGCGCTGGCCTGGTATGAAAGGATGGTGAATCCTCGTCAGTTGAGTCCGAGTTACGGAAAGCGATTTGAGCAATTGGAAAGCAGGGCTGTTGCGGAGTCTCTCGAACCGAAAAAGCAGGAGGCCTTAGCCGAGTTGCAGAAACAAACGGATCAGTTGGAAGTGGATTTTTTCAAGATTTTAAACGGGGTGGGTTCCTCGCATTTCATGATGCAAAATTTCGCAGGGAGCTACGTGGCATTTTCCCAATTGTCTGATCAGGCGGGGGCGAAACATACGGAACGGCCCGTTTTTTTGCACAATGCCGTTGTGTCCGCTGCTCAAACGGAGCAATGGAAAAATGCCTATCATTATGGAAAACAATTTCTGGCAGAGTTCCCCAAGCATGAGTTAAAGCCCGGCGTGGCGAAGGTGTTAGTTGAGGTGTTGTTCCTGCGGGAGGAGTATGAGGAAGCCTATACTGTTTCAGGCGAGGTTCGGGTCGATATGGAAGAAGGGAATGAGATTCGGGATATCCCTGATTTTGTCCGTGGCGCCTCCGCATTTCAGTTGGGGCACGTCGAAGAGGCTGAGCAGGAACTCTCCAGCTACTTTAAAATCTACAAAGATGGAGAACGCCTCGAATTGGCGGAGTTCTTTCTTGGCCTATCCAAGGTGCGACTGGCCAAATGGGATGAGGCGGCAGAAATGTTGAATGGTTTTTTGAAGCGATACCCGGAGTCACCACTTACTCCCACGGTGCTCTATCAGTGCGCGATGAGTGAGTTCATGCTTGATGAGCTGGACGCAGCGCTGGCGAAAGTTGAACGAATTCATTCGGAGTATCCCAATCATGAGGTGGCTCCATCTGCGTGGAACTTAAAGGGGGATCTCCTGGCAACTTTGGGTAATGAGTTTCCGGATTTGGAGGTGTGTTATCTGCAGGGGAGAGACGGGGGCAAGAAGATGGGGCAGTCTGAGACAGCCGCCTACGCTCTGTGGCAACTAGTCGTGCAAACCGTTGATATTGAAGATTGGGTGAAAGCGGAAGCCCACTATCAGGATTTTGTCGACAATCATGGGGACTCTGACTACCGAAATGATTTGTTAGTCGCATCGCTTCCCATGTTGGTAGAGCAGGGGAGGACCGATGAGGGGGCATCGAGATTGAGGGCAGTTGTCTGGGATCATCGCGGAGAACCTGAGTCGACCGTATTGAGCGAGATGTTCGGAAGTTTTGCTGACTTTTTGAAGGAAAGTTATGAGCCTGACGTGGTGATAGAACAGTTGGATTCTCTGATGCTGGAGAGGGGTGTGACGCCCTGTCTGACGGGATGGGCGACGGTCGCCAAGGTGGATGTGTTAGAGGATAGTGAGGCGGCTCAGGAGGCAGTGAATCAGTTGTTCTATCGATTGGAGGCGGGGTTTGATCCGTCTCAGCAAAGTAACTATCCCATCGTACGATTGGCGCGGTGGGTTTCGGGGGTGAGAAAGAAACCTGTGCAGGCTCAGCCCTACTATGAGTTTATTCTGGAGAACCGGCCGGGGACGGCCAATTTTGATTATTGTCTGATCGATACTGCAGAGATTCAGGCAGGTTCGGCTGATCCAGCGGAAAGGGAGTCTGCCATGGAAAAGTTTCATCAAGTGATGGCTGAAATACCCAATGAAGAATTGCAGGAGAAAGCGGTTTTGGGAATGGCGAGGATTCGAATGGAAGATGAAAATTACGAAGAAGCGCAGGCGCACTGGTCGAAATATCTCGAGAATCGAAGTTGGAGTTTGAGTCGGCCGGAAGCCAACTACCAACTTGCTTTCTGCCTGGAGCGTCAAGGCAACCTAGCGGATGCCTTGAAGATATATGTGAGTGTCTACGCGAATTTTCCTGGGTATCTCGACTGGTCCACTCGTGCCTATTTGAGAACTGCTGCGATTACCAAAGGGCGGGGTCAGGATCTGAAGGCGCTGAAGATTCTACAGGATATGCTGAAGCGCATGGGGCATCATGATCATCCTGGAGTGGATGCGGCGAAGAAGACTTTTATGCAGTGGCGGGTCGAGTATGAGGCAAAAGCGGAGGAAGTGACGGGCTGATATGAGGGATCAATTTTTTGAAAGAGTCATAGCAGGAGTGATCGTCGTCGGTTTTGTCTGTTCTGAATGTCTTGCCGATTTTGCGACCGTTCACTTGGCTGACGGCAAATCCGTGACTGTCGAATTGATTGCGGTCGATCGAGGTCAAGTCCAGTGGCAGCCTCCATCAAGTGCTGGTCAGGTTCAGTCATTTTTGCGCAGTCAGATTGATCACGTCGATTTTCCCACGACTCCGGAGTGGCGGGAGGCGGAGGAAGTTTTTGAATCAGGAAAGATTGACGAGGCGATTGAAAAGTATCGGGTCGTTATTGCCGATGCCGCAAATCAATATTATCCAATGCCGGGAAATTTTGCGTCACTAGCCAAGCTGCGCATCATGGATTGTTATCGCCTTCAGATGGATGCGACGGCGATTGCGAAGCAGGCTGCGGTGGTGAGGGATGAGTTTTCAGATTTGCCGCCCGAGAACCGCGTCTTGGAACCAGTGGTTTTGGCGTGGATTGCGTTCTCGAACGAAAAATGGGAGGGGGTATTAAGCGAGCTTGAGCAGGCTGATCCGCCTGGACCGGAAGTCTTTCTTCTGAACGGCATGGCTTTGGAAGAATTGGGTAGAGATGAAGAGGCTGTCCAAATTTATGCGGGTGGTTATGTCATGAATTTTGGCGGGTCGATTAATTTAACCCGTGCTGCGCTGCAGCGGTCATCGGCCCTGTTGGCAAAAATGGGGAACGACGACCGGACCTTGGAATTAAAGGCACAGGTGAAGATCTATCGTGATTTGTACGGCAAAGGGAGTCTGTGGGACGGAGCACCGGAGTGGTTGACTCAGTTGGCCGATGGAGAGATTGAAACGCTGGGAGAGATCGATGGGGAAATGGAGGTGATCGAAGTTGGCCCTGGTGGAGGGACGGTGGTCGAGAAATCTGCCGTCGCAGTGATGTTACTTCCGTTGGACGAAAGGGACTGGACCTTGCCGTCGGAGCATGAAAAGAAAATTCATATCATCAGCGGTAACAAAAAGGCTGATCGATCGATCGATTACCTTGGGGGCAGCGAGTTCAAAGGAGACCATGTATGGTTCGATGGAACTGGCGGCGGGCTTCGTGCGGGAGGCTTCGATGGGGCTGCTTTGGATTACAAATTGGTAGTGAAATTTCGCTCGGAGTCTCCGGATGGAGTGATCTATGAGCGGCGTGGTGGCACCGATTTTAATTCCGGCTTCGGATTGTATCTCGTCGGCGGAAAGGCGAAGTTCTTTTGGTTCCCCAAAGAGGCCGAAAAGCCCAATGTGTTGGATTTGGGCGTCATAACGGTAGGGGAGCCCACCATCATTTCTCTTCGTATTAATCCGGTTGGAGTGGTGAGGGCGTATGGGGCTCTTTTTCCCGGCGGGTTCACAGGTCAGGTTGCTAAGGAAGGGCTCAAGATGGGCCCGGATATGGTTATTTCAGTGGGAGATCATCGGCCTGATGATCAAAATCCTCCGTCCGAAGTGTGGTTGCGATCCACGCCATTTCATGGGGCGATCGAATACCTCGCGTTTACGAGTTCTCTGAGTAGTCCTGAAACCAGTGAGTTGGAGAAAGAACGGTTTGGCGGAAAGATTATGAAAATGAGTCCTCCTCCGCCGAAGGAAGAGCAAAGCGTGACGTCTGCCGAAAAGGCGCCTGAGAAAGGGGCAATGGATGATAAGCCCGTAACACCCGAGGCTCCTTCGGGCTCAGGTGAAATCGACTGGATTCTGGTCGATGAACTCCCAGAGAAAGTTTATGTCATCGGAGAGAGCGGTGCAGAAAGAATGAGTCCGATGGTGAGAGGCGGCGTTACAGAGTCGAAGACAAGTTATGTGTTCGATGGAACTGGTGGCAGCGTGACTCAAGACGGGGTGGACGGAAGTAAAAAATATTTGAGAATCAAGGTGCGGTTGACGGCCGAAACATTGAACGGTGTCATCGCAGAAATTAAGGACAGAAACGGGGGGCTGGGGCTTTACTTGAAGGAAGGAGAAGTGATTCTCAAAATCGCCCGAGCAAAAGAGAATGTTCAGTCTTTTGAAGTCGGGAAAGTGAAACAGGGAGTGGTCACCAATATCGGTATCGGATATTCAACGAAGTTCGTAAATGTAAATGTTTTTGAAGGTGCAGAGACGGTGAGCACAGAAAGGGTGCGGTTAGCCGGGAAACCGGATGGTTTGCG
Source organism: uncultured Verrucomicrobiales bacterium (assembly GCA_963977055.1). Taxonomy (GTDB): domain Bacteria; phylum Verrucomicrobiota; class Verrucomicrobiia; order Verrucomicrobiales; family DEV007; genus Arctic95D-9. The sequence continues at coordinate 55,758 of CAXBMX010000017.1, forward strand.
TATAGCAAAGAGCGTAGAACTGGTGATTGGCGCCAGTCATCCGGATGAGGCAAGAAATAAGGGATGGGTAAAAAGCACTCCGTTCAAAGGTCAAATCCACCATTTTTCCGTGGTTTTTGCCGACGACGGAAAGTGGGCCTCGGAAAATGAGGAAAAGGTTTTTGACGGCAAGTTGATTAGGTTCTTTCCACCTGAAACGGAATGATCTGCGATATGAAGGGATAGTGGTTCGGTCGTAATCTACCTAATCAACTTTCACTCTCCGTTCACGTGCCTTTGGCAATTCGTTTCCACACAGATGGATGCATTTCCGCTTGCTGGAATCTTTGCTGGGCCGCTTCAATATCGTAGGGGATTCTGCGGTAGGTGATCGTCAGTGACTCAGAATCAAAGAGGACGTAACAAGCGCGGTTGTCTCCGTCTCTGGGTTGTCCCACCGATCCAACATTGATGAGATAGCGGCAATTTTTATCGAGCGGGGTAGGGGTTGAAAGTGGTTTGTTGATCTCAACTTTAGGCCCCGTTTGCTTGAAGACGGCGGGGATATGTGTGTGCCCATTGAAACAGACTGATGTCTTTTGAAAACTGAAGTGCTGCTTTGCGTCGCGCTTGCTCAGAACGTGGTGAAATTCAACAGGCGTATCGAGAGATGCGTGGACAAGATCAGTCCCATCCAGTTCGGAAATAATGGGCAGCTGGCTGATCCAATCGATTTCTTCCGGGGTGAGTTCCTCCCGGGCCTTTTCGATCCCTCTTCCGACTCGAGGACTGAATTGATCAATATCAAATGGCATGAAGGTGAAGGCTTCATGATTTCCCATTAAGACAATTGAGCAGCGGTCGCGAATGGATCTTAGGCAAGCTCCCGGAGCCCCGCCGTAGCCGATCATATCTCCGAGGCAAACGATGTTGTCAGCCTTCTGATTTTCGATATCAGACAGTACCGCGTTGAGAGCGTCGATATTCCCGTGGATGTCTGAGATCAGTGCGTGAAGCGGCATGAGAGAACGGTTTGAGACAATTGACGCGACGATGCTTCACCGAACAACTGATTTTCATCTGGGCTGCTGGCACTCGATAGGACTCAGGTGGTGGTTCGGCCTTGCCTCTGTCATGTTCTGCTCACTCATCTCGTCACGCCGGGTCGCTGGAGAAAAATAATACCCGGCAAGGTAGATGCGTTGGTAGTGGATGATGGGTGAATTATTGGGTAGCATTCGAACTCAAATACTAACGAATTGATCATGCAGAAATCGAGACACCGTTCAATGAATCGCCGACATGCCATCAAGGCAGGCTCCTTGCTGTCGGGTGCCTTGCTATTGAAGCCAGGTTTGCTGGCTGTTGATCATGAGGCAGATCAGCGTTTCAAAATTGGCACCTGCGACTGGACTATCAAAATGCCATTGAGCGTTGACTCGTTTCACTTTGCGAAACGCAACGGTCTGGAGGGCATCCAGTATTCATTCGACGCGGTAGGGGAGGGGCTGGATTTGCGGGTGTTGGAGAATCGTGAAACGATTCGAGCAACGGTCAAAGAAACGGGCGTCGCGATTTCATCGATGGGGATTGGACTGCTGAACAAAATCCCTTTTGCTTCTACCGAAGAAGGAGAGGAGTTGGTCGTTGAATGCATCGACACAATGTCGAAGCTCAAGGCTGAAGCCGCAGCGCTGGAGGATAGAAAACTGGCGGCCAAAGTGTCTCCTCAGATCGTGCTGCTGGCATTTTTCGGCAAGGCTGACATCAACGGTAGTCCCGAGCTGATAGAGGAAACGATCAAAAAGTTGAAACGGGTTGCGCCTTTGGCAGAAAAAGAGGGATTCGTTCTGGCTTTGGAAACTCTGCTCAATGAAGCCGATCTTCGTCACATCATGGAGTCAGTCGGTTCACCGGCAGTGAAGGTTTACTACGATACCGCGAACTCGGCTCGAATGGGGTACGATATCTATCGCGAGATCGAAAGCCTGGGGGCCGAAAATATCTACGAAGTTCATATCAAACAGGATGGTGCCTTGCTGGGCGGTGGCGACATTGACTTCGAAAGGGTGAAGAGCCTCCTGCTGGCGATGGACTATGCGGGCTGGTTGATCATTGAGGGTTCGACTCCGAAAGGAATGAGCCGGGAAGTAAGCGGTGAGAAGAACGCGGTCTACGCCCGTGAGCTGTTCCATTGATGAGGGATGAGTTGAGAAGGCACCTAAAGTGCTTTCTCAACAATAGTCACTGACGTTCCAAAGTTGGAAGTGTGGGTGGAACGTCAGAGCGCGAAGGTCTGGAAGACGGGCAAGGAGCTGGTAAATTGGGTCGCTGAATCGAAAGGGAGACAGCGTGGGCGTGGGGAAACATGACGGAATGGCAATGCTCTACCCTCCGCTTCGCTGGAGGGTAGAGCCATTTTAATGGCGGTCCGGGAGGGATTATCTGCGTCGCTTCGCTTTGGCAGCTTTCTCCGTTCGCTGAGGGCTCACTTTGAATCGACCAAGGGGGCTGGCCTACTGGTTCGAACCCCACCCGCAAAGTAAAAGGCTCTACCCTCCGCTTCGCTGGAGGGTAGAGCCTTTTAATGGCGGTCCGGGTGGGATTCGAACCCACGGAACGGTCACCCGTTCACTTCTTTAGCAAAGAAGCGCTTTCGACCACTCAGCCACCGAACCTCTTGTTGTTATTCCCACCGAATTGGAGGGGCGGGAAGTTGGCAGGATTCGGTGGATTCGTCAAGTGATTCGTGTCTTTCAGCCTTCAGTTTTGTGGAGACTGCCGTCGGCGTTGTGGTCGAGATTGATTTCGATCTGCCCCTTGCTCTCTCTGACGGCGTAGGTGCGGATGCCGCAGGTGGCCGGGCCGCTGAGAACTTCGCCGGTTTCGAGCCGGAATTCGGCGAAGTGCCAGGGGCAGGCGATGCATCCGTTTTCGACGGGGCCGAATGCCAGCGATGCATCGGCGTGAGGGCATCGGTCTTCGATTGCGTAGACCTTGCCGTCGTGTCGAATCAGGGCAATGCGGTGATGATTGAGTTCAACGGGGCGGCCTTTGCCTTCCTCCAGGTCGGAAGCGTTCGCCAGTGAATGAAATTCGGAGTCGGGGATGCTCATGTGATTAAAAATCTACGATGCAATTTCAGGTTACTCCAGGTAACCGAGTTCTTTTTTTAGCTCCTGAACACTCGTTCCTGAATCCCGGAGGCTTTTCAGGGTGATGGCTTGATCTCGTTTGGCGAGGCGCCTGCCTCCGGCGTCGGTTAGTAATTCGTGGTGGTGGTAACGGGGAGTGGGAAGTCCGAGCAATGCCTGGATGACGCAATGAATGTGGGTCGAATCAAATAGATCAACTCCGCGGACGACATCGGTGACTTCCTGAATGCCATCATCGATCACGACGGCGAGGTGGTAACTGGTGCCAATATCTTTTCGGACGAGAACGACATCACCGAGTTTTTCGGGCTTTGCCTGCTGGGTGCCTTGAACGGTGTCGGTCCAGGTCAGGTCGGGCCCGGACGAATTAACTCCGACCGAGGCGATAGCTTTTTCTAAATTGAGGCGAAGGGAATAGGAATCGCCTGCTCCGATTTTGGAAATCCGCTCATCCTCTGATATTCGGCGACAGGTTCCGGGGTAGAGCGGGCCTTCGCTTCCGTGAGGGGCTCGTCCGGCTTCTTCGATTTCACGGAGAATGTCTTTGCGGGTGCAGAAGCAGGGGTAAAGCACCCCTTGTTCTTCTAGTTGGCCGGCGACCTGGGCGTATTCCTGAAGGTGTTCGCTTTGGATTCTGACGGGTTCTTCCCATTCCAGCCCAAGCCAGGCGAGGTCTTCCAGGATCTGGTGGGTGTTGTCTGATGAGCAGCGATTAAAGTCGATGTCTTCAATGCGGAGGAGGAATTTCCCGCCCTGCTCCTTTGCAAAATGGTAGGCCTTCAGTGCTGCGTAGGCATGACCCTTGTGGAGATGCCCCGTGGGGCTGGGGGCAAATCGAGTTACGACGGCGGGATCAGGCATTAGAGTAATTTTGAACGATTTGCGTCTATTCGCAATCTACCAGTGATACGTAAGGTATCATCGTTGACCTAAGGAGACTGTTGAAGAACCCTGAAACGAAAAATCTGTGGATTGTTTGGTGGAGAATTTGCAGCTGCGCCGGAATTGTCGTTAGAATGCCCCTACGGGCTGCAGTCATTTTGCTATCTAGCTTCGTTCCGACACAGTCAGGTAGCTTGCCACCTTCCTTTATCGCGCCTTGCTAGCCATCAAAATGACTCGCAGTTTTTCATTCCACGGATTTTCAACAGCCTCTTATCATTTTCCAAACCCAAATTTTTGTCCATGCTCTCGCTCGCTTCGTTCTCTTTTTCCCATTTCACCAGGGTCAGATCTCTGACTCAACCCTGTTTGGCCGCAATGTTTCTCTTGGGGGGCTTTTTGCTTCAGGCGAAAGAGGTCGCTGATGATCAGGAGGCGGGGCTATTGTCAGGGACCCGGCAGCTTACTTTTGAGGGCCGCAGAGCCGGGGAAGGGTATTTTTCCAGCGATGGAAAGAAGATGGTTTTCCAGAGTGAGAGGGAGGAAGGAAATCCTTTTTACCAGATCTACTTGATGGATCTAGAGCTTGGGGATATCGAGCGAATTTCCCCCGGCATGGGAAAAACGAGTTGCGCCTGGGTTCATCCGGATGGGAAAAAGGTGCTATTCGCGTCCACTCATGCGGACCCGGAATCGGAAGCCTACCAGAAGGCAGAATTTGAAGAGCGGGAGACAGGTACGGCTCGCAAGTATTCCTGGGATTACGATGCTGAATATGAGATTTACGGATACGATCTTCAGTCAAAGGAATATCAGAACCTGACCAATACAGAGGGTTACGATGCAGAGGGGGCCTACTCGCCCGACGGTTCGAAGATTGTTTTCGCGTCAAACCGCCAGGCCTATGACGGGTCGATGAGTGAGGCGGATCAAAAATACTTCAAGCTCGATAAGAAATTCGCGATGGAGATCTACGTTGCGGACGCTGACGGGTCGAATGCGAAGCGTCTCACGGATGTGGACGGTTATGACGGTGGCCCGTTTTTCAGTGCCGATGGAAAGAAGATTTGCTGGCGCCGCTTTGATCGCAAGGGGCTCACTGCTGAGATTTTTACGATGAATATCGATGGCAGTGATCAGCGCCAACTCACCCGGATTGGGGCGATGTCGTGGGCGCCGTTTTTTCATCCGAGCGGTGATTACTTGATATTCACAACGAATAAACACGGGTTCGATAACTTTGAACTCTATTTGGTCGATGCGGCAGGGGAGAGAGACCCGGTCCGGGTGACGCACACGATGGGATTCGACGGATTGCCCGCCTTTTCTCCAGATGGCAAGCAGCTCTCCTGGACTTCTAAGCGGACTCCATCAAACGAGTCACAGATCTTCCTGTCGAATTGGAATCACGAGCAGGCTCTGGCGATGCTCAATTCGAGCTCGGTCACTGCTGAGCAGGCGCCGGAAGAATCGGTCAGTGAAAAGTCGGAGACCAGTCCGAGATACGAGACGGAGGTGGATATTATTGAATCCGACATGCGAAAGCATGTGGCGTATCTCGCATCGGATGAGTTGGATGGCCGACTGACCGGTACCGAGGGAGAGATTCTGGCAACTGCCCATGTGGCTGATTTCTTTAAGCGTTTTGGCCTGGAGCCGGGCGGGGATGACGATGGCTTTTTTCAGCCTTTTGGTTTCACGGCCGGAGTGGCGGTGGGTGAAGATAATGTCCTGACTTTGAAGGTAGGAGAAGAAGAGACCGCGCTCACTCCTGATAAAGACTGGCGCCCTGTTTCATTCTCCAAGACAGGGAAAGTGAAGGAGTCGGGAATTGTTTTTGCAGGGTATGGCCTTGAGATTCCAGATGGAAAGGGGGGCGAGTCCTACTCAAGTTATTTCCATCTCGATGTGAAAGGGAAGTGGGTCATGGTGTTTCGCTACGTTCCGGAAGATGCGCCAAAAGAGCAGCGCCAAGAGATGCAGCGTTTTTCGAGGCTGCGGCATAAGTCGACCCTGGCACGCCGTAAATTTGCGGCCGGCATTATCTTTGTGACCGGGCCGGAAACGGAGGTGAAGGATGAGCTGATACCAATGCAGTTCGATGCTTCGTTGGCGGACTCAGGCATACCCGCGATCAGTATTTCCACTGAAGTGGCGGCCAGGCTGGTCGCGAAAGCAGGCAAAGATCTCTCTGAGTTACAAAAGACGCTGAATTCTGGGGAAATGGTGCAGGGTTTCGATATTCCGGAGACTCGCCTCGTCGGTGTGATTGATGTGGATCAGGAAAAACGGACCGGCCGCAATGTGATCGGGGTGCTTTCCGCCGGCCAAACAGGGCCGCACCCGAATCCAGCGGTGGTGATCGGAGCGCATATTGATCACTTAGGGTCAGAGGCTGGCCCCGGATCGTTGGCAAAGGATGATGAGAAGGATCAGATCCATCACGGCGCCGATGATAATGCGTCGGGAGTGGCTGGGTTACTTGAGATTGCCGAGTATCTTTCGGATCTGAGATCCCAAGGCAAATTGGACCTGAAACGTGATGTGGTGTTTGCGGCATGGTCGGGCGAGGAGCTTGGGTTGCTCGGGTCTTCGCACTTTGTTAGGGATTTGGCGAAAAATGTGATGGGAGATGAGAATGCCCCGCTCGGTTTGTTGCTTTCCTCGTATTTGAACATGGACATGATTGGTCGCCTCAGTGAAAAGGTGGTGATTCAGGGAACCGGGTCGAGTGACTATTGGGAGGGGGCCGTTGAACGGCGCAATGCACCGATCGGTTTACCGATCACGATTCAGCCAGATACTTTTTTGCCCACCGATGCGACGAATTTTTACCTGCGTAAAGTTCCCATTTTGAGCGCATTTACTGGAGCGCATGAGGACTACCACACGCCTCGAGATACCGCTGATAAGGTGAATTACGAAGGCGCGGCTGACATTGCCAAGTTAATGGGACTGATTGCCCGTGGACTCGCGATTGATTCGAATGCGCCCAAGTATCTGAAGGTCGATCCTCCAAAGAACCGGGGCGCCCGGGGGTTCCGAGTCTATCTTGGGACGATTCCCGATTACAGCCAGGGGGAAATCAAAGGGGTGAAGCTGAGTGGCGTTTCTGAAAACGGGCCGGCGGGCAAGGCCGGGGTCGAGGGTGGGGATGTCATCGTGGGCCTCGCTGGAAAAGAAATCCTCAATATCTATGACTACACGGATGCCATGGCGGGGTTGAAGGTAGGAGAAGAGACTGAAATTGTCGTGCTGCGGGGCGAAGAGGAATTGACGCTGAAGCTGGTCCCCGGATCTCGGGATTGAGCTGTTGAAAGAGGGATTTCCAGTGAAAATGCCAATTAGTGAGGAATTGGATGGGAAATCTGGCGCTAAAAGCCCGATTTAAGGCGTTTTCCTTGTCATTTTTGGTGGATTTTGAGAGCAATTACCCGCTTGCGGAGACCTGACCTCTGCTGCTAAGGTTTCAGGCTCTGGTTAACAACGGTGAATCAGGCTCCTTCTTTCTTTGGATTCTCAATTACATAGGCACTTTTTTGTGAAGTGGTGGCGGGCTTTTGGCTTGGCATTGGTGGCTTTGTCGTTAGCTGGAAATGCTGGCTTGGCTCAGGATGGTTCCATCGCTGGAGTCGCCGCTCAGCAGGCGCAGAAACGTCAGCATGAGGTCAAGGCGGCACAGACGATGTTCACCGCCGGATCGCAGGCATTTGCCGATCAGTCCTACGGGGAGGCGATGGACAATTTTAAGGCTGCTTTTGAGGCGATTCCTAACGTTCCTGCCGTCGCAGATCAGAGAAGAGTTTTCTTTAAGCGTTATCAGACAGCATCGCTCGAGTTTGCGAAGCAACTGATCGAAGACGCTCATTGGGTCGAGGCGGAAAACACCTTGTCAGAAGTGATGGAAACGGCTCAACGACATACGGTTCCCACAACGTTGATCGACCCTCAAGTCAGAGCGGTACTGGGCGATCTGAAGAGTAAGGATGATCGCTACAACATGGCCAATTCTCCAAGGCATATACGGAATATCGATGTGGTGGAGAGCAAATTAGTATTGGCAAAAGGCTATCTCGAATTAGGAGATTTTGATCGAGCTGAACGAACTTATAACGAGATTCTCATTGTCGACCCCTACAGCACCGCCTCGAGGCGGGGGCTGGAAGATGTCGCTCGCCACCGGATGAATTATTACGATGCGGCCTACGATCACACCCGCTCAAAAATGCTGGCTGAAGTGACAGAGGCGTGGGAATCCCCTATTCCTTTAGTCGATTTGGGGATGAGTGTGGGGCCAGTTGACGAAGCTGATGTGGCATATGGAGGCAGTGCGCTGATCGATCAGAAGTTGAAGGATATCATCATCCCGCGGATCGAATTCAATGGTGCCCGTTTAACTGACGTAGTGGATTATCTGGCTCAAAAATCGCAGGAGCTGGATCTTGGAGAGCCGGATCCAACAAGGCGCGGGGTTAATCTGGTGATTGATTCGACAGGTGCATTGGGAGGTGAGGACCTGTCTCAGCGAGCTCTCACGGTCCAGCTTACTAACGTTCCTCTCTCCGATGCGCTGAAGTACGTTTCGCAGTTGGTTGGGATGAAATATCGGGTTGATCAATTTGCTGTTTTTATCGTTCCTTCAACGGTCGAATTTGACGCGGGATACATCACCCGTCGTTATTCGGTGCCGCCGGGGTTTGTTTCATCGGGAGAACAAGGGGCGGGAGCTGCGGCTGGTTTTTCAGATCCATTTGCGGAACCGGTGGCTGAATCGGGAATTCGAGTGTCGAGAATCACTGCTAAGGAATTTCTTGAGAAATCCGGAGTGGTTTTTAGCCCTGGGGCTTCGGCCAGTTACGCGGCGGCAACGAGCACTCTTATCGTGACGAATACGATTGATCAGTTGTCCACGGTTGAGTATTTGATCGAAACGGCCAAGGCCAGCGGTGACAAGATGGTGCAGGTCAATGTGCGGATGGTCTCAATTGAGGAGGAAGGCCTCAAGGCACTGGGGATGGATTGGCTATTGGGAGCTTCCAGTATTGGGTCTAGCCAGAGTACCTTTTTCGCTGGGGGAACAGATGGGAACTCCAGCACTCCGACTGCAGCAGACGACTTTCCTTTTTTGAATCCTGGAGGGGTGCCAGTCGGGATGAATCCCATTTCGGGTGGATTGAGAATGGGGGACCTCTCAACAACACAATCAATCCAAGACGTGATCAATCGGGGTAGCCCGGGAGCTGGCAGCACCAAGTATCCAGGTGTGTTTTCGGTTGCGGGTCTTTTGACTGATCCTCAGTTTCAAGTGGTGGTTCGTGCTTTGAGCCAACACAAGGGGACTGACTTTCTTTGTAATTCGCATGTCTTGGTGAAGCCGGGGCAGATCGCCTCTCTGGAACAGACGCGTGAGTTTATTTATCCGTCTGAGTATGATCCTCCTGAGATTCCCAATACCGTGGGGAACAATAATACTTCTGTTATCTTTGACATCTTTGGAAATATTATCGGTATTCAACAAGGTGGTAATTTGGCGGCACCGATAACTCCGGCGCATCCAACGGCATTTGAAACGCGGAAGCTGGGGAAAGTCATTGAAGTGGAGCCTTCGGTGTCTTCCGATAATCTGACCGTAAATCTGAATGTGAGCACTGACTTCACCGATTTTGTTGGGTATATCAATTATGGGGTGCCCATCACAGACCATACGATTCGGGATGCGTTTGGTAACGCGGCAATTCAGACACCGAACGAAATCCTCATGCCGGTGTTCGATTCGGTTCGCGAAACGACGAATGTGACTGTTTGGGATGGCCAGACGATTGCGATTGGCGGGTTTCACGGAGAAGGCGTCACCACCGGTGAGGATAAAATTCCGGTTATAGGGGACCTGCCCGGTATTGGGCGAGCTTTTCGATCGAGTCAACAGACTAGTAATAAGAAGGCACTGGTCATTTTTGTCTCGGTGTTACTAGTCGATCCGGGGGGAAATCCGATCAATGCGAAGGCTGATTCTGAAGTAGTATTGAGCCAGTAACTGGAGGGCTCTTCTACGGGCTTTAAGGATGCATTGTCCGTCGTGATAAAAAAGTCGCCTCCGAAAGGACTTTCTTGCGACATTTCCATTGCATTCCAGCTGGGCGTCTGTTTAATTTCCGTGTTAACCCCTCCTAGCATTTCTATCGTAAATGAGCGTATCCGCGACTTCGGACTCTCCCGAAACAAGCGAAGGCCCTTCTGATTCTTCAGATGGGATCACTAAACTTCATAATGCAGTAATCCGTTTTGCGGGTAACTCGCAGGATGGAATTCAAACCATCGGAGGCTTTCTTGCGAAGTTGGCAGGACGTAGCTCGAGGGAGGTCATGACTTACATGACGATTCCGTCGACGATTTCCGGCGGCCCTTCGATCTTTCAAGTCCACCTGGGATCGGGAGAGGTGCTTTCGGCTGGAGATGAGTCTGATTTTCTCTTGGCTTTTTATCAGCACAGTTATGACGACCACATCGATTCCCTGAAAGACGGTGGCGTTTGCATTTACGACAGTGACCACGTGGAAGAGGTGAAGACTGGCGAGAGGGGAATCGTCCACGTTGGGATTCCCATTACCGGGACAACGGTCGAAGCGATCGGTGGAAGTGCCCGTGACCGGGGTAAGAATATATTTGTGCTCGGTCTGATGACTCAGCTCTTCTCGCTCAATAAGGAGAAGCTGGTTTCGCTGATTGAAAAGCAACTTGGCAGAAAGGGCGAGGGAGTCCTTCGGAACGCGATGTTGGCGTTCGATGCTGGTTTTGCGTATCCGATCGGAGATGTGGTTGGGCAGCAGTTTGACCTCAAGGCAGGTGCTAATACTAGTGAGCACAAGGTGACTACGGATGGAAATACAGCACTGACATTGGGATTGCTTGCCGGTGGCGTTCGCTATGGCGCTGGGTATCCGATTACTCCCTGGTCGACCATCATGGAGCAGCTTCGCTGTGAGCTGCCTGCCTATGGCGGATTGTTTGTCCAATGTGAAGATGAGCTCGCTGCGGTTTCGATGGCGATAGGATTTGCCTATTCAGGGCACCTAGCCGTCACGGGAAGTTCTGGTCCTGGTCTATCCTTGAAAATGGAGGCTTTGGGCTATGCGACGATGGCGGAGATACCGTTAGTCGTCATCAATGTTCAGCGAGGAGGCCCCAGCACCGGACTGCCCACTAGCGTGGAGCAGTCGGATCTGATGCAAGCGATCTATGGCAGTCATGGGGACTGTCCTCGTATTGTGATTGCACCTAAAAATGTTGAGGACTGTTTCCACGTTGGTGTAGAAGCTTGCCAATTGGCTCGTGAATACAGTTGCCCGGTCATCGTTTTGACGGATCAGGCACTGGCGTCGAGAATTGAAGCGTTTGAGGAACCTGATCTTGCTTCTGTGGTGGTTGAGCCTGTGTTGGATCAGGAAACTCGTGGGGACGACTTTAAGCCGTATCCGTTAGACAGATTGACTAAGCATGCTCCTCCCGGGACGGTGATGGGAGCAGGAAAATATCCAGTCGTGACTGGCCTGGAACATGACGAATGGGGGCACCCGAGCGGCAATCCGGAAATGCACCAGCGCATGACTGGACGCCGTCGTGATAAGTTGAAGACGCTAGGTGAGAAGCTCAGTTTGCCTGAGCTGTTCGGAGAAGAGTCCGGCGATGTTCTTCTGGTGGGATGGGGCTCTACCTGGGGTCCCCTCCGGGAGGCTGTTACTCGATTAACTGAACGTGGTGTCTCTGTCGGAACGATACATTTCCGACATCTCAATCCGATGCCCAACGGGATAGAGAAAATTTTTGCTGCCTATAAACACATTGTGGTGGTGGAACTCAATGACAAAGGTCTTTATGGAAACGGGCAGTTGGCGACGCTCCTCCGGGCGCGATACTGCGATCCGAAGATTACTTCGATGTGCAAAACTGATGGCCTAACCTATAAGGTGCGGGAAATCGTAGAGAAAGTGAACTCCCTGATCTAAGCCTTCCCTTAAATTTTAATTACCTCCCCTGATCCAATGTCCGCGACTGCTGACCCCAAAAAATTGACGAAGAAAGATCTCCTTGCGGACCACCCAACGTGGTGCCCCGGTTGTGGCGATTTTGCCGTTCTAGCTGCATTCTTCAAAGTACTCGAAAAGCTGCAGATTCCCCATGAGAAGATCTGCACGATTGCTGGCATCGGGTGCTCCTCGCGGTTTCCTTACTTTGTGAATGGTCATGGAGTTCATTTTATTCACGGGAGGGCTCTTCCCTTAGCTACCGGCGTTAGTTTGTCGCGTCCCGATCTGCATGTTTTCGCTTTTGGGGGAGATGGGGACGGATATTCGATCGGTGGAAATCATCTGGATCACGCCGCGCGGAAAAACGTCAACCTCACCTATATTGTGATGGATAATTTCGTTTACGGGCTGACTAAGAAGCAGACTTCACCGACCAGCCCCGAAGGATTCAAATCAAAGACTGACCCGACTGGAGCGATTGATCAACCGATCAATCCCATGAAAAAGCTAGTCTATGGGGGAGCCTCATTTGTGGCGAAGACGCATGCCGCTCAAGTGAAGCATATGATGGCTGTATTCGAGCGCGCTATTCTCCATCCTGGGTTCAGTGTGGTGGAAGTACAGTCGGAGTGTATCGTGTTTTATCCTGGAATCTTTGACGATGCGATCCCCCGAAAAGGCGGTGAGTTTGATGTGATCGAAGAGAAGAAGTGGGATGGCTCTGAGGAAGATAAAGAACGCCATGATGTGACAGATGAGAGCTCGGCCTATCAACTGGCGGCGGTTCAGTATCCGGGCAAATTCGGCGTCTTTTATGAAACGGATCGTCCAACCAAGAATCAGTTAGAGCAGCGGTGGATTGATTCGAGTAAGGAGAAGGTCGGGGACGCTACTACTACCGATCTACTATCGGCCCGCTTTTCGTCGATGAAGTAGGGCTGCGGGTTTGCTCCTGCACTTCGGTTTTTGTGCCCAATTTTCAGTCCCAATTTCCTGGGACGACTGCGTCCTGTTACATTGCTCAGAGCAAGGTGGTACTGACGCGGCATGTCGAGTTCAGCCAGACTCAATACCGACTCTGCGGTGAGGTGATTCGCGTCGGCCTTACTGCGTTCTTTTTAAAATATTTCTTTATAATTTGTCAAAATTGACATTTTTCTCAAAAGTTAGTTGCAAGTTTTAAAATATTCGGTATTCTTAACTACCACGAAGGATAGGCTTCAAAGAAATATTGATGAAATTGGCTAGAAGGAATCATTTTGCTGAATCCCCGCAGAGAGCAAATCAGTTCTCCCAAGGGCGGGAGCGAGCTGGTGAAAATTTTTTAACACAAACAGAGAGAGCGATTTTTGACCGGTTTAAGCAGCGTGAGCTGTTGCGATACAGGCAGAATCATTAGTAAGAATTGGGAATCTGGTGGGAATTGCCTCTCCCTTATATATAGGCAGTTTTCACCTCTCCCGAATTGAGGGGTAGTCGCAGTCCGGGTCATTGGCAGGTGTCCGGTCTGCGACTCGTCTCTTTGTAAGAGCGCCGACAGTCCGGGCTTCTTGGTATGCATAAGGGAAGCTCCGAAAATCTCCTGTCTCGTCTGGATTGCCAGAATGACCGCCCATTTCGTTCTGAAAAAACACATTAGCCGAATTCTTCACGCGTCATCGGCGACATTTCTGACTACTCCAGCCGTCGCGATCGGCTTCCAGAGGTGTCCTTAAGTGACAAAGCCGTTGCTTTCATTTTTTGTGGTTGAGCAGATGGTGGACTATCGAGAATTCATTGCCTCGCGTTGAACGTTCGATGATTGAAACTTGCCGTAGTCTTTGACTGTGGTATCAACCAATTGATGCCTGAAATGCCACATACCTTGGGAAATTTTGAAAATGCGCTGCGAGAGGCGAGAAATAGTGTCCTGCGAATGGCCAGTATTGCCGAGCAGAACCTTGAGAATGCTGTGCGAGGGCTAGTCACGAGGAATACCGAGCTATGCAACGCGGCTATTGCTGAAGATGAGGAGGTGAATAATTTGGAACGTCGAATCGATGCTGATTCATTCGAGATTCTGATGCGATTCAATCCCGTTGCCAGTGACCTGCGTGAAGTGATCGCGGGAATGAAGGTGGCGAACAATCTGGAGCGGATTTCTGATGAGGCGCAGAATATTGCGAAGAGGGCCCGCAAGATTTTGAAGCAACCTGAAATAGAGGAGATAGGTTTAATTGAACCCTTGTATGATAAAGCAGTTGGCCTGCTTCGTGACGGGATGCGGACCTATGCCGAGGGTGACAATGCACTGGGCCTTTCTCTCTACGACCGAGATCGAGAACTCGATAAAGCTCACAAAGACATCATTCGAGACCTAACGAAGCGGATGGATGGCGAATCGGTCCGGGTGAAACCGTTTCTTCATCTGGTGTTTATCGTTCGAAGCCTCGAAAGGGTGGGGGATCATGCTGTGAATATCGCGGAAGACGGAATCTTCCTCGAAAGTGCGGCTGATGTGAGGCACCTTGGGCCAGTGGAAGCGGCTGCCGAGATCGAGGCTCACGAATAGAGGTTCGCCCATTTCCTTGGGCGAAGAGTGACCCATCGTTTCGGATCGGGTTCAAATAGCAGATTCGCAATCGCTAAGGTTGTGCCCGGTCGGCATTCGTTATTCCTTCGTCCGGGTACTTTGGATTATTCAGCTTTGCTCAAAAATTCATCCTGCTGTACGCAAAACAGGGTTGAGTGAAACACCCAACCCTGTTGCGAAAATAGTATTTTTGGGAGAGCCGTTTTTAACGCTTGGAGAACTGGAAGCGTTTCCGTGCTCCTGGCTGACCTGGCTTCTTGCGCTCTTTCTTGCGTGAGTCGCGAGTGAGAAGATCGGATTCCCGGAGGGTATCGCGAAGTTCTTCGTTGGTTTTGAGCAGTGCACGTGCAATACCGAGCTGAATCGCTCCGATTTGTCCGGTGACACCGCCGCCACGGGCGTTAACCGTCACGTCGTATTGATTAGCAGCGTCAGCAACCAGAAAGGGATGTAGAATCCGATTCTGAAGCGTCAGAGTACCGAAGTATTCATCGAAGGGACGATTATTGATTGTGATCGATCCGCTTCCTGGTGTCAGGGTAACGCGGGCGGTTGAGGTCTTGCGGCGACCGGTGGCTGAGAAGGTATCGCTCATTGCGCAGTTCTAGTCGGAATTAAATTTCGTAAGCGACGGCACCTTGAGCATCATGAGAATGCTCTGAACCGGCGTAAACTTTGAGTTTTTTGATGATCTGTCGGCCGAGTCGGTTGTGGGGGATCATTCCTCCAACAGCGCGCTCAACGATAAGAGTGGGACGGCGTTCACGAAGCTTGGCGACATTTTCGCGCTTCTGACCACCAACATATCCGGAGTAGGAGGTGTAGATCTTCTGATCTTCCTTATTTCCAGACAGCTTTACTTTATCAGCATTGATGACGACAACGAAGTCGCCACAGTCAACGTGAGAGGTGAAAAGCGGTTTGTCTTTGCCACGCAGAAGCTTGGCGGCGGCAACAGCGACGTCTCCAAGAACTTTGTTCTCGGCATCAATCACGTACCACTTACGTTTAATTTCTTCGGCTTTTGCAGAAAACGTCTTCATTTCCCAGAATATCTCGCCCGCACCCCGCCTGGAATAAGGACTCACGATTCGAGCCCGGGTCATATCCAATGGCGGTGGGGAGCCGGAATCTAGGTGGTTTGTCGAGCTTGTCAAGGGCTTGGGATGGCGAAAAATGAAAGGGATCAGGATAAGGCTGCTTCGATCAAAGATCAGGGACCGAATAAAAGGGACTAATAGGGACGGTTTGTCATCCGTTTTAAAGGTGACCCTTGCCTGATTATGATAATATTCTCTCCTCGATTTTTGGCTGGAAGCCTTCTGTTTTGTGGCTTTGGACTGAGTTGCCTGGCTTCGAACCCGGTGCTCGATGTTGTTTTGCCAAAGCAGCAAGTGAGCGGTGAAGTGTTGCTGCCGGTTTGGGAAGAAGAGCATTGTCGCGAGTCTTTTGATATCCGAATTTGGCCATATTCGGTTGTGATGTGGCTGGAACGCGAAAATTTGCGCGACTTAATCTCGGATCCTGATATTCCGGACGAGGAAAAAGCACAATTGAAACAGGTGCTTGCTCTTCAAAATGCGTGGCGAAAATTGTGAGTCCCAGCTGAGTCGATAGGGGATTAATTTGTCGGGTTGGTCCGGGTCCGTTTTCCAATGAGTCGAAGATTGATTATTTTTCTCTATCTCTTGGCGTTGTGCTCGGTCGGAAGCGCAGGGGATTATAACGGCCTGATTCTACGAAAGATTCAGGAAATGCCTTCGGGCGGCAGTTATGCAAGGTACCGGAAGGACCTACCGGAGTCAGAGCGCTTTTCTGAGCTCTACCAAACGGTTGAGGATTTGGGGGAGGCGCTGAATCCAGGGCTGGGAGGGCGGTTGACGGTTTCGCCTCAAAAGGCCGGCCAATACAGTT
Organism: uncultured Verrucomicrobiales bacterium; assembly: GCA_963977055.1. Lineage (GTDB taxonomy): Bacteria > Verrucomicrobiota > Verrucomicrobiia > Verrucomicrobiales > DEV007 > Arctic95D-9. Next base: position 72,284 of record CAXBMX010000017.1, read on the forward strand.
TTTGTTCGAGTGCTACTTATTTGCTGTTTTGTGACGTGATTAGCGAACTGCAAAAGAGCGGTGCTCTGTCGGGAATGCGACAGCTGAACAGGGAATTGTGCGATGTCGGGGACAAAGCTGAGGTGATACATGGCAAACTGGATGGAATCGGATTGTTTGGCCATTGGAATGCCGATGGGCCAGGGACTGCCGTTTTGTTTCACCGTTTGAAACTGGGCCGAAATTTTTCTTCCTTTGATTCGGCGAGGCCGGGTGATTTTCTCAAAATCTTCTGGAACGATTCGATCGGTAAAGGAGAAAGTGGTCACCTCGTGGTTTATCTGGGAACCAATGAGGCCCGGGATGCGATTCAAGTGTGGTCCAGCAATTTAAAGAATGAGGATGGCTCGAGTGGCTATGGCTCGATGTGGGTAGAACGAAAAAGAATAGCGAGAGCGCTATTCTCACGCTTCGAAGAGCCAAAGAACCTGTCGAACTGGCTGGACTTGGCAGAGGCTGACAAAACGAGCCGCTATTTGGTTCAAATTCGCGAGACGGGTTCGACGGGGGCTGCTATGAAAGAGGCCACTGGGTCTCAATGAATTATTAAATAAGGGAAGAACTCCGGTCGGTTTTCCGGTTGATTTGTGAATTTTGCCAATATTTGCCGAAATTACCGCATAAAGTTTAAGTATTTTTGTTTAGTAATTGTAAATATTTTAGTTATGCGTAATATTTGAGAATGTCCTCCACTCAGAATGTGCTCAAGTTTTCCCGTGAAGGTGAGCTGAAAGCCAGCCCCGCACGAAACAAAAAGTCGCATCATCGCCCTGGTTTGGACTGGGTCATGCCGGTTTCGGAGGTAAATCAGGTGAACTCAGAATCCCATGATGCTCTCTTAATCGGCCCGGGGGATCAGTATCAGGTGGGTGAAATGTTGAAACCGCATGTGTTGACTCGGTTGCTTAATTTTTCCCGGTTCCGCTGTGCTGGTCTATGCGGCAATGATCAAACTGCGGTGGGCGGTCATGCTGTTCGTAATTACGGCGAAAGCGCACTCGAAATGGGCAGTAAGAATCTGAGTCTGATTCACTATGGCGCGGGTAGTGCGAGTCAGAACCTTATTGAAGGATATGGCGTGGCTGCTGATGAGGAAGAGGCAGGCCGCTTCGAAAGCCTTTCGGTGATCAGTAGTGATGAGGAGCTGAGCTCCTATGTGCGTCGCCGGACTGGACAGACTGATGACTTTGCCTACGTGATGGCCCCAGAGGGGGAGTTTTATGGCGCCCAGGCTAGCTTTCACGGGATTGGCCTGGCCCAACCCGAGAAGCTGTCCGAAGAAATGAAGGGCCGTCTACTTGAGCTGATGCGCCAATCTGCGTTCAATGGTGTCACAGATGAAAATGGTGCAAATTTTTTGGAAAAAGAAGGTATCGAAGTGAATCGGATGCCGTGTTCGCTGAGCGTGATCCCACAGGCTTGTGCTCGTCAGTTGCGGGAACATCGTGACAGCGATGCGATGGAGGCGATTCGTCATCGCTTTCCGAATGGGTGGATTGCGGTTGAAGTCGGAGATGTCAGAGCCACTGACTTTGATCGACTTACAAATGCGCTGCGGGAAGTGAGCGAAAACGAGGGTTTGGGATTAGTGTTTTTCGACGCAGGTAAATTGGGGGCACAATCAGTTCGGCGCTGGGTGAATGCTTTTCCTGAATGGAATGCGGCCAGCTTTGGGTCAGACAATATTTGGGAAGTGGCTTCCATGCTTTTGCATTCCCGACTTTATTGCGGGAGCTGCTTGGACAGTCGGGTCATCTGTATGTCTGGCGGAGTCGCTCGATTGAATATTCCAAATGGAGATCCCTCAGCCCTCAGCTATTGTGAGCTATGGGAGCACGATCTTGTGCCGATTGAATTTTCCGAAGAGGAAGAATGGAGCGTGGCACTGGACGAGGCAATGCGCGTTGATTTGTCGGTCTTGCAGGAGCACGCGACGCAACTTCACGAGGAATATTTTTCTTGCCTTGAGAAGTATTGTCAGGCCACCGGAATGGTGCCGCGATTGCTTCCAGCATCAATTGAGACGCCCCATATGCGGACGGTCGCCAAGTTGCATCATCTTCAGGATGAATGGCTTTCAGATGAAGCGAGTTTGAAATTGTTTCGGCAGTTAAACAGGAATTCCAACAAGCGCTCGGTTACTGAGAAAATTCGGCAGAAACTTGGAATCAGGAAACAGTCAATTGGGGCTAGATAAAGGGGCTTTGAGCGCAAGGGTGCGTGGTGTTGCGATTGCTTGAGAAGGCTTTACCTTCTTCGATCAGGTATCGGCCCGGGGCTGGTAAAGCAGGAATATGCAACGGTATGTACTAACAGCGCTTTCAATCGGAGTCGGTGCTGCGGTGATCGTAATCATCGCGATTTCGCTGGGGGCTTTCTCGGCGATGGCTACTTGGTTGGAGGAAGTCTACCTTTCCCGGGGAATTCTCGATTATGCGGAAGGCGCGCGGTTTGTCTGGCTGGAGATGTTGATCGTACTTTTCGTTTCGGTTGGACTGGCTTGGTGTGTTATCGATGTTTCGCAGATCGGCCAGAAGGTTCTCGTGTTTGGGTGCCTTTGTTTGATGATATTGGGGCTTTCTCCGACACTCGCATTGTATGGTTTTCTTTTTGAGCCATTCTCGTCTCTTACCGGAGGATTCCTTGCTGGCGCGGCGGGTTTTGTATTCGCCGGGACCGAGCGAGGGATGCGAAAGCGGATTCTTCAGGATGTGCTCGGTTTGCGTGTTTCGAACAAGACTTTTAACGAGTTACTCAATGCGCCTGAGCCTCCCGATTTTGAAGGAGCAGTTCGCGAGGTGACCGTTTTGACCTGCAGAATTTTTAATCATGGTGAATTGAGGGAAAAGCTGGAGTCGGCGGAGCTGATGAAAATGAGCAATCTTTTTCTCCGCAGTGTTTCGACCTTCCTTACTTCGCGCGGGGCGTATCTTGATGAGTCTGGTCCCGAGCTGGTGCGTGTGTTTTTCGGAATGTTACGGCCCACTGATGATCATGCTGAGCAGGCGTGCCGAGCTGCCTTGGAACTGCGATCCCGGCTGAAGACTTTGAATCAGGAATGTGAGACTCGATGGTTCCAACCGTTGCACTATGGTATCGGAGTGAATTCGGGACCGATGACAGTTGGGGTTTATGGTTCCCGTGAGCACTATTATTATAGCGGAATCGGTGCGCAGACGGATTATTCGAGGAGGTTGGCTCACGCCAATCTTAGGTATAGCTCCGATCTCCTGATAGGGCCGGAGACTTTCTATCAGGTTCAATCTACATTCGAGGTGCGGCCGATGGAGATGTTCTATGACCCGGAGGAGGAGTTGATGACGGAGATTTATCAGCTATTGGCTGCAAAAGATAATTTCACTGACGAGGATAGATCACGGAGGGATCAGTTCTGGCAGGGGGTGATATACTTGCGGGAAAAACGCTACGAAGAGGCGTTGGAAATTTTCAGCAAAGTGAGAATTCCGGGAGGTGACGATGCTCCAGCTGAGTTTTTCCTCACGCAAGCTCAAGAGGGAGCCGCGTCTACTGGCGAAGGCCAAAGCGGACAGACGGAAGAGCTGACTGAAAATGGTCATGCCCGCTTGATTAGCCAGATGTAAATGGCATAGGAATGAAGTGATTTACGATTATGGCGCAAGTGGACTATCCAGAGCCGGTTAAGGCGTTAATTGGGCAATTGAAGCAGCTTCCGGGCATTGGCCCAAAAAGTGCGGAGAGAATCGCCGTTTGGCTGATGCAACAGGGGAACGAAGTAGCGAGCACATTTTCGGATGTGGTTAGGTTTGCCGGCGATTCGGTGTTGGAGTGTGGTGTTTGCGGCTTTTTCTCCACCGAGCAACATGGATGTGCTATTTGTGATTCGATCCAAAGGGATACCGCATCCCTCTGCGTGGTAGAACAGCCCACTGACATTCTTCCGCTTGAGCGATCAGGTGCGTATCGAGGGCTCTATCACACGCTGCGAGGAAGGATTTCTCCTCTCGATAATATTGGACCCGAGGACTTACGGATTAGAGAAATGACAGAGCGGCTTCAGTCGGGAGAGTTCACGGAGGTGATTCTCGCGTTGAGTTCCGACGTAGAAGGGGAGGCTACCGGCAATTATATTGCCGAAATATTAGCGGTCTATCCTGAACTGAAAATTACCCGCCTGGCTCAGGGCATTCCTGCCGGTGGCGGTTTGGAATCTGCTGATGAATTGACCTTGATGCGAGCGCTGCAAGGTCGGGTTGGCCTCTGACGTGGGCCTTTAGGTCAAGGCTCCCTCGCTGCGGTCTCAGCGAAAGTTGGCATGACATCGAGAGAGACTTGATCAAGACCTCTGAGGATTCTAACGGTGGCATTTTCTCCGGCAGGTAGGTCATAGATGGCTTCTACCAGATCATTGAGATCCTCAATCTCGCCATGGTTTAGATCGAGAATAACGTCTCCGGGTTGAATGCCGGCCTCACTGGCAGGTGAATTGGGCTTCACGTCCAGGACGATGGGAGTGGAGGATTCGCTGTGAAAGATCAGCCCCACCCAGACGGGGCCGGAACGTTGGTAGCGTTCCAGATCGAGAATCAGTTTTCGGAGTTGAGAAGCGGGGATGGCGTGAGCTTCTTCTTTCATTGCCAGATCGCGTTCGGTGAGGATTCCTTCGATCTCTCCCTTCTCATTGATGAGTGGCGCTCCGACGTGGCAAAAATGGAGGGCATCGGCCACCCGAATTCGAAGCAGAGGTCGAGGCAGTATTTCCCCGCGGTAGTGGCGGTCTTTTCCCGCGACAGTAGACTGGCAGGTAGCGTCGCTGTAATAGCACTCTAGATTTAATCCGGCTCTTGGTCCGGGGCCGGAGGCGAGTGCGATGGGTTGGACGCCTAGAGCGCCCTCCGTTTTCAGCACGCACAGTCGGCTCTGCCTGTCGACGTGCAGAAAGGTTCCCGACATTTTAGTTTCGCCATGTTTCAACACTGGGGCTTCAAGGTTCTCAATCTCAGTGAGAACAGAGGGAATGATGCTGACGAACCATTGGGAGTTGCCGAGGCAAATGGCAGGGGTATTCACCTCATCATTCCATTCTACCAGGACTGGAGGAATTCGGGTGGGTTCTGCTGTGTTTCCAAGAGGCGCGAAAAGCAGCCCGAGGCTTGTCAGCCCGAGGCTTGTGAAAGCTTGGAGCCGGATCGAATCAGTCATGGCGATCAAAGTTCTCTCAAGTTGCCTCGTGAGCTTGCCGGCAGTAAACCGAATCCGTTCCCCGGAAAACTCGACTTTAGATTGGGGACTCGCTGATCCGGTTTTGGCAGCTTGATATGGATGTTCTCTTCGGCGAGCTGAGCTGGATCGTTTTCCGATACTTCATTGACTGCGGTAACGTGACCGACGAGAGCGGATTGTGGTGATCCTTCGCTTTCGACCTTGTCTGAACTGACAAAGATTCCGACACCAATAGCGGCTGCTGCGGCGCCTGCCGGGACCAGCCATTTTGCACCATGGAGTCCGTCAAACCAGACGGTGACGCGCTCGGCGAGAAGGGAGCGAGATGAACGGCTCAACATTTCTGATCGCTGACGGTCTTTGAATTCATCGGCAAAGGATGAGAAATATTCCTCGCCGGGAGTTTCGTAGCGTTTCAGGCGGACCAGTCGTTGAACTTCTTCAGAATCTTTCATCACCCCACTTTGGACAGAAAAGAACAGTAAATGCTAGCTCGGCCAATTTCAATCAGGGATCGAACACAAACCTGAGGACTTCTAGTTTCTGAAGTCCTCCAGATAGGTTTGCAATTGCCGGTGTGCATAGAAGAGCCGGGATCGCACCGTTCCCTCGGACACGCCGATGATTTTTGAAATTTCCGCATGAGGCATCCCCTGGATATCAAACATTGTAACCACTGCTCTGTGGTCATCTGACAACTGTTGCATGGCCATGTTCAATCTTTCCTGCAATTCGGAAATATTTGCTTCACGGACTGGATCTGATTTCGAAGTGGCTTCGATAAAGTCCTTATCTCTTTCGATAGCTAAGTCGACGTCGTTCAGACTCATTGTTCTACGACGATTGCGCTTTTTTAGGAAGTTCAGCGTCATGTTCGTCGCGATCGAATAGATCCAGGTGTAGAACGTGGATTTGCCTCTAAAACGCTTTAGGGCACGGTAGGCTTTAGCAAATACGTCCTGAAGAATATCGTTGGTGTCCTCGTGATTGGAAGTCATGTGGTAGACCAGGCCGTAGAGCTTCTTAGTGTATTTTTCGACCAGTTCATCGAAAGCTGCGGTTTCACCCTGTCGCGAACGTACAATGAGATCTTGATCGGGATCAATTCGACGGATCTTTTTGCCGTCAGTGACCTCGCGAGACGAGGTGACGGCTGTTGTGCGGGCGGTTTCCATTGCTGAAAGGGAGGTCATTACGCAAAGGGGCTTCGGAACTTTGGATGAATTCGGTCCGGCTTTGGGCCGTTGAAGAATTCAAACTTCTTCAGGGTTACGTAGGGTTAGACGAATGGGGCTGCGTCTCCTTGCAATTAGATACGGAGCTGGGCGCCGAAATCTTAGCGCAATTCGTGTCAGGAATCGGGTTTGGGCGGACCAGTCGTATGGCTAGCCAAGTCGGCGGGCTAGCCTAAAAAGGTCGCTCCGGTGAGAGAGCGGAGATCCTCCATGGCAATGATTGAGTAGGATGCCTCCGCTGGTATTGAGCTCAGTTGCTCGCTGAATACTCCTGATCAGCTCTTTGCTGTTCACGTTGAACCAGGATGGCGGAGGCTTCGGCAAATAGTGAAAATTAGCAAAGAGATCGCCCGCAAAAAGCAGTTTCCGGGGCTGTGAATAAAAACCGACATGGCCAAGAGTATGGCCCGGAAGCGGGATCACTTCCAGTCCACCCCATATCGGAAGGATCTCGCCCGGGCTGAACCAGCAATCAACCAATGACGCACGGTATCGGAAGGTCGTTCGGGCGGCTGCTTCCATCCAGCCGAAGATACGAGAAAGACCGGTGTAGGGGTAGGTGCCGGATACGTGATTCTGATCCAGGGCTGGTGCGTAGATTTTGGCACCAGTCAATTCCTGCCAACTAGACAGATGGAGCGTATGGTCGATGTGATCGTGTGTCACAAGCACGGTTTTGATTTCAGAAATGTTTCGTCCAATGGACTCGAGTTGCCTTGCAAGTCGCTCGGGAGTGCTGGTGAGGAAGCCTCCATCGATCAGGGTAATCTGATCACTTTCCATCAAAGCGTAGTGATGAACTACTCGCCCGCGAAACTGTAGGCAGTCTTCAACCACCTGAATCATGTGATGGGAAGAGGGTTGATTCCGAATTGGGAACATGGCAACAATCGGTTATGGAGCGAACTGACCTTACAACAATACAGTCTAGTGCGAATTTTGGCCGGAGGAATTTTCTGGCAGGGAGTGGTGTTGCGATCGGGGGATTGGTAGCTGGGGCCGGTAATGTGAATGCGGTCCATCATGAAGGAGAAAAGACTTTCAAGCTTTGCCTCAATATGTCGACGATCAAGGGGCAAGAGCTCAGTGCGGCCGAGGAAATCGAAATCGCAGGTAAGGCGGGATACGACTCAATCGAACCGTGGTTTCGAAAGATTAACCCATACGTCGAGAACGGAGGGTCCTTGAGCGATTTGAAGAAGCGGATTGATGATCATGGACTGACGGTGGAAAGCGCAATCGGGTTTGCCAAATGGATTGTCGATGATGCAGATGAAAGAGCAGCGGGTCTCGAAGAGGCAAAGCGGGACATGGATACAATTGCTCAACTCGGTGGGGTGCGCATCGCTGCTCCTCCAGCGGGAGTGCCCAAGGGAGAAAGTATTGCTCTTGATGATGCGGCGGATCGCTATCGGGATCTGCTTGAGTTGGGCGATGAAATGGGCGTCGTGCCTCAGGTGGAAATGTGGGGCGGGAATGCTTCGATCGGAACGATGGAAAAGGCCTTATACGTCGCGATACGGTCGGGTCATCCGAAAGCCTGCTTTCTAGGGGATGTCTATCATACCTACAAGGGAGGGTCTTCGTTCGATTCGATTCTTCTACTGGGACCTGGTGCCTTGCAGTGTTATCACATGAATGACTATCCGGCGGATCCACCGATTGAGACGATCAAGGATTCGGATCGCGTGTTCCCCGGAGACGGCATTGCTCCGGTGGTCGACATTTTGAAGAATTTTATGGCGGTTGGGGCGTATCCCGCCCTGTCGCTTGAACTCTTCAATAAGTCCTACTGGGAGATGCCCGCGCTGGAGTGCGCCAAAATAGGGCTCGAAAAAATGCAGGCGGCGGTTGCCGCTGCCAATGCTTAGGCAATGGCGGAGTGGTATTACCTCACGCACTGATAAACGAATGCCGGAGGAAGGTTTTTCCACGAAGTCTTGCTTTGCGTCACCGTAGTGAAATTTTCCTTCAGGTAGCGACGAAAGCGCTGACCCGCTGGTAGCATAAGTCCCTGCCAGTAAGCAAATGTAGCGAATCGTCCCCCGGGAGGCAGGATTTCAAACATCGCCTTTAGGCATATATCCTGCATTTCAGGAGAAAACGAAGCCCACGGCAGCCCGCAAAGGACGGCGTCGACTTGCTCGATTCCGGCTTGGCTGCACAGGTCGGAAACGCGACTGACACAGTCTTCATGCACGGTGACTTCCGGACAGCGTTGGCGAGTATGTGCCGCCAGTTCTGGATCGCGTTCGATGGCAAAGAACGAGGTGTCGGCTTGGAGGCGTTGTTGAATAATTTCGGTGATAGCACCGGTTCCGGGGCCGTACTCAACTAGGCTGTTAAGATTGTCCCAGTCCAGCCAATCCACCATCAATGTTCCCAGCTCAGCTGAACTGGGAGCGATAGCGCCGACTTGGCCTTTGTTGCGAAGGAACGCGCGGAAAAAGTGTGATTGTTCTGACATTTTGAAAGAAAGCTGCGTGCTGTGTTACATGGTTGTGCTGGCTTTAGCAAGGCTCACATCGACATTTGTCCTGACCAATTCTCCCATGGTTTCGCACTCAGAAAAAGCGCGCGAATCATGGTATCCGTTCAACTCTTCTCTCAGCCGAAGGACGTGTTCTTCAGGGGCAATTTCATCGGGGCACATGGCATCCCAGAGGGCGCCCAGGCGGCCACGAGCGAGGTGGCATCGACGTCGAATCAGAGTGCGTTCTTCGTCCTGATATTGGCGGCGAGTCTGAAAGTTGATTCGCTTGGTGCATAGCTCGACGGCGAGCGCGTTTTCGAGGAAAAACTGCGGCAGGTACATTTCTTTGTAGCCCTCGTAGCTCTGCTGGTCAAAGTCGATCGCCCGGACTCGGTATTGGGCGTCTTCGAAGTCGGGCGTGATGTCGACGACGTAGTTGTAGCTGCGCATATCTCCGAGCAATCGAATGAAAGAACGTTCGCTAAATTTTACAAACTCTTTGGCGACCCGAATGAGATTGGTTTCTTCCCTTTCAAAGTGATCCCGCATGAAGACGTCTCCCGGGACACCGGCAATGTGTTCCTCGATCAGCGTATCGCCGTTGACGAGATAGTTGATGCGATTGGGAGAAAGGACGTGCTCCAGCTCTAGCCCATAGATCCTTGAGGCATCGGCGATCTTTACGTAGAAGTGATCGTAGTTGTCGTTGTATTGATTGACGATACGGACCCTGAAAGGACGTGAGTTTCCGAAGTCACAAAAATCGACTCGCTCCATCACGAGGTGATCACCAACCCGGACATCATTCGTTTTGATGAGCGAGTAAATCCGGATCAGTTTTTCGCTGAGTTCCTCACGAATGGAGGGCTCGTAGTGAACGGTTTTCCAAAGCGTATCGGTTCCATCTCGGTCGAAGAGCGGGAACAGTTGAGAGAATCGATGGAGTTCTTCATAGACGACCGGGATATCGAAAGATCTTTGGAAATTGTCGAGATAGGTACCCAAGCCGGGGCTAACCGGATAGAACTTCTTTTTCTTTAGGATGAAACTCAAAGGGCAGCAGAAGTATTTGGATTAACCAACGCGCTGGCCCGGGGCCGCTCCGTCGTCAGGAGAAAGGAGGAAGAGGTCCTTCCCTCCGGGGCCGGAGGCAATGATCATGCCCTCACTGACGCCAAACTTCATCGTTCTGGGGGCGAGGTTCGCTACCATCACGACAAGTCGACCAACCAGATCTTCCGGTTGATAGGCTGCCTTAATTCCGGCAAAAACGTTCCTGGTTTCGTCGCCGCCGAGGCTCAAGGTCAACTGAACGAGCTTGCGAGCTTCCGGCACTTCGTTGGCTTCGATGATGCGTGCCACGCGAAGGTCGGTTTTGAGGAAATCATCGATGGAAATTTCGTCCGCGATCGGATCGGCTGCTAGAGCGTCACCTGAGTCTTCCCAGTTTCCGGGAATGGCCTGGTCGGCCTTCGGGGCTTCTTCTTTTGATTCTTCGATCATGGCATCAATGTGTTTGGGGTCGACCCGCTGCATCATGTGTTTGAACTTGGCAATTGGTCTTGCCGTGAGAGGAGTCTGAGCCTGATCCCACGAGGTTAATTCTTCGTCAAATAGTTCACCGGTCTTCTTCGCCAGTTCAGGTAGAACTGGGGCGAGGTAGATAGCGAGGGTTCGAAAGAGATTGAGCGCGACGGTGCAGACGTCCTGCAATTGCTGGGCTTTATCAGGATCTTTTCGGAGTTCCCAGGGGGCATTCGATTCAACGAATGGGTTGGCCTGATCGGCCAGTTCCATGATCATCCGCATGGCCTTACTGTAGTCTGTCGCTTCGTAAGCTGCGGCGATATCGGCACCTCTTGCCGAGAAGGTTTCAAAAAGACCTCCATCGTCTGGATAGGCGGGGGAAAGTCCAACTTCCTGAACGAACTTGGCAGTTCGGCTGGCCAAGTTTACCACTTTGCCAACCAGGTCGCTATTGATCTTGGCGGCGAACTCTTCGGGGTTGAAGTCGAGATCCTCTACTTTGGATGACAGCCGATTCGCATAGTAATATCGAAGGTAGCTCGGATCGAGGTGTTCCAAATATTTGGATGCTTGAATAAAGGTGCCTCGAGATTTGGACATTTTCTCGCCGTCCACCGTGAGGAATCCGTGGATATGGACCTTTGTCGGCAAGTTGTAACCCGACTTCTTCAGCATGGATGGCCAGAAAAGGGTGTGAAAATACTGAATGTCTTTTCCAATGAAATGGTGAATTTCAGTCAGGTCACTCTTCCACCAGTCGTCGATGTTTTCTCCGTTGCTATCACACCATTGACGGGTCGATCCGATGTAACCAATCGGAGCGTCGAACCACACATACCAGTAGTTTCCGGGTGAATCAGGGATCTCAAATCCGAAGTAGGGTCCCGGACGTGAAATATCCCAATCCTTGAGTGGTTCGGTCAGGAAGAAATTGTTGAGGTAGTTGGCGCTCTCTGTCGGCAAGGTGCCCGACTGCGTCCATTCGGTCAGAAAGTCGTGAAGCTTTTCAATCTGGACGAATAAATGCTTCGCTGTACGAATTTCGGGCGTGCTGCCTGACATGGTGCTGACAGGATCGATTAACTCTGCCGGGGTGTAGGTGGCATTGCACTTGTCGCAGTTGTCTCCGGGCTGATTTTTGGAGCCGCATTCCGGGTTTGGGCAAGTGCCGCGAACGAATCGGTCGGCGAGGAAGACGCCTTTTTCGATGTCGAAGAGCTGATCGATTTCCTGCTCAACGACCATGTCAGCTTCGCGCAGTGCCGCCCAGATTTCATGACAGACCGCGCGGCTCTCTTCGCTATTGGTCGAACCGTAGTTGTCGAATTCGATTCCGAAACCGGCAAAGTCGCGCTGATGCGCTTCGCTCATTTCAGCGATGAGCGCCTCCTCGCTGCGACCTTCGGCTTGTGCTCGGATAGTAATGGCGGTTCCGTGAGTGTCGTCCGCACAAATGTAGAGGCAGCGATTGCCCATCATCTTCTGAAAGCGTACCCAGATATCGGTTTGCAAATACTCTACGAGGTGGCCGATGTGAATGTGGCCATTGGCGTAGGGGAGGGCGGAGGTGACGAGGATCTGACGCATGTTCAAAGCGGTGAGCGGCTGACTGCCGTGAGCTATAGAGTGATGCAGCTTTGAGTCGAATTCCAGCAGCGAAATGGCAAAATAGGCAGGATCACCCGGATGGCGCTAGGGTTGATTGACAGCCTGCTTTTGGATCCATTCGAAACCAGATCCACTTTTCTTTTCCACTTCGATCCATTCGCCGGGAAAAGATTTGCGTTGCCAGTGTTGCCATTGCTCCCCGCGAATTTCGGAGGTGGAAGTGCTTTTCTCATCGGCTTCGTGCCGTATCAGTACTTCCCGATCGTGGTTTTCGTCTTCCACTGTTTTGGCAACGTAGTCGCCGTATTCTCCGGCCGGCTTGTTGCGGACGGTGAGCTTTCCCTGTCTGTTCTCTCCGATGGAACGGTTGTTTTTTAGTTCTTGGATCTCAGCCATTCGGTTGCGACGGGAATCCATCGCACCGCGATAGGAAGTCTGTTTTTCGGCTTCCTCTTTGTCCTTTTCTCCATGCTGATAGACATGAACGTCCATGGAAAGATCGACTTTGATTGGCTCAGGCGTTGCCACATTGACATCGAAATTGGGTAGGCAGGAAGTCATTCCCAGAGCAGGAATGATCGCCATCAAATATCGATAATTTCGAAGTCGCATGGGATTGATAGGGGAATCGGTCACTGATGGGCCGTTGCTGGCCGGGCTGCTGCTTCGGGAGCCGGTCCGGCCACGGTTGTGGTTTCGCCGTTTTTCTCGATGTTGCGTTTATCGTGGAGGTGAAGGTTCAGTTCGCGAGTGCCGTAGTCTCCAGAAAAGAGGAATTTCATTTCCCCTTCCTGCCCCTGTAGAGAGAGATTACCGGTGCCTTGATCATAATCAAATCGTTTCAGAGCGATGAGACCGAGCTCGGTGAGGCTGCGCTGGAGGTTGGTCCATTCGGGGGGGAGTTCTTCCAGGATTTTGTCAAACTTCGTGACATCAAACCATCCGGGTGTGGTGGCGGCGAACTCACCAGTGGTTTTTCCGAGGGCTTTGTTGCGGCCTTCTGAAATAATTTTGAGCGAGAGGCCTCCTTCCATGAGAAAATTGTCGGGTATAATCACCTCAGTGAGTGGGCCGGTGTCGAAATCGCTTCCAGTGATCCAGGCATCCCATTTCCCCGGGTCGTTCAGGTAAAAATTGAACTGACCGTTGACGTATCCGTCGTAAGCCGACCCCCCGAGCTCTCCGTAGACGCCCTCGGAATCGAAAGTCACTGTGAGAAAGAGGTCGTCCGCTTCAAAATCTTTCCAGACAGCACGCTTCAGGGTGAATGTTTGGACGATGTTGTTGTTTACTTGCTGAACCGGAACGTTGAATTCAACGTCGCCAGTGATTCCGTAGAGGTTCACTTTGTAATCGGGGAATTCGTAGACGTAATCTTCCCCTGGTATATTGAGCTTCAGTTCGATTCCCCCATCACGCATGTTGGTGGTGGCATTGAATGGAAACGGGACCATTCCAATGGGGACGCCGGTGGGGGCGATGATGATTTTTCCCGCGCTCGCAGTGATGGTATCGATGACCCAGTCGGGTTGGGAGAGGGCAGTTTCTGGTGGTATTGGTATCTCGGTAGGAGGCGTGCCGGTGATAGGGCCCCCTTCTTCGAGACCGATGCTGGCTCCCTCATTTTGAGCGCGGAAATTCCGCTGATAGTCGATCCACCAGAACAGACCCTGGCCGACGTAGAGAGAGGGGTTGATGAGGTCGATCTTTTTCACCTGCTGTTGAGCGATTCCAGCCAGCGAGAACTCCACGAAGATAGTGGGAAGCTCCGCCACCGTGATGAAGGAATTGTAGGGGTCTTTAATTTCGATATTGGCGAGTTCGACTTTCTGTAGTGTGTCTTGAGAAAGGATTCCTTCTGCAGAAAAGGGGACTTTTTCGAGGCGAGTCTCGATAGCGAATTCGAGGCCTTCAACCTGTGGAATAAGAGTTTCAAACCTCACTTGGCTTTGGGTTAGCTCGATCATTTCAACCATCCACGCTGGCTGGGGAGGCGGCGCATCAGCATTCTTAATCGGATCGGATCCGGTGGGAGGGGGGGAGGTATTTTCAGAAACGCTTACCGTCGACGTGTCGACGATCGATTTGAGCCCTTCGCCAATTCGCAGCATGGCTCCTGTCAGTTTGATTCTTTCGATGGAGCGAGTCCGCTGCAGGTCTTCGGCCGTGGCAAGAACTTCGATTTCTCTGATCGTGGCAACGTCTTCTTCTGCGACCGGAGAAAATCCCAGCGATGGGAACGCTTCGGATGAAAGCGAAGGGGGTGCCGGTGGGCCTTCAAATTCGAAAAAGACGGGGTGATTTCGTAGTCGAAAGCTTTGCAAGGCTAGCCGATAGGAATAGGGGGGAGTATCTTCCCCTGAAAGGGTGGTGATGTTAAAATCTGAATAGATCTTGGGGACTTTGCCCCTGGCGAATTTTGAATCAGCGGTCAGTTTTCCGCCTGTTACTTTGAGATTCTCAACCTTGTAAGTCGGCCGGTTGACTGGTCCGGTTTGAGCCGGCATTTCCAAAGGGTGTAGCCATTCACCGAGGGTGTTATCAGTAAGATTGATGCTAGGGCCCTGCAGCGTGATCTGACGAATGGTGTTGTCAAAATTGAATTCGGACCAACGGCCCTTGAATTCGCTTCGGTTGATCTCGACGAGAGGTTCGTCGGCCGCCGTTAATCCGGGCGCGGTGATACGAGTTTGTTCCAACTGAATGGTTTGATTGCCATCGGATTCAAATCCATCCGGGCCGAAATGCAGGTCGTTCAGTTGGGCGTCAAAGTGTGACTCGATTCGAGGCGAAGTGGATTTGTTGATTGTTAGGTCAGCGAGAATGAGACTGCCATCAGCAATCTCGAGATGTTTTATCTTCCAGGGGGTGTCGGAGCTACTTTCTTTCGCCTGACCAGTAGGACTGTTAGGGGTGATGAAACCTGCCAAGGAGTTGTCAGAAGCGATCGCATCAAGGCCTGTGATATCGATTCGAGATACCTCGCGTTCGTGGATCAGCGCGGTGGCAGATTCGGCGAAAAAATCGAGTGAGTCGATAGAAATAAGTGCCGCTTTGCCTTCTCCTATCGCCAGGTTTTTGACGGTCAGGTTGATTGGGGTGCTGCTGCTCCAGCTGTTGTTGGAAAGGAGTAAGTCTTCGCCATCAAATTGAGTGTCGAATGAGACATCTGGAAAAGCAGGGAAGTCATTTCCCCCATCAAACCCGGTGGCACGGATCGAGCTTGCTCCGACAACCAACTGGCGTAGACGCAGTTCAACAGGGTTTGGTGGCGGAATTGACCCTGTTGAGTCTGGTTTGTTCGTTTCGCTTTTTTTCGCAAATCGCGACAGAAATTCCGGGGTGATTTCAAGATGGGTTCCATCGATTGTAATGCTTGTGACATCGATGGTATTCAAGTCGCGGCTGACCCGGACGGTTGCCGTGGCGCCGCCAAAGTTACCTAGATTTTTGACCTCCACCTCGTTGAGAGTAAGCACGATTGGATTTAAAGTCAGATGATCGTCATCGAATTCGAGTGGGGGCGATTCAAAATCCCAACCGGTTTTGATATGTGGCAGACCTTCCAGATCGATCTCTACAATGCCGTTGGTCACAGACAGAGATTCAGTGAAGATGGCAAGCGTTGAAAGGTCGAAGGTTGCGGCTTCGCTGCTGCCACTTTTATTGGCAAGCGCATCGAGGTGAAGCTGATCAAAAAACAATTCCGGCTGCTTGAGTTGCAGGTTCTTGATCTTTTTGTTTTTTCGCAGTTCTCCGAAGTCGTAGGTGAGATGGATTTCGGGAATGGTAGCGAGAGGATGGGTGGATGATGAATTTTTGGGGGAGAGGGAAAGCCCCTCAATTTTCACTTCACCAAGAGGGCTGAAGTCGATCTCATCGAGGGTGACGTCAAAAGGCGCAACGAACACCGACAGGGCATCGTTGACGATGCGGACTCGATTGAGATATCCCATCCATGCGACGAGACCTGCGAGGGCGATGGACACGGCCGTGATCACGACTGACCAGATGAAGAACCGGATCAGCCATCTGAAGATGCGCTTTGGTGATCTGCGTTGCCAGCGATCACCTGAAGATTTCGGGTTTTCAGGCACGGCGCGCGAATATAGCGCGCGGAATGGAGATTGCGAATGGTGGAATCAGAGCGCCTTAGCGAGTCACTTGCGTCTCGTAGTGGGAAATCAGCTGGAGGTTGGCAACTTCGACAGGGGTAAACTGTTGCTGGACAGTCTCTACCGAAGGGGTCATGGGGTGATATTGATTGCCGAATTCAGCTGCAAAATGCTGGCCTTGGGGTGTGTTAAAAACGAATCCGCGGCGCAGGTAGATCTCATTTCGCGCTCGCCACAAGCCCTCACGATTCAGGGGCTGGACCTCGTTCATGCTAAGAGGGCGAGCGTGGGAATTGGGAAAAATCCATGGTTTTGTTGATGCCGGGGAAGGTTTTGGACTGGCTTGCGTCGAAAGAGGGCGGAGGTCTGAAGTTGATGAGGTGCCTTTGAGCCCTTCAATCAGGGCGATGGACTCAATCGCGCGGGTGACTTGTTTTTCGTGACCGCTGGTACGGGTGCCAAATTTCGGAATCGGAACAGCGGCGGTTTTTAGAAGAGGATAGATCAAGTCTGATTTGATGGCGTAGTTGACTGATTGGGGAAGGTAGCCACCCTGTTCCAAACGATTCATTGAATTCAGTCCGGCTGCGACAATTCCGATGACACGTCCGGAATTGGAGAGGAGCGGACCGCCTGAATTTCCGGGTTGGACCGGTGCGGAGACCTGGAGAAAACGGGGGTCGTCTCTAACTCCTGTGAGTGCGTTCACGAAGCCTTTGGAAATTTTTGGGTTCTTTCCGAGAACCGTCGGGTCGGGGAAGCCCGCCGCGGTAACTTCGGAGGAATAGCCTACTTCTGCAGCAGGGGCGAGACCGAGAAATTTTCCGTTCCATCCATCCACTTTGAGAATGGCAATGTCATTTCGCGGATCGAGAGCAACGATTCGGGCGGGAAGAGCCTGATTGTTGGTGTGCACGATAATTCGGTCAGCCTCGTGGATGACGTGATAACAGGTTACCAGATAACCCTTAGGGCTAATGGCAAAACCGGTTCCAAATTGACTTGCGCGGACACCCGTCGGGACAATTGTCGAGACGAGTGCAGCCCCCGCAAGGATGGCTACAATCCATTTCATTTAGTTTTCTTTCTCGGTAATCTGCTGATCAAATCAACAGAGGGGTTCCGCGGTAGCGGAGTGGTATGAGTGTGTTTCAGGCACCCAAATGTTTGTGTTATGGAAATTATAACAGAAATGAAATGTTCCCGCAAGATTTATATTATAATTACCATAATAAAGGGCACCTTCCCCCGTTATAGAAGGCGGTATTCGCCATGCCGGTCAGCGATAGTGGCATTTTTGATGCGTGAAATGGAGTAGGCGAAGGGAAGGGATTCGCTGTTTTCCCGGGCACAACTCGGACTGAAGCTGGATCTTCATCCCGTCCGGAATTTTCTAAATCTTGGCTTTGCCAAAAAAAAGATGGTCGGGACGACAGGATTTGAACCTGCGACCCCCACACCCCCAGTGTGGTGCGCTACCAGACTGCGCCACGTCCCGCCGACCTTTTATCGCGATTGGAAATTCGCGAGCGCTCAGTGTGAACTGATTTTTCCATTCCGCAACTCCGTTATGTTTCAAAAAAGGATTTTCAAAGCAGAAGATTTTTTCGACTCAGAGAAATTCTGTGTCATGCTAGTCGGCCCATGGGTAACGAGAATATCAAAGTCGCGGTCGTAGGTGCCAGCGGATACACGGGTCAGGAATTGATCCGATTGCTCGTGATGCACCCGAAGGTGGAAATCGTTTCGGTGACTTCCCGTCAAGAAGCAGGCCGCCCTCTCGCCGATCTTTTTCCAAGACTGAAAGGGGCAGATGGGGTTGAGGGGCTCGCTTTTATGCACCCGGATATCGATGCGATTGTGGCTACCGGAGCCAGCGTTGCATTCTTGGCGCTGCCTCACGGTGTCGCTTCAGAGTATGCCGTTCCTCTTTTGGAGGGAGGTATCAAAGTGATCGACTTGAGTGCCGATTTCAGACTTCGCAGTCCGGAAGTATACGAAGAGTTCTATGAGCAGGCCCATCCTGCACCGCATTTATTGGATGAGGCTGTCTACGGGCTCCCCGAATTTTATCGAGATGAAATCACAAACTCGAACCTGATCGCTTCCCCGGGATGTTATCCAACCAGTATTCTGATTCCTCTGGTTCCGCTTTTGAAGGCAGGGTTGATCAAGCCCGCCAGTATCGTGGTTTCGAGCCTCTCCGGGGCTAGCGGAGCGGGAAAGAAAGCTGATACATCGCTGATTTTTGGCGAAGTAAATGAGAGTTTACGAGCCTATGGGGCGCCCAAGCATCGGCATCTCAGTGAGATCGAACAGGAGCTCTCTATCGCTAGTGGTGAAGAAGTGGTGATTAGTTTTGTGCCTCACCTCATGCCAGTAACTGCGGGTATTTTGACTACTATTTTTTGTGCGCCGGCCGGAGATAGCGATTCGATTTCTGAGAAGGTGGCGGAGACTTTTTCTTCTTTCTATAGGGACAGTCGTTTTGTTAGGATTTTAGGTGAAGGATGTTTTGCTGATACCAAAAACGTTGTTAGGACAAATTTTGTCGACGTGGGTTGGGTTGTCGATTCTCGGACAGGGAGGTTGATTTTGTCGAGCGCAGAGGACAATCTAGGTAAAGGAGCTGGCAGCCAGGCTGTCCAAAGCTTTAATGTGATGTGCGGTCTGTCGGAAGATTGTGGGTTGTTAAATTATTAATGTGCTTCGGCTGAATCGTTCATGGGAAAAAGAGTCATAGAAATAGAAGGGGGAATTTGTGCCCCGGACGGCTTTAAGTCTGCTGCGATCAGTTGTGGAATTAAAAATCCTGATGATGATCGTCTCGATCTGGCGTTGATTTACTCTGAATTTCCAACGGTAGGATATGCTGTATATACACAGAACGAAGTGTGTGCAGCACCAGTCCGGCTTTCATCTAGTTATTTGAAATCGGCGGATCCTCGGGCGGTAATCGTTAACAGTGGGAACGCAAATGCTTGCACTGGCCATCCGGGAATGTTGCATGCCAGGGCAATGGCGAGTGCGACAAGTAAGGCCCTGGGCCTGAAGCAGCGTGAAGTTCAAATTTGTTCGACGGGAATAATCGGGGTTCCCTTGCCGATAGAGAGAATCGAGTCGAAAATTCAGCCATTGGTAGATTCGTTGGATTACGACGGCGCTGCGGCGGCAAGGGCTATCATGACCAGTGATACGAAGCCGAAAGAAATTGCAATTTCCGTTAAGATAGGGGGCTCCAAGATTAAGATTGGTGCGATCGCAAAAGGGGCTGGAATGATTAATCCTCACATGGCTACGATGCTGTGCTTCATCACGACTGACGCTGCCGTGACTAAGGCTGAGATCGTGGCTGCGACTCGCGAAGCAGTCGACCAGTCGTTCAATTGTATTTCCGTCGATGGTGACATGAGCACCAACGACACGGTGGTGGTGATGGCGAATCATCAGGCGGGAAACAAAACAATCACTCGAGGGGGAGCTGGCAGTGCTGAATTCCGGGAGGCGCTCACCCAGGTCATGCTTTGTCTCGCGAAGAAGATTGTGGCTGACGGTGAGTGCGTGACCAAGTTGGTCGAAGTTCAGGTAAGGGGAGCTGCCTCGCATATGGATGCTGAGCGTGTGGCTCGAGCCGTTGCGAATTCGAAACTGGTGAAGTGTTCGTGGAATGGAAATGACCCAAACTGGGGGCGGATCATTCACGCAGTGGGATACTCCGGGGCGCGGGTAAAGGAGGAGATGGTGGATATTTATCTCAACGGCGTGCTTTCGGCCCAGAACGGTGTCGCGGCGAAAACTGATATTCGCAAGTTATCGGCCGCGGTGAAGGAGTCCGAGTTTACTGTCGGAATTGACCTGAATCTTGGAAAGGGTGAATTCAATGTTTGGACTTCTGATTTGTCGCCCGAGTATGTTGAGTTTAACCGCGAGGAGTACGCGTTAAATCGCAAAGCGGGCAAACGCTGACCGGGCCTTCGTTCCTGCCCACAAGGCGGAATCTTTTCTTGCTCACGCAGGGATTTCCGTCATCATTTCCGCTTCTCTTTTCCCTATGGCATCCATTTTCCAACAGCAGATTGAAAAGGCCTCCGTTCTTTTGGAGGCGCTGCCGTACTTGCAGCAGTTTCGGGGCGAGACTTTTCTTATCAAGGTCGGCGGAAGTGCGATGGAAAATCCTGCCCTGGTCAAACGGCTGTTGCGAGACGTCGTATTCATGGAGGTAGCCGGAATCAATCCAGTGGTGGTGCATGGAGGAGGGAAAGCGATTTCGGCGGCGATGCAGAAGGCGGGGCTTGAGGCTCAGTTCGTCGGAGGGCAGCGGGTCACGACGGATGAGGCGATGGATATCGTGGAGAAAACGCTCAGCCGTGAGATTAATCCTAGCCTGGTAGAAGGGATTGAGAGCTTCGGTGGCCGAGCCATCGGGGTGCCCGGGAACGAAGCTTTTATCGGGGAGCGTCTCACGGGATGGTCTCAAGAAGAAAACCGCGAGGTCGAACTTGGCCGGGTTGGCAGGGTAGTTGGTTTCGACCTTTCGCGAATTCAGGCGGCGCTGGCGACAGAGATTGTTCCGGTGGTATCGCCGATCGCTTCAGAGAAGGGAACTCTCCTCAGTCTGAATGTGAATGCAGATCTCGCTGCCAGTGCCCTGGCTGCTGAATTGAAAGCAGCAAAGCTTGTCTATTTGAGCGATGTGTTAGGATTGATGCACGACCCTTCCGATGAAAGTTCGCTGATTCATTCATTAAAATCCGATGAGGTGAAAGGCCTGCTCGACGATGGAACGATTGGCGGAGGAATGATCCCGAAGGTAAAGTCGTCCGTCGAAGCGCTGGATGCCGGCGTTGGTAAAGTCCATATGATTGATGGGCGGATATCGCACTCTCTATTGCTGGAAATTTTTACTGAAAAGGGCATCGGGACGGAGATCGTTAAATGATGGAAGACGCAACCACAGCGGAATTGACAGAGAAATACGTGTTGGGGAACTACGGGCGGTTTCCTGTTACGTTCTCGCGCGGGGAAGGCGGTTACATCTGGGATGAGGATGGCGCAAAGTATCTGGATTTTGCGACAGGTATCGCTGTTTGTTCTCTAGGGCATTGTCCCGAAGTGATGCAACGTGCGCTGGCAACTCAGTCGGCTCAGTTGATTCATTGTTCCAATTTGTATTTGATTCGGGAACAGGCGGAGCTCGCGCGGTTTGTGGTCAAGAAGATGATGGCTCGTCCGGGGAAAGTTTTCTTTTGCAACAGTGGTGCGGAGGCAAACGATAGCCTGATCAAGTTGGCTCGAAAGCGGGCCTTCGATAAGTATGGGAAAGGGACTTCGAAAAATGAAGTGATCACTTGCCGGCAGTCGTTTCATGGCCGGACTCTTGGAGGCATTGCCGCGACAGCTCAGGAAAAGGTGAAGATAGGGTTTGATCCTCTTTTGCCTGGATTTTTGCATGTTCCTTTCAACGATCCCGAAGCGTTGCGGGAAGCCGTGTCTGACAAGACTGCTGCGATCATGTTTGAACCGATTCAGGGAGAGGGCGGGATCAATTCGGCAACCCCTGAATTCATGGCGACCGCTGCGGAGTTGCGGGAGAAGTATGATCTTCTTTTGATGTTTGATGAGGTGCAGTGCGGCGCCGGCAGGACTGGAGACTGGTGTGGCTGGCGAACGATTCTGGAAGGAAGTGGTCTCGATGTTGAACCGGACGCAGTGAGTTGGGCCAAAGGATTCGGGGGTGGCTTTCCTATTGGTGCGATCTGGGCCAGCGATGAATGCGAAGGGGCACTGGGTCCAGGGACTCACGGCTCGACCTTTGGAGGGACTCCGCTTGGTTCGGCGGTATCGCTAGCAGTGTTGGAGGAGATTGAACGCTCTGGCTCTCTTGCCAATGTGAGGCGCCAGGAAGCTCGAATCCGGGAAGCGGTTTCCAGTTGGAATATTTCTTTGATCGATTCTCTCCGCGGAGTCGGTTTGATGTTGGGCTTTGTATTGAATGAGGAAGCTTTTGCCGGTGTGTCGGGTTTTTCAGAATCCGGGAAAACACCGAGTTTGTTTGTGGTGTCGGAAATGATGAAGGCAGGCATGCTGACAGTTCCTGCTGGAGAGCGGGTCGTAAGGTGGTTGCCGCGACTTAACGTGTCCGATGCCGAAGTCGATGAAGCCTTGAGCAAATTCCATTCGGTGCTGGCTGGAATGGCTAATAGTTAAAACGGAATTAGTTAAAACGGAATTTTCTGAAAGTGATGAAACATTTATTAGGAATTGAAGACTTAGATAAAGCTGAGATTGAACTGCTGGTGGCCGATGCTGCCAGAGTGAAGGCGGCTCGTTCGAGTGAAGGTGCCAAGCCTTTGATTGGCGAAACCTGGGCGATGATTTTCACCAAATCATCCACGCGGACTCGGGTCAGTTTTGAGGTGGGGCTTCACGAACTCGGAGCCCGGCCCATGTTTTTGAATGCGAATGACGTGCAACTCGGGCGGGGTGAGCCGATCAAGGACACGGCACGGGTGCTGGGGCGAATGGTGCATGGTGCGATTATCCGAACTTTTGATCAGCAGGATGTGGTCGATTTTGCCGACTACAGTGGGGTTCCGACCATCAACGCGCTGACAGATGAAGAGCATCCTTGTCAGATTCTTGCCGACCTTTTGACGATTAAGGAAAAGCTTGGTGGCTGGGAGGACAAGAAGGTGGTTTTTGCTGGAGACGGTGACTGCAACATGGGGCGTTCCTGGGCCTGGGCTGCGAAGCGTTTGGGCTTTGAGTTGGTCATCGCGGCACCTTTGGAATTTCAGCCCGATGCTGCGTTCATGGAACGATTAGGTGAGGCGCCAGTGGTTCTGACTGAGGACATGGAATTTGCGGTTCAGCATGCGGACGTTCTTTATACCGATACATGGGTCAGCATGGGCAAGGAATCCGAGGCGGAGGGGCGATTGCAATCTCTGGCGCCGTTTCAAATCAATCAGAAGCTGGTCGAGATGGCAAATTCCCGGGCGATCGTTCAACATTGCCTGCCCGCTTATCGTGGCAAGGAGATCACTGAGGAAGTGTTGGAGGCTCATTCGGATGAGATTTTCCAGCAGGCTGAGAACCGATTGCATGCGCAGAAGGCCATTTTGCTCGCCTTGCGGGCGGGGCATAGTGAACAGGGTTAGCGGGAACCCTGCAGAAGGGGCGTATGGATCGAGTTTCACGTTCCAGGCCCGAAGATTGAAGAGGGTTGTTCCTTCCTTCATGGCTGTGTTAGACTGACGGCAAATGCTGCCGCGCATCCTTACTGTTATTGTCGTTTTTTTCTGGTTGGGGAGTATGGGCTGGCTGTGTGCTGTGGTTTGGGCTCCTCCTGAATCGCGGATGGCCCAGATTGATCCCCGTGAAGTGTATCGAGTCTTTTTCGGTTGGAATGACTCCACTTCGATGACGCTGTTGGAGAACGGTATCAGAAAGGGGCAGATCACAATCGCCGGTGGATCCGGAGAGAATTTGATCAGCGGCAAGTTTTCCAATTCTCTTTCAATGTCCGGGACGATTGAGAAATATGAGCCGGCCTATGAAGCGACGACGGTTGATCTGTTTTGGAAAGGTCAGGTGGACTTTTATGACACGATTGAGCTTCAAGAGGCCGAGTTTTCCATTCGTGTTCCCCGGCGCATGATGACGGCGCAGTTGGCCTTGTCGGGTGATCCGCTTGCAGTGAGTGCCCGTGCTACGATTGCTGGCAAAGAGGTGC
Organism: uncultured Verrucomicrobiales bacterium; assembly: GCA_963977055.1. GTDB lineage: Bacteria > Verrucomicrobiota > Verrucomicrobiia > Verrucomicrobiales > DEV007 > Arctic95D-9. Next base: position 96,218 of record CAXBMX010000017.1, read on the forward strand.
TCAAATTCGGTGGGGAGACCGAGAGCGGGCCATCGCTGCCTCTAAGTATGTTACCGATCGGGGCAATGTTAAATGAGTATTCGATCGATCCGAATGGATTAAAATGGGAGAATGAAGCCCGCATGGGGAGCTTCTCTTTTGGGGGGAGGGACATGAGGGCCTACCTTTTGATTTTGCGTGCGGTTGAGCAGGGTCTGACACTTCGGGTCTACCTCAGCGAAGTGGGGGAGCCGCTGCGCATTGAAACGGATTTAGGCTTTGAGGCGGTTTCGGAAATACTGGTTCCTCTGGAGGCCTATCGAAACCAGGCAGGAAGTGACAAAGGATGATTGAGATTAAAGACCTTTCGATGCGCTACGGCGATCTGCTGGCGCTGGACCAGCTCAATCTAAAAGTTGAGCCAGGTGAGTTTTTTGCATTCCTGGGGCCGAATGCGGCGGGAAAAACGACGACAATCAAACTCCTGACGGGATTGATGAATCCAACTGGAGGTCATGCGGAAATTTGTGGATTCGATATCGTGAGGCAGCCTATCGAAGCAAAACGCCGAATTGGTTATATTCCCGATGTGGCAGAATTTTACGATAAGTTGACGCCGGTTGAGTTCATGGCCTTTATCGCTGACTTATTTGAGGTTGAGCACACCTTGGCCAAAAAGAGGGCTCCTGAGCTGATGGAGCAGTTTTCTTTGATTCCCTATGCCCGGCAGAGGATCGAAAATTTGAGCCACGGCACTCGGCAGCGCCTTGCCATTGCTTCGGCCTTACTTCATGATCCCGAGGTGATCATCATTGATGAGCCAATGGTTGGGCTCGATCCCAGGAATGTGAGAGTGGTGAAAGAGGAGCTGAAAGCCCGCAGCAGGGCAGGGGTGACCGTGTTTCTCTCAACTCACCTTCTAAACGTAGCAGAAGAGCTTGCCGATCGAGTCGGAATTATCAATCACGGTAAACTGGTGGCGTTGGGGACCATAGCCGAGATTCGGCAGAAATTCGAAGTGGGACAGGATCGCGATTTGGAAGATGTATTTCTTGAAATTACCGGTCCTTCATCCAATTTTAATTAAGTGGTGCCGATTTCCCTTTTTTTCTTTACAGATTTCGGGAAATATCCGAAGAACGACCACCTTAACAGTAATCAAGCAAAACAAAATCCCTCCTATGTCCCCTACGATGTCATTCCTCCGATCCAAAGGTCATCTTCTTTCGCTCGGCATTATCCTTTTGATCGCCCTTGTTGCTCCTGAATTGTATGCTCAGGATGGCGGCGAAGAAGTTGCGGTCGCAGAGACAAAAACCCTGATGGATAAGATCTGGGATGCTGGCATTTTCATGGTGCCGATCGCAATTCTTTCCGTCATGATGATTACCTTGGCGGTATTCAATGCGCTTCAGCTTTCGAAGAAGAAGTTCGCTCCAAATGAATTGAAGGAAATCATTGTCAGTAATATGTCTGATGTCCGGGTTCGGAGTTCGATTGATATTTCTGCTACTGACCCTTCCTATTTGGGCCGCCTCGTTGCCACTGCTTATCCTCTGGTAGACGCCACCGACCCGGAGACTCTTGGTCGCAGCAAGGTCGAAGATGCGATTGCTGATTTTACGATTCGGGAAAACGCGCGATACATGTCCTGGATCGGATACTTTTCTGTTATTGCTCAAGCCGCTCCGATGATCGGACTGTTCGGAACCGTTGCCGGTATGATCATGGCGTTCGACACCATGGGTCTTAGCGGGGGAGCCGATCCTGGTGCGCTTGCGGGAAATATTTCAATCGCACTGATGACCACGGCTGGTGGTTTAGTGGTGGCGATCCCGAGTATCTTCTGCTTCTACATTTTCAAGAATCGGTTTAATAAGCTGGTGAGCGAAGCTCAAGAGACAGCTATTGAAGGACTCGATTACGCGGTCGCTGCGGTGAATGCGGATCAGCAGCTCGCTAAGGTTCCAGAAGGTATTTCCGAGGGTTGATTTTGATCAATCCTTTAAAGAAATCGACCGCGGCAGGAAAACCTTGTAGTTCTAAGAGTAGACATTATGGCGTCTGAGAAATTGAGAATGGCGACTGAGAGCGCCGATGGTGAAGAGCTTCAGATGGATATGTCTTCCATGATTGATCTGGTGTTTCTGCTTCTCATTTTCTTCATGGTCAGTTCCCACCTGATTATTGTGCAGATCGACAAAAGGGTGCAGCCTCCTACGGCGAAAAACGCTCAAGTGGCAAAGAATTCCACGGGTCGAGTTGTGGTGAATGTTCTGGCCGATGGCTCAATTTGGGCTCAGGACGAAGTTGAGCTGTCCTCAACCGATGCGATCACGGAATATGTGGATCAGGCCCGAATTCGGAATGATGCGTCTGGACTCCCGACAAGGTTGAACTTGCGGGCTGACAAGGGTGTTGAGACCCGAGTCATTAAGAAAGTGGTGCAGGCTGCCGGTGACGCAGGAGTTAGTGACGTCATTTTCGGCAGTTATGTCGTGGAAAAAAATTGAACAATTTGAATTTAGCGTTTTAACGATTTTATGGCTTCTCGCAGAAGAGCTCCCGTAGAGGAAGATCCCACATTGGATATGTCGTCTTTGATTGACGTCAGTTTCCTTCTTCTCATTTATTTCCTGGTGACTTCGACCTTGGATCCCAAAGAAGCGGATCTGGGGATGACAATGCCTACGAGCACCTCTTCTGGGGCCACTGATGTGGAGATCGACCAGATGACCGTAGAAGTGAACAGCGCTGGGCATATCGTGCTCAATGAGGAAGTTCTCGATACGGATGCGGATAACCGAAAAGTTCCGCAATTGTTGGATAGGTTAAAGACCTACGCGGAGAGCGCGGCACTGACAGATTCAGAACCAATGGTTATTATCGCGGCTGACGATGCGGCAAAAGGGCAGCGGTTTATCGATGTGCTGAATGCTTTGGCAGACAAAGACGTTGGAATCAATAAAGTAACGATCTCTGGATTTCAGGAAGAGTAGGTAATGCGGCGCTGAAAGGGCGCTTCGATGCACTGAAGAATGATCAAAAGAAGACGGAATCAGACCGGGGATGATCAGAGTGTGCTGGATATTTCTTCGCTGATCGACGTGAGTTTTCTGCTTTTGATTTACTTTGTGGCAACTTCTACGCTGGATCCCCTGGAGGGGGATCTCGAAATGACTATGCCGTTCTTGTCTGAAGGGGCAATGGGCCCAGTTGGATTGGATCATCCTGTGATCATAGTGAATGCTGCTGGAGCAATTTTGATGGAATCTGAATTGCTCAATACAGACATCGAAAGCAGAAGGCTGGTGATGTTGGAGGATCGGCTTACGACTTATGTTACGGCCTGGGGATTGGCGAATGTTTCCGGAAACGGGCCGACTGTTGAGTTGGAGGTAGACGATACTGTGGCTGGCCAGCGCTTTATAGATGTGATGAATTGTTTTGCCGAAGTCGGTATTAGAGATGTTCGGCTACAGGGGTTCTAGAGTAAGTTGTAAATACGAAGCAAATTTAAAGAATTTTTTCAGGATGAAAATGGATTGGATCAAAAATGCAGCTGGGCTGTTCGTAGTCGCGGTGACGTTGACTGTTGTTTCTCCCGCGTTAAGCCAGGAGGCGATAGAGGACCTCAGTGTCGAGCAGCTTTATGAAAAAGCAGGGCAGTTGGCGATGTTCGGTAATAATGCCGAGGCGGCTCAATTGTACGGACGCATGGTGGAGCTTTCGGGAGGGCACGAAACTCTTTTCGAAGACTATGGATCCCAGGCAGGTGGCATCTTTTTCGATTATGGAATGACACTTTTGCCGCTACAGCGTTGGGAAGAAGCGAGGGAAGCCTTTGATATCTGTGTTCGATCCGATGAAATCGCTGATTTCGTAGAGTCTCCGATTAAGTCCAAGAATGCGAGAATGAGCCTCGGTAAGTTTCAGCTCGGCTTCTGTGAGGCTCAGCTCGGTGATAACGAGAGGGCGCTGCAACTTTATGAGGAATACTTGGGAAGCAATCCGGATCCGAATGAGCTGAAGCAGGTTTACGCGAGTTACAAGCTTCGGGTTGGTGGCGCATTGATGAAAGTCGGGCGCACGGCCGAGGGGATTGCGGCTATTCAGGAGTTATTTGATACTCGTGAGACGAAGGCGATTTCACCCCAATTTCTGATGCAAGGAATTCTCGAGCTTGGTCTGGCATGGACAGAAAAGGCCAAGGAGCCAGGAGTGGATGATGCCGAACTGGAGAAGATAGAGGAGCAGGTTCATGACTTCCTCGATATGAATGCTTCTGTTTTGAACTTATCGACAGTAGATCAATATCGCTTTGGTTTCGTTGAGCGTCTGAGAAAGCTGGGATTTGAATCGACCAAAGTTGGCCTCTACACGTCTGCACTGCGCTACTTCTCTCTCTCTCCGACACTTGCAGACGTGAAGAAAGATTTGGAACTGGCTCTTGCTCGTCAAGATGCAGGAGTGGAAGTTCCTGCGCACTATCAGCAATTGCTTAACAAGCTTGCTGAATCAGAAAAAGCCCCGCTTCATCCCGATGCAGAGGCTCTTCGAGTACAGGCAAATTGTTATGTCAGCCTAGAGAACTACCGTGCTGGACGGGTGATTTATTGGAATCTGGTAGAGCAGTTTCCAACTGCCCCCGCTGAAGCCCGTTCGGAGATTCTCCATGAGGCAGCGCGCCTTTCGTCCATGCTGGGCGATTACCCAGCAGCGCAGTATTTCGGAGAGATGTTCGAGGGTGAAATGCCGGATGACCACGAATTGAGGAATAATGTTTCCACTTTCATGCTGCAGTCTCTTTTCACGGCGAAAGATTATGCTCAGGTGATCAGCATCTCGGAGACCGTTCGCGGACGGTTTGAAGAGGGTTCTTCGCAACGAGAATTGGCGGACTTCCTTTATCCCATGGCGTTATATGCGACGCAAATGCACGAGGAGGCACAGGAACCTTTTGCTGAATATGTTAAGGCCTTTCCTGAAGGTGGGAATATCGAGCCAGTCATGTTTCACCGGGGCAGTAATCTGTTGATCCTGGGAAAAATGAGGGACTCCGCTGAGAAATACGAAGAATTTTTGGTAAAGTTTCCGGATTCAGAACAGTTTCTCGACAGGGCTCTGGCAGATCTGACGATTGGCCGTTTTAATTTGGAGGATTATCCCGCAGCGATCGCTGCTTCCGAGCAGCTTCAGGAAAAACGTCCGGAATCAGTGCAGCTGGGCCGAACGGTTAATATTACGGGAGATGCCTATCTGGTTCAGGCTGGTAGCCTTCCAAAGGGAGAAGATGAGCAAAAGGCAGAGTGGCGCCTCAAGGCTAGGGAAAACTATATCAAAGCGTATGAGGTATCCCGTGTGGCCCAATCAAGTGATTCTGAGAGAACGGATTATCACAAGAGCATTGCCAGTGAGGGGCTTTGGAAAGCCACTGATTTGTATTACCAAGATGGAGAAATTGAAAAGGGGATTGAGCTTTATGACGCCTATTTCCCTGACTATGTCGGAACCTACTATGAGCCTCAGATTTCGGTATTCTCTCTTGAGCACCTTGAATCGGTTGACCGTGGTGAAGAGGGGCTCGTTCAGGTTGAAAAGATGATTTTGTTGCTAGGTGGCAAGCCTCCTGAGCAGCAAGATCTCACATTGCTCCGTCAGGCGATTGGTTCCTACTCGGAAGCGTCGGTTCGTATCCGCGGCGTCGAGACGACTGTCGCTACACTTGGGGAATTCCCGGGAATGGATCCAGCGAATCAAGCTTTGTTTACCTGGTTGAAGATTCAACAAGTGATCGTCCTTCAGGAGTCACGAAAAGGGGTCGAAAAGGACACGCCTGAGTATGCTGTGATTGAAGGACAGATTGGCGGAATTTTCGAGGAGCTTCGCAAGTTCGAAAAGCGCAACCTTTCGGAATTCGCCCTGCGGGAAATCGGCCGGTATTTTGCAGGAACGGACAACCCGTTCCTTGGGGTGCCCTACTTTGAGGAGTTGCTTGCTAGAACCAATCCCGAGGCAGATGTGTTCAAGGGACTGGCTGAGATGGAGCTCGGTTTGATCGAGATGCGAGCGGCCGATCCCGGCAAGATTCAGGCGGCCCGCGAGAGATTCCGTCGTGTCATTGATGTCTATAAGGATGCTGAGTTGGTACCTGAGGCTCATATGAATCTCGCTAAACTCTTTATTAAGAATAAGGAGTGGAAGGATGCCTTGGCAGAGCTTGGGACCATTAATAAACAGAAGAATTTCTTCAAAGGAGATCGCGCCAAGAGGGCTGAAGCCGGTTTCCTGATGGGGACTGTTTTTGATGAATTGGGTGATCCCGGCAAAGCAAATCAGTCTTATCTGGCAGTTGTGTCTACCTACGGCGGTTTCTCCGATTGGGTCACGCAGGCTTGGGAGCGCTATATTCCGAACAGTCTTGCGGATTTCGAAAAGATGCCAGCTTCGACGGAGGAGGAACAATTGGATAAGCGTAAGCGAGAGTTGGCTCTTTATAAACTGACACGGAAGTTCCTGATTCAGTGGAGCGATTGGACTGATGAAGTTGCACCGTCCGGAGCCCTGCGTCGACTTCGTCGAGACATCGAAGAAATGAAAAGTGACTTAGCGATCACGCCGGAAGAAGAGCAACAAGTTCTCTTTGATTTGGGGCTGATTAAGGAGAAATAAAAAAGAGGTCGCGTAGAAAATTTAAGAAAGATATCATGAAAAATTTGGCACTATTTTTGTTTTCGGGATCATTGCTGATTGTTAGTGGATTGAACGCTCAGATCAGAGAAACTCCTGCGACGCTTGGGTTGATCGCGGGAGGCAATCCCAGAGGATATGTTCAAGGGTCAAATGATCAGGGGATTCTCTTTGCCACTTCTTCGGGATCGTCTGGAAACTTGGTCCCCTACAGCACTATCCGTGGGGAGGGATTGGATAAGCTGATTCGGTACGATGCCCGTAACGAAGCTCTGGCGGAGCCCCGTGCGATGTTTGATGCCGGGCGCTTTGAGGAGGCGGCTGAGGCATTTGAACAGGTTGCGAGAAACTATGTGATCATCGTTTCTGCCCCTCAGAATTTTGCCCTCGAGGCGTTTTTCTACCAGCTTGAGAGCCTTTTGCGGGCTGGAGAATATGAAGAGTTGGCAAAGCTAATCGATGCGCCTGTGGCGGCGACAATCGGGACAAAAATGGGGCCGTATTATCAAAAGTCTTTTGAATATCAGAAGCTGTGGGCTCTTTTTGGAAAGAAAGATATTGAAGGGATTCGCGCAGCGTTGGCGACATATGAGCAGCCGGTTTCAGGTGATGCCGAGCTGCTATCGACGCCGAATTTTATTAATCTGCCGGGAGCGGAACTTGCGCAGTTAGCGTTCCTCAGGGCTGGGGTTTATTCAGCTGACGGTGAGACGGATAAGGCTCACGATGACTACTACCGGGCGTTCACGCTGGCATTTGGCAACAAGCCAATGCTTGCTGAAATGGCGATGACCGCTGTCCTTGAAATTCAGAAAAACGATCCGGGCATTGCCAGTGATAACAGGCAAGCCGTGGCTGAGCTTCAAAGCGTGGCCTACCTTTTTGGAAAGCGTTTTGGAAATGAAAAACTGCCCGCCGACGTGGCGGAATTCGCGGTGAGGCCGACGGTGGCTCGTCCTGTCAGAGTTCAGGAGGCAGCCCCTGCTGAGGAAGCGAAGGAAGAAGAACCCGCTCCCGCTCCGGAAGAAGAGCCTGCTGAACCTAAGAAAAAGAAGAAGAAAGCAGCGAAATAGTTTATTCTTCGGTGCCTGTAAGCCTCTCCATGCCAATGCATGTGAGAGGTTTTTTGTCTCTACCAACTGCGGATATCTTCTCTGATACGAGCGCGATTCAGCCAGATTAGGAGAAACACAGGAAGAGCGGCGAGCCAAAGTAGTCCAAAAACGGCTCCAACGATTACTCCAATCGATGTGAACTGAGTGATCATTTCAGCTTCGTTGCCCAAGACGTCCGAGTTGGTCATGATGGACATTTGAAGTTTAGATACCGACATGTTGGCAAAGGTCAGGTAACACCCGGCAATGATCTTGGCGACTGACCAAATCTTGAGCACAGGCGAAGCGGTAGGCTTGCGCTTGAGTAGCATGATGCCTCCGACGAGCAGAGCGATTCCGAGGACAGTTGAGATAATGCCACTTTGGATTGATAGGGCAGTGAGTTTTTCAACGTAGCCATCGATCGTATTTTGGTCGTTCTTTTCCGATAGGTAGGACTGCATTTGATTTTTGGTGAAAATCAGTGCGACAGGAGCTATGGCAGCCTGGCAGGTTCCGAGGGCGCCAAATATCACAGCGATGATTCCGAGTGTCTTTGACCATGCCGGCTTTTTCTGCGAGATGGTTTCGGGGGCGATAGGAGGGGGCGTTGGATCTTCCATAGTCGACAGATGCTATGATGGATATTGAGGTAAAGTCAATCAAGGGAGGCAGTGAACTTGAGATTGCAGTTGAATGGTTTCGGGGCGAAATCCTTGTCTATGAAATTGGCCTTATCCAATCCGACTGGTTCTGTTTTCGAATGGTCTTCTGATATGAGAGACGCGGGTGTTGAAGCATCGCGACAGAGCCCCCGAGGTCGGATGCTGATTCCCCTTCACCGACATCAAGACGATTTGGTTCAGCGCATGGTTAACATTTTGCAGCCGGGAACCTATATTCAGCCTCACCAACATCCTCGTGACTGGGCTACGGAAACGATTTTGGTGATGGAAGGCGAATTGGGATTCGTGATTTTCGATGAGAAAGGAGAGGTGACTTCGATCCATCGATTACCGGTCGGTGGTATGATTGATATTGAGGAAAGGGTTTGGCATGGAGTCCTAGCGCTTTCCCCTGATACGGTCATTTTAGAGATCAAGAGGGGGCCTTATGATGATACGGATAAGGTATTCGCCGATTGGGCTCCCGCAGAGGGAGAGGCGGCCGCGCCGGATTATCGCGCTGCTCTCGAGGCGCGATTCATTGACCGCTGACCGCTGACCGCTGACCGCTGACCGCTGACCGCTGACCGCTGACCG